>JASLDW010000003.1 GCA_030151365.1 Lysobacter sp. | reverse complement strand
CGACGAACCGGCCGCGCGCCACGTCCAGGTCGCGGAAATGGTGATCGAACGCGCCAAGCGCCTGGTCGAGCACAAGAAGGACGTGGTGATCCTGCTCGACTCGATCACCCGCCTCGCCCGCGCCTACAACAACGTGCTGCCAAGCTCCGGCAAGGTGCTGACCGGCGGCGTCGACTCCAACGCCATGCATCGCCCGAAGCGTTTCTTCGGCGCGGCGCGCAACGTGGAAGAAGGCGGCTCGCTGACGATCATCGCCACCGCGCTGGTCGACACCGGCAGTGCGATGGACAAGGTGATCTACGAGGAGTTCAAGGGCACCGGCAATTCCGAAGTGCACCTGGATCGTCGCATCACCGAGAAACGCGTCTACCCGGCGATCGGCGTCAACCTCTCCGGCACCCGCCGCGAGGACCTGCTGATCGAGCCCGACTTGCTGCAGAAGATCTGGATCCTGCGCAAGCTGCTGCACCCGATGGACGAAATCGCGGCGATGGAATTCCTCCTCGACAAGATGAAGAACACCAAGTCGAATGACGAGTTCTTCAGTTCGATGAAGCGCTGAGGTCCATTTGCGATAAAACGACAAAGCCCCGCGTTGCGGGGCTTTGTCGTTTGTGGGACGTGATTTGTTACGGCGTGTGCGCCTGGTCCGATACCAACTTGTACGGGCTGTCCTTCATGGCGATGAAGCCGCTGCCCGAAGTATCGGAGACGCCGACCCAGCGAGCCGGATCGTGGATCAGCCATGGAGCAATGGTGCGTTTCCCGCGCTGTTCGAGGCGCCACCTGCCCAGGTTGTCTGAATCATGGCGCTCGTCCATCTGGAAGACAAAGGGCAATGCACCCACAAAATGATTGTCACCGACAAGGGGACTGCCCGACCCCGGGGCAAAACGAACACCGCGCGCATATCTGAGCGCGATTTTCTCGAACACCTTGCGCGCATCATCGAGCACCTTGTCACGGCCCCGCACGCTGTAGAGCGCCGACTGCCCGATGACCGCATCGGCCACCGTGCCGTCGGGATTCAGGTAAAGATGGACGATCACTCCACCGTTCACCTGCCCCATGTAGGCCGGCGCCGCCGGCTGCGACACGATGCAGTCGATCACGCACTTCGATTTGTTCAGCGCGGCCTTGTGGCCGCCGTATGTCTCGTCATCGGTGAAAGAGGCGTGGTCGACCGAGATTTCGTACTTGTCCGCGCCTTGGTCGCGCGCCGCCAGCGTCATCTGGAAATAGGTCCTGGCGTTGACCGGAATGCCATCCTGCAGATAGGGTTTGAATTTCCACCCATCGATGGCCTTGTCGACGAAGGCCGCGACGGCCGGATCGAGCTTGGTCGCGACGTGGTGCTCCCTGACTACGCCATCCGGCCCGAACGTGAGGTCGCCACGCACGCGCATGGTCATCACCGACTCGGTGAGGCCATGGTCGCTTGTCACCAGTGCCGGCGGCTCTTTCGCCTGCACCATCGTTATCGGGCCGGCCAGCAACAAAGCCAGTGCCGCCGCCATCGGTTGCCTGATCATCATCCCGTTCTCTCCCCTCGTGATGAGGGCGATCCTACCGCAACCGGGCGAATCAGTACGAACGATCCTGCGGCCGCAGCATGCGCGCCATCGTCATGTCCTGTGCGCCTGCCACCGATGCCGTTTCGGCGAGTTCGGCGGCGACGTCGACGAAGCCGCGCATCAGGGCGATGTCGCGCGGCGTGCGGTTGAGGCGATCGCGCTGGCCCAGCGGCGCACCGCTGTCGCGCAGGCGGCGCGCCACCGACATCAATCCGTGCAAGGCGGCGATGTGCAACGGGCCGAAGCCACGCGGATCCTGGGCGTCGAGTTGCACGTCTTCATCGAGCATGCGATCGAGGCCGGCGAGGATCACCGCTTCGTCGCAACCGGTTCCCGGCTCGGCGCGCGCGCCGAGCAGCAGCAGCAACGGCGTGACGCCGGCTTCCGCGCGCGCATTGGCGTCCGCGCCGGACAGCAGCAAGATGTCGAACAGCGTCACCAGTCGCGTGCGGTCGCGCGCGGTGAAGCCGTAGAGCGCGGCGCAATGGATCGGCGCCAGTCCCTGCGGATCGGCGGCGGCGACGTCCGCGCCGGCGCGCAGCAATCGCGTGACCATTTCCGGCAGTCCAAGCGCGGACGCCAGCATCAATACCGTCACCTCGCCCGGCAAACGCTGGCCGAGATCGGCGCCGGCGGCGAGCAGGCGATCGACCACCGCGGCGTGGCGCATGCTCACCGCCGCCGACAGCGGCGTGGCACCGGTGCTGGCGCTGAGTCCGACATCGGCGCCATGCGCGACCAGTTGTTCGACCGCATCGGCATGGCCGCCACCGGCGGCACGCAACAGCGCGCTGCAACCCTGCGCATCGAGCGCGTCGACCGGAAAGCCGAGTTCGAGCAGGCGCCGCACCGCGTCGCCGTCGCCGGTGATCGCCGCGGCCGGCAGGTCGCCCGCGCGCAGGGCGCGGCCCGGCAGCGGCCAGCCGCGCCAGTCGAGCCAGTCGGCGAGATCCTTGCGGCCATTGGCGAGCGCGACGCCGAGCGCGGTCTGGCCATCGGGCGCGCGCGCATCGGGTTTCGCGCCGACGGCGACCAAAGCACGCACCGCATTGGCATCGCCGCAGGCGGTGGCGACGTGCAACGCGCTCAGGCCCGATCCGTCGATGGCGCAAGGATCGACGCCATTGTCGAGCAGGCGTTGCGTCAGGCGCGGCCAATGCAGGCGGATGGCGTGGTGCAGCGGCGGATCGCCGGCGCTGTCGCTGCCGAAGGGATCGGCGCCGCGTTCCAGCAGTTGCAGGGCGAAGGCTTCATCGTGCTCGGACGGATGGGCGCGACGGGCCTGCAGATGATTGGCGAACACGCCGGCACCGGCGGGACTGGCACCACGCCGCCACAGCAGATCCAGTGCCTGCGCGGCATTGGCGTCGCCGGGCGCGAGGCGCAGCAACTGTCCGAGCAGGCTGTGGCCTTCGCGGCTGGCATCGGCATCGGCGCCGCGCGCAAGCAGCCACGGAACCAGCTGCGGCGACGACGGCGCGAGTTCGGCGAGCATGCGGGTGAATTCGCTGCGTTCCAGCAGCGGCGCGAACCGTTCGAGCGTGGCGGCGTCGCCATCGCGCAATGCATCGCTGACGACTGCATAGGGCGGGCGATTCGACGCAGCATCGTCGGCAACGACATCGCCACCGGCAACCGGCGGCGGCACGAAGGCGGGATCGAGCGCCTGGACCACCGACCAGCGACCCAGCGCCTTGGCGCGTGCAAGCGCATCGACGCCGGCATCGTCCATCACGTCGGCGCGCGCGCCCGCGGCCTGCAATGCGGCGATGACATCGGCGCCCGCGACCTCGCCTTCCACGGCATGGCGCAAGGCATCGTGGCCATCGGCGTTGCGTGCGGCGACATCGGCTTTCGATTCCAGCAAGGCGTCGATCACGTCACGATGGCCACCCTGCGCCGCCAGCATCAGCGGCGTCGTTTGCGTGGCATCGCGGGCATCGACGCCGGCGCCGCTGTCGAGCAGGTTCTGGACGATGGCGGAATGCCCGGCCTGGGCTGCCAGGTGCAAGGCACTGCGTCCATCAAGATCGACGGCATCGGCGAGTTGCGCGCGATGGCGCAGCAGCAGTTGGACGCCTGCGGGATCGTCATCATCGGCCGTCGCGGCGGCGAGCAAGGGCGACAGTGCCTTCGCCGGAGCGACACTGGCGCCACGTTCCAGCAGGAATTTCGCCAGTCGCCAGTTGCCGGCAGCACAGGCCATCGCCAGCGGGGTCTGGCCATTGCCGTTGGCGACATCGATCTGCGCCTGGGCGTCGAGCAGCAAGGCAGCGACGCCGGGATCGGTGCTGCGCGCGGCGTGGTGCAACGGCGTGTTGCCCTGGGGATCGGTGGCGCGCACATCGGCGCCATTGGCGAGCAGCATGGCCACCGCATCGGGGCGGCCATGCCAGCTGTCGCGCGTCGCGGCGAGCAACGGCGTGATCCCGCTGGCGTCGGCATCGAGGGACACGCCATGCGCGATCAGCGTGCGCAACAGGCGCAGGTCCGGCAGCACGGCGGCGAGGATCGGCAAGCGGCGCTGGTCGCGATCGTCCGCGGCCGGCAATGCATCGGCGCGCGCGCCGGCATCGAGCAGCGCCAGCGCGCGCTCGACCCGGCCGCCGCGGGCGGCGGCGTGGAGTTCGCGATCGAGCTCTTCATTGCCGGTGTTGGCGGGAAGATCGACCACGGCATCGGCCGCGGCTTCGTCATCCAGGTGCAATTCGGGCAAGGCGTCCAGGCTGACCGGTTCAGCGTTGCGCGCCGGTGCAGGTGGCGGGGACATCGCCTTGACCTCTTTCGCCACCCGCCGGATGCGCGCCGAGAAGCGCAGCACCGGCAGCAGCAATGCCAGCAACACTGCCATCGCCCAGCGCAACGATCCGCTGATTGCGCCCGGCCATGCCAGAACGAGAACCAGCGCGACCACGCAGGCCACCGCGATCGCCGGACGCAAGCCGCCCCATGCCCAGCGTCGCGACGGATCGCGTTCGCCCAAGGCGTGAGTGAAGGCAAAGCGGGCGTCACCGGCATCGCTGGTCCACAGCGGCCAGACCCGCCACGCCAGGATCACGCCGATTGCCGCCGCTAGGCCGAGGCCGAGCGCAGCCGCCAAGGAGCCCGACGCCATCAACGCATGCAACGGCCACGCCGCGAGGACCGCGCCGACCACCACCGCGACGGCCCAAACCAGGACATGGCTGGCGACGACCCGAGGGGCACGATCTGTCGGGTTGCCGCGCAATGGCCAGGCGCTGGCCAGCAGGCCGCTGCCGACCGCGCCACCGAGCGCGGCGATCCAGCCGCCGAAGCCGGTTGCGAGGAGAGACAGCACTCCGAAGGCGGCGGCCAGCCACGGCATCGCGCGACCGCGTTGTTGGTCAGGCATCCGTCCCCCAGTCCGAGGTCATGGGGTCGAGCGGCAGGTCCTGCGGCATCTGCAGGTGGAAGCCGCGACTGGCGAGGTTCGCCATCACTTCCCGGGGGTTTTCGCGCGCCAGCTTGCGTTCGGGCGTCAGCTCGGTGTCCAGCACGAATTGCAGCGGGCCGAGTTGCGTGCGCAGTGCCTCCGGCAGCTTGGCGCCCTCGTCGCGCGCGGCGAGGAAGACATAGGTATCGGCCTTGCGGGTGCTCTTGTAGACGTAGGCGCGCATGCAACTCTTCCGGAATCCCGGGAATTGTGGGGGAAGCGTCGCCACAAGGGAACCGCCGATTCAGATTCCCTTGCGTTAGCCTATGCGCTCTTCACGTTCCGGAATCGAGCTCGCCATGATGCGCGGACCCTTGATGCGCGCGAACACCGTGCTGCTGCTGTGCACGGCATGGCTGCTGGCATTCGCCAACTTCCGCGCGTGGAAGCTGCTGGCGGCCCTCGATCCCGGCGGCCTGCCGCACTGGCTGTTCCTGCTGTGCCTGGGCGTGCTGCTGGCGATGACCGTGCTCGTCCTGTTGCTGCCGCTGTCGTTCAAGTGGGCGATCAAGCCTTGGCTGGTGATCGTGCTGCTGTGCGCGGCTGCAGCAGCCTTCTTCATGGACGATTTCGGCGCCGTGGTCGATCGCCACACCCTGCGCAGCGTGTTCGAAACCAATTCACGCGAGGCCGGCGAATGGCTGTCGTGGCGGATGGCGTGGAAGATCGGCGCGACCGGCCTGTTGCCGGCGCTGCTGGTGCTGTGGACGCGGATCGACTGGCAGCCGTTCCCGCGCGAATTGTGGTCGCGCGCGAAACTGGCATTGATCGTGATCGTCGCGAGCGCCGCAGCGATCGGCATCGGCGGCCGCGGCGTCGCCTCCAGCCTGCGCAACCAGCGCGATCTCGGCCACGTCATCAACCCGATGGCGATCGCCAGCGGCCTCGTCGCCTATGTCGACAACGCACGCCCGCAGGCGGCGATCGTGGTGCAGCCGCTCGGACGCGACGCCACGCGCGCGCCAGCGCAGGCCGGGGCAAAACCGCAGGTGTTGGTGTTCATCGCCGGCGAATCGGTGCGCGCCGCCAGCTGGGGGCTGTCCGGCTATGCGCGCCAGACCACGCCGCAGCTGGCACGGCTCCCGGTCACGAACTTCGCCGACATGCGCTCCTGCGGCACCGATACCGCGGTCTCGCTGCCGTGCATGTTCTCCAACCTCGGCCGCAAGGACTTCAGCGAACGCGCCGCCCTCGCCCGGGAAAACGCACTGGACGTGCTGGCCCACGCCGGCGTCGACGTCGCCTGGTTCGACAACAACACCGGCGACAAGGGCATCGCCAGGCGCGTGCACGAGACCGAGCTGCAGAACGCGACCGATCCCAAGTGGTGCAGCGCGCGCAACTGTTACGACGGCATCCTCGTCGATGCACTGCAGAAGACGCTGGCCGACACCCACGGCGATCGCATCATCGTGCTGCACGTGAAAGGCAGCCACGGCCCGGCCTACTACCAGCGCTATCCGGGCGAATTCGAACGCTTCACCCCGGTGTGCCGCAGCAACGAATTGCAGACCTGCACGCCGGAACAGATCCGCAACGCCTACGACAACAGCGTGCTCTACACCGATTCGATCATCGCTTCGGTAATTACCACGCTGCAGAACGACCCCGCCATCAACGGCGCGGTGCTGTTCGTCTCCGACCACGGCGAATCGCTGGGCGAAAACGGCCTCTACCTGCACGGCGCACCCTATGCCTTCGCGCCCGACGTGCAGACGCATATCCCGATGACGCTGTGGTTGTCCGACGGTTTCCGCCAGCGCAACGGCGTCGATGCCGCCTGCGTCGCCCGCCAGGCCGCACGGCCGTGGAGCCACGACAACATCTTCGATTTCCTGTTGGGGATGATGGAGGTGCGCAGCAGCGCCTATCGTCCGCAGCTCGATCCGCTGCGACAATGCCGGGCATGACGACGCCTCCCATCGATTTCGATACCGTCCGCGACTGGCTGGCCGGACTGCAGGACCGCATCTGCGCAGCGATCGAACAGGCCGATGGCGGCGCCCGCTTCGTCGAGGACGCGTGGACGCGCGAAGGCAGCGGGGCCTTGCTCGGCGGCGGTGGCCGCACCCGCATCCTCCGCGACGGCGCGGTGTTCGAGCAGGCCGGCATCGGCTTTTCCGACGTGTCGGGAACCAAACTGCCGCCTTCGGCGACCGCGGCGCGGCCGGAACTGGTCGGTGCGCAATGGCGCGCCTGCGGTGTCTCGCTGGTCTTCCATCCGCGTAATCCCCACATCCCGACCACCCATGCCAACGTCCGCCATTTTCGCGCCGAAAAAGAAGGCGAGACGGTCGCCTGGTGGTTCGGCGGCGGCTTCGACCTCACGCCGTTCTATCCCGTCGACGAGGACGTGCTGCACTGGCACCGCACCGCGCGTGCGCTGTGCGAACCCTTCGGCGGCGAGGAACGCTACGCCGCCCACAAGCGCTGGTGCGACGAGTATTTCTTCCTGAAGCATCGTGGCGAGACCCGCGGCGTCGGCGGCCTGTTCTTCGACGACCTCCAGGACGATTTCGAGCGCGACTACGCCTACATGCAGGCGGTCGGCGACGGTTTCCTCGACGCCTGGCTGCCGATCGTCGAACGCCGTCGCGACACCCCTTACGACGAACGCGAGCGCCAGTTCCAGCTCTACCGGCGCGGACGCTATGTCGAATTCAACCTGGTCTTCGATCGCGGCACCCACTTCGGCCTGCAATCGGGCGGTCGCACCGAGTCGATCCTGATGAGCCTGCCGCCGCTGGTGCGCTGGGAATACGGCTACACACCGGAAACCGGCAGCGCCGAGGCCCGCCTCGCCGACTACCTGCGTCCCCGCGATTGGCTGAAGGAACTGGCCTGATCAGTTGGCCTGCGGGCTACCGGGACGCCGCCGGCGACGGCGATGGGAGCGCGGCGGCAACTGCCCGGCATAGAAGTCGGCGCGGGCATCGCCGCCATCCTGGCGCTGGATCACGCTGATGCTGCCGTTGGTTTCCAGCAAGGCCAGGGCGACATCTTCGGGATTGGCGACATTGTTCAGGCGCAGCGCCTCGATGTAATCGTCATGGCTGACCAGCTCGCGGCGCAGGACTTCCTCGAACACCTGGCCGTTGCGCGCCAGCACCACCGGAACGCCTTCGACCAGGTGTTCGAAACGGGCGTTGCGCGAAGTGAAGAACGCCACGACGAAGTTGAGGACGATCAGGCAGGTCGCCAGCAGGAACGCCCCGGTGATCGAGTTGTCTCCCCCATTCAGGCCGTTCTGCACGGCGTTGCCGATCAGGATCAGCAGGACCAGGTCGAACGGCGTGAACTGGCCCACCGCGCGCTTGCCCGACACCCGCACCAGCACGATCACCATCAGGTAGATCACCAGCGCGCGCAGCGGGAAATGCCACCAGGGCGCGGAGAGGTGGAACAGGTCGCTCATGCGGAGGCTCGTGGCGGTCGGTTGCGCCGAGTGTGCCATTGCCAGCGCCGCAAATAAAAAACCCCGCCGGAGGGGGGCCGGCGGGGCGGGTTCCAGACGACGTTTGGGGAGAACGTGTCTGAGCAGGAATCACTCCAGGGGAGGGAGTTATCCAAGACAGACGTTGCATCTGTCACGTGTAGTTAAACACCAAACTTGTCTAGGAGTCGTAAATCAAACCGAAAAAAAACGTAAATCGGGAACGGGTTCAGCACGTGTTTAGAACGCAACTTCAACGCGCGTTCACTTTCGAAATGCGCGCTCAGTGGGCCTGTTCCCAGTTGGCGCCCACGCCGCTGTCGACCACCAGCGGCACCCGCAGGTCGACGGCCGCCGCCATGTGCCGGCCGGCCTCCTCGCGCAGGGTGGCGGCGAAGCCCTCGTCGCACTCGAACACCAGTTCGTCGTGCACCTGCATGATCATCAGCGCCTTGTCTTTCTGCGGCTGCAGCCACGCATCGATCGCCACCATCGCGCGCTTGATGATGTCGGCGGCGGTGCCCTGCATCGGCGCGTTGATCGCCGCGCGCTCGGCGCCGGCCCGCTGCGCCGGGTTGCGGCTGTCGATATAGGGGAGATAGAGGCGGCGCCCGAACACGGTCTCGACATAGCCCTGGTCGCGCGCCTGGGCGCGGGTGCGATCCATGTAGTCGCGCACGCCTGGATACCGGCTGAAGTACAACCCGATGTAGTCCTGGGCCTCGCCGCGGGCGACACCGAGCTGTTTGGCCAATCCGAACGCGCTCATGCCATACATCAGGCCGAAGTTGATCGCCTTGGCGGCGCGGCGTTCGTTGCTGCTGACATCATTCAAGGGCTTGCCGAAGACCTCGGCGGCGGTGGCGCGGTGGATGTCCTCGCCCGAGGCGAAGGCGCGCAGCAATGCCGGATCCTCCGACAGGTGGGCCATGATCCGCAGTTCGATCTGCGAATAGTCGCAGGCGACGATGCAGCGGCCTTGCGGCGCGACGAAAGCTTGGCGGATGCGGCGGCCTTCCTCGGTGCGGATCGGGATGTTCTGCAGGTTGGGATCGTTGGACGACAGCCGCCCGGTGGCGGCGCCGGCCTGGTTATAGGTGGTATGCACCCGCCCGGTCCGCGGATTGATCATCTCCGGCAGCTTCTCGGTATAGGTGCTGCGCAGCTTGGCGAACCCGCGGTAATCGAGGATGACGCGCGGCAACTCGTGTTGGTCGGCGATCGCTTCCAGCGCCTCCTCGTTGGTCGAGGGCGCGCCGCTCGGCGTCTTCACCAATGCCGGCAGCTTGAGTTCGTCGAACAGCAGGGCGCCGAGCTGCTTGGGCGAATCGAGGTTGATCGCGCGGCCGGCGATTTCGGTGGCGCGCTGCTGCGCCTCCAGCATCCGCCGCGACAGTTCCGCCGATTGCGCGCGCAATTCGGCGGCATCGATCAGCACGCCGTTGCGCTCGACCCGCGCCAGCACCGGCACCAACGGCAGCTCGATGTCGCGATAGACGCTTTCGAGTTTCGGCTCGGCCGCGAGTTTCGGCAACAGGACCTCGTGCAGGCGCAGGGTGACGTCGGCGTCCTCGGCGGCGTAGTCGGTCGCGACGTCCAGCGCGACCTGGCTGAAGAGGATCTGCTTCGCGCCCTTCCCCGCCACGTCCTCGTAGTGGATGGTGTCCATGCCGAGCAGGCGCTTGGCCTGGGTATCCATGTCGTGGCGCTGGCCGGAATCGAGCACGAAACTTTCCAGCAGGGTGTCGCCCAGCGGCGGCGCGACGTCGAGACCGTGGCGATGGAGGATGTGGAGGTCGAACTTGCCGTTCTGCGCGATCTTGAGCTTGGCCGGATCGGAGAATGCGGGCTTCAATGCAGCAACCACCGTTTCCAGCGGCAACTGCACGGCATCGGCGGCATCATGGCCGAGCGGGATGTAGCAGGCCTTGCCCGCTTGCGTGCTCAGCGAGATGCCGACCATGCGCGCCTGCATCGAGTCGAGGCCATCGGTTTCGGTGTCGAAGGCGAACATCGGCGAGCCCTTCAACGCATCGACCCAGGCCTGCAACTGCTTGGCGTCGGTCACGCATTGGTATTCGCCGGGACGCGACAGCTGCGGATCGATGTCGCCGCTCGCGATCGGCGTGGCGACGAAGCCGCGCAACCCGCTCGGCGCCTTCGGAAGCGTGGCGCCGACCTCGGCAACGACGATGCCATCGAGTTCCTTCAATGCCTGGTTGAAGCCGTAACGCCCATACAGTACGCGCAGCGCTTCGACGTCGCGTTCGCGCATCGCGAGGTCGCCGTAGGCCTCTTTCAGCGGCACGTCGGTGCGGATGGTGGCGAGCTGGTAGTTGAGCGGCAGGCGCGCCAGCGTGGCACGCAACGATTCACCGATCTTGCCGCCGATCTTGTCGGCATTGGCGATCACGCCATCGAGCGAGCCGTGTTCCGCCAGCCATTTCGCCGCGGTCTTGGGCCCGCACTTGGGGACACCGGGGATGTTGTCGACGGCATCGCCGACCAGCGCGAGGTAATCGATGATCTGCGCCGGCTTGACGCCGAACTTGGCGAAGACCGCATCGTCGGAATCGAGCTTGCTGCCGCTCATGGTATTCACAAGGCTGACACCGGCGCGCACCAGCTGGGCCATGTCCTTGTCGCCGGTGGAGACGACGACTTCGATGCCTTCCGCCGCGGCCTGCAACGCCAGCGTGCCGATCACGTCGTCGGCCTCGACGCCGGACTCGCGGAGGATCGGCAGGCCCAGCGCCTGCACGATCGCCATCAGCGGCTCGATCTGCGCGCGCAGGTCGTCGGGCATCGGCGGGCGATGCGCCTTGTACTGCGGATCGAGTTCGTCGCGGAAGGTCGGCCCCGACGCGTCCATCACGAAGGCGATGTAGTCGGGCTTGTCCTTGAGATGGGCGCGCAGCATGTTGACCACGCCGAACAGCGCGCCGGTCGGCTCGCCCTGGGCATTGCTCAGCGGCGGCAGCGCGTGGAAGGCGCGGAAGAGATAGGACGAACCGTCGATCAGGACCAGGCGTTTGCTCATGGACGCATTCTAGTCCGCGCCGCGCATCGCTACATCGGCGACAGATTCGCGAACGCCAGGACCAGCCACTTGCTGCCGGCGTCGTCGAAATTCACCTGGACCCGCGCATGCGCGCCATTGCCCTCGATGTCGGTGACGGTGCCGCTGCCGAAGGTCGGATGGCGGACCTGCGCGCCCAGCGCGATGCCCGGCGCCTGGATCGGGGCGTGGCCGAAATCGCGGCGCGGCGCCGAGGTGTAGGCACGCGACACCTTGACCTTGGGTCGAACCTCGTTGACCAGCGACGACGGGATCTCGCGCAGGAAACGCGAAGGGATGCCGTACATGTCCTGGCCGTGCAGGCGGCGCGCTTCCGCATAGGTCAATACCAGGTGCTGGCGCGCGCGGGTGATGCCGACGTAGGCGAGGCGGCGTTCTTCCTCCAGTCGCCCGCTTTCCTCCGACGAACGCGCGTTGGGGAACAGCCCTTCTTCCATGCCGGCAAGGAAGACCAGCGGGAATTCCAGGCCCTTGGCGCTGTGCAGCGTCATCAGCTGCACGCCATCGTCGCCGGCCTGCGCCTGGCCCTCACCCGCTTCCAGCGCTGCATAGGCGAGGAAAGCGACCAGTTCGCTCAACTGCGCCGTCTCCTCGTCGTCGCCGCGCACGAAGCGCGAGGCCACGCTGACCAGCTCGTCGAGGTTGTCGGTGCGCGAGTCGAGGCTGCCGCGCGATTCCTTCTCGTAATACGCACGCAAGCCGCTGTGCGCCAGCATGTGGTCGATCTTGTCCTGCAACGGCAGTTCGGCCGACTCGTCCTGCAACTGGTCGACGAGTTGCAGGAACGCCGCCAGCGCATTGCGCGCACGCGCCGTCAAATCACCGGCGTGGACCAGTTCGCGCGACGCGTCCCACAACGTCATGCCGGCACCACGCGCCATCCGCCGCACTTCATCCAGCGTGCGCTCGCCGATGCCGCGCGCCGGCGTGTTGACCGCGCGCTCGAAGGCGGCGTCATCCGCGCGCGAAGCGACCAGGCGCAGATAGGCCAGGCTGTCCTTGATTTCGGCGCGTTCGAAGAAGCGCATGCCGCCGTAGACGCGATACGGCAACTGCTCCGCCAGCAAGGCTTCTTCGAAGGCGCGCGATTGCGCGTTGCTGCGATAGAGGATCGCGCAGTCGCCATAGCTGCCGCCCTCGCGCACCCAGGCGCGGATGCGTTCGATGACGTAGCGCGCCTCGTCGATCTCGTTGTAGGCGGCGTAGAGGTCGACCAGCTCGCCGTCGCCGCTGTCGGTCCACAACTGTTTGCCGAGGCGCTCCGGGTTGTGGGCGATCACCGCGTTGGCGGCGCTGAGGATATTGGCGGTCGAACGGTAGTTCTGTTCCAGGCGGATGGTCTGCGCGCCGGCGAAATCCTGGAGGAAACGCTGGACGTTCTCGACCTTGGCACCGCGCCAGCCGTATATCGCCTGGTCGTCGTCGCCGACCACGAAGACGTGGCCGGTCTCCCCGGCGAGCAGGCGCACGAAACCGTACTGGATGGCGTTGGTGTCCTGGAATTCGTCGATCAGCAATTCGCGGAAACGTTGGCGGTAATGCGCCAACAGCGCCGGGTTGTCGCGCAACAACTCATGCGCGCGCAGGAGGATCTCGGCGAAATCGACCAGTCCGGCGTTGTCGCAGCGCTCCTGGTAGAGCGCATAGCTCTTCTGCATCACCTGCGACCATTCGTCGCGATCGGGCTGGATGTGCTGCGGTCGCCGGCCCTCGTCCTTCTGCGCGTTGATCCACCACGCGATCTGCTTGGGCGGGAAGCGCGCTTCATCCAGCTCCAATTGCTGCACCACGCGCTTGACCAGCCGCAGCTGGTCGTCGCTGTCGAGGATCTGGAAGCCTTCCGGCAATTTCGCGTCCTGCCAGTGCAGGCGCAACAGGCGATGCGCGAGCCCATGGAAGGTGCCGATCCACATCCCGCGCGCGCCATTGCGCAACTGCGCCTCGGCGCGTGCGCGCATCTCGCCCGCCGCCTTGTTGGTGAAGGTGACCGCGAAAATGCCGTGCGCGGGGACGCCATGCACTTCGTTCAACCACGCGATGCGGTGGGTCAGCACGCGGGTCTTGCCGGAACCGGCACCCGCCAACACCAGATAGTGTCCGGGCGGCGCAGTCACGGCCTCGCGCTGGGCCGGGTTCAGCCCGTCGAGCAAATGGGAAACATCCATGGCCGCATTTTACGCGGCAATGTGCGCCTCAGTGCGCGCGCTTGCCCGGGGTTCCGCTCATCACCCGGTCGGTCCAGGCGATGCCGATCGCCGAGAGGATGAACACGCAATGGATGATGGTCTGCCACATCACGCCCTGCACGGTATAGCCGGAAGCCTCCGTGCCCAGCGAGCCCACCGCGATGAAGGTCTTGAGCAGGTGGATCGAGGAAATGCCGATGATCGCCATCGCCAGCTTCACCTTGAGGACGCTGGCGTTGACATGGCTCAGCCATTCCGGCTGGTCGGGATGCCCTTCCAGCCCCAGCCGCGACACGAAGGTTTCGTAGCCGCCGACGATCACCATCACCAGCAGATTGGAGATCATCACCACGTCGATCAGCCCCAGCACCATCAACATGATCTGCTGCTCGGTCCACTCGGCGGCGTGCGCGATCAGGTGCCACAGCTCCTTCATGAACAGGAACACGTAGACCGCCTGCGCCACGATCAGGCCAAGGTAGAGCGGCAACTGCAACCAGCGCGATGCGAAAATCAGGCGCGGCAATGGGTTCAGCGGATCGGCGGCAGGAAGCTTGTCGCTCATCGGACGGATGCGTGCGGGTGTATGGATGAGGGTAACCCGACAACAATGATTCCTTCCACCATGATCGTCACACTGCAGGGCTAGACTGCATCATCCACCGGAGTCTCCGAGCATGATCGACCTGCACTACTGGCCCACGCCCAACGGGCACAAGATCACCCTGTTCCTCGAGGAGGCCGGCCTCGAATACCGCGTCATCCCGGTCGACATCGGCAAGGGCGCGCAGTTCGAGCCCGACTACCTGCGCATCTCCCCCAACAACAAGATGCCGGCGATCGTCGATCACGCACCGGCGGACGGCGGTGCTCCGATCAGCGTCTTCGAATCGGGCGCGATCCTGGTCTATCTCGCCAACAAGAGCGGGCGCTTCTTCGCCAACGACACGCGCGGCAAGGTCCACGTCAACGAATGGCTGATGTGGCAGATGGCCGGCCTCGGCCCGATGACCGGCCAGTACGGCCATTTCCACGTCTATGCGCCGGAAGCGATCGACTACGCCCGCGATCGCTACCGCAACGAAGTCCTGCGCTTGCTGGGCGTGCTCGACAGGCAGTTGCACGGGCGCGCCTTCATCACCGGCGACGACTACACCATCGCCGACATGGCCTGCTATCCGTGGATCAATCCCTACACCAAGGCGCCGCTCGATCTGTCGGCGTTCCCGGACCTGCAGCGCTGGCATGCGTCGATCGCCGCGCGTCCGGCGACGCAGCGTGCGTACGCCTTGAGCAAGCAGGTCAATCCGGATGCGGGCAAGCCGATGAGCGACGAAGAGAAGAAGATCTTGTTCGGGCAACGGTGACGAACAGTTCGCACGCGCTGGCTTGGCGGGAGGCCAGCTCCGGCGCGTGCGATGCTGTTGTGCTTACTTCGCCGGCGCGACCAGATAGTCCTTCGGCGGTTCCGAGCCCAGCAGGTTCTTCACGAAGAAATCCCAGCGGCGACGCATCACGTAGTAGGTGTCGATGCCATAGCCGTGGCGCGCGTGCGGCAGCAGCAGCAGGTCGAAGTCCTTGTTCGCCTTCACCAGCGCATCGACCACCTGCAGCGTCGACTGCGGCGGCACGTTGTCGTCCATCAGGCCGTGGACCAGCATCAGCTTGCCCTTGAGGTTCTTCGCATACGCGGCGTTGTCCTGCCCGGTGTAGTTGGTGGTGCCGTCGGCCTTCTTCTCGAGCAGGCCGTGATAGCGCTCTGCCCAGTCGTCTTCATAGGTCAGGTTGTCGTGGTTGCCGCTTTCGGCCCAACCGGCCTTGTACACGTCCGGATAGTGGAACATCGCGCCCGCGGTGGCATTGCCGCCACCGGAGTGGCCCCACATGCCGGCGCGGGTGGCATCGATCCACGGATACTTCGCCGCGAGCTGCTTCAACGCGCCGACCTGGTCGGGCAGCGTGTTGTCGGCCATGTTGCCGTAATAGGCGTCCTGGAACGTCTTGCTGCGCAGCGGGGTGCCCATGCCATCGACCGCGATGACGATGAAGCCGAGCTCGGCCAGGGCCTGGTTGTCGCCGTGCGCGGGCGAGAAGCTGCGCGAACGGACCGAACCGACCTGCGGGCCCGGATAGATGTAGGTGACGATCGGGTACTTCTTGTTCGGATCGAAATTCGACGGCTTGAACATCTGGCCGTAGAGATCGGTCTTGCCGTCGCGCCCCTTCACCGTGAACGACTCCGGCGCCACCCAGCCCGCGGCCTTCAGGCGGGTCAGGTCGGCGCGCGCGAGTTCGCTCACCTGCTTGCCGTTGCCATCGCGCAGCACGGCGACCGGCGCGGTGGAAATGGTCGAGTACACGTCGACGAAATACTTGTCGTCGGCGGATGGCGTGATCGTGTGATTGGCGTTTTCCGGTGTCAGCAAGGTGACGTCGCCGCCATCCATGCCGACCTTGTAATAGTGGACGAAGTAGGGATCGTTGCCGGCTTCGCGACCGACGCCGCGGATCCACAACGTGCGCGAGGCGGCATCGATGTGGCCGATCTGGGTGACGTTCCAGCTACCGCTGGTGATCTGGTGCTTGAGCTTGCCGGTGGCGAGGTCATGCAGGTAGAGATGGCCCCAGTCGGATTTCTGGCTGAACCAGATGAACTCGTTGCTCTCGGGCAGGTAACGCCAGTTGACCGACGCCAGCGCCGGCGCGCTCTGGTACTGGGTGGCGACGGTTTCGGTGTAGACGTCGCGGACCTTGCCGCTGGCGGCATCGGCCACGCGCAGGGTCGCGGACTTGTGGCCGCGATCGGTGCTGACGAAGGCCAGGGTCTTGCCGTCCTTCGCCCATTGCACGTCTTCCCAGCCGCCGTCGCAGACCACGTCGTCGGCGCAGGTGGAGCGATGCTGGTCCGCCGGCATCTGCAGGCGCACCGTCTTCGGCGCGGCGCCGCCGACATCGATGACGACGCGCTCGATCATCGTCACGTCCTTGTCGCCGGCGAACGGATACTTCCACTGCTGCACCTTGGGCGAGCCGACGCCGGTATCGACCAGGGTCATCGTCCGCGTCTTGCGCTGGTCCTGCTGGAAGGTGGCGATCTTCTTGGAATCCGGCGACCACACCACGACCGCTTCATCGGTGTGCTTCCAGCCGGCGTTGTCGGTGGCGTAGCCGTAATCGGCCTTGCCGTCGGTGGTCAGCCGGGTTTCCTTGCCGGTGGCGGTATCTCGCAACCACAGGTTCCAGTCGCGGACGAAGGCCTCGTGCTTGCCATCCGGCGATGCGACACCGGGCTCGTCGCCCGATTTCACCGCGGCCACCGGGGTGCAGCCCGTGTCATTGCAGCGATAACTGCCACCACGCACGTCCACCACCATGACCGCGCCGTCGCGCTTGATCGCCGAGACCGGCAGCATGTCCACCTTGACCGGCGCTCCCTTGCCGGCGCGCGCCTGGTTCATGGCATCGGCCAGCGCCTGCGCATTGAAGGCCGCCGAAGACTTGCCGGTCGCCGGATCCAGGCGCAGGAAACGGGTCTTGCCGCCGGCGGTTTCGCGATACACCACGCTGCCGTCATCGAGCCAGCCGACGACGCTCACCATGCCGTCCACCAGCGGACCGGTGCGATCGCCAAGGGTTTTCACGGCACGGTCGTAGTCGGCAGCGGTGAGCTGCGCGGAGGTTTGCGCTTGGGTCATCGGGGCGACCAGGCAGACGGCCAGCAGGGCCAGGCGGGTGTGGGCACGCATCGGGGTTCCGGGACGGGAGGTAACCCTTCGATGCTACCCGCCGCCGCGCCACGCCGACACATGACTTATGACCTATCCCGTGGCGGATTGCCCATGAAAAAGCGGGCCCGGGCCCGCTTCGGTTTCATTTCTCCGGCGGCGGCGGAGGTGCTTCTGCCAGCGTGCCCGTCGTGTAGTGACCTCCCGCGCTCGCGCAGTCGACGTCGCGGGCCGGCGTCCACTTGATCGCGGTGCCTGTCGCGACGGGCCGGACAAGCCGCCAAGGCCAGAACCCGAAATGCTGCGCGCCGTTGTAGTGGATGACGGCATCGGCACCGGCCGCCTTGGCATCCTTCACGAGCTCCGGAAGGATGTCGTTGACGCTTCCGTAGCTGCCCTTTCCGTAATCGAGATCCTTCACTTCGGTATAGGTGAATTCAGCCGGGGGAACCCCCGTGAAAAGACAGATCCCTTCCTTCGAAGACTGTTGGCCGGAAATGGCGGCAGTCTGGGCATTGCAGAATTGCGACGCGCAGAAAAGCACGATGCCAGCGGTCAACGGGTGGCGCATGAACTTCATGTTTGTTTTTCCCCAAAGTCATGATTGATTGCCTCCCCCCGGAGGCGACACGATCTTACCGCCGCCCTCGCGCCACCGGACCGGCAGTGCGCGGAACCGTGACGCCAGTCGGCCCGCACTGCAACATGGCCGGTTCAAGGCGGCTTCACGGAATGCCCGGTCTATAATTTCCGGTCATTCCCAGCCCGATCCTTCGTGACCGATTCCCGAACCGTCCAGCGCATGCCTCCGGTGGCGATCCGCGCCCATACCGCCACCACCGCCCTCGGTCGAGGACGGCAGGCGCAGGCCGATGCCCTCCGCGCGGGACGCAGCGGCCTCCGCAGGAACGATTTCAGCCACGCCCCGCTGTCCTGCTGGATCGGCCGGGTCGCCGGCGTCGAGGATGATGCCCTGCCCGCGGCGCTGGCCGGCTGGGAATGCCGCAACAACCGCCTCGCCTGGATTGCACTGCAACAGGACGGCGTGGTGGACGCATTGCGCGTGGCGGTCGCAAAACATGGCGCCGAACGCGTCGCGCTGGTGGTCGGCACTTCGACATCCAGCATCGGTGCCAGCGAGGAGGCATACGAACGCCTGGTCGACGGTGCGTTCCCGCCCGACCTCGCCCGCCCGATCATCCATACCCCGCATTCGCTCGGCGATTTCCTCCAGCACGCCACCGGCCTGCGCGGCCCCTGCATCACGGTGGCGACCGCGTGTTCGTCCAGCGCCAAGGTCTTCGCCCAGGCGGCGCGCCTGATCCAGGCCGGCGTGGTCGATGCCGCGCTGGTCGGCGGCGTCGATACCCTGTGCGGCAGCGTGCTCTTCGGCTTCAACTCGCTGGGACTGGTGTCGGCGCAGCCTTGCCGCCCCTTCGATGCGCAGCGCGACGGCATTTCGCTGGGCGAAGCCGGCGGCTTCGCGGTGCTGGAACGCAGCGATGGCGAGGAACCCGGATTGCAACTGCTCGGCTACGGCGAATCCAGCGACGCCCACCACATGTCGACGCCGCACCCGGAAGGCCTGGGTGCGCAATTGGCGATGCGCGGTGCCCTCGCGCGCGCCGGACTCGAAGCGGCGGACATCGACCACCTCAACCTGCACGGCACCGCGACGCCGGCGAACGACCGCGTCGAGATGATCGCGATCTCCGCGCTGTTCCCCGACTCGTTGCATGCGGCGAGCACCAAGGGATTCACCGGCCACACGCTGGGCGCCGCCGGCATCGTCGAATCGGTGTTCGCGTTGATCGCGCTGGAAGACGGCATCCTGCCCGCCACCCTCAACAGCGACTCGCCCGATCCCGGCTGCGGCCCGCAGATCCGCTTTGCCGCCGAGACACGCCCGATCCGCCACGCGATGAACAATTCGTTCGGGTTCGGCGGCAACAACTGCTCGCTGGTGTTCGGTCGCGCATGAGCACCTTGAACGCCACGATCGAAGGCATCGGCTTCTGGACGCGCGGAATCCCGGACTGGAACGCCGCCCGCCACTTCATCGCCACCGGCGAATTGCCCGCCGACGCGCCGTCGAAACCGTCACCGCAACTGCTGCCCGCCAATGAACGCCGGCGCGCGCCGGAATCGGTCGCGGTCGCGCTGGAAGTCGCGCAGGCCGCGTGCGGCGATGCCGGTCGCCATCCGCAAGCGCTGGCATCGATCTTCGCCAGCACCGACGGCGACCTGCCGATCACCGATTACATTTGCGCGATCCTGCGCGATGCCCCGGACGCGCTGTCGCCGACGAAGTTCCACAACTCGGTGCACAACGCCGCCGCCGGTTACTGGACCATCGGCCAAGGCTGCATGGCCCCGTCGACCGCGCTGAGCGCCTTCGCATGCACGTTTGCACAAGGCTTGCTGGAGGCGTTGGTGAACCTCGCCTGCGGCGAGCCCGCGATCCTGCTCGCCGCCTACGACACCGGCGCGACCGGCCCGCTGTCTTCGGTCTCGACCGGGACCGGATTGTTGGGTGGCGCACTCGTTCTTGCACCCGCAGGCGGCAATGGGCCACAACTCGCCGCGACACTGGTGGATGGCGACGCCGACTCCAACGACGGCGCGCTCGCACGCCACGCTTCCGGGAACCGCATGGCGAACATGCTGCCGCTGTTCGACCTGCTCGCGACCGGCAAGGATGGCCAGGTACAACTCGACGCCGGCGCCGGACGCGCGCTGCGCCTGGAAATCCGCCATGGCTGAACCCGTGCAACTCCATCGCGGCAACGTCGCCGTGGTCATTCCCGCGCTCAACGAGCGCCTGCGCATCCGTGAAGTGGTGAGCGAGGCGCTGCAATTCATCGATCACGTGATCGTGGTCGACGATGGTTCCGACGACGGGACTTCCGATTGCGTGCGCGATCTCCCCGTCACCCTGTTGCGCCACGAGCAGCGCATGGGCAAGGGCCAGTCCCTGCGCGATGGTTTCGCCGAGGCCGCGCGGATGGGCATGCAGGCGGTGGCGACCATGGACGGCGACGGCCAGCACAAGGCCTCCGACCTGCCGCGCCTGGTCGCCGCCGCCAATCGCCATCCCGGCGCGTTGGTGGTCGGCGCGCGCCTGAAGAAGCGCGCGTCGCAGCCGTGGTATCGCCGCATCGGCAACGACTTCGGCGACTGGGGCATCAGCTGGGGCTGCGGCTATCGCGTGGTCGATACCCAGAGCGGCCAGCGCCTGTATCCGCGCGCGGTATTTACCCTGCCCGACGTGCCCGGCGAAGGCTTCGTGTTCGAAGCGCAGATGCTGATGTCGGCGGCCCGCCAGGCCGGCGCGCGCGTGGTCGCGGTGCCGGTGGAGGCGCGCTACGCCAGCGCCGAACAGGAATTCCGCAAGAGCCACTTCCGCCTCTTCCGCGATCTCTACAACATCACCTCGCACACGGTGCGCTTCATCGTGGCGCGCGGCGACGTGGTGCGCGAATACCGCACCACCCGCGCCCATCCCCCGGTGATCGACCAGGACGCATGAACAGCAAAGTCGACGTCGTCATCCTCGGCGGCGGCCTCGCCGGCCTGACCCTGTCGATCCAGCTCAGGCGCATGGACCCGGCGCTGCATGTCGTGGTGGTCGAGCGCCAACAGCATCCGGTACGCGAGGCCGCGTTCAAGGTCGGCGAATCGACGGTGGAAATCGCCGCGCACTATTTCGGACACGTCCTCGGGCTGCGCGAGCACCTCGACGGCGACCAGATCCGCAAGTTCGGCTTCCGCTTCTTCTTCTCCGATGGCGTCGAGGGCATCGATGGTTGCACCGAACTCGGCGTCAGCAAGCTGCTGCCGATGACTTCATGGCAACTCGACCGCGGCCGCTTCGAGAATTTCCTCGGCGAACGCGCGCGCGAACTCGGCGTGGTCTTCCTTGATGGCGCGGCGGTCAGGCACGTCGATCCCGCCGTCGCAGACGATGACCTGCACGCCGTCGAGTTCGAACGCGAAGGCGTGGCCACCCGACTGGAAACCCGCTGGCTGGTCGACGCCGCCGGACGCGCCAGCCTGCTCAAGCGCAAATTCGGACTCGCCGAAGACAACCCGCACGACGTCAATGCCGCATGGTGGCGCGTCGACGGCATCGTCGATCCCAACCTGTGGTCGCGCGACAACGACTGGCTGCAGCGCTGCACGCCGCCGGACCGCTGGCGTTCCACCAACCACCTCTGTGGCCGCGGGTATTGGGCGTGGATGATCCCGCTCGCCTCCGGCACGCATTCGGTCGGCATCGTCGCCGACGGCGGACTGCACCCGCTCGACGGCATCAAGACCCATGCGCTGGCGATGGCGTGGCTGCGCGAGCGCCAGCCCGCGCTGGCGAGCCTGCTGGACGACCCGCACCACGCCGTGCTGGATTTCCGCTTCCTGCGCCATTTCTCCCACGGCTGCAAACAGGTGTTCTCGGGCGATCGCTGGGCGATCACCGGCGAGGCGGGACTGTTCCTCGATCCGTTCTATTCGCCGGGCAGCGATTTCATCGCCATCGGCAACACCTACATCTGCGACCTGATCCGCCGCGACCGCGCCGGCCAGCCGTTCGCGCCATACGCCGGCATCTACCAGCAACTGATCGACTCCTTCTTCGCCAACACCATGACGCTCTATCGCGACCAGTACGCACTGTTCGGCGACGCGCGGGTGATGCCGCTCAAGGTGATCTGGGACTACACCTACTACTGGTCGTTGCTGGCGCCGCTGTTCACCAGCGGACGCATCGCCGACATCGCCATGCTCGGCAAGCTGCGGCCGGCGCTCGATCGCGCGACCGGCCTCAACGCCGCGATGCAGTCGTTACTGCGCACCTGGGGTGAATGCAATGGCAGGCCATCGCCGCCGCAGGACGACCGCCTGCTCGACCAGTACCTGATCCCGTGGTTCCACGAACTCAACCGCGCGTTGACCATCCACGATGAAGACGATGCGACATTCCGCAATCGCATCGCCGCCAACGTCGCACTGATGGAACGGCTGGCACTGCAATTGCTGGCCGAGGCGCGCACGGACCATCCCGCCATCGACGATGCCGGGCTCGCCGCATTGCTGGTGGACGTGGCGCCTGGCGAGCCATTGCTGCAGGCGCCGTGGGTGAAACCAGCGCTCTAGCGAACTCAATCGCCCAGCGCGACGCCATCCTTCGGCGCCTTCAGCCAAGCGCTGACGTCCTCGCCCAACGCTTCCACGGTGCGACCGAGCACCGAACAGGACCCCTTGAATCCCGCGAAGGCCCCGCCCATCGAGTTGCGGCGCGCCTTGAAACTCGCCACCTTTTTCCCGTCGTCGTAGAGGCTGCCGCGGATCTTGGTCGACTTCTGGTGGCCGATGAATGCATTGCCTCCGGAAACGGCATCGACGATGACGATATCGAGCACGCGGCCATGCTCCGTGCCCGGCTTGCCATCGACCAGCGCCACGGCGTCGCCGGAATGCTGCTTGATGCTGTTCGCCAGCACTTCGCCCATCCTGCACTCCGTCTTGATGGCGTCGGAGATGTCATTGTCTTCCGCATACGGCACCACTTTCGGCACCTGGATCGCATCAGCCGCCGATGCGGCGTTGCCGAGCATGCACGCGGCCACCAGGAACAAAGTCTTCGTGATCTTGATTTTCATGCGCCCCTCTCCCTCTGTCGAATTGTCGAAACTTACCCCATCCCGCCATTGACGCCGATCACCTGGCCATTGATGTAGCCGGCGGCATCGCTGCACAGGAACGCGACCAGCGCCGCGACTTCTTCCGGCTTGCCGGCGCGACCCGCCGGCACCATCGCCTTGAGCTGGTCCGCCGGGAACAGTTCGTCCGTCATGCGCCCGGCGATCACGCCCGGCGCAACCGCATTTGCGGTGATGCCGCGACCGGCCATTTCGCGCGCCAGCGACTTCACCGCGCCATGCAGGCCGGCTTTCGCCGCGGCGTAGTTGGCCTGCCCGCGATTGCCGAGCACGCCGGCCACCGACGAGATGCAGACGACCCGTCCCCAGCGCGTGCGCGCCATCGGCAACAGCAATGGCTGGGTGACGTGGAAGAACCCGTTGAGCGAAACATCGATCACGCGCGACCATTGCGCCGGCGACATGCCCGCCATGGGTGCGTCGTCGTGGATGCCGGCATTGTTGACGACGACCTGGACCGGGCCGTTCGCAAGCAATCCTTCGATCGCGGCACGACTCGCGGTTTCATCGCCGACATCGAACGCGATCGCTTCGGCGCTGCCGCCCGCGGCGATGATTCCATCGACCAGCGCCCGCGCCTTGGCCAAGCCGCTGTTGGCATGCACGACCACATGCAGCCCCTGTGCCACCAACGCGCGACAGATCGCACCGCCGATGTCGCCGCTGCCGCCGGTCACCAGCGCGCGCTTCATCGTCCTGTCGTTCATCCGGCTTCTCCCAGCATCACCGCGGCGCGTCCTTCGGCGATCACTTCGCCACCATGGAGGATACGGAATCCGTACTGCTGGCTGGTCTCGCTGTCCATCAGCAATTCGGCTTCGCCGACCAGTTCGCCGGCAAGATCGTCGATGCGCGCGACATGCAATTGCACGCCGCGCAACGCGACCAGCACCCCGGCCTTCACCGCTCCACCGCGGGCGCGACCGAGCAGCCCGCCATGGACTGCCATCGCCTGCGCGCCGTATTCGCACAGATGGATCGCCTTGAGCCCATCGCCGGAGCGCAAGGGGTTGTCCGCCATGCGATGGCTGTCTGTCGCGACGCGCACCTGGCGATCATCGTGATCGAGCACGCGGCGCCACAGGCACATCGCGCCCTTGTGCGGAATCAATGATTCAACGTTCATGCGGAGCCACGTGCGGCGCCATGAGGATCGACAGGCAGAAGTGGAACAGCACGCCGAGCGCGACCGTCAGCCCGATCGCGCGCAACACCGGGATGCTGCTCAGCGCCAGCATCCCGAACACCAGCAGTGCCGACAACACGCAGACGATGGTGGCGTGCAGGGTGCGGCGCTGTTCGGCGGGATCGCCGGTTTCGCGCTCGAAGAACAGGGCGTAATGCAGGCCGAGGCCGGCGGCGAGGATCAGCGCGACCAGGTGGAACAACGAGATCTCGATGCCGGCAGCACGTTCCACCGCCAGCACCAGGAAGGTCGCCAGCGTCATCGGCGCCAGAACGTGCCAGGCGCGACGCGGGCTGCGCAAGGCGAAGGTGATCGTCGCGATCAACAGCAATGTCGCCACCAGCAGGGCCTGTAGGATGCGCGTGCGATAGCCGACCAGCAGGCTTTCGGCGGAATCCTTGAGGTCGAGCAGTTGCACCGTACCTCCGCTGTTGGCGGCAAGGCGCTGCACGGCGGCGGGATCGTGGACGCCATTGAGCGTGACCAGCCCCAGCACCTTGCCGTCGCGCTGGCGCAGCATGGCGCCAAGGCGCTCGCCCAGCGGATTGCCGGCGAAGCGCTTTGCATCAAGCAAGGGCAATGCGCGCGCGGTTTCGACGTCGTCGACGAAGGGCGCGAAGCTGTCGGGCTTGAACGGCAGGTCGCGCTGGGCCTGCGCCAACGCCGCTTGCAACGTGGCGCGATCCGGCAATTTCTGCTGGCGTATGCGTTGCGTTTCCATGCTCGGCAGGTAGCGCGACGGCAGCTCGGCACCATCCAGCGCATGCGCCTGCTGCAATGCCTCGACTTGCGGCTCCAGGCGTTCGGAGAGCTTCAGCACACCATCGCTGTCGGCCGCCTGCAACACCAGCAGGTAACGCACGTCCGGCGCACCGAGGGCCGCGCGCAGATGTGCATCGCGTTGCAACAGGTCGTGCGGCAACGGCGTCAGCGCCGATAGATCGTTCTGCCAGAATTTCCCGGGCGCCAGCGCGATCATCGCAGCGGTCGCGATCGCGACCAGCCATGGAAGCCAGCGCGGACGCGGCAGGGTGTCGGCGAGATGGCGCGCGCGCACCAGCCACGGCATCGATTCGACATCGCGCACGCGCGCCGGCAGCAACCACGGCAGCAGGTAGCGGGTGCTGAAGCCGGCGACCAGCAGGCCGGTGATGGTGAACACCGCGAGCTGCTGCAGGCCGCCGACGCCCGAGGCATAGAACGCCAGATAGGCGATGCAGGCCGATGCAATCGCGGTGAGCAACAGCGGCCACAAGCCACGCACGCTGGCGAGCGCATCCTCGCCGGCGCGACGATGGCTCAGCACGCGGATCGGATATTCCTGGGCAACGCCGAGCAGGGTGAAACCGAACGCCAGGGTGATGCCGTGCACCTGCGGGAACCACAGCGTCAGCGCGACGATGCCTGCGAGTGCGCCGCTGACCACCGGCAAGCCGGCCAGCAACAACGAACCCACGCTGCGATAGGCCAGCAACAGCAGCAGGATGAAACCGATCGACGACACGAAGCCGATGCGATCGGCCTGCGATTGTGTCTGTTTGCTCATGATCACGCTGAAATAGCCGGGACCGCTCAGCGTCAGCTTTGCGTCCTTGCCGCCGGGCAATGCCTGCAATGCGCTTTCGATGCCGGCGATCGCCTGTTCCTGCGCGGCGGGATCGAAGCCCGGCGCCCGCGTTTGCACCAGCAGCAAGGCGCCATCACCGGGGGCGACCCAGACGCCATCGACCACCGCCGGCATGTTCGGCGGCGTCCAGCGCTCGGCGAGCTTGAGCATTTCCAGCGTGGGATCGTGCGGCAGCAACGGTTCCAGCATTCCCGCCGCGGGTGAGCCGAGATCGGCGACGCGCTGCTGCAACTGGTCGGCGAGGAAGGGCGCGTCGAACTTCTGCGCATCCAGCGTCGGCGACAGCAGATAGCGATACGGCAACAGCTTTGGGTCGAGCGCAGCAGGATCGAAGCTGCCGTTCACGACCTGGCTGTAGCGCGGATCGCCCTTGAGCTTCGCGGTCAGCCCCTTGCTCAGCTCGGCGAGGTCTTCGTCCGGTTTGCCGGAAATCGCCACCAGCAACAGGCGCGAACCCGGGCCTTCGCCCAGTTCGTCCAGCACCAGGCGCTGCATCGGCGTCTGCCCCTTGGGCATGAACTCGCGCAGGTCGCCGCTGGGATGCAGCTGGCGCGCGACCATCCAGCCCAGCACGGCCAGCATCGCCAGCCACGCAAGTGCAAGCGCGATGCGCTGGCGGATGGACAGTGTTCGCGTGGACGGCATCCGTGGAATCTATCAGTGCGCCGCTTCGCCGTGGCAGATCGCCTGCAATGCGGCGTCGCCCGTCGCATTGCCGGCGGATGCGGCCGCCGATGCCAGCAGGGTGCGCTGCACTTCCCCGCCCTTGGCCAGCTGCGTCTCGATGCAGCGCAATTCGGAACCGCGCCCGAACAGGGTGATGTCGCGTACCTGTTTCGCCAATGCGGCGTCCTTCGGCGTCAGCACCATCTTCCACTTCTCGCGCACACCGCTGGTGTCGAGCGCGAACGCCGACTGCAATTGCTGGCGATCGCCGCGCAGCAACGCGCCGAAACTGGTCTGCAGCGTCGCCAGTTGCGGCGCGCGCGACAATGAGAACGTGCGCGTCGAACCGCCGCGCTGGATGCTGGCCTTGCCATCGTGGATGGTGGTGGTTTCCTGATAGGGCGCACGCACCTCGCGCACGAGGGTGCCGGTGTCGGGGTGGCGGTATTCGCCCGATACCCGCAACGGATTCTTCAGCAGCGGCGAGCTGCGCACTTCGATGAACGCGGTGCTGGTCGGGCCGGCGTGCGCGAGTTTCGACAGGATCCAGTCGCTGTCGATCGCCGGGGCGTTACCCGCGATCGCCGGCGTCGCCGCCAGCGCGAACAGCAGCAGTGCGGCGCTGGACCGCGGCGTCATCGAACGTGTGGCCTTCATCGTCATGCCAGAAGTCATAGAAATTGAACCAGTTGTAAGGGGCCTGATGCACGTAATGTTCCAGCCGCGTTGCGTAACGCTGGATGAGCGCGGACAACGCCTCGACGCGCGCCTGGCGCGGGATGTCGACCTGCTCGCCGAACAGTTCGAACGACAGATCGTAATGGTTGCCGCCGCGATACAGCCCGAATCCGAGCGCCACCGGCACCTTCAACGCGGACGCGATCAGCCATGGCGAAGTCGGGAACCGCGCAGTGCCGCCGAGGAACCGCGCCGGCAGCCACGGCTCGCCGGGGCGCACGCGGTCCACCAGCAGCGACACCAGCGCGCCTTCCGACAATGCATGCTGGATGTCCATCACGATCGACGGGCCATCCTGCGAAGCATCGATAATGTTGGCGGCCAGTTGCGGATTGAGCGCATCCAGCAGCTGCGTCATCGCCGGGCTCTGCTTCTTGTCGAGCACGATCTTGATGGTGTAGTCGGGGCGACGCGTCGCCAGCACCCGCAACACCTCGAAGCTGCCGTGGTGCGAGCCGAACAGCAGCACGCCGCGCTTCTGGTCCAGCGCCGCATGCAATTCGCCGAGGCCATCGACGCGCACGTCGAAACGATCGATCGGACCGCCGAGCAGGAAGGCGCGGTCGAGGATGGTCGAGGCGAACGTATGGACGTGGCGCGCGCCATCCCACCAGTTGGTCTGGCGCCCCAGCGCGCGCTGCAGGTAGTCCTGCGACGAACGCCGCTCCGGCCCGCGCTTGACCAGGAAATAGGCGGTGATCGGGAACAGCAGCAGGCGGGCGACACGACGGCCGCCGCGACGCGCGATGGTGAGGATCAGCCACAGCGCGAACATGCCGCCGCCTTCGGGGCGATCGGTCCAGGTCTGGCTGCGCTTCATGCGAACACGACGCTCATGCCGATGCGATGTCGCCGCTGGCGATCAAGGCATCACCGCGCCGGACGCGGAACTTCCAGCCACGCGTCGCCGGCTCGATGGCGATCTCGGCGTCCTGTTCCGGCAACAGCGGCTGCACGAACTTGACCTGCGCCAGCCTGATCGGCGCGGCGAATGCACCCTGTTCGCGCTCGATCGCCTGCTGCACATGGTCGAGGATCACCACGCCCGGCACGATTGCCTTTCCCGGGAAATGCCCGGGCAGGGCCGGATGATCGGCTGCGATGCGGAACCTCATCCGACGCGGCCGCCGTTCTCGAGCAACGCCAGCACCTGGGCGTGCGCGGCCTGCGCCAGTGCATTGCGATCGCGGATGCCGCCTTCGCCCGCGGTCGCGATCGGCGTGCCGAAACGCAATTTGATCGGACCGGGATTCACCGCGAAACCATCGCTCGGCAGCACCTGGCGCGCGCCATCGAGCGCCACCGGCAACACCTCGACGCCGGCGCGGATCGCCGACTCGAACGGACCGGCCTTGAATTCGGCGACGGCGCCATCGCGACTGCGGGTGCCTTCCGGGAACACGCACAGCTGCCAGCCTTCCGACAACATCGCCGCCGCGGCCTTCAGCATCGCCGGCGCCGCGCGCGGGTTGTCGCGATCGATGAACAGCATGCCGGTCGATTTCGCGTACCAACCGACGAAGGGCATCCGCGTCATCTCCTGCTTGAGGAGGAAACGCAACGGCACCGGCACCGCCATGAACAGGCTGCAGATGTCGATCACCGACTGGTGGTTGCAGACGATCAGGTGCGGTCGCGTCCAGTCGATGGTTTCCGCGCCCTGCACGTCGAAACGGGTGGTCGCAGGCCCCAGCAGCCCCGGCGCCCACAGCTTCGACGCCATCCGCAGCGGGCGTCGGACATCGCCGGTCAGCTTCAGCACGGCGATGGCCAGCAGGATGCAGCCCGCCGTCCACACCAGGGTGAACGCGAACTGCAGCAAGTTCCAGGCCTTGCGCCACCATGGCCTGCGCAGCGCGCCGTGCCCGGTTTCGACCGTTTCCATTTTCACGAACTGTCCGTCCATCCCCGTCGGATCAGCAAATTTGGCGCACTAGGATACCGTCCCGGACGGTCGCATTCCTCAATGGAAGATCCCGGCCCACTGTTCGCGCGGGACTTTCGCCAGTTTGCGCAGGTAATCCAGCGGCCCGGAGTAGCGGCCGGGAAAGCGCAGCTGGCGGAACACGAATTCCCCGACCATGGTTGCCGCGACCGGCACGTAGATGCCCCAGGTATCGACCGTGGCGGCGACCCCGGGGTCCAGCGGCCACGGCGGCGCGATGCGGAGGCGCTCCAGCACGCCGCCCGGCACCGTGTTCAGCGCAAGGACCAGGTTGAGCAACGACAGGCCGCCGAGCAGGCCCGCCCACAGCCGGGTCACGTTCGTCGCATATGCGCGGATGTCGACCGGCAGTTGTTCTGCGGGGGAGGCCTCGATCAGCGCCACCATCCGCACCACCAGCGGTATCCGGCCGCGAACCAGGGTTCGCGCGAACAACGAGCAGGCCAGCGCCAGGAACAGGCTCGGCATCAGCAACAGCAACGGCACGGCGCCCTTCGATCCCGCCAGCACCCAGGCCGCTGCGATCCAGGCCAAGGCCAGCAACCACGCGCGTCGCCGCAGTTTCAACAGGCCCTGGATGCAGACGACGATGGCGAGCAGGCCCAACGCCAGCGCCGCCAGCCGCGGGCTGTCGACGCGCAATGCGCGGTGGGCGAACACGAAGTAGGCCAGCAACGCCGCGGTCCGCAGCAGCGCCGCCATGGCCTGCGATCAGGCCGCGGGGCTTTGCTGGGAGGACTGCTGGATGTAATCCGACAGCGCGCGCAACGAAGCGAAGATCTTGCGGTTGTCCTCGTTGTCGGAGCGCAACTGCAGGCCGTACTTCTTCGAGATCGCCAGCGACAGTTCCAGCGCGTCGATGGAATCCAGGCCCAGCCCGGTGTTGAACAGCGGCGCCTCGGGATCGATGCCGGCCGGATCGACGTCTTCCAGGTTCAGGCTTTCGACCAGCAGTTCGGCGAGTTCGCGTTCAGCAGCGGTTTGATCGGACATGCATTCCACCCATTGGATTCAGTGTTGCGACGACCCTTGTTCCGGGACGTCGCCAGCAGACGGTATTATGCCTTGCGTATGGAATCTTCCGAAATCCGGCCCGAGCGCCACCCCGACTCCGACAACACGACCAACGTCACGCTCCGGACCTGCGATGTACTGGTGATTGGCGGCGGCCCCGCCGGCAGCACCGCGTCCACGCTGCTGGCGCGCGACGGCTGGAACGTCGTCATGCTGGAGAAGGACGCGCATCCGCGCTTCCACATCGGCGAATCGCTGCTGCCGCAGAACATGCCGATCCTCGAACGCCTCGGCGTCCACGATGCCGTGCGCGACTGCAGCACGCTCAAGCTCGGCGCCGATTTCCCCAACGACGACGGCGGCTACGAAGTCTTCGATTTCCGCAAGAGCTACCGCCCGCAGTCCGGGCACGCCTTCCAGGTCAAGCGCGCCGATTTCGACAAGATCCTGTGGGACAACGCCATCGCCGCCGGCGTCGATGCCCGCGAACGCACCAGGGTCGACCGCGTCGACCTCGCCGACGACGGCGCCATCACCGTGCATGCCGGCGGGCAATGCTTCCGGCCGCGCTATCTGCTCGACGCCAGCGGTCGCGACACGTTCCTCGGCGGCAAGCTCGGGCTCAAGCGCAAGAATCCCCATCACGCCTCGGCGGCGATCTTCAGCCACTACCGCGGCGTGAAGCGGCGCGAAGGCCGCGACGCCGGGAACGTCAGCATCTATCGCCACGCGCACGGCTGGATCTGGGTGATCCCGCTGTCCGATGGCGTCACCAGCGTCGGCGCGGTGTGCTTCCCCGATTACCTCAAGCAACGCAAGGTCGATCAGGAGGAATTCCTGATGCAGACGCTGATGGGCGTGCGCGAACTCGACGAGCGCATGAAAGGCGCCGAACGCGTCGCGCCGATCCACGTGACCGGCAATTACGCCTACGAATCCACGCGCATGCACGGCCGCCACTGGACGCTGATCGGCGACGCCTATGCCTTCGTCGACCCGATGTTCTCCTCCGGCGTGTTCCTGGCGATGAAATCGGCCGAGGATTGCGCGGCGATGGTCGACCGCATCCTGCGCGAACCGGCGCGCGAAGCGGCGCTGCAGCGCCGGTTCCAGCGCTACTTCGATCGCGGCCTCGACGAATTCAAGTGGTTCATCTATCGCTTCACCTCGCCGACCATGAAGCACCTGTTCGCCAATCGCCGCGACGTCCTCGGCGTCGAGCGCGCGGTGGTCTCGATGCTCAGCGGCGACGTCTTCGACGCCAAGCCGATCCTGCGCCGCCTGCGCATCTTCCGCGCGATCTACGCGATCACCGCGCTGGGCATGTCCGGGAAGGCACTCGCGGCCTGGCGCAATCGCCGCCGCCAGCTCGGCGTCGAGATGCGCGAGGAAACGCTGCAGGGGGACGCACGATGAGCCGTCTCCAGGTCGACTATGTCCCCGCCGACACGCTGGATGCCGAACTCGCGCGCGACGACACCCTCGCCGTGATCGGTTTCGCCGGGCATCCGGCCACGCACGCCGACCCGCGCTACCTGCGCGTGCCGCTGCAACCGCAGGTCGCGGCGCCGCTGGAAGTCTGGCGCAGCGGCCCCGGCGTGCGCCCCGGCCGCGACGGCAACATCGCCTGGGCCAGCGACGGCGAACTCACCTTTGGCGCCATCGAGATCGAGGAAGGCGAGAAGGGATTGGTGCAAGCCTCGGAGGACGCCTATCGCCAGCTGACCGATTTCGTCCGCGGCAGCGACACGCCGCACCTGTTGCGCGTGTGGAACTACCTCGACTCGATCACCGTCGGCGACGGCGACATCGAACGCTATCGCCAGTTCTGCGTCGGCCGCGCCCGCGGTCTCGGCGATTTCGACGCGCAACTGTTGCCGGCGGCGACCGCGATCGGTCGTTGCGATACCGCACACGTCCTGCAGGTGTACTGGCTGTCGGGCGCCGTCGCGGGAACGCCGGTGGAAAATCCGCGCCAGGTCAGCGCCTACCACTACCCGCGCCAGTACGGCCCGCAGGCACCGAGCTTCGCCCGCGCCATGCTGCCGCCCGCAGGCAGCGACATGCCCTTGCTGTTGTCGGGCACGGCGGCGGTGGTCGGCCACGCCTCGCAACACGCCAGCGACCTCGTCGCGCAGATCCACGAAACCTTCCGCAACTTCGACGCACTGATCGCCGCCGCGCGGGCGAAGCGCCCGGACCTGCCGGAGAATTTCGGCGGCGGCGCGCGCCTCAAGGTCTACGTGCGCGATGCCGACGACCTCGAGCTGGTCGATGAGACGCTGCGCGGCGTGCTGGGGCCCGAGGTCCGCTACATCGTGCTGCACGCGGCCATCTGCCGGCGCGAACTGGCGATCGAGATCGACGGCGTCCACGTCTGAGAACGCGTTCAAAGTCCCATTCACATTGCGGCGCTAGAATGCCGGAATGAGCTATCCCTACATTCGTCCGCGCCGGATGCGTCGCGATGATTTCTCCCGCCGCCTGATGCGCGAGACGGTGCTGAGCACCAACGACCTGATCTATCCCGCGTTCGTGCACGAGCCGGCCGGTCGCGCCGCGGTGCCGTCGATGCCGGGCGTCGAACGGGTGTCGATCGACGAATTGCTCAAGACCGCGGATACCCTGTCCGAACTGGGCGTGCCGGCGATCGCGTTGTTCCCGGTGACCGCACCGGATGCGAAATCGCTGACCGCGGAAGCGGCGTGGCAGGACGATGGCCTGTGCCAGCGCGCGGTGCGTGCGTTGAAGCAGCGCTTTCCCGACCTCGGCGTGATCACCGACGTCGCGCTGGATCCCTATACCTCGCACGGCCAGGACGGCCTGATCGACGACAGCGGCTACGTCGTCAACGACGAAACCGTCGAGGCGCTGGTGAAGCAGGCGCTGTCGCATGCGCGCGCCGGCGCCGACGTGGTCGCACCCAGCGACATGATGGACGGTCGCATCGGCGAGATCCGCGGCGCCCTGGAAGCCAACGGCTTCATCCATACCCGCATCCTCGCCTACGCGGCGAAATACGCCTCTGCGTTCTACGGTCCGTTCCGCGATGCCGTCGGCAGTGCCGGCGCGCTCGGCAAGGGCAACAAGTCCACTTACCAGATGGATCCGGCCAATTCCGACGAAGCCTTGCGCGAAGTCGAACTCGATCTCGCCGAAGGCGCCGACATGGTGATGGTGAAGCCCGGCATGCCTTATCTCGACGTCGTGCGCCGGGTCAAGGACGCGTTCGGTGCGCCGACCTTCGTCTACCAGGTCAGCGGCGAATACGCGATGCTCAAGGCCGCGTACGCGAACGGCTGGCTCGACGAACGCGCCTGCACGCTGGAGGCGCTGACCGCGTTCAAGCGCGCCGGCGCCGACGGCATCCTCACCTATTTCGCCATCGACGCCGCACGCTGGCTGCGCGAAGGGCGCTGAACGTCATGGCATTCCCCCATTACGCCGTCCTCGGCGCACCCGTCACGCATTCGCTGTCGCCGCGCATCCACGCCGAGTTCGCGCGCCAGTGCGGCATCGACATGCTCTACGTGGCGATCGACACCGCCGCCGACGGCTTCGAGGCGACGCTGGAACGCTTCCAGCGCGCCGGCGGCATCGGCGCCAACGTCACCGCGCCCGACAAGATCGCCGCCGCCGCTGCCGCACAAGGCCTGAGCCCGCGCGCGCGCCGCGCCGGTGCGGTCAACACGCTGGCGTGGCGCGACAACCACTGGTACGGCGACATCACCGATGGCAGCGGGCTGATCCGCGACCTGCGCGAACGCCGCGACGTCGACCTGTTCCGCAAGCGCGTGCTGATGCTCGGGGCCGGTGGCGCCGCGCGTGCCGTCGCGCCCGCGTTGCTGGACGCGGATGTCGCGCAACTCGTCGTCGCCAACCGCACCCGCGCCAATGCCTGGGACCTCGTCGACCAGCTGCACGACAGCGATCGCGCCATCGCCTGCACCCTCGAGGAACTCCCGGGCATCGGCAGCTTCGACCTGGTGTTGAGCGCGGTACCGCCCGACGAAGACGGCGCGATCCCGGACTACCCGGCATCGATCCTTGGCGAAGAAACCACCGCCGTCGACCTCAACTACGGCGCGCGCGCCCTGCCCTTCCTCGCCTGTGCCAGGAACCACGGCTGCACGCGCACCGGCGACGGCCTCGGCATGCTGGTGGAACAGGCCGCCGACAGCTTCGAGCTGTGGCATGGCGTTCGCCCGCAGACCGAGGCGGTGTACACGCAATTGCGGATGGGAAGTTCGCTGGCGGGTTGAACCACTGCAGCCCTACAACAAGCCTTCGCGCTTGATCCGCAGGTAGCGCTCGACCAGCGCACCCGGCAGTTCCTCGCAGGTCACGTCGAGCACGGTGACGCGCTGGCGGCGCAGGGCATCGTGGACGGCGGCGCGTTGTTGCAGATAGCGGGCGGCGGCGCCGGCGCGCAGTGCGTCTTCCAGCTCATGCACCTCGCCATTCGCGGCGATGTCCAGCGATTGTTCGCGCAGGCTGGCGACGATCACCAGGTGGCGCGATTGCAGCATGCGGATCGCGGCGAGCATGTCGTCGCTGTCCTCGTCGCGCAGATTGGTGACCCAGATCAGCAGGCCGCGGCGACGCTGCCGGCGCGATAACTCGGTCGCGGCGGCGAGGAAATCGGTGGCGACCGGCTGCGGTTGCAGGTCGTAGGTCTGCGCGAGCAAGGTGTCGATCGCGCCCATGCCGCGCTGCGGCGCCACCCAGCGGCGTTCGCCGCCACTGGCGAACAGGCCGACGGCATCGCCTTGGCGCAGCGCCAGGTACGACACCACCAGCGCGGCATCGAGCGTGCGGTCGAAATGCGACAGCTCGCCGTCGCGCGCGAGCATGCGGCGCCCGGTATCGACGCAGAGGATGACCTGCTGGTTCTTCTCGTCCTGGTACTCGCGCGAAATCAGCTTGCCGACGCGCGAACTCGCCTTCCAGTCGATCTGGCGCAGGCTGTCGCCCTCGCGATATTCGCGCATCTGGTGGAAATCGGTGCCCTCGCCGCGGCGACGCTTGATATGCACGCCGACCATCCGCGACGCCTGCTCGGCGCCCAGCAATGCGAGATGGGTCAGCGGCGCGAAATTGGGAAAGACGCGGACGCTGCGGGTTTCACCCGCCAGTCGCGCCTGTCGCCACAACCGCAATGGCGAGCGCAATACCAGTTGCACGCGCCCGAAGCCGGCATTGCCGCGTTCCGACGGCCGCAATCGGTAGTCGAAGCGGACGATGCGATCGCGCGGCAGGGTCACGCGCCGTGGCAATCCTTCGGCGAACCACGCGCCGGGATGGAGATCGTGCACGGCGACGTGCACGCGGCGCGATGCGCGCAATTCCAGCGAAACATCGCGCTCCACGCCCAGCGGCAATACTTCGGGCAATTGCCGGCGCACCGCCGGTGTCGGCAACAGGCGCAGCAGCAACAGGTCGAACGATGCCAATGCCGCGATTCCCGCCCCGGCGATCCACCACCACGCGTGCGGCACCAGCCACAGGCTGGCCGCGAGGCCGAACAGCGCCCATGCCGCGACAAGCGCCACCAGCCACGGCGACGGCCGCGGCCAATCGCGCGCGGGCCGCGGATCGTCCGTCGCGATCGTTTCGTCGCTGGCGACGACTGCACTCATTGACGCGGCGCTTCCACCCGCGCCAACAGCGCGTGCAGCACGGCATCGACGTCCTGGCCTTCGATCTGCAATTCCGGGGCCAGCGCGATGCGATGGCGCAACGCCGGCTTGGCGACTTCGCGGATGTCGTCCGGCGTGACGAAATCGCGACCCGACAACACCGCCTGCGCACGCGCCGCGCGCACCAGTGCCAGGCTGCCGCGCGGGCCGGCGCCGAGCGCGATGCCCGGCCATTTGCGCGTCGCTGCGACGATGCGCACGGCGTAATCGACCACCGCGTCATCGAGCTGCACCAGCGCGGTCCCCAACTGCAGGCCGACGATCTGTTCCGGCGAACTCACGCGCTGCACCTGCGCCAGGTCGAAGTCGGAAGCGATACGACCGCCGCTGATCTCGCTGACCATGCGCTTCTCGTCGGCCAGCGAGGGATAGTCGATCAGGATCTTGACGAGGAAACGGTCGAGCTGCGCCTCCGGCAGGGGATAGGTGCCCTCCTGTTCCACCGGGTTCTGCGTCGCCAGCGTCATGAACGGCGGCGCCAGCGGATAGCTGCGGCCCTCGATGGTGACCTGGCGTTCCTGCATCACTTCCAGCAACGCCGACTGCGTCTTCGCCGGCGCGCGATTCACTTCGTCGGCGAGCAGCAGATGGGTGAACACCGGCCCGCGACGGATCATGAAGCTGGTGGTCTTGGGATCGTAGAAGGCGTGGCCGCTGACGTCGCTCGGCATCAGGTCGGGCGTGAACTGCACGCGGGCGAAGCTGCAACCCAGCGCCTGCGACAACGCGCGCACCAGCAGGGTCTTGCCGAGGCCGGGCACGCCTTCGATCAGGGCGTGGCCGCCGGCGATCAGCGTCAGCAGGATCTGGTCGAGCACCTGCGGCTGGCCGATGAAGGCTTTTGATACCTGTTCGCGGATGGCGGCGACCTGCGCGACCAGGGCATCGCCGGTGATGGGAGTCTGCTGGGGAGTTGCGTCGGTCATAGCTGTTTTCCGAGATCGATCAGGAGGGCGATGCGTTCACGCAGGGCGTGGGCGTCACCGGCGGGTGGAGCTTGCAGTGCACGTTGGATGGCGCCGGCGGAGACGCCGGTGGCCGCGGCGATCATCTCGGCCTGCAACGCATCGGGCTGGGTGGCGGCGATGGGATCACGACGGCGCAGTTTGGCGATGAAACGCGCGCGCACCGCCTGGTACAGCAGGTCGCCGCGGCGGAAACGCCACAGCAATTCGCCGGAGGCGGTGACGTGCTCGATCAGCGAACGGCGCTGGCGCACGTGCCCGGGCAGCAGCGGGCCGACACGCTGCGCGCGCAACCACAGCCACGCGATCAGCCCCAGCAACGCCGGCGCCCACGCCATCCAGCCCTTGCGCAGCAGCACCATCCACAACGATGGCAGGCCGGGTTCGTAGACGAGATGGAATGCACCATGGCCATCGTTGGGCGCGAGCAGTTGGGCGATGAGCCACGCGCGCACCGGCGATTCGACCGCGTTGCGCTGGACCAGTTGCATGGACGACAACACGTCCACCGAGCCCTTGCCGTGGGCGACGCGCGCCATCACCCAGCCGCCGGCGGGATCGCGCAAGCCGAACACAGGGGCGCCCTGCGACAGGTCGAAACGCGGGTCGTAGCAGAACAGTTCTTCCGATTTCGCCACGCCGGGCGCACTGAAGCGCAGGCAATCGTTGCCGTCATCGCCGCGCTTGCGCCGTTGCACGCCGAGGATCTCGGTCAGCGTCGGCTCGCCGCCATCGCGATCGAGATCGGCATCGCCCTGCGGCAATGCAACCACCAGATGACCGCCGCCTTCGACCCAGTCGAGCAGGTCGTAGGTTTCATCCGCTTGCAGGCCGAGCGTGTCCTGCAGCATCACCACGGTGTCGCGTTCGCCCAGCGGCGTCAGTTCGAGCTGCAGGCGGCGGCGCGATTGCGCGCTGCGCCCGCTCGCGCGCAGGGCCTTCTGCAACGGATAGAGGCGATTCCACGTCGCCTCGCCGCGCACCGGAAGATCGACCCATTCGGTGACGCGATGCATGCCGTGGAACCACCACGCCACCAGTGCCGCGACCAGCAACGCGCCGGCCACGATCATCGCGATGCCGCGGTTGCGCGCGCTCACCGCGACCACCCGAAACTGCTGGCCAGGCCCGTCACCAGGCCGTCGAATTCGGCGTCTTCCGGCAGGCGGTGTGCGTACGCGGCGTACTGCCAGGCCCGCACCAGCGCGCGGAAGCGCGAACGGTCCTCTTCACCCGGCAATTGCTGCGAGGCGCGCAGGCATTCGGCTTCGGTCGCGCCAGGCACCAACAGCACCTGCGTGCGCGCGACCATCGATTCAACGCCGGCGCGATACAGCAAGGCCATCGCCGGCCGGCGTGCGCCTGCCGCCCACAACTTGCGCACCGCGGTCGCGATGTCGTCGGGCAAGGCTTGGGGCACTTCGACATCCTCGATGGCGATGTCGCTGGCACGGCGACGCGAAGCCCCGCCACTGCGCCATTGCGGCCATGCGCGCACCAGCCACCACAGCAGCAGCCCGACGACCGCGGCCACGATCGTCCACGCGACCACTTGCCCGATCGAACCCAGGCCGCGCGCGAACCCGCGCAACCATGACGGCAGATTCCAGTCGCGCGCCTGCTGCGGCGTCGGCTTGCGGATCGGTTCCCAGCGCGTGATCTGCTTGCGCGGGTGCAGCTCCGGGTCGTCCTTCAGATGCACCAGGGCATCGCGCAAGGACTGCTGCTGCGGCTGCAACGGCCCCGTCGCCGGCTCCAGCGGTTGTGCCGGCACGACTTTCTGCTGGCCGCCACCGGCGGTTCCGTGCACCGCGTTTTGCGGATTCGCGGGTTGGCCATGCACGGTGTTCCGTGGACCGGCCTGCGCATGGGCCAACCGCGGCGCGAATGCGACGCATGCGATCACGATCGCCGCAGTACCCGCCAAACGCTGCAGGCGCGCGCGCATCCGTCGCAAGGCGATTTCGACGTCCCACGCTTCCAGTTCGGTGCGGCGATTGAGATACAGCCCGAATCCCGCGCCGACGTAGAACGGTTCGACCAGCGTGGTGGCCAGCCACGCCAAGGCGTTGTAGGCCAACGCCATGCCCGGCGTGAATCCGGCCTGCAGGTTCTGCATCGCGCCGGCCCAGGTCTGCGGCAGGAATTCCGGCGGCACGAACATTCCCACCAGCAGGATCGGCGCCAGCATCAACGCCATTTCGAAGTTCACGCAGACCAGCGTCAATGCCGCCGCGTGGCCGCTCGCGCGCGCACCGATCACGCGCCTGCGCTCGCGACGCTGCGCGGCATCGCCGCCCTCCAGCAAATCGACCGGCAGGTACAGCGAGCGCGCCGGGCTCAGGCGCCGCCAGAAGAGATAATCGAGCATCGGCCGCGGCAGGCCCCACTTCCATTGCGCGCGCAAGGTGGCGCGCACGTCGGGCACGTCGCCGAACACCGCGCGCGACAGCACGTGCAGGACCACGCGATCGAACAACGGCTTCAGCCACCACATCGCCATCAACGCCCACCACGCGTGGTCGAAGATCCAGCCCAGCGCGTTCACCACCGCGAACACCGGCAGGGTCAGCGCCAGCCACGGCTTCCAGATCGCGCCGGCGTTGCGCCGAGTTAGCGCCGTGCCGAGTTCCATCGCTTCCCACGCCGAACGCGGGCGCAACACCACGGCGATGCGTTCAATCTGCACGCGTCGCGCCCCCTCGCCCGCCCAGCAACAACCATCCCAGCACCAGCGACCACAGCATCGCCCCGACCGCGAATTTCACTGCCGGCGGGATCGCCCCGTTCGACGACCAGAACGCCTCGATCAGCGCCGCGAGGATGAGCATCGCGAAGAAGCCCATGCTCAGGCGCGCGCCATCGAGGCCGGCGGCGATCAGGGCATCGACGCGCCGCCTGCGTCCCGGCGCCACCAGCGCCATGCCGATGCGCAGGCCGGCGCCACCGGAAATCACGATCGCGGTCAGTTCCGGCGCCGAATGGCCGACCACGAACGGCCAGAACGTCGAGCCCGAACCGATCTGCTGCAGGTGCCCCGCGACCGTTCCGCCGACCACGCCGTTGAGGATCAGCGTGACCACGGTGCCGACCGCGAACAGGATGCCGGTGGCGAAGGCGCGGAACCCGATGCTGACGTTGTTCCAGATGTAATAGCCGAACATCCCGACGTTGGTGCTGGCTTCGCGCATTTCGTAATGGCCGTGGTCGGCCGGGTTGTACATCCGCTCCATCTGCGCGACCTGGGCCGGATCCATCAGCGTATAGACCATGTCCGGACGCTCCACCGACAGCACGTAGCAAATCACCAGCGGCACCACGAACAGCAGCAGCGACGCCAGCATGTAGCCGCGATGCGCGCGCACCAGCCGCGGGAACTGGTTGAGCACGAAATCGGCGACGGGGCGGAAGCGCGCGGCCGGCGCGCGATAGAGCACGTTATGGCCGCGCTGCATCAGGTCCTGCAGGCGATTGGTCACCGACGGGCTGTAGCCGCGGCGGCGCGCCAGCGCCAAGTGCTGGCAGATGCGGCGATAGTGCAACGGCACGTCCTCGTCGCGCAGGCCCGTCCACGGCCGCCCCGACCAGCGCGCCTGCGGCAGTTCGCCGCGTTGGCGCAGCCAGTCCTCGAACTCGCGCCATTCGTCCTGGTAGCGGGCGACGAATCGTTCCTGGCGCAACGTGCCGCCACCGGTCACTGCACCCATCAGCGCCCCAGCAACCAGTTGGCGATGCCGGCCAGGCGCACCACGCCCATCGGCCCGCGTTCGCCGGTCAGCGGCTGGGCGATGTCGGCGAGTTCCTGCTGGCGCTCGGCGCTCAGTTTCGGCAGGCGTTCGGCGAAGGCGATCACCGCTTCCTGTTCACCCGGCTGCATCGGCCACAGCGGGGTGGCGACGCCCTGCACGGTGAGATCGGCGATGGCATGGGTCGGCGCGACGTGGATCACCAGCGTCGACGCGGCGAGATCGCCCAGTCGCCGGTTCCAGGGATCAATCAGGCACGACAGCAATCCGAAGGCATAGAACAACGGCAGGCCGTCGGCGACGCGCAGCAGGTTGCGGGTGATCGATGCCATCCACGCCACCGGCGCGCCATCGGCCGCGACCACTTTCAATCCCATCACGCGCTTGCCCGGCGTCTGCCCGTGCCACAACACCTCGAACAGGATCGGGTAACCCCAGGTGACCACGAACAGCAGCACCAGCCACACGCCCATTCCGGTCGCACCCAGCACGCCGAGCACGATGCCGGCCAGCATCACGCAGCCGAGGCGAATCGCGGCATCGAGCAGCCACGCCAGCGCGCGCGGCACCGGCCCCGCCGCCGGCAGGCGCAGCGCCACCCCTTCGGGCGTGTGGATTTCCCGTACGGTATCGAGCATCGACTGTCCCATCCCCGAGCCAGTGTGCCGCAATGTCAGGCCATCTGCATGACTGTGGCGATCAGCCTGCGCGCGGCCGGCCGGTCAGGTATTCATCCTTCAACTTGACGTAGTGGCTGGCCGAGTAGAACAAAGCCTCGATCTCCGCGTCCGACAGCTTGCGCACGAACTTCGCCGGGCTGCCCAGCCACATTTCGCCCGGCCCCATCACCTTGCCCGGCGCCAGCAACGCACCCGCGCCGAGGAAGCCGTGCTTCTGGATCACCGCGCCATCGAGCACGCACGAGCCCATGCCGACCAGGCAAGCGTCCTCGACCTTGCAGGCGTGGATGATCGCCTTGTGGCCGATGGTGACGTCGCTGCCGATCACGGTGGCGAATCCGCCGAGCTTGGCGTGCGGACCGTCATGGCTGACATGGATCACCGTGCCATCCTGGACATTGGTGCGATCGCCGATGCGGATGTAATTGACGTCGCCGCGCACCACCGCCAATGGCCATACCGAGACATCGTCGCCGAGCACCACGTCGCCGATCACCCGCGCCGATTCGTCGATGAAGACGCGCTCGCCGAGCCTGGGCATCTGGTCGAGATAGGGGCGAACGGTGTTCATGCGGCGGCTCCGAAGTTGCGTAGTGTTTCAATGGTGCGATCAACCGCGGCGTCATCGATGTCGCGATGGAGCACCATGCGGATGCTGGGCGTGTAGCCGATCGACATGCGGATGCCGGCGGCGGCGAGCGCCTGTTTCAGGGCATCGAGGCGCGAAACCGGCACGTCGATGAAAACCATGTTGGTGTGCTGCGCGTTCATCGCGAGTCCGGGCAGGCCGCGCAGGCCATCGGCGAGGCGTTTGGCGCGGGCGTGATCGTCGGCCAATTGCGCGACATGATGATCGAGCGCGTGCAATCCGGCCGCCGCGAGAATTCCCGCTTGGCGCAAGCCGCCACCGACCATCTTGCGCCAGCGTCGCGCGCCGTCGATCAGTTCGCGCGACCCCAGCAATACCGATCCCGCCGGCGCGCCCAGGCCCTTCGACAAACAGACCGACACGCTGTCGAACGCAGCGACCAGTCGCTTCGGCGCGACGCCATCCGCGACCGCGGCATTGAACAACCGCGCGCCATCGAGATGCAGCTTCAGGCCATGGCGATCGCACAGGCCACGCATCTCCGCCGGATAGTCGAGCGGCAGGGTCCGTCCCATCCAGGTGTTCTCGAGGCAGACCAGCTTCGTCCGCGCGAAATGCGGATCGACCGGCTTGATCGCGCGCTCGACATCCCCTAAAGGCAGGCTGCCGTCCGCGGCCTGCGGAATCGGCTGCGGCTGCACCGACCCGAGCACCGCGGCGCCTCCGCCTTCGTACTTGTAGGTGTGGGCGTCCATGCCGACGATGTATTCGTCGCCGCGCTGGCAATGCGCCAGCATCCCGACCAGGTTGGCCTGCGTGCCGGTCGGGCACCACAATCCCGCCTCGAAGCCGAGATCGGCGGCCAGTCGTTCCTGCAGCGCATTGACCGTCGGGTCTTCGCCATAGACATCATCGCCGACCTCCGCGCGGGCCATCGCCTCGCGCATGGCGGGCGTGGGCCGGGTGACGGTGTCGCTGCGCAGGTCGATGCTGTCCATGCCGACATGATGCCAGTTGGGGCAAGGAATCGCGTCAGCGATACAGCCGCTGGCAGGTGTCGCACCAGAACGCGCGGCGCTGGCGCTTGCCCAGGTGCTTGCGGTAGGACAGGCGCGCGCCGTCGCGCGGGCAGATCGTCTTGGCATGGACTTGCCAGTGCTGGCGCAGCACGAAATCGCGCTTCCATTCCAGGAACTCGAAACTGTAGACGCGCGCCTGCTCGACCATTTCCGCGAGCTTGCGCGGCGGCAGCGCACCGACGCGGCTCTCCGGATGCACGCGGATGCGATGCAGGACTTCGTTCTTGATGATGTTGCCGACGCCGGAAAAGATCGCCTGGTCGAGCAAGGCATCCGCGACCAGCGCCTCGGGCTGGCGCCGCAGTTTCGCGCGCGCCGCCCTGGCGTCCCAGTGCGGGTTCATCACGTCGGCGCTCCAGTCGTAATGCGCCTCCACGTCGCCTTCGAAGATCTGCACCGAGCAGGCATAGAACGCCAACGATTCGCCGCGACTGAAGCGCAGGCGCAGCCGCGGCACGCGCGCATCCTCCTCGTCGATTTTCCAGCTGCCGAACAATCCGAAATGGATGCGCAGCCACAACGGGCCGAAATCGAGCAGGAAATGCTTGCCCCAGCTGAGCGACCGTTTCACGACGCGATTGCGCAAGCGTGCGATCGGCTGCTTGCTGTTCCCCTCCACGTCCAGCACGCGACGTCCGGCGAATTGCCGCGCGGCCTCCCGCAACAGCACGATGGAGGGACCTTCAGGCATGTCCCATTGTCGCCAGCGTCCGTGAGGCAGGTGTGCATGACGTAACATGGCCCGCAACCGGCGCACAGGCCCGAGACCCGCATGAAAATCGCCAGCTGGAACGTCAATTCCCTCAACGTGCGCCTGCCGCATCTGCAGCGCTGGCTGCAGGACTTCAAGCCCGACGTGGTCGGCCTGCAGGAAACCAAGCTGGAAGATGCACGCTTTCCCCACGAGGCGCTGGTCGCGGACGGTTACGACAATGTCTTCTCCGGCCAGAAGACCTACAACGGCGTCGCCCTGCTCGCGTGTGGCCATGAAATCACCGAGGTGCAACGCGGGATCCCCGGCCTCGACGATCCGCAGCAGCGCGCGATCGCCGCGACCGTCAACGGCGTGCGCATCGTCGATCTCTACGTCGTCAACGGCGAAGCGGTCGGCAGCGAGAAATTCGAATACAAGATGCGCTGGCTCACCGCGGTGCGCGAATGGCTGGGTCAAGAATTGGCCCGCCATCCGCAGTTGGTGGTGATGGGCGATTTCAACATCGCTCCATCCGACCTCGACGTCCACGACCCCAAGCGCTGGAAGGAAAAAATCCTGTGCTCGACGCCGGAGCGCGAGGCGCTGGGAACGCTGACGTCACTCGGGCTGCACGACAGCCTGCGCCTGCTCCATCCCGAGACCGAAAAACAGTTCAGCTGGTGGGACTACCGGCTCGCGGCCTACCAGCGCGGCTGGGGCTTGCGCATCGACCTGTTGCTGGTGTCGGACGCCTTGAAGGACAAGGTGAGCGCGGCCGGCATCGATGTCGAGCCGCGCACCTGGGAACGACCCAGCGACCACACGCCGGTCTGGGTCGAACTTTCGATCTGATCAGCGGGCGCGCCCGCGCGTGATGAGGTTGACGATCGCCGACAGCACGACGGCGCCGATCAGCGACCACAACAGACTGCCCATGTCGAACTGGCCGCTCGCGGCATTGCCGCCATGGCCGGTGATCATGCCGCCGAGCCAGCCGCCGAGCAGCGAACCGACGATGCCGACGATGATGTTCATGAGGATGCCCTGCTGGGCATCGCGACGCATGATGATGCTGGCGAGCCAACCGATGATGCCGCCGATCACGAGATAGATGATCCAACCAAGCATGGTCCTTCTCCAGATTGGGAAAATTTTCGCGTCGCAAGAGTGCGCGCATGGCCAGTCTTGATGATGGATCGTGACGGATTTGTACAGCACAGCTGAATACGCTTGATCCAGCGGAGGTTCAGCGCCCTGAACGCGCCTTGGCATCGCGCTCGATGATGGCCTCGATCTCCGCGCGCGGAAGTTTCCCGGTTTCGTTGCGTGGCAAGGCATCGACGCGGAGGATGCGGCGCGGCAGGAACACCGGATCGCTGGAGCGGCGCAGCACGGCGAGGATGTCTTCGTCATCCACGCCGCCGTCCGCGGCGACGATCGCGATCAGGCGACGCACGCCTTGGGCATCGGCGGCCGCCTGCGCCATCACGCCATCGCGCACGCCAGTCACCTGCTGCAGGCGCCTCGTGAGATCGGCCAGCGACGCGCGCTTGCCGGCGATTTCCAGCAAATCCGCGCTGCGGCCACGCAACGCGAAGCGACGGCGCTCACTGTCCAGCTCGACCAGGTCGGCGAGCAATACCGGCTGCGGCAACGATTCGCGCAGCACCAGCGTGCCTTCCGTCCGCGGCCGCAATTCCACGCCCGGCAGCAAGGTCCAGTCGGTATCGTGCGCGGTGCGGCGCGCGGCGATCACGCAGGTTTCGGTGGAGCCGAACATCTCGCGCACTTCGCAGCCATAACGCGTTTCCGCCGCCAGCGCGAGTTCCTGCGGCAAGGGCGCGGTCGCGGTCACGATCACCTTCAGTTCCGGCAATGCGACGCCCGACTCCACCAGCGCGCGCAGGTGCAACGGCGTCGTCACCAGCAGGCGCGGCGCCGGCACCTGCGCCAGCGCGGCGGCGATGTCCTGCGGGAAGAACGGCCGGCCGGCGTGCACGGCAGCCGGCCCGACCAGCGGCAACAGCACCGACAGTTCCATGCCGTACATGTGCTGCGGCGGCACGGTGGCGACGACGCTGAACTGTTCGTCGCGATCGAGCAGGCCATCGAGCGCGGCCACGTTTTGCGCGGTGCTGATGCGGAAACCGGCGAACGTCTTGGGATAGGCCATCGGCGCGCCGGTGCTGCCGGACGTGAAGCCGATGACGAACACCGCCTCGGGATCGATCAGCGGATCCTCGCCGTCCACGCCTCGCGCCGCGGGATCGACGTGCACGTCGACGGAACCATTGGCTGCGGCATCGCCCATGCGATAACTGCCGGGATGGCGCGACTGCACGTCCGCCACCACGTCTTCCGCGCGCGACGGCGGCAGCAGGGTGACCTGGCCGCGACTTGCCGCCGCGCACAGGCCGATGATGAAGGCGTCGCGGCGCTCGCACAGGTTGATGACATGGCTCGCCTGCGGCAATGCTGCCGCCGTCGCGCGCACGCGCGCCAGGAACTCCTCGCGCGACACGGGCACGCCATCGGGCGCGAACAGCACCGGCTGGCCGCGCGATCCATCCAACAGCGGGCGCCCCTCGGCCCCCGCCTGCGGTTGTCCTTCTATGTTCCCCATGGCGCTTACTTTACGCTGCGCGGATGACTCCCGCCCTGCCCGAGATCGTGTGGATGCCGCGCGACCACGCCCGCCGCGCCGAAGCGCAGGTGCGCGCATGGCTGGCGGCGCATGTCGGGATTCCCGCCGATGAATTGCCGCTGGTCCGCGACGCGCAGGACCGACCGCATCTGGTCGGCGCGCTGGACGACCACGACATCAACTGGAGCCATAGCGGCGATGGCCTGCTGCTGGCCTTCGGGCCCGGCGTGGTGCTGGGCGTCGATCTGGAATTGCCGCATGGCCGCCGCCGGGTCGCCGAGATCGCCCGCCGCTATTTCACCGCGCACGAGCAGGCGTGGCTGGAAGCGCAACCCGACACCGCCACGCGCGAACGCGCCTTCCATCGCCTGTGGTGCGCCAAGGAGGCGGTGCTGAAAGCGCATGGGCGCGGACTGAGCTTCGGCCTCGATCGCCTGCAGTTCGTGGAGGTCGATGGCGCGCTGCGGCTCGACCGCGCCGATCCGGAACTGGGCGATGCGGCGCTGTGGCAACTGCGCGAATGGCATCCGGCGCCGGGCTATCTGGCCGCGCTGGCGTGGCGGCCGCGATAATGGCGCCATGACGCTTCCTCCCGAAATTTCCGCCCTGCGCCCGACGCTGGAAAGCGGGCTCGCCGACCTCGCGCTCGATCCGGTGCTGTCGACGCCGCTGCTCCATTACCTGGCCCTGTTGGCGCGCTGGAACCGCACCTACAACCTCACCGCGGTGCGCGATCCGGCGAAGATGGTCACCTTGCACCTGCTCGATTCGCTGGCCATGCACGACCAGTTGCGGCCCGGCGCGCTGGCCGACCTCGGCACCGGCCCCGGCCTGCCCGGCATCCCGCTCGCCCTCGCCCGTCCCGACGTGCAGGTCACCCTGGTCGAGAGCAATGGCAAGAAGGCGCGTTTCCTGCGCGAGGCGGTGCGCAGCCTCGGCATCGCCAACGCCCGCGTGCTGGAAAGCCGCGCCGAGGCGGTGGCCGAGCCCGGCGCCTACCGTCAGATCACCGCCCGCGCCCTGGCCACGCTGGCCGGCATCCTCGAGGTCGGCGGTCACCTGCTGGGCCCCGACGGCGTCCTGCTGGCGATGAAGTCCGGCACCACCGACGAGGAAGGCCGCGAACTGCCGGCCGGCTGGGCGATCCGTGACGTCCATCCGTTGCGCGTCCCCGGCCTGGATGCCCGCCGCGAACTGGTCGTCGTGGGCCGGGCATAATGTCCGGTCGAACCAGTGAAGCCCAGCACACGATGGCCCGCATCATCGCAGTCGCCAACCAGAAAGGCGGAGTCGGCAAGACCACGACTTCCGTGAACCTCGCCGCGGCGCTCGCGCAGATGCCGCAGCGCGTGTTGCTGGTCGATCTCGACGCCCAGGGCAACGCCACCATGGGCAGCGGCGTCGACAAGCGCGGCATCGAGGCCTCGACCTGCGACGTGCTGCTGGAGGAGATGCGGCCCGAAGACGTCATCGTGAAGAGCGAGGAAGGCTACGACCTGATGCCGGGCAACACCGACCTCACGGCGGCCGAACTCGAGCTGATGGACGAACAGGGCCGCGAACAGCGCCTCAAGCGCGCGCTCGACAGCGTCCGCGACCGCTACGACTACATCATCATCGACTGCCCGCCGGCGCTGTCCCTGCTCACGCTCAACGCGCTCACCGCCGCCGACGGCGTGCTGGTGCCGATGCAGTGCGAGTACTACGCGCTGGAAGGCCTGAGTTCGCTGATCGAGACCATCAACGCGCTCAAGGCCAGGCTCAACCCGGCGCTGCAGATCGAGGGCATCGTCCGCACCATGTACGACGTCCGCAACAACCTCGGCAACGCCGTCTCGGCCGACCTGGTCGAACACTTCGGCGACGCCATCCTCAACACGGTGGTGCCGCGCAACGTGCGCCTGGCCGAAGCGCCCAGCCACGGCCAGAGCATCCTCCGCTACGACCGCGCTTCGCGCGGCGGCATCGCCTACCTCGGCCTGGCCGGCGAAATCGTCCGTCGCGACCACGCCCGCAAGACCAAAGAAAAAGCAAAGGACACCGCATGAGCGCCGCCAAGACGCCAGCCAAGAAGCGCGGGCTCGGCCGCGGACTCACCGCCCTGCTCGGCAGCACCGACGCGCCCGTCGCCAAGGTCGACGTCGAACAGCCGCAGCCGGGCGATCGCCTCGACCGCCTGCCGGTCGGGCAGTTGCAATCCGGCAAGTACCAGCCGCGCCAGCAGATCCGCGAGGAGGCGCTGGATGAACTCGCCGCGTCGATCCGCGCCCAGGGCGTGATCCAGCCGATCGTCGTCCGCGCCGTCGCCAAGGACAAGTACGAAATCGTCGCCGGCGAACGCCGCTGGCGCGCTTCGCAACGCGCCGGACTGGACGAAGTGCCGGTGGTGATCCGCGAGCTCGACGATCGCACCGCGATCGCGATGGCGCTGATCGAGAACATCCAGCGCGAAGACCTCAATCCGCTGGAAGAGGCACAGGCGCTGCAACGCCTGATCGACGAATTCGACCTGACGCATGCACTGGCCGCGGAAGCGGTCGGCCGTTCGCGTGCCAGCGTCTCCAACCTGTTGCGCCTGCTCGACTTGCCGCCGGCGATCCGCGCATTGCTGGAATCGCGCCAGCTGGAGATGGGCCACGCCCGCGCGCTGCTCACGCTGTCGCCGGAGCTGGCGTCGCGACTGGCGTCGGAAGCGGCGCAGCACGGCTGGTCGGTGCGCGAAGTCGAACACAAGGCCCAGCAATACACCGCCGGCAAGGTGCCTTCGGACAGCGCCAAGCGCGCCGCGAAACCGGCGATGACCGACGCCAACATCCTCGCCCTTGAACGCGAGCTCTCCGACTCGCTCGGCAGCAAGGTAACGGTGAAGCAGGCGGCGAAGGGCCGCGGCAAACTGATGATCGAATATGGCAGCCTCGACGCGCTCGACGGCATCCTGGAGCGACTGCGCAAATGAGCGAACAACCGCAACTCTCGGTGGTCGTGCCGGTCTACAACGAGCAGGACAACGTCGAACCGCTGATCCGCGAAATCCTCGCGGCGCTGCGCGGCAAGCTCCCGTTCGAGATCGTCTACGTCGATGACCAGTCGAAGGACGGCACGCTGGCGGTGCTGCAACGGCTCAAAAACGAAGTGCCGGAATTGCGCGTGGTGCGCCATCTCGCCAACGCCGGCCAGAGCACCGCCGTGCGCAACGGCGTCAAGGCCGCGCGCGCGCCGTGGATCGCCACCCTCGACGGCGATGCCCAGAACGATCCCGCCGACATCCCCAACCTGCTCGCCGAACGCGACAAGGCCGACGGCAATACCAAGATGTTCGCCGGCTGGCGCGTCAATCGCCAGGACACCGGCAGCAAGCGCTGGGCCTCGAAGTGGGCCAACGCGATCCGTTCGCGCATGCTGCGCGATTCGACGCCCGACACCGGCTGCGGCATCAAGCTGTTCGAACGCGACGCCTTCCTCGACCTGCCCTATTTCGACCACATGCACCGCTACCTGCCGGCGCTGATGCAACGCGCCGGCTGGAAGACCGTCAGCGTGCCGGTGAACCATCGCCATCGCGCCAGCGGTTCGTCCAAGTACACCAACTTCGGCCGCGCCATGGTCGGCGTGCGCGACCTCCGCGGCGTGTCCTGGCTGATCGATCGCAGCCGCCGTACCCGCACCGAGGAACTCTGATGTCTTCGATGTTGTTGCAGGCGACGCAAGCCGTCGCCGACGCCGTGCAAGCCGCGCCCAAGGGCCCGATGGACACGCCGATCAAGTGGCTGGAGTGGACCGGCATCCACATGAGCCCGTGGAAGATCATCGGCATCGTCGGCACCCTGATGTTCGGCGGCCGCTGGCTGGTGCAGTTCATCGCCAGCAAGCGCCATGGCAAGCCGGTGATCCCGCGCCTGTTCTGGTACATGAGCATCGTCGGCAGCCTGATGACGCTCAGCTATTTCGTGTTCGGCAAGAACGACGCCGTCGGCATCCTCGGCAACCTGTTCCCGGCGTTCACCGCGACCTACAGCCTCTACCTCGACATCAAGCATCGCGGCTGGAAGCGCGACCGCAACACGCATTGAAACAGCGGCGACGGTGTACGATCCGGCGATCTCCACGCCGGATTCGCCCGTGAAACATCTCCTGCTCGCACTGCTGCTGGCACCCGCGTTCGTCAACGCGCAGTCGACGACCTCCAACGATGCCGATGCCCGCTTCAAGGCGATCTGGCAGCGCGAAGGCGAATGGCGCAAGCACCTGGACAGCAGCGACCTCGACGAGGACAGCGTCGGCGACACCCTGTCCGCGCACCTACCCGACGTCTCGCCGCAGGCGCAGGCCCAGCGGCTCGCCTACTGGGACGACGTGCTGAAGCAGCTGGCGACGATCGATCCGCGGCAACTGTCGCCCGCCGAACGCATCAACTACCTCGTCTACAAGCCGCAGATCGAACACTATGCGGCGGAAGAACGCTTCCGCGACTACGAAATGCCGTTCAACGCCGACAGCCAGTTCTGGTCGGGACTCGGCTTCCTCACCCGTCGGCCCATGCGCACCGCCCAGGACGCGCGCAACTACATCGGCCTGCTGCGCGACGTGCCGCACTACTTCGACCAGCAGATCGACAACATGCGCGCCGGCCTCGCCCGCGGCTTCAGCGTGCCGCGCGCCACCCTGGATGGCCGCGACCAGTCGATCGCGATGGTCGCCGACCTCAAGGATCCCGAACAATCGACCTTCTACGATCCGCTGAAGAAACTGCCGTCATCGATTTCCGCCGGCGAACAGGCGCAACTGCGCGCCGACGCCAAGGCCGCGATCCGCGATGCGGTGATCCCCGCCTTCGGCAAGCTGCTGGTGTTCTTCCGCAGCGAATACCTGCCCAAGGCGCGCACCACGCTGGCCGCCGAAGCGATGCCCGACGGCCAGGCCTGGTATCGGGAGCAGATCCGCAAATACACCACGCTCGATCTTTCGCCCGACGAGATCCATGCAATCGGCTTGAAGGAAGTCGCAGCGATCCGCGCCGAGATGGATGCGATCATCAGGGAAGTCGGCTTCAAGGCGCCGCCCGGGCAGGACACCTACAAGGCCTTCCTGCACTTCCTGCGCAACGATCCGCGGTTCTACGCGAAGACGCCGCAGGAATTGCTGAACGACGCCGCGTGGATTTCCAAGCGCGTCGACGGCGAAGTCGGCAAGGTGATCGGCAAATTGCCGCGCGGCCGCTTCACCATCGTGCCGGTGCCCGCCGACATCGCGCCGTTCTGGACCGCCGGTCGCGGCGGCGTCGGCACCTACTGGCTCAACACCTACGACCTGCCGTCGCGTCCGCTCTACAACCTGCCGGCGCTCACGCTGCACGAATCGTCGCCCGGCCATTCGCTGCAGGGCGCGCTGGTGCAGGAAATGGGCGAAGTGCCGGAATTCCGCAAGGAATACATCTCGGCCTACGGCGAAGGCTGGGGCCTGTACTCGGAATACCTCGGCAAGGAAATGGGCATCTACCAGACGCCTTACGAGGATTTCGGACGCCTGACCTATGCAATGTGGCGCGCCTGCCGACTGGTGATCGACACCGGCGTGCACCACAAGGGCTGGACGCGCGACCAGGCGCTGGCCTACCTGCGCGACAACACCGCCCTGTCCGAGCACGAGATCACCACCGAAGTCGATCGCTACATCTCGTGGCCGGGCCAGGCATTGAGCTACAAGCTCGGCGAACTGACGATCCGCCGTTTGCGCGGCGAAGCCGAGGCCGCGCTCGGGCCGAAGTTCGACGTCCGCGAATTCCACGACACGGTGCTGGCGCAGGGTTCGGTGCCGATGCCGGTGCTGGAGCTGCAGGTGCGCGACTGGATCGCGAAGGTGAAAGCACGTCCGGCGAAGGCGCCCGCGGTGAAAAACGGAAAATGACGGATCAGGCATCATTGGCATCGGGATGAGGGAAACGCACCAGTGAAACGCTCGACGCATATCCGCCTGACGCTGATGACGGCGACATTGCCGCTGGCGCTGGCCAGCTGCAGCAAGGACGCACCGACCGGCGCGATCGCGCAATCGATCGACGAATGCGTGCAGGCCAAGGCCGGCACCTACGAGGAATGCTCCGCCGCCTACGGGCAGGCGCTGGCCAAGCACGACGCCACCGCGCCGAAGTTCGAGGACAAGAACGACTGCGACGCCCAGTTCGGCAATTGCACCGCGCACACCGACGAACGCGGCCATTCCAGCTTCATGCCGCCGATGAGCGGCTTCCTGATCGGCTATCTCGCCAGTTCGGCATTGAACGGCCGCAGCGCATTCGCCGGCGGTTCGCCGCTCTACCGCGACCGCAACAGCGGCGACTTCTTCAAGGCCGATGGCGAATCGGCGGGCACGCGCAGCGGCTTCGTCAGCGGCGAAGCGGGACGTGCGGCATCGGTCGCGCGCAGCACCACGGTGGCACGTGGCG
>JASLDW010000001.1 GCA_030151365.1 Lysobacter sp. | reverse complement strand
AGGTCGTCAAACGCTATGATGCGGATGGCCATGTGATATTCCAGTCGCTGCCACAACGCACACAGGATGCGAACGTCTACAACACCTGGGGCAATCCCGCCGCAACGCCCAGTGCGATCGGTGTCCATACGGCCTACGACTCATTGGATCGCGTCACACAGGTCCAGCAGGATTCGGAGTTGGGCGCGCCAGTCACGACCACGACCGAGTATCTGACCGGGTTTCAAGTTCGTACCACCAATCCCCGTGGTTACAAGACCACCAATGGTTATCAGGTTTACGGCCAGCCGAGTTACGAGCAGTTAGCGTGGAGTGCACAACCAGAGAACAAGGACGTCACCATCACCCGCAACTATTTCGGGCTGCCGCTGACCATCACCCAGACCGACCACACTAACGCAAGCATCAGCGTCACCCGCAACTACGCCTATGACGGCTACATGCAGCTGTGCAAAACCTTGGAGCCGGAAACAGGTGCCACGCTGATGGACTACGACGCAGCAGGAAATCTAGCCTGGCATGCCTCGGGTTTGAGCGGGGGCAATTACAGCAATGCCAGCGAGTGCACCAACTCGCGTGTCCTGGCGCAATCCTCCGGTCGTCGTATCGACCGCAGCTATGACGCCCGTAACCGGGCGTTGACCCTGTCCTTCCCCGATGGCGTCGGCAACCAGAGCTGGCAGTACACGCCAGACGGATTGGCCTCGCAGATCATCACCTACAACAGCACGGGCAACGGCACACCGGTCATCAACAACTACAGTTATAACCATCGACGTCTGCTCGCTGGCGAAGCATCCGGCCAGACAGGCTGGTACACATGGAGCATTGGCTATGGCTATGATGCCAATGCCAGCGTGGCGGCGAATACCTACCCGGATGGGTTCTCGACAAACTTCACCAATAACGCGCTGGGACAACCGGTACAGGTGACCAGCAATTGGGGGACGCTGGCTTCTGGGGTAAGTTATTACCCCAATGGCGGGATTAGCCAGTTCACCTATGGCAACGGCGTCGTCCATACGATGAGCCAGAACGCCCGTCAGCTGCCTGCCCGCAGCACCGATAGCGGAGTGATCAACTACAGCTTCACATACGATGCCAATGCCAATCCGACGGTCATTGCTGACGATCAACGGGGCGGAAATTACAGCCGCTGGCTGACCTACGACGGATTGGATCGCTTGACCGATGCGGGGTCTTGCAGTTTCGGCGGAGATTGCTGGCACCGTATCCGCTACAACGCACTGGACAACATCACCAGTTGGACGCTAGGCAATGGCGCCAAGGACTATGCCAATTATATTTACGACACCAGCAATCGGTTGACGCAGATCAATAACACGGCAGGGACAGTCGTTGTTAATTTGAGTTATGACGCGCAAGGCAACCTGGCGATGAAAGGTGGCCAAGGCTTCCAGTTCGACTACGGCAACAGACTCAGAAATGTTCCGGGGCAGGAGAGCTATCGCTACGATGGCGTGGGACGGCGAGTGCTGCAGTGGAGCCCGGTTGGCGGAAATATCCTGTCGATGTATGCCAGCACGGGACAGATCATGTTCCAACAGGATCAGCGTCAGACACTGAACATTTCGCAGGTCTACCTCGGCGGGAGTGTGTTAGCGCGATTGGAATACAACTACGCGACAAGCACGGGGCAGCTGAAATACGAACACACGGATGCGCTGGGGAGTCCGGTCGCAATTACTAACCAAGCAGGGCAAGTGATCGAAAGAACTGACTATGAGCCCTACGGAAAAGTCATCGGGAAGCCGAACAACGATCGGGTCGGTTACACGGGACATGTGATGGACAGTCAGACTGGGCTGACATACATGCAACAGCGCTATTACGACAGCGATACCGGAAGGTTTAATAGCACCGATCCAGTGCAGGCAAATGCGAACACGGGAACGAGTTTTAATCGTTTTGCGTACGCCGCCAACAATCCTTATCGATTTGTCGATCCTGATGGGCGAGCAGAGAGCAGGCCAACTTCGTCAACTCCCCCAGAGTGTCAGGATGTCGAATGCAAACAGAAGCGCCAAGCAGAAAGGAACCGAAGGAATAATGAGCCTTATACCGGAGGTCAAGGCTATATGGTTGCATTGATTGCGATGAAGTCTTCATCAGAGCATAAGGTGGGGCATGTTTTTGTCGGAGGGCTCGCGCCAAATCAAGAGCCTGTTGCGTTCGGCTGGTACCCGACCGAAGGTGAAGGGGCTTTGGCTGGGCTATTCGAATTTTACGGGCACGGGACGCTTCACAACGATACGGGCCTATTTTTGGAAGCCTTGCGGGGGGACTCTCATTTTGCAATAAGATGGTTCTCGGTTGATGCAGGAACGTATTCAAGAGTATTTGAAACGTTGGCAAATTACGGAAAAACAAACGACTATGGGGTTGTAAAAAATAGTTGTGTCACAGCTGCATTCTCAGCAACTGATAGTGCGGGACTAACTAATGGTGTAATCAGTACATTGCCTGGTGTCCACCCCAATGAAATATTTCGCGTGTTCAAAGATTTGAACGAAAATAAATGAAAATAATTTTTAAAGCGTTACTGCTCTGCACGTCACTTTTTTTAGTGGCATGCAAAATGCATTCACAAAATTCACCTCCATTGCCTGTATTGAGGTGTCACATTTATAAAGGCGGAATGGGATTGCGCTTGGGAACGGAAGCTGAAATTCAGTTCATTTCATTTGATGATCATGGGGTTGCATTTAATTTGGAGGGGGAAAGTTATGTCGTTCCTCGCGACAGAGTGATGGTGTCTGCGGGGGGTAAGGGTTTATATCAAATTGCATATGGTTCAGGCACGAGCAATCACATGCTAATTTTGACCGGTGTCCCAAGCGAATGCGCCTCATGGTTGCAGGCGAATGCGATAAAGTCACGATAAACGCTTGCTATGTGTGAGCAATCCACAAGCGTGATTCGTATCGGCGAATCGATGAGAAAACTAAGATCAGCTAGGAAATGATCAGAGGCGTATGGCTGTCCATTGGTCTGGTGTCGTGTTCAGTTATCCCGGTACTTGTGTCCATTCACTCTAGTGGTACTGGCTAGGTCATTTGATGGTGGGTATCCAGATCGTCGGCGCTTAGTGTCCCCAACAATGAACTCGGAACGTAAGCACCGAATGCTGGTGGTGTCCCCAAGTGGTTTCGAATTTTTTTCGGCCCCCGTGTCGAAATCGGCCCCTGTCGTTCGTCGCTATAGTGAAAGCAGGGCAACCGGCCCTGCTGAAGACCGCTTCAGGAGACGAACATGCCGCACTATCTTGTGACTGGTTACCTGCCCGACGATTTCGATCCATCCACGGTGGACGAAGCCATGGCCGAGGAAATCCACGCGATCAATCGCGAAATGATCGCCGCCGATGTCCGGCGGTTCGCCGGCGGCCTGGGGGCGCCGCATACGCTCAGGACGGATGCGGACGGCAAGATGCTGGTCACCGACGGCCCGTACCTCGAGGCCAAGGAACACATCGGCGGATTGTGGATCCTCGAGTGCGCCAATCAGGACGAGGCGATCGCATGGGCGAGCAAGGGCATGAAGGCCTGCCGCATGCCGACCGAGGTGCGCGAGATCTTCTTCGCGCCGGCCCCGACCGAATCCTGAGGAGAATCCGTCATGCGCAAGCTGAGAATCATGGAACACGTGTCGCTCGATGGCGTGATCGAGATCGGTGCTCCGGGTGGTGGTGGCGATCTCCCGTTTGGTGACTGGACCGCGCCGTATCGCAGTCCCGAAGGCGCGGCCCTCGTGCTCGGAATCTACGGCGAGCATTTCGACATGCTGCTGGGGCGTCGTACCTACGATCTGTGGTCCGGTTTCTGGCCCACGGCGCCGGGGCCGATGGCCGAAAGATTGAACGCGGCGACGAAATACGTCGCGACCCACAGGCCGGAGAGCCTGCAATGGGGGCCGTTCGAAGGCATCGGGCCGGACATCGCCGCCGCCGTGCGCGATCTCAAGACGAAGGGCGACAGGACTCTGGTTGTCTCCGGCAGTTCGAGCCTGACATCGGTGCTGCTCGAGCACGGGCTCGTCGATGAAATGGTCTTGCTGGTCAATCCGGTCCTTCTTGGTGCCGGCAAGCGCCTGTTCGCGGAGGGCACTCCGCCGCGCGCCTTCGTGCCCGCCGGGACAAAGGCGTTGCCGACGGGCATCGTCGTCAATACCTATACGTTCGCCGGTCCCTTGCAGGCATGAGCGATGCGGTGGCCGCGATCGAAGCCGTGTGGAAGAACGAATCCACGCGGCTCATCGCGGCGATCGCGCGCGTGACCCGCGATCTCGCCATCGCCGAAGAGCTCGCGCAGGATGCGCTCGTCGTCGCCCTTGAACGTTGGCCGGAGGAGGGCATCCCGGACAATCCGGCGGCATGGCTGATGACGGCGGCGAAGCGCCGCGCCATCGATTCGCTGCGCCGCAGCCGCATGCTGCTGCCCAAGCACGGCGAGATTGCGCGCGAGATCGAGGCGCAGCAGGAACAGCTTGGTGAGGAGATGGACCGGGCGCTCGACCAGGTGATCGACGACGACGTGTTGCGGCTGGTCTTCACCGCCTGCCATCCGGTCCTTCCCGTCGAAGGACGCATCGCGCTGACGTTGCGCGTGATCGGCGGGCTGACGACGGCGGAAATCGCCCGCGCATTCCTGGTGCCCGAGAAGACCATGGGCCAGCGGATCTTCCGTGCCAAGAAGACGCTCTCGGAAGCGCACGTCCCCTTCGAGACACCGCGCGCCGACGAGTTGAAGCCGAGGATCATGTCGGTGCTTTCGGTGATCTACCTGGTGTTCAACGAGGGGCATGTCGCGACATCCGGAGACGAGTGGATGCGGGCGAGGCTGTGCGACGAGGCCTTGCGACTCGGCCGCTTGCTGGTGCAGCTGCTTCCCGGCGAATCGGAAGTCCATGCGTTGCTGGCGTTGATGGAACTCAACGCGGCGCGCACCGCCGCACGACGCGGAAACGATGGCGAGGCCATCCTGCTGCCGGACCAGGATCGCTCCCTGTGGGACAAGGCGCAGATCGAACGCGGGATGACGGCGCTGGAACATGCGCAAAGACTCGGCGGCGGCGCCGGGTACCACGCCTTGCAGGCGGCGATTGCCGCCTGCCACATGCGGGCCCGCGTTGCCGAAGACACCGATTGGGAACGGATCGTTCTTCTCTACGATGCGCTGATGCAGATCGCGCCGTCTCCGATCGTGGCGTTGAATCGCGCGGTGGCCGTCGGCATGGCGCAAGGGCCGGATGCCGGGCTCATTGCGCTCGATGTGCCGGCTGTCGCCTCCGGGCTGGCGGGCAATCACCTGTTGCACAGCGTTCGCGGCGATCTCCTGGCGAAACTGGGCAGGCTTCCCGAAGCGCGTGTCGAGATCGAGCGCGCGATCGCCCTGGCGCACAACACCCGGGAACGGGAATTGCTGGCGGGGAAATTGAAGGCGATCGCGGATTCCGGATCGCGCCTGCACGCGGTCTAGACAATGTCGGACGCGAAACCCGCCAATCGGCGGGTTTTCGCTTTCGGGCGATCACGGTTGATGCGAGCAGGCGGCGTCGTACTGGGAAACGCTGGCGGTATTGCGCGAGTTCTGCGGTTGGGTGCCGGCGTAATGGCTGCCGGCATTGCCGTCGGGGTTGAACGCCGAGCCCGGTGCATCTGCAGCATGCCCCGGCGTGTTCGGTGCCGACGCGCTGCCGCAGGATTGTTTCGGTTGGCCGGTCATGGCGGGGCCATTGCGGGTCGTCGGGGTCATGGTGGTCGGCGTCTGGTGCATGCGCATGCCGGTGGCCTGTTTCGACATGCCGCGCTGGGCGAATGCGGCATCGGTCGAAGCGATTCCGGCCAGAACGACGAACGCCGCCATGAAGGTGGTCGCGGTTTTCATCTGGGTACCTTCCAGGAGTGGATGGTGCACAAACGTATAGGCCCGTGCGCGATGACAGTCAATTTTGATGCAATGCGGTGTCAGCCGGGGTTTCTTTTCGCGGCCATGAATGGACATTGTGGTCGAAGGCGAAACGCCTCCCGGCAATGGCGGTTACGCCGCGGCGTCGAGCGCCAGTTCCTTGCGCACGTAGTGGTGCCAGCCGTCGCCGCGCGAGCTCTGCTCGAATACGCCGCAACAGGTCATCGGCTGTTCGTAGATGTGCACCGACACCGCGACGTCGCGATCGCTGGCGTTGCGGATGGTGTGGTATTCGTGCGGCGGGATCAGGCAACCGGCCGAACCGGTATTGCCGGTCAGGGTATCGCACTGGACGAAGCGGAAATCGTCGCCGGCGCGTTCGGCAAGGTCGTACTGGGTGATCTCGATGTCGCCGGACCACACGCCTTCGACGCACCACATCCCGTAGTGGTCGTGGATCTTGGTGCCCTGGCCGGGCGCCCAGGTCATCGCCACCACGCCATAACCGTGTTCCTTGCTGCGGTACAGCTCGCGGCGCGCGTAATGGCCGGGAATCGCTTCATACACGCAGGCGGGCAGTTCCACGCTGCCGGCCTTCATCAGCGCACAGAGGTTGTCGCGCAGGTGGCGGGTGATCGCGGCGCGGTCGCCACCGCCGTGGGTCACGGCATCATCGACTGCGGCGATCAGGCGATCGCGACCGGGGAAGCTGCAGAGCGTGGCATCGGAAGTGGTCATGGCGGGCAGGTATCGTCGTGGCGGGTTCGAGTCTAGCGCCACCGGCGGAAATCGGTGGCGACGCGTTCATTTTCCGAATTGGAGCTGGACCGGCGTGGAGGCCGGCAAGTCGATGCGGACCGGCGCGGTTTCGATATCGCCATCACCGCGAATGGCCGAGCCGGAACGCGAGATGCGCGCCAGGACTTCCACCGACTTGAGCGACGACAGGCGTGCGGTCGGCATCGGGCTGTCTCGATCATCGAGGTTGATGTCGAGCGGCAGTTCGGCGAGGCTATGTTTCTCGACCGCGACCGGCATCGGCGGCCCGCCGGCCTGGCGCGCGATCACGAACACCGGCGTCGATGGATCGAGTTTCGAGATATCGACGCCGCTGCCCAGCCTCACACGGACTTGCAGTCCGTTGGCGGATTGCGCAACCGTTGCCTGCGAGCGCGGCGGGAGTTTCGCGGCGGTGCGCGCGACATCGATCTGTGCAGCGAGCACCGCCGAGGCCTTGGCGTCGACCAGCGGCAGCAACGATTCCCACGTGGCGACCGCGTCGGCGTCACGGCCGGCCTGGCGCAGGGCGATGCCCTTGAACCACAGCGCGCGTTGGTGGCGCGGATTGCGCTTGATCGCGGCGTCGAGCCAATTTAGTCCCTGCGTGTCGAAACGATGTTCCGGCGCGGCCATCGCGCGCGCTTCGGCGGCGGCGACCAGCACGTCGGGATCGTTCGGATTCAGTGTCGCGGCACGACCGGCGGCATCGGCGGCTTTTTCTTGATTGCCCTGTTTCGCGTAGATCTGGGCCAGCACGCGCCAGCCATCGGCATTGGCGGGATCCAGCGCGAGGCGCGCCTGCAGTTGCGATGCGGCTTCGTCGAGGGTGGCGGGTGCGCGACGCATCGCCGGATCGAGCGCCAGCGGCGTGCCGAGCAGCCAGTAGAGGGCGAGCGCGATGAACACGCCCGAGCCGGCGAGTGCGATCACCAGCGGGCGCGACTGCTTCCACAACGGCCGCAGCACGAAGACGAGGACCAGCAACGATCCGATGATGGCAACGGGGAGAAACGGCATCATCACCATTCCTCCTGGTCTTCATTCGGTGCCGGCAATGCGCGTGCTTTCGCTGCGTTGCGCGCGACGATCCGCCACACGCCGAAGCCAGCGCCCAACACCAGCAACGCCGGGCCGAACCACAGCAACCATGTACTGCGTTCCATGCGCGGCCGGTACAGCACGAATTCGCCGTAGCGCTGGACCAGGAACTGCTTGATCTCGGCGTCCGACTTGCCGTCGCGCATCAGCCCGAGGACTTCACGGCGCAGGTCGCGCGCGACCATGGCGTTGGAATCGGCCAAGGACTGGTTCTGGCACATCACGCAGCGCAGTTCGCTGGTCAGCGCATGGAAGCGCTGCTCTTCACCGGCGTTCCGGAACACGGGCGGCACGTCGGGCGCTTCCGATTGCGCATGCGCCGCGCCGGCGAACAGCAGCATCAACGCGAGCAACCATCCACGCATCAGCGCGCGGCCTCGGCCAATGCCAGCGCGGGTTCGAGTTCGTTGTGGATGATCTGCGGCGTCAACGGACCGACGTGCTTCCAGCGCACGTTTCCTTTCGCGTCGATCAGGTAGGTTTCCGGCGCGCCGTAGACGCCGAGGTCGATCGCGGTCTTGCCTTCGGGATCGCTCAGCACCAGCCAGAACGGATTGCCGAGCTGTTCCAGCCAGCGCTTGGCATCGGCGGGATCGTCCTTCCAGTTGTAGCCGATCACGCGCACGCGCTTGGTTTCGGCGAAGGCGCTCAGCGTCGGGTGTTCCTCGCGGCAGGCGACGCACCAGCTGCCCCAGACGTTGAGCACGAACGGCGCGCCCTTGAGGTCCTTGAGGCGGACGACGTGCTCGGGATCGAAGAGGTCGCGCAGCGCGAAGTCGGGCGCGGCCTTGCCGATCAGGGGCGAGGGCAGGGCGTCGCGATCGGCGCGGCGGCTCATCCACACGCCGGCGGCGAGCAGCACGGCGAGGACGGCGAAGACAATCAACGGCAACCAGCGTCGGGTGTTCATGCGGAATCCTCCTTGCGGCGGAAGCGACGATCGGTGGCGGCGACGAAGGCGCCCAGCGCCATCAACAATGCGCCCGACCAGATGAAGCGCACCATTGGCTTGCTGTGCACGCGCACGGCCCAGCTGCCGCCGCCCAGCGGTTCACCGAGCGCGACGTAACGATCGCGGAACAGGCCGCCGTGGATCGCGGCTTCGGTCATCACTTGGCCACCGCTGGCGTAATGGCGTTTTTCGGGATGGAGCGTGGTGACGATGCGGCCATCGCGCAGCACGGTGATCGTACCGGTGTTGGCCTGGTAGTTCGGGCCGTCGTGGTCGCGGACGCCGTCGAAGCGATATTGCTCGCCATGGAGTTGCAGCGATTGTCCCGGCGCCAGCGCGACCTCGCGTTGCTCGACCAGCGCGTCGGCCAGCATCGCTCCCGACACGAACACGGCGATACCAAGGTGCGCCAGCGTCATGCCGAGCATTTCCGCGGTGAAGCGGCTGCTGTTGGCCTTGAAGCGCGACCACACGAAGCGCAGGGTTCCGGCGAACAGCCACACCGCGGCGAGGATGCCAAGCGTGGTGCGCAACTTGCCCTGCGGTGCCAGCCACCACGCGACGATCGCGGCGATCAGCGCCAGTACTGCCCACGGCAACAGCATCGCGACGATGCGGCTCGGTTGTTCCTGCTGCCAGCGCGTGAGTGGGCCGAACGGCAGCAGCAGCACCAGCGGCGCCATCAGCAACACGAACAGCAACGAGAAGTAGGGCGGACCCACCGAAATCTTGCCGAGGTTCAAGGCGTCGGCGAACATCGGATAGAGCGTGCCGATCAGCACCATCGCGCAGGCGGCGGCCAGCAGCAGGTTGTTGGCGAGCAGCAAGGTCTCGCGCGAGGCGAAGGTGAACGGCTTTGAATTGCTGGTGGTGTCGGGCGCGCGCAACGCGTACAGCAGCAGCGACCCGCCGATCACTACACCGAGATAGACGAGGATGAAGACGCCGCGCGTCGGATCGGCGGCGAAGGCGTGCACGCTGGTGATCGCGCCCGAGCGCACCAGGAAGGTGCCGAGCAGCGACAGCGAGAACGCCGCGATCGCCAGCAACAGCGTCCATGCGGCGAAACTGCCGCGCTTTTCGGTCACCGCCTGCGAATGCAGCAACGCCGCGCCGGCCAGCCACGGCATGAAGCTGGCGTTTTCGACCGGGTCCCAGAACCACCAGCCGCCCCAGCCGAGTTCGTAATAGGCCCAGATGCTGCCGAGCGCGATACCGAGGGTGAGGAAGCCCCAGGCGACATTGGTCCATGGTCGCGTCCAGCGCAGCCAGCGCGCGTCGACGTGCCGATCGAGCAGTGCCGCCACCGCGAATGCGAACGGCACCGCGAAGCCGACGTAACCGCAATAGAGCACCGGCGGATGGATGACCATGCCCGGATCCTGCAGCAGCGGATTGAGGTCGCGGCCCTCTTCCACCGCCGGCAGCAGGCGATCGAACGGACTGCTGGTGAATACCAGCAACGCGAGGAAACCGATCGACACCGCGCCGAGCACGCCGAGCACGCGCGCGATCACCGGCTGAGGCAAGCGCCGCGAGAACGTCGCAACCGCAGCGGTCCACAACGCCAGCACCAGCAGCCACAGCAGCAACGAGCCTTCGTGCGCGCCCCACACCGCGGTATAGCGATAGACCAGTGGCAGCAGCGAATTGCTGTTCTCGGCGACGTAGGAGAACGAGCGGTCCTGCACCACGAAGGCCCAGGTCAGCACCGCGAAGGCAAAGCCGACCAGCGCGAGTTGCGCATAGGCGGCGGGGCGCGCGACCGCCATCCAGTCGCGATGGCCGCGTTGCGCGCCGAGCAGCGGCAGCACCGTTTGCACACAGGCCACCACCAGCGCCAGCAACAAGGCGTAATGTCCGAGTTCACCCAGCATCAGTCGTTTCCAGCCGGTGGTTGGCCGGGTACTGCATGCTTGCGATGCGCTTCCGCCATCTTGTCCGCCACTTCCTTGGGCATGTAGTTCTCGTCGTGCTTGGCCAGCACCTGGTCGGCGACGAACACGCCGTCCTTCATCGACCCACTGGCGATCACCGCCTGCTTCTCGCGGAACAGGTCGGGCAGGATGCCGGTGTAGACCACGGGCAATTTGGCGTCGCCGTCATCGACGTCGAAATGCGCTTCCAGCGATCCCTGCGCGCGCTTGAACGAACCGACCGCGACCATGCCGCCGAGGCGGAAACGCGCATGGCCGCCGGCCTCGCCCTTGAGGACATCGGTGGGCGTATAGAGATAGTTGACGTTGCGTTGCAGCGCCAGCGCGATCAGCGCGGCGGCGACCGCGGCCGCCAGCACCAGCAAGCCGACGAAGACCAGGCGACGACGACGGACCTGGTTCATGGGCGCGCCTCGCCCTTGCGCGCGGCGTCGCGACGGGCGCGCAGCTTCGCTTCGCGGCGCGCACGCGCGACCTGCAGTTTCGGCGCCAGCCAATCCCACAGGATTGCCAGCAAGAAGATCGCGTAGGCCGCGATGACATAGCCTAGGTAATTCATGTCGTCTCCGCGATCCAGGCCTTGCCGGCCTCGCGGCGCAGATTGTCGGCGCGGGCGCGCGCCAGCAATGCACCGACGAACCAGACATGGATGCCAACTACCATCAGCCACAACGGCAGCTGCATGCTGGCGTCCATGTGCGAAGGGCCGGTCAAGGAAATCGTGCTGCCCTGGTGCAGCGAGTTCCACCACGTCACCGAGAACTTGATGATCGGCAGCAACACCACGCCGACCACGGCGAGGAAGCCGGCGGCGCGCGCGGCCTGGCGGCGATCCTCGATGGCGGCGTAGAGGCCGATCACGCCGAGGTAGAGGAACAGCAGCAGCAATTCCGTGGTGAGGCGCGGATCCCAGTCCCACCACGTGCCCCACATCGGCTTGCCCCAGATCGATCCGGTGGCCAGCGTCACGGCGGTATAGAGCGCGCCGATCGGGGCGCAGGCCATCGCCAGGATTTCCGCCAGCTTGATCCGCCACACCAGCGCGATCGCGGCGTAGGTCGCCATGCCGAGGTAGACCGCCATGCTCATCCACGCCATCGGCACGTGCACATAGAGGATGCGGAAGGCGTCGCCCTGCTGGTAATCGGCGGGAACGCGGAACAGCGCCAGCCACAGCGCGACCGCCATCGTCACCACGCCGATGCCGTGGCACCACGGCGTCCAGCGCGCGGCGAAACGGTCGAAGTAGGGGGGCGAACCGAGTTGGTGGAACCAGCGGACAAGGGGGTGCATATCAGCCGCAAAGTTTACCAGTGCGCTCCCGGTGCGGGTTGATCGGGATCAAGCCCCTCAGTGCAGCGTCAGCGTCCCGCGCATGCCCTTCAGATGACCCGGGAAGGTGCAGAAATAGGCGAAATGCCCGCTGCGCAGCCTGGCGGTGTCGAAGCTGGCGCTGACGCTCTCGCCGCCTCCGGCCAGCTTGCTGCGCGCGACCACGCGCTTGTCGCTGGGTTCGACGTAGCTGCGATAGGGGCCGGCGCCGATGCCCGCGCGCTCGACCGCGTTCACTTCCTCGACCTTCGCGACCACCACGTTGTGGCCCATGATCCAGCGCGGCATCTGGCCGGTATGTTCCAGCTTGATGGTGAACTTCTCGCAGGCGCTGGGGACGTCGATGTTGGCGGCGTCCCAGGATGGGGTGTCACCAGCGTGCAGGGTGAACGAGCAATCGCCGGGCGGCAACAGCGGTTGCGCAGGCGCGACCTGTTCGACGGGGGTCTCCTTGGCGGCGAGCACCGCCTCGGGCGTCGCTTCGGCGCCTGGCTTGGGCGGTGCCTCCGGCGTGTTGGGAATTTCGACCGATGGCTTGCCCGGCGCATTCGTTTGCGCCGTCGGCGCCTGACGCTGGCAGGCAGCCAGCATCAGGGAACAGACGATGACCCAAGTCTGTCGTTTCATGTTCAAGCGATTCCCCCGCGATATTCCGCTGCAAGTATGACTCAGGTGGCGGTGAAGCCGCATCAACGCCAGCCGATCCGCAGCGCGATCGCCGCGACAACGGGCGCAAGCACCAGCGACACCGCGAGCATCGCGGCGAGGATCAGCAACGCGCCAGAAGCATCCAGCCCCTGCGCCGCCGCAACCACGCTCCCGGCGCCGAACACCAGGATCGGCACGTACAGCGGCAGCGCGATCAGGGCGAGCAACGCGCCGGCGCGGCGGATGCCGACGGTGAGCGCGGCGACGACGGCGCCGATCAGGCTGAGCAGCGGCGTTCCCAGCAGCAGCGATCCGACCAGTATCGGCAGTTGCGCGTGCGGCAGGTGCAGGAGTTCGGCCAGCAGCGGACTGACGAGGATGATCGGCAGTGCCGTCGTCATCCAGTAGGTGAACACGCGCACGCCCACCAGCAATGCCAGCGGTTGCGGCGACAGCAGCCATTGTTCCAGCGATCCGTCCTCGGCATCGCCACGGAACAACGCATCCAGCGCGAGCAGGCCGGAGAGCAGTGCGGCCAGCCAGATCACCGCCGGTGCGGCCTGCGCCATCGCGCCGGAACGGGTATCGATGCCGAGCGCGAAGAGCACCACCACCAGCAACGCGAACAGCACCGGTTGCAGGGCATCGCCGCGCTTGCGCCAGATCAGGCGCAGGTCGCGCAGGAGCATGGCGCGGATTGCCGCGGCGATCACGACGCGCGCTCCATCCGCAACTGGCGCGTGCGCACCGGTGGCGCGGCATAGGCGCCATGGGTGGTGACCAGCGCGGCGCCGCCATCGTCGAGATGGGCACGGATCAGCTGGTTCACCAGTTCGATGCCGTCGAGATCGAGGTTGGCGTAAGGTTCGTCGAGCAGCCACAGCGGGGCGGGCGACAGCCACAGCCTTGCCAGCGACAGGCGCTTTTTCTGCCCCGCCGACAGGTGCCGCGCGAGTTGATCGTCGTAACCGGCGAGCCCGACGCGATCGAACGCCGCTTCGATGCCGCGATCCCGGCGTTGCCCGAGCAGGCCGCAGGACACTTCGAGATTTTCCGCGGCGGTGAGGTCGCCCTTGTGTCCGGACAGATGGCCGAGATAGGCAAATGCGGCGGCCCGGCGGGCATGGTCGAGATCGCCACCATCCATCCGCAATTCGCCGCAATCGGCTGGCAACAGGCCGGCCAGCACGCGCAGCAGGGTGGTCTTGCCGACGCCATTGCCGCCCTGCACGAGCAACGCCTCGCCACGCGCGACGGTGAAGTCGAGGCCGGAGAAGATTGCTTCGTCGTTGCGGGAAAACCCCAGTCCATGGACGGACAGCAACGCGGGTTCGGACGGATGGCTGGGCACGAAAAAGGCGGTGGCAGGCCGACCGCCGGCCCGCGATCATTCTATCCAGTCGATCTGCGGGTGCGGGAACTCCTCGGGCCCGTACATGCGCAGGCGTACCGGTTCGCCGCGCCGCCACAGCAGGATCCCGCGCTGGCGGAACCGGCGCGCCCATGCGTCCAGCAACGCGGCCGGGACGTCACCGACCAGCCAGCCGGCCTCCCACCACTGGCCATCGGGCGAGGACGAATTCATCGGCCAGCGCAGGTAACCGTGTTCGTCGATGGCGGCGCGCAATTCGCGGTCGGCGCGCTGGTTGTAGGCTTCCGGCTGCAATTCCGAGGCCGGGTTGCAGGCGGTGATGTAGGCAAAGGAGTCGGCGCGGACAAGCCGTGCCTCAAGCTGGCGGGCAACGTGGCCAACCGCGATTTCGACGGGTTCGTCGCCGAGATCGACGAAATAGGCCGCCAGCCGGTAGGCTTCGGCGAGGCCATCTGCCGCGGCGGTCTGCGTCGATGCGGTCACGACTTCACCTTAGCAGCTTGCGTACACTCGCACATCGTTCCCGAGGGCAATCGCGGCAAATGCAACCGATTACAAAGCTGCCGAAGGTCGGCACCACCATCTTCACCGTCATGTCGCAGCTGGCGGCCCAGCACGGCGCGGTCAACCTCGGCCAGGGCTTCCCCGATTTCCCGGTCCCGGACCGCCTGGTCGACGCTTTGGAACGCGCGATGCGCGCCGGCCACAACCAGTACGCGATGATGACCGGCGTCCCGGCGCTGCGGCAGGCCATCGCCGACAAGACCCTGGATTGCTACGGCTGGCGCCCCGACGTCGATGCGGAGATCACCGTCACCAGCGGCGCCAGCGAAGCCATCTTCGATGCGATCCACGCGGTGGTGCGTGCCGGCGAGGAAGTGATCGTCCTCGATCCCTGCTACGACTGCTACGAACCGGCGATCGACCTCGCCGGCGCCCGCGCGGTGCACGTCGCGCTCGATCCGGTGACGTTCGCGCCGGACTGGGACAAGGTGCGCGCGGCGATCACGCCGAAGACGCGGATGCTGATGATCAACAGTCCGCACAACCCGTCGGGCGCGATGTTCGGCGCCGCCGACATGCAGGCGGTCATCGACATCCTCCGCGGCACCGACATCTACCTGCTGTCGGACGAGGTGTACGAACACATCGTCTTCGACGGCGCCCGCCACGAATCGGCGCTGCGCTACCCGGAACTGCGCGATCGCACGTTCGTGATTTCCAGCTTCGGCAAGACCTATCACTGCACCGGCTGGAAGGTCGGCTACTGCATCGCGCCGCCGGCATTGAGCGTGGAATTCCGCAAGGTCCACCAGTACAACACCTTCTGCACCTTCACCCCGGCGCAGTTCGCCTTCGCCGAAATGATCGCCGCCGATCCCGGCCATTACCGCCAGCTCGGCGCGTTCTACCAGGCCAAGCGCGATCGCTTCCGCGCGCAGCTGGAAGGCACCAAGCTGAAGCCGCTGCCGGTGCCGGGCGGCTACTTCCAGCTGGTCGACTATTCCGCCGTCAGCGACCTCGACGATCTCGAATTCAGCCGCTGGCTGACCATCGAACATGGCGTCACGGGTATCCCGCTGTCCCCGTTTTATGCCCAATCGTCCGGACAGCGCCTGTTGCGCTTGTGCTTCGCCAAGAATGAGGGCACGTTGAACCAAGCGATCGAACGCTTGTCCAAGTTGTAGGCGGAAACACGGAGTCGGCCATGAAATTCGCACAGTTGACCGCAGTGCTGTTCGCGCTGGTCGTGACCGGGTTGCTCGCGTTTTGCGGCTGGCGTTCGGTGCAGGCCGGCCCGGTTTTGGCCATCGCAAGTGCTGCCGGCACCAAGCCGGTGACGTCGGCGAACCTGCAGGACATCTATTTCGGAATGGGCTGCTTCTGGGGGGCGGAAAAGCGCCTGTCGGCGGTGCCCGGCGTCGCCGAGGTCGAGGTCGGCTATGCCGGTGGCGACGCCCCCAAGGTGGGCTACGAGGATGTCCTGCGCGCCGAACAGGACATCCGCAACGGCAACAGCCACGCGAAAAACCATGCGGAAGTGGTGCGCGTGCGCTATGACCCCAAGAAGCTCGACCTCGCGACCCTGCTTGCGGCGTTCTGGGAAAACCACGACCCGACCCAGGTCGGCGGGCAGGGCAACGACATCGGCAGCAACTATCGCAGCGCGATCTATTACACGACGTCCGGGCAGAAGACCCTGGCCGAACAGACCCGCGACATCTACCAGCAGGACCTGACGCGCGAAGGCTACGGCAGCATCACCACCGAGATCCTGCCGCTGCGCAACTACAACCGTGCCGAGGAAAGCCACCAGGACTATCTGGCCAAGAATCCCGACGGCTACTGCGGGCATGGCGGCACCGGCGTGCGCTACGGGTTGGCGACATCCGGCAACCAGTATCCGCAACTCGATGGCGCCAGCCTGAATCGCGCCCGCCAGCTGGTGGTCTACGAGGCCGAGGATTGCCCGTTCTGCGCCCGTTTCGACGCGGAGGTGCTGAAGACCTGGAAATCGGACGTGCCCTACGTGCAGACGAAGTCGCAGCAGGCACCGAAAGGCTGGACCCTGGCACGGCGGATGTTCGCGACGCCGACCATCGTCCTGTTCAAGGATGGCAAGGAGGTCTCGCGCTACACCGGCTACACCGGCGAATCGCAGAAGTTCTGGCAGTGGCTGGGCTTCAACCTGCTGACGCCGGAGCAACAGCAGATCGCCTTCGACCGTGGCACCGAAATGCCGGGTACGGGTCCGTACCTGGAAGAGCATCGCGCCGGCACCTATGTCGATCCGGTCAGTGGCGTGGCACTGTTCCGCAGCGACGCCAAGTTCGACAGCGGTTGCGGTTGGCCGAGCTTCTTCGATCCGCAACCGGGCGCGCTGGTGTTCGTGCAGGACGACAGCCATGGCATGCATCGCACCGAGGTGCGTAGCGCGAGTTCCGGCATCCACCTCGGCCACGTCTTCGACGATGGTCCGCCGCCGACCGGCAAGCGCTATTGCATCAACGGCAAGGTGCTGAAATTCGTCCCGGATCCGGTCAAGGGGTGATGCCGGCGGTCATCCCGGATCGGTAAACTCCGGGAACGACAGACGATGGAGTTGGCGATGCCCAAGCGCGACCTGCGCGTGTCCCTGGTCCAGGGCGATACCCGTTGGCACGATCCGGCCGGCAACCGCGAGTACTACGCCGGATTGATGGCGCCGATGCACGGCAATACCGACTTGGTCGTATTGCCGGAAACCTTCACCAGCGGCTTCTCCAACGACGCCATCGGCAACGCCGAGACCATGGATGGCCCGACCGTCGCCTGGTTGCGCGAACAGGCCGCCAGGCTCGACGCGGCGATCTGCGGCAGCGTGCAACTGCGCACGCCCGATGGCGTGTTCAACCGCATGCTGTTCGTGCGTCCCGACGGCAGCGTCGAACACTACGACAAGCGCCACCTGTTCACCTATGCCGGGGAGCACGAACGCTATGCTGCCGGCCACGATCGCCTGGTCGTGGAGTGGCGTGGATGGAAGATCTGCCCGCTGGTCTGCTACGACCTGCGTTTCCCGGTGTTCTCGCGCAATCGTCTGGATGCGAACGGCGACCCCGAATACGACTTGCTGGTCTACGTCGCCAACTGGCCGTCGCCGCGCGCCTATGCCTGGAAGACGCTGCTGCGCGCCCGCGCCATCGAAAACGTCTGCTTCGTCGCCGGCGTCAACCGTTGCGGCACCGACGGCAACGGCTTGCAGTATTCCGGTGACAGCGCCGTCCTCGATTTCCTCGGTCATCCGCTGAGCGAGTGCGCGGCCGTGGAATTGACCACCACGACCACCCTGCTGGCCGCCGATCTCGCCGACTGGCGGGCGAAGTTCCCGGCGTTGCGTGACGGGGATGGGTTCACGCTGGAAAGCTGATTCATGGATTTCTGCGACGCATTTGTCGTTCTCCTGCCTAATCTGGTTTCCGGGGGGCGGAGCCGTGGGCGATGGCAGGGAGGGCGTCGTCCACGGTATTCTGATAGGCAGGGGGAGTCGAATGTCGGCAACTGCAACAGTCCTGAAAGAGCGCCATCGTGAAATCCGGGATGCGCAACCCGAAGCTTTACGCTTGCGTATCCATCGGGCCATAAGCTGGCTGTCCCGGTCAGAACAGGAGGCGGGCGATCCGGATGCACGCTTCGTGTTCCAGTGGATTGCCTTGAATGCGGCCTACGCACGTGAATTCAGCCGTGATGAAACCGAACGTGACCGGGTGCGTATTTTCTTCGAAACACTGGTCGCCCTCGATCAATCGGGCAAGCGCCTGCATCAGGCGTTGTTCCGGCAATTCAGCGGGCCTGTTCGCACGCTGATCGACAACAAGTTCACGTTCGAGCCGTTCTGGACCGCCAAGCGCACCCATGATTCCAGTGGCAGCTGGGAAACGCGATTTATAGCAAGCAAGAAAGCGTCGCTCGCGGCAGTCATGAATGGTGAAACGGCGGCGGTACTGTGGGTCGTCTTTGATCGGCTATATGTGCTGCGCAATCAGTTAGTGCATGGTGGCGCAACATGGGCGAGCCGGATCAATCGAGCTCAGGTTGCGGATGCGGTGGTGATCCTCGGAACGCTGGTGCCGCTGATCGTGACGATCATGATGGAGCACCCGCGGCAGGATTACGGGGATGTGTTGTATCCGGTTGTTTGATCGGATTTGGAATGGTTATGGGCGGATGGAAATCGACATGAACACCATTGATTTTGACGCCCTTGAACAGGATGCCGATTTCAGGGATATCGAGCGTTTCTTGCCCGGGTTCAATATTTTTTCGGCAATGGGGGCTGGGTTCCACGAAATTAGGCATTCGAATTTTCTGGCCTTTCTGTTGCGCCCTGGTGAGAGTCATGATCTTGGCCCTGCATTCTTCGTGGAGTTAATCGGGCGCGTGTTTCAAATACACGGGGCGGATGATTTGACGAAGGAGAGAGTGTCCGACAAATCGTTGTTTGATTGGTCATCCCTCAGGGTTTATCGCGAATATCACAATATCGATTTGTTGCTTGTTGATGCAGTGCACGGATTCGTGTGCTGCATTGAAAACAAAATTAAGGCCGGCGAGCATGGTGATCAACTGAGCAGGTATGAAAAGGTTGTCGACAAAAAATTTCCAGTTGGGCGTTTTCCGCATCGATTGTTTCTGTTCTTGACGCCAGAGGGTCATGTTGCGTCAAGGGGCGTTTTTCTCCCTCTTTCTTATCGCGTTGTGCATGAAGCATTGTTGGCGCTTGAGCAACAGGGAAGTATGAAGCCTGAGGTCGCGTTTTCAATCAAACAATACGGCGAGTTGCTGAAGATGCATATACTGAAGCAGGAAGAGTTAATAAGGCGTTGCCAAGAAATTTACCAGCGGCACAAGGCTGTTTTTGATGCTGTTTATGAACATGGGGAAATTGATTCGAGGCAACTTTTGCGCGATCACTTGCTTGTTCTTCTCAAAACGAGTGGAGCGAGCAGTGATCTGGTCGAGGACCATTCGACGGGCGCGATATTGAGATTTTACGATGCAACCTTGGATTCCAAAAAATGGATGAAAAATGCTTCCGGCTGGACTGAGAGCAATAGGATCCTGTTGTATGAATTCACGATCAAGCCTAATGAGCTTTGGATAGAGCTTGTTGTTGGCCAAGGAAAGGAGGCCTTAAGGAAAAAGATTATCGACTCCTGCAATGGGTCGAGAATTTTTTCTCCTCCCAGAATGAAGAACGGAAAATACGCGCAATACCCTAGGCTTTGGAGCCATAAAATTTTGGACTCCGACGACTATAAGAAAATTGTCGTGGACTGGGATCCGCAGCCGGTATTGCAAAAATTAAATAACTATTGGAATAAATTTTTGCGCGAAAAGTTACCCGGGATCAGAGGCGAAATATCCAAAATCGGATGATAAATGGGGTGGACGTTGGGCGCGAGATGAAAATCCGGCCGAATTGCACGGCGGTCTCCGGCTTGTATCAGTCAATACGCTCCCTGCGCACACTCCACGCATCCTCCCCGAATCCTTGCAACCACTGTTCCAGCAACAAGCTGTCCACCACCGTGGCAGTGACGCGCAAATGCCCCTTTCTCGTTTCCTTCAACATCTGATCGGTGGATAACGGGCTCTCCCGCAGATGGGCTCCCGCACGAGCATCGATGCTGAAGCTCAACCGGATGCGTTTCCCTTCGCCAAAGCCAAACTTGCCGTCTGCATCGTATTGCGCCAGGTTGAACCCCTTGGGGCGAGTGAAGCCCAGTGTCGACACTGCAGCTGACCGGATGCGATGCAGTGCCAGGTTGCGATCGTCGTCATAACCTTTGAAACGGCACACCAGATAGAGCCGTGGCCCCTGCTGTGCAAGGCCCAGTGGCATCACATCGGCGTCCATGTGCTTTCCAGCGGCATTGACGTAATCGATGTGCAGCCAGTGATTGGCATACAGCGCTTCACTGGCGGCTTCAAGCACGCCGGGCGCGATTCTGGGAGGCAGCAACGGCTGGCTGGTCGCCACCACGCGCACCTTGTCGGGCCATTCCCGTTCCAGCCGTGCATTGGCGCTTTCGCCCAGGTTGCGGCGGGCCTGCGCGAAGAAGCCGTCCATAGATTGCATCAACCGTCCCGGCAAGAGGTTGCGCAGGTGCTGTTCGGCCAGGCGGAGCAACAGCGATTCCTGAGGACTGAGATGCGGCAATGCCAGCCCTTCCGCATCGGGCAACCAGCGATAGCCATAAGGTTTGTTGCGGTCATCGCGCTCGATGCCGAAATGGCGGCTTAGTGCTTCCAGCTGCCGCTGGATGCTGCGCAGATCGCGGATGATGCCGGCATCCTTGAGTTGTCGATGCAACTGGTCGGCGGTGATCTTGCCGTTGCGTGGAATGCGTCGCATCAATTCCAGCGCCAGCAGGACGGATTCGCTGTTGTCGGGGCGCTTTGCCATGCCGGATCCGGGGAACGTGTAGGCCATCAGTGTACGAATCCGATCGGTGGACGGACGCGCTCCTTGATGGAGCATTCGGCCTGCAGTGCAGTAATCAGTTCATCTGTCGTGGTAATCGGACGGAAGCGGTGCTGGCGCATCACTGCGGCGAAATCGCCAGGAGTGAGGCCGCGCAGGCCCAGGCGAGCCAGGTCTTCCAGTCGCTCCGGAATGCCTAGCCCCAGCTTGTTGCAATGCCTGCGCACCATTTCTGCGGCCTGTCCCGGCTTGAGGAAGTCGAACTTCACCTTCAGGTCGAAGCGGCGCAGCGCGGCCTGGTCCAATCCGTCCATCAGGTTGGTGGATGCAATGAAGACGCCGGAAAATGCTTCCATCTGCGTCAGCATTTCGTTGACTTCGGCGATCTGCCAGCTCTGGCCCGCGTTGCGGCGATCCTGCAGGAAGCTGTCGACTTCGTCGATCAGCAACAGCGCGCCCTCGCGTTCGGCGTTGCGGAAGGCGCGTGCCATGTTCATTTCGGTCATGCCGACATAGGGCGAGACCAGATCCGAGGCGCGCTTGACCACCAACGGCATGTCCAGTTGCTGCGCCAGCCAGCGCCCATAAGCGGTTTTTCCGGTGCCGGGAGGACCGAACAGGCACAGGCGCCCGGATCGTGAAGCCTTCAGCCCGGTGGCGATCCCGAGCAAATCCGCGTCGGCATGGATGAAGTCCGGGTCGTACAGGTCGGGCAGGCAAACGGCGCCATCCGTGCGAAGCGAAGGATGTCCTTGCGACGCGAGTATGCTGTCGATGATCTGCAGGGTCGCGCTATTGATGCGCTCCGGATCGAGGTCGGGCTTGATCGTGCGGGTCACGTTGCATGCGCGCTCGATCACTGCCGGCGCCAAGAATTCGCAAGCGGAGATGCACGCGATGCCGTCCTGGTCCACCAGGTCGCCGCAGATGGCCCGGGCAATGCGTTCACGCTGGCTGCGAGGCGGCACCGGGACTTCGATGACCATGTCGAAGCGACGGATGAAGGCCGGATCGATGCCATCGATGTTGTTGGAAAGCCACAGTGTCGGCGCGTCGTTGCCTTCCAGCATGCGATTCATCCAGCCTTTGTTCTTCTGGGCAGTGCTCATGTGGAAAAACGATGCCCCATTGCCGAATACATCCTCGACTTCATCGAACAGGATCATCGATTTCCCCTTGCCGAAAAAACATTGCGCGGCACGCAGGGCGCACAGGCGTTTTTCGCCGCTCTTGGGGTCGCCATCGTCGTCTTCGCTGGCAACTTCGAAGAGGTCGGACTCCAGTGTTGCAGCCAGCAGTTTCGCCAGTTGGGTCTTGCCGGTGCCGGGTGGACCGTACAGGAAGATGTTGACGCCCTTGCGGCGCATGCCCATCGCCTTGTGCAGATACTGGGTCAGGATGTCGAGCGACTTTCCCAGATGCAGGTAATCGTCCATGTGCAGGTGTGGCGGAGTGACCGACGATGCCACGCCGCGTAGCAGGTCCGTCACTTCCATGCCCGGCAACATGGCCAGGCTGGCCAAATCCCGAGAAACCAGGGAGAGCTTGCCATGGATGTCGTCGTCGTAATGCACGATGGATACGAGTCCGGTCCGAATCAGTTTGCCATCGCGTCCGAGCGCGGCGCGGACTTCGTTTTCCCGCAGTTGCAGAATGCTTGCCAGTACCGCGGGCAGGGCATGGGACGCGATCGGGCTGAGCAGGCGGCAGGCACTCTGCAGCAATGGGTCGTTATGCAGCAATATCGTGAACGCCAGGATCTGGCGGTCGATCTGGTCCAGGTTCGCCAGCTCGCCGAGCTTGGCGATGTTCGACGCCAGCGCCTCCGGCCACATGATTGCGTCGCACTGGTGTTCGGCCTCGGTATGCAGTGCCTTGAGTTCCCGGAGGACATCCTGGCGAGCCGTCGCGTCGATGGATTCGTCCACCCATCTTTCCAGCCCGAGCGCGATGGCCATGGCGTCATCCGTGAACCCGATCGAGCTGGTGAAACGGTGGTGGCATTTCAGCTGCACCAGGATGCGCAGCGACCACAGGCGCGAAAGCCCGGACAGTTCGGCGGGGTTGGAATTGCGGTGACGCCGGCGCCGTCCAGTCCTGGATACGATGATGGGTGGATCGGTAATGGATATCGTCATGGCGGGCATGCTCCATGTCCCTGCGACGAAATGTGTCGTACTGGATCGTATTCCGGGCAGGTGGCGCGGAGGTACGCGTCCCGCTATCCTCAACCCACCCAGGAGAAGGAGCTCCTCTATGTACGGGACCATGGCTGCCCGCAAGCTGGTTCGCGGGATGGAAACGCTGCCGGGAGTGCGGCAGGCCGGAGCGGCGCTGTACGAGCAGCGTTTCGCCCGCGCCGAAAACGCCAACCTGTTTCGCGGCGTCTATCGTGATTACGCGTCCGCGCTGGCCTCGGCGCCGGCGACCAAGCCGCAGGGCTACGACCACGATGAACCGGCGGCGATGTACGACTGGCGACGCAAGATGCTGTCGCCGAGCGATTATCCGGCCTTGTTCTGGATGTCGCGATTGCTCGGTGATGGGCAGCGCAGCGTCTTCGATTTCGGCGGCCATGTCGGCCTGCTGTATTACGCCTTTTCGCGCCACATGCCGATGCCGACCGATCTGCGCTGGACCGTCTGCGATGTGCCAGCGGTCTGTCGTCGCGGCGAAGCGTTGGCGGAGCAGAGTGGGGCCGACGCGCTGCGCTTCACCGATCGTTTCGGCGATTGCCGTGGCCACGACGTGTTGTTCGCTTCGGGATCGCTGCAGTATCTACAGCCGTCATTGGCGGACATGCTGGTCGAAGCCGACGTGCGCCCGCGCCACCTGCTGGTCAACCTGACGCCGATGCACGAGCGTTTCGATTACTGGACGCTGCAGAACATCTCCACCGCGTTCTGTCCGTACCACATCGTCGTGCGCGAACGCTTCATCGGCGCGCTGGCGGCGCTGGGGTATCGCGTCGTCGATCACTGGATCAATCCGGACAAACACTGCCTGATCCCGTTCCATCCGGATCATTCGCTGTCGTCCTACGACGGGATGCTGCTGTCGCTGCCCGATTGAGCAGCGACAGTTCAAGCGGGCTTAGCCGCCCCGGGGACCGCGATGACCGCCGCCATCCGGACGGCCACCGCCACCGGGACGCGGGCCACGATTGTTGCCGCCCGGACGCGCGCCTTGCGGGCGCGGCCCACCGGGGCGATTACCGCCGGGACGCGGGCCGCGCGGGCGGTCGTAGGCGTTGCCGTGGCCGTGATCGAAGCTCGGGGTCGCGTGATCCGAGGGGAAACTCGGCGCATTGCCGGGATGCCCGTAGGGATGGCGCGGCTTGCCCTGGCCCGACGAGGCGCCATAGGGATTGCTGTTGAAACCGCCGCCCTGTCCGGGGCCACGCGACTGGCCTTGGCCGCCGCCCGGACCGCGCGACTTCTGCCCGTAGGGCTTCTGGCCATACGGCTTCTGCTGGCCAAAGGGCTTCTTGGGACGACGTTCGTCGGCATTGCGATGGCCGGTCGGTCCGGTCTCGACGCCTTCGGGCACGTACCAGGTCTTCATCGCCGCGGGATTGTCGCCGCCGCGCGTTTCGCCCGGGCGCATGCGCTGTCCCGGCTGGCGTTCCTGGCCCTTGATCTTGAAGCGCTTGTTGGCCTGGTTGGCGGCGGCGTCGCCGGTGACGGTCAGTCCGCCCGGCTTGCGCGGCGCGCCGCGGCCGCGGCGATCCTCGCGGACATGATCGAAGCGACGCAGTTCGCGACCTTCGTCGGCGGCGGCATGGCCGTTGACGTAGCCGCCCTGCGAGCGACGCTCGTTGAAATGCATCGCCGACTTCTTGCTGGCCTTGCGCTGGCCGATCACCGGTTGCAGCGTCAGCGCCGACGGCGGACCGTCTTCCAGGCCCAGCGACTTGCGTAGCGCTTCCACCTGCGCGTCGGAGAGTTCCTGCGACTGCCCGCGCAGCAGCGGCTGGGGCAGGGTGACGTTGCCGTAGCGGATGCGCTTCAGGCGCGACACCTGGCAGCCCTGCGATTCCCACAGGCGGCGCACTTCGCGGTTGCGGCCTTCCTTCAGCAGCACCTTGAACCAGTCGTGGGAATCGGAACCGCCGACGCGCTCGATATCGTCGAATTTGGCCGGGCCGTCTTCCAGCGCGACGCCGCGGCGCAAGCGATCGACGATCTTCTCGCTCACGTCGTCCTCGCCTTCCGGCGGGCGCACGCGGCAGACATATTCGCGTTCGACTTCGTGCGAGGGATGCATCATCGCGTTGGCCAGCTCGCCGTCGGTGGTGAGCAGCAGCAGGCCGGTGGTGTTGATGTCGAGGCGGCCGATCGCGATCCAGCGCGCGCCCTTCAGGGTCGGCAGCGCATCGAAGATGGTCGGGCGGCCTTCGGGATCCTCGCGCGTGGTGACTTCGCCTTCCGGCTTGTTGTATATCAGCACGCGCGCCGGTTCGGTCAGCGCGGTCGCGACGAAGGTCTTGCCGTCGAGTTCAATCTTGTCGCCGCCGCTCACGCTCATGCCGACGGTGGCGGGTTCGCCATTGATCTTCACCGCACCGGCGGCGATGCGCTGTTCCAGCGCGCGGCGCGACCCCAGTCCGGCCTGCGCCAGCACTTTCTGCAGGCGTTCTTCCAGCTTCGGTGCGCTGGTGGCTTCGCGTTGTTTCAGCGAAAGGGGGGTGCGTTTTTCATTGTTGCTCATGGTGTGCTCCAGTGCTGTCGCCGTCATCGGCGAGGGCGGGTTCTGCGTCGTGTTCGACGCTGTTTGTTTCAGGGGTGGATGAAGCTTCGGTTTCGTCGTTGGTGTCGTCGGATTCGGAAGCTGTTGCCTCGTCGTCCATCGTGATGTTCGCTGCGACCGGCGCGGACTCGGGATCGAACGGCAGCTGCGGTTCGAGTTCGCCGAAGTCCTTGAGTTCCGATAGCGGCGGCAGCTCGTCGAGGCGCTTCAATCCGAAATAATCGAGGAAGGCCTTGGTGGTGCCGAGCAGTTCCGGGCGTCCGGGGACATCGCGATGGCCGACCGAGCGGATCCATTCGCGTTCTTCCAGCGCCTTGATGATGTTGCTGTTGGTGGCGACGCCGCGGATCTGTTCGATCTCGCCGCGGGTGATCGGCTGGCGATAGGCGATCAGCGCCAGCGTTTCCAGCGTCGCGCGGGTGTACTTGGTCTGGCGCTCGGCCCACAGGCGCGCCACCCACGGATGAACGTCGGCCTTCACCTGGTAGCGCCAGCCGCTGGCGACTTCCACCAGTTCCACGCCGCGCGATTCGCACTCGGCCTGCAGGATGTCCAGCGCGGCCTGCACGCTGCCTTCGGGCGCCGGTTCGTCGAGCGGGAACAGCCCGTTGAGCTGCACGAGCGTGAGCGGTTGCGGTGCCGCCAGCAGGGCGGCCTCGACGATGCGGTTGATCAGGGTCTGGTCCATCGTAGGGTCACGAAAGTGCGTGGAACGGAAAGCCGGGCATCAATGTTCGGAGACGGGAATGCCGTCGTTCGCGTCCAGTTCGGACTGCGGGATCGAGCACTGCAATTCGTTGTTCTCGTCGCGTTCGCAGTCCAGCCTGTAGCGGTCGCGACTGGTGCAGACGAACGGGTTCTTGCCGTTCTCGGCGCACTTGAACGCCTCGACCTGCATGTCGCGCCAGACGCGGCGGCCGAAACCGTCGCGACTCGGAGTGGAATAGCTGCCATCGGAATGGCTGTACACGCGTTCGCCGTAACCATTGCGCGCGGCGGGCGGGCGGTACTCGCTGCGATCCTTGCAGACCACGTGATTGCCGCTGTGGAATGTGCAGATCACCGGCGTGTCCTTGGCGCATGCCGCCCCCGATGCCAGCAGGAGTCCCAGCGCAAGCAGGCAGTGTTTCGTCATTCCTTTTCCCCCTCCGTGTCGAATTCGCTCTCCGGCACTTCCGCCGGTGCGTCGACGGTCGCCAGCGACTTGATGTAGATCGGCTGCAACGGCGCTTCCTGCACGATCTCGATCAGCTGTTCCTTGGCCAGCGTCAGCATGCCGAGGAAGGTGACGACGATGCCGAGGCGGCCTTCCTCCGGCGAGAACAGCGACTCGAAGCGGTGGAAGGCGCCGTCGTGCAGGCGGTCGAGCAGTTCGCCCATGCGCTGGCGCACGCTCAGGGCATCGCGCTTGATCGCGTGGTGGGTGTAGAGGTCGGCGCGCTTTAGGACATCGTGCAGGGCGAGCAGCATCTCCTTCAGCTCCACCGGCGGCGGCAGGCGTACCGCGGCGCGGTCGGGCACGTGCGCCGAGGCGGTCGTGGTGTCGCGATCCTGGCGCGGCAGGGTGTCGAGATCCTCGGCGGCCTGCTTGTAGCGTTCGTACTCCTGCAGGCGGCGCACCAAGTCGGCGCGCGGATCCTCTTCCAGTCCTTCCTCGCTGGCCGGGCGCGGCAGCAGCATGCGCGACTTGATCTCGGCCAGGATGGCGGCCATCACCAGGTATTCGGCGGCCAGCTCGAAGCGCATCTCGTGCATGGCCTGGATGTAGTCGACGTACTGGCGGGTGATTTCGGCGACCGGGATGTCGAGGATGTCGAGATTCTGGCGGCGGATCAGGTACAGCAGCAGGTCGAGCGGGCCTTCGAAGGCCTCGAGGATGACCTCGAGCGCGTCCGGCGGGATGTAGAGATCCTGCGGGATCTGCAGCACCGGCTGGCCCAGCACGGTCGCCAGCGGCATTTCCTGCTGCCGCGGGGCACCGGGATGTTCTGGACTGGCGGGCGCCTCGACGGCGGTCGGCTGTTCGGATTCAGTCATGCATACGGCGCGAGGCCGGCGATTCGTTCAACGGGATGCACGTCGCCACGACCGCCGGGGCGATCGGGTCATGCGAATCGGATCGGAGGGCGGGAGCGGGCCCGGATTGCCGCGTGGGGGAACGGCTGGGGCACGCTGGCCGCGTACGGGAACCAAGCGTAAGCGGCCACGGACGGCTTGTCCAGTCGGGCTGTTCAGGAGGCCAGCGCCTCGCCGCGGGCGTCGTGGTAGCGGAAGGTCATCCACAGTCCGACCGCGACGGCGTAGCAGAGATTGGGGATATAGGCCTTGTCGAGCGTGGTGACGTGGGTCGTGACCGCGGTGAAGTTGGTATAGGCGGCCTGCGACAGCGTGAAGGCGGCGACGATCAGCATGAAGCGCACGAACACCGGCTTGCGCATGTGCAGGGCCAGCACCGTGCCTTCGGAGACCAGCACGCCGATCAGGAACGGCGTGACCCCGCCGATCAGCACCAGGTTGAAGAGGTTGCCCTGGGCGTGGGCCTTGAGCATCAGGTCGGCGAAGGTGACGCCCAGTGGACGGCACAGCAGGAACAGCAGCAGGCCGGTGGCGAAGGCCATGCTGCGCACGTAGCGCTCGTTGCCCCTGGCGGCCAGGATGACCTTGGTCGAGATCCACAGTTGCCCGCTGATGGTCAGCAGGATCAGCATCTGCTCGAGGATATTGAAGGTGTCCCACTTCATTCTGGACGCAAGACGTAATGTGATTGCCCTCACACAAGCATACACGGGCCCGTCGTCCGGTCGACTGCGTAGACTGTCGCCATCGAAATTCCCGGGAAGTGGAAATCATGTGGTACGTGATCGAAGGCCATGACGGCGACAACGTGCTGGCGAAGCGCATGGCGCAGCGCCCGGCGCACCTGGCGCGCCTGCGGGCCCTGCTCGACGAAGGACGTTTGTTGATCGCCGGTCCGTGCCCGGCCATCGACGCCGAGGATCCGGGCCCGGCCGGTTTCAGCGGCAGCGTGGTGATCGCGGAGTTCGCGTCTCTGGAAGAGGCGCGCGCCTGGGCCGATGCCGACCCGTACACGTCCGCCGGCGTTTACGCGCGGGTCGACGTGCGACCGTTCCGCAAGGTCCTGCCATGAGCAACGAAGGGCGCATCGCGGCCATCCGGACTGCGTTGGAGGCCACGTTCCGGCCCGAGGCGCTGGAGATCATCGATGACAGCGCGCGCCACGCCGGCCATGCCGGCGCGCGCGATGGCCGCGGGCATTTCAAGGTGAGGATCGTCGCGAGCGCATTCGCCGGTCAGGGGCTGCTGGCGCGCCATCGTGCGGTCTATGCCGCGCTCGGGAGCTTGATGGAGACCGATATCCACGCACTGCAAATCGATGCGAAGGCGGCGGGGGAATAGGAGCACCGCATGGCGTCGCCGGTGGACGCCTCATGGGCCTCCGGAAAACAACGGCACGCGCGCGACCGTGGGCGCACGCGTGCTCGGGCGCAGCAGGCGCTCGACCGGGCAAGCTGTTACTTCCCGATCTGCTTGCTGACCGCATTCTCCTGCTGGTTCAAGGTGCGCTGCTCGGCCTTGGTGATGTGGCCGCCGTTCTGCGACGCCATGTCGCGTTCTTCCTGGCGGATCTGGTGGTCGTCCTTGTGCAGCGCGCGGGCCTGCGCCTTGGTCAGGTCGCCTTCCTTGCGCTCCTCGTGGATGCGGCGATTCTGGTTGGCGAGGCGGTCATTCACCTCGTCGCGGCGCGGGTGGCGGCGATCCCAGCGCGACTCGTGCTTTTTCGTCGTGGTTGCGGCGGAGGCGCTGGCGGGGGCGAGCGCGGCGAGCGACAGGCTGGCGATGCCGGCGGCGATCAGGAGGTTGCGGATCATGGGGGTGTCCTCTTGTGGGGGGGTAGGGAGTTCGTTGCGAACTCGCCCCCATCAACGGGCCTGTTCCCCGGAGGTTGAGTGACGGTTTCGTCATCTCCGGTCCATCCCTGACGGTCAACCGCGGCCGGCCCCGCTATACTGCAGAATCCCGTGCGGTTTTCGGGGCGCCTTATCCGAATAATCAAATGGTTACTGGCGATACTTCATCCAATACTTGATGCGCTGAACGGCGCAGGAAGCACCTTCGACCCATGCGTCTGTCCACCATCAAGCTCGCCGGCTTCAAATCCTTCGTCGATCCCACCACGCTGCACCTGCCGACCAACATGACCGGCATCGTCGGCCCGAACGGGTGCGGCAAGTCCAACATCATCGACGCCGTGCGCTGGGTGATGGGCGAATCCTCGGCCAGCCGCCTGCGCGGCGACAACGCCACCGACGTGATCTTCTCCGG
>JASLDW010000059.1 GCA_030151365.1 Lysobacter sp. | reverse complement strand
TTACGACGCCATCCAGAAGGCCGGTTCCGGCCTCGGTTCCGGCGCCGTGATCGTGATGGACGAGACCACCTGCATGGTGCGCGCCTGCCATCGCATCGCGCGCTTCTACTTCAAGGAATCGTGCGGCCAGTGCACGCCGTGTCGCGAAGGCACCGGCTGGATGTACCGCATGCTGAGCCGGATCGTCGACCATACCGCGACCATGGACGACCTGCAGATGCTCAAGGCGTCGGCGGGCCAGATCGAAGGTCACACCATCTGCGCCTTCGGCGAAGCCGCGGCGTGGCCGGTGCAGGGTTTCCTCGCCCAGTTCTGGGATGAATTCGAGTACGCGATCGTGAACAAGCGTTTCTACGTCGACGATCTGAAGGCCGGCACCGTAGTGCAGAAGGCGGTGGCGGCATGAGCGCGCAACCGCAGCCGGTGAATCCGAACCTGCCGCCCGACCACGTCACCGTGTTCGTCGATGGCGTCGAGATCGCCGCGCCCAAGGGCTCGATGATCATCCAGGCCGCCGATCGCGCCGGCGTCGCGATCCCGCGGTTCTGCTACCACGACAAGTTGCCGGTGGCAGCCAACTGCCGCATGTGCATGGTCGACACCGAAGTCGGCGGCCGCATGGGCCCGAAACCGTCGCCCGCATGCGCGACGCCGGTGGCCGATGGCATGAAGGTGTTCACGCGCAGCGAGAAGGCGCTGAAGTTCCAGCGCGACGTGATGGAATTCCTGCTGATCAACCATCCGCTCGACTGCCCGATCTGCGACCAGGGCGGCGAGTGCGAACTGCAGGACGTCTCGGTCGGTTACGGCCGCTCGGTCAGCCGTTACGTCGAACGCAAGCGCGTGGTGCCGGACGAGGACCTCGGTCCGCTGGTCGCCACCGAAATGACGCGCTGTATCCAGTGCACACGTTGCGTGCGCTTCACCGCGGACATCGCCGGCACCTACGAACTCGGCGGCATGCAGCGTGGCGAAAACCTGCAGATCGGCACCTACGACGGCAAGCCGCTGACCACCGAACTCTCGGGCAACGTGGTCGATGTCTGCCCGGTCGGCGCGCTCACCAACAAGGTGTTCCAGTTCAAGGCGCGCCCGTGGGAACTGGTGGCGCGCGAATCGCTGGGCTACCAGGACGCGCTAGGCAGCAACCTGTTCCACCACGTGCGTCGCGGCGAAATCCTGCGCAGCGTGCCGCGCGACAACGAAGCGGTGAACGAGTGTTGGTTGTCGGACCGCGACCGCTACGCCCACCAGGGCCTGCAGGCCGAAGATCGCGCGACCGTTCCGCTGATCAAGGACGGCGGCCAGTGGCGCGAAGCGAGCTGGGACGAAGCGCTGGCCAAGGCGCAGACGATCCTTTCCACGAACCGTGGCGACGCGCTCGGCATGCTGGTGCATCCGGCGACGAGCAACGAGGAAGGCCTGGCGCTCGCCGCGCTGGCCGACGGCCTCGGTTCCACGCACGTCGACCACCGCATCCACGCGCTCGATCTTTCCGATGGCGCGGTGTCCGAGGCGTTCGCCGCCGCGGTTGCCGACATCGAGAAGGCCGATGCCATCGTCATCGTCGGCAGCAACCTGCGCCACGAAGTTCCGCTGCTGCACGCCCGCGTGCGCAAGGCGACGCTGCACGGCGCCAAGGTCCACGTCGTCAATCCGGTCGATTTCGATTTTGCATTCCCGGTCGTCGGCCGCCACATCGTGGCGCCGTCACAGCTTGCGACGGAACTCGCCAAGGTTGATCTCGGCAGTGCCCAGGCGCCGGTCGTGATCGTCGGCAACGTCGCCGAGCGCGGCGTGCACGCCAGCGCGATCCGCAAGGCCGCCGCCGACTTCGCCGCCGCGAAGAACGCCAAGCTGTGCCGCATCCCGCAGGGCGCCAACGCGCTGGGCCTGACCAAGGCTGGCGTGTTGCCGTCGGGTCGCGACGCGCTTGCCATGCTGCGCGAACCGCGCAAGGCCTACATCGTCTACGGCATCGAGCCGGGCCTCGATTTCGCCTATCCGGGACTCGCTGCGCGCGCACTGGGCGATGCCCAGGTCGTCGCCTTCAGCCAGTTCGCGTGCGAATCGACGCGCGCCGTCGCCGACGTGATCCTGCCGATCGCGGCGTTCCCGGAAGTGCAGGGCACGCTGACCAACCTCGAAGGCCGCGAACAGCGCAGCCAGGCCGCCGGCAAGATGCCGGGCGAAGCCCGCGAAGGCTGGCGCGTGTTGCGCGCGCTTGGCGGCATGCTGCAACTCGCCGGCTTCGACTTCACCGATCTCGACGGGCTGCGTGCTGCATTGAAGCCGCGTGCGGTCGCGGTGAAGCCCGGTGCCGCCGTCGGCGCCAGCGGCAGCGGCCTCGAAGTCGCGGCCTCCGATGCGATCTATCGCAGCGACGCGGTGACGCGCCGTTCCTCTGCGTTGCAATCGCATGTGCTCACCCATGGCGCACGCGCAACGATCCATCCGCAGACCGCTGCGACGATTGGCCTGCAGGACGGCATGACCGGTCGCTTCACCACCGGTGACGGCACGGCCTCGCTGCCGGTGCGCCTGGATGCAGGCGTCGCGCAGGGTTGCGTGTGGATCGAACGCGGTTACGGCGCCACCGCGCCGATTGCCGCTGCCGACGTGGAGGCGCGCCCGGCATGAACGGTCTGATGCTATCCATCAATCACACCATCCAGCTCTTCCATGACTGGCTGACCGGCTTTGGCGCCATCGGCACCGTCGCCTGGCTGGTCCTGCTGATCCTGCTGATCGCGGTGCCGGTGATCATCGCGGTGGCGTTCTACGTGGTGTGGGAACGCAAGCTGATCGGCTGGATGCACGTCCGCCATGGTCCGATGTACGTCGGCTTCGGCGTGTTCCAGGCCTTCGCCGACGTGTTCAAGCTGCTCTTCAAGGAAGTGATCCAGCCGAGCAGCGCCAGCAAGTTCCTCTTCATCCTCGCGCCGCTGATCACGCTCGCGCCGGCCTTCGCCGCGTGGGCGGTGGTGCCGTTCGACGACAAGCTGGTGCTGGCCAATGTCAACGCCGGCCTGCTGTACCTGCTGGCGATGACCTCGCTCGGCGTCTACGGCATCATCCTCGCCGGCTGGGCCTCGAACTCGAAGTACGCCTTCCTCGGCGCGATGCGTTCCGCCGCGCAGGTGATCAGCTACGAGATCGCGATGGGCTTCGCCCTGGTCGGCGTGCTGGTCGCGACCGGCAGCCTCAACATGACCGACATCGTCCACGCGCAGGCGGGTCGCTTCGGGTTGTTCAGCTGGTTCTGGCTGCCGCTGCTGCCGCTGTTCGTGATCTATTTCGTCTCGGGCGTCGCCGAAACCAACCGCGCGCCGTTCGATGTGGTGGAAGGCGAGTCGGAAATCGTCGCCGGCCACATGGTCGAGTACTCGGGATCGCAGTTCGCGCTGTTCTTCCTGGCCGAATACGCCAACATGATCCTGGTGAGCTTCCTCACCTCGCTGTTCTTCCTCGGCGGCTGGCTCAGCCCGCTGCACGGC
>JASLDW010000046.1 GCA_030151365.1 Lysobacter sp. | reverse complement strand
GCCGGCCTGGTGCCGAGCACCGCGAAGAAGGCCAAGCTGGTCAAGAAGGGCGAAGTCTCCAAGGCTTTCGTGCTGAAGGGCATCGCTGCGACCGCCGGTGCCAAGGCGGCCATCGAAGCCGCCGGCGGCAAGTTCGAGGAGTAATCCCCGCATGTCGCGACCCGGCAACGCGGTGGCAGGCCTTGGTGGCGGTCTCGGTCAGTTCACCGAGCTCCGCCAGCGCCTGCTGTTCGTCATTGGTGCGCTGATCGTCTACCGCATCGGGTGTTACATCCCGGTGCCGGGCGTGAACCCGCAGGCGATGGTCCAGCTGATGGATGCCCAGAAGGGCACCATCGTCGACATGTTCAACATGTTCTCGGGCGGCGCGCTGCAGCGTTTCAGCGTGCTCGCGTTGAACGTGATGCCATACATCTCGTCGTCGATCATCGTGCAGCTGTGCACGCAGATCTTCCCGAGCCTGAAGGCGATCCAGAAGGAAGGCGAGTCGGGCCGCCGCAAGATCAACCAGTGGTCGCGCATCGGCGCGGTGCCGCTGGCGATTTTCCAGGCGTTCGGCATCGCGACCGCGCTGCAGGCATCGGGCGCGCAGAACGGCATCCAGGTGGTTTACCACCCGGGTCCGGCCTTCATCCTCACGGCAGTGGTCGCGCTGACCGCCGGCACCATGTTCCTGATGTGGCTGGGCGAGCAGATGACCGAGCGCGGCGTCGGCAACGGCGTGTCGCTGATCATCTTCGCGGGTATCGTCGCCGGCCTGCCGGGCGCGGTGATCAATACCTTCACTTCGTTGCGCAACGGCGACATCAACCTGATCCAGTTGATCCTGATCGCGGCGCTGGTGGTCGGCTTCACCTATCTCGTGGTGTTCGTCGAAAGCGGTCAGCGCAGGATCACGGTGAACTACGCGCGCCGCCAGGGTGGCCGCAACGCGTACATGAACCAGTCGTCGTTCCTGCCGTTGAAGCTCAACATGGCCGGCGTGATCCCGCCGATCTTCGCCAGCTCGATCATCATGTTCCCGGCGACGGCGGCGCAGTGGTTCGGCAGCAACGGTTCGGCCGCGACCCAGTGGCTGCAACGCGTCGGCCAGGCGTTGTCCCCGGGCCAGCCGCTGCACATGATCCTGTTCTCGGTGATGATCATCGGCTTCGCTTTCTTCTACACGGCGCTGGTGTTCAACTCGCAGGAGACGGCCGACAACCTCAAGAAGTCGGGTGCCCTGATCCCGGGTATCCGTCCGGGCCGTGCCACCGCGGAATACGTGGATGGCGTGCTGACCCGCCTGACCCTGGTTGGCGCGATCTACCTGGCGGTGGTCTGCCTGTTGCCGGAAATCATGCGCACCAAGCTGGGCACCTCGTTCTACTTCGGCGGCACCTCGCTGCTGATCGTGGTGGTGGTGGTGATGGACTTCATCGCGCAGATCCAGGCGCACCTGATGTCGCACCAGTACCAGAGCCTGCTCAAGAAGGCGAACCTGAAAGGCCGCGGCTCGCGCTAAGCTCGAGGCTGTGGCATAATCCCCGGCTTGGTCGGAAGACCAAGCCTGCGACCCGCCGCCCGCCAAGGGCAGGGTCGCGAAGATACCGCCGGTCGGGACATTGCGCTCCCGTCGGCACGTTGGGCGACTCGTGAGGCCTTCCCGCACACGAGTGGATCCGCGGAATGCGCGCGCCAGAGTAGCGCGCGCCGCATCGGGGCAACCCGGTGGCTGGCCGCGGAACCGTTCGCCGGAGCATGGGCACACTCCCCATGCCGGAGTCGCCAGGACATCGGCGGCTTCCATGAATTGCGGGAAGTTGCTACAATTTCACGTTTCCCTGGCCGGATTCGCTTGAATCGGGCCCATCAACAGTCGGAGAACCGCCACTATGGCGCGTATTGCGGGCGTCAACCTGCCTGCCCAGAAGCATGTCTGGGTCGGGCTGCAAAGCATCTACGGCATCGGCCGTACCCGTTCCAAGCAGGTCTGTGACACGGCCGGCGTGGACCGTTCCACCAAGATCCGCGACCTGTCGGAGCCGGAAGTCGAGCGCCTGCGCGCCGAGATCGGCAAGTTCGTCGTGGAAGGCGACCTGCGTCGCGAAGTCGGCATGGCGATCAAGCGCCTGATGGACCTGGGCAGCTATCGCGGCCTGCGTCATCGTCGCGGCCTGCCGCTGCGTGGCCAGCGCACCCGGACCAATGCTCGTACCCGCAAGGGTCCGCGCAAGGCCATCAAGAAGTAAGGAATCCAGACCATGGCCAAGCCGGCAGCTGCCACCAAGACCAAGAAGAAGGTCAAGCGCGTCGTCACCGACGGCATCGCGCACGTCCACGCTTCTTTCAACAACACGATCATCACCATCACCGACCGCCAGGGCAACGCTCTGAGCTGGGCGACTTCGGGTGGCGCGGGTTTCCGCGGCTCGCGCAAGTCCACCCCGTTCGCCGCGCAGGTCGCCGCCGAAAAGGCTGGCAAGGCCGCGCTCGACTACGGCGTGAAGGCGTTGGAAGTCCGCATCAAGGGCCCGGGTCCGGGCCGTGAGTCCGCCGTCCGTTCCCTGAACAACGTCGGTTACAAGATCCTGAACATCACCGACGTGACGCCGATCCCGCACAACGGGTGCCGTCCGCCCAAAAAGCGCCGCGTCTGAGGAGCTGAGAGAACATGGCTCGTTATATTGGTCCCACCTGTAAGCTCGCGCGCCGCGAAGGCGCCGACCTGTCCCTCAAGAGCCCGGCGCGTGCGCTGGATTCCAAGTGCAAGCTGGAGCAGAAGCCCGGCCAGCACGGCGCAACCGCGCGCAAGGGCAAGCTCTCCGACTACGCCACCCAGCTGCGCGAGAAGCAGAAGGTCAAGCGTATCTACGGTCTGCTGGAACGTCAGTTCCGCAACTACTACAAGAAGGCTTCGAACAAGAAGGGCAACACGGGTGAAAACCTGCTGCAGCTCCTCGAAACCCGCCTCGACAACGTGGTGTTCCGCATGGGCTTCGCGGTGACGCGTGCCTCGGCCCGCCAGCTGGTGTCCCACCGCGGCGTGCTGGTCAACGGCAAGTACGTGAACCTGCCGTCGTACCAGGTCAAGGCCGGCGACGCCATCGCGCTGTCCGAGCGTGCCCAGAAGCAGCTCCGCGTCCAGGAAGCCCTGACGCTGTCGCAGCAGATGGACCTCAAGCCGTCGTGGGTCGACGTCGACGCCGGCAAGTTCTCGGGCGTGTTCAAGGCGGTGCCGGATCGCGGCGACCTGCCTGCCGACATCAACGAGGCGCTGATCGTCGAGTTGTACTCGAAGTAATTCCCTTTGCAACACGCACCCGGCGTCATGAACCGGGTGCACCAGGAGACGCCATACATGACGGTTACCGCCAATCAAGTGCTGCGTCCGCGCGCTCCGCAAATCGAGCGCATCACCGACCTTCGCGCGAAGGTCGTGATCGAGCCGCTGGAGCGCGGCTACGGACATACCCTCGGCAATGCCCTGCGTCGCGTGCTGTTGTCTTCGATCCCCGGCTTCGCCGTGACCGAAGTGAGCATCGACGGGGTGGTGCACGAGTACAGCACGATCGAAGGCCTGCAGGAAGACGTGCTCGAGGTGCTGTTGAACCTCAAGGACGTGGCCCTGCGCATGCACAGCGGCGACAGCGCCATGCTGGTCCTGCAGAAGCAGGGTCCGGCCGTGGTCACCGCCGCCGACATCAAGGTCGACCACAACGTCGAGGTGCTGAACCCCGACCACGTGATCTGCACCCTGACCAAGGATGCTGCGATCAACATGCAGCTGAAGGTCGAGCGCGGTTTCGGCTACCAGCCGGCTGCCGCCCGTCGCCGTCCGGACGAGGAAACCTCGACCATCGGCCGCCTGATGCTGGATGCCTCGTTCTCGCCGGTGCGCAAGGTCGCCTACGCGGTGGAAGCCGCGCGCGTCGAACAGCGCACCAACCTCGACAAGCTGGTGCTGGACATCGAAACCAACGGCACCATCGATGCCGAGGAAGCGGTCCGCACCGCGGCCAACATCCTGACCGACCAGCTGTCGGTGTTCGGCGACTTCACGCCGAAGCACGCCAGCGCCGCCCAGAAGAGCCCGAACGGCGTCGATCCGCTGCTGATGCGTCCGATCGACGACCTCGAGCTGACCGTGCGTTCGGCCAACTGCCTGAAGGCCGAGAGCATCTACTACATCGGCGATCTGATCCAGAAGACCGAAGTCGAGCTGCTCAAGACCCCGAACCTCGGCAAGAAGTCGCTGACCGAGAT
>JASLDW010000092.1 GCA_030151365.1 Lysobacter sp. | reverse complement strand
TCAGGTGCTGGGTGAAGAACATGATCGCGGCGTTGATCACCGGCAGGATGAAATAGGGATCGCGCGCGGTGAGGTCGTGGATCCAGCCGATCCACGGCGCGTGGCGCAGCTCCACCGATTCCGACAGCACCCAGTACAGCGTCATGAAGATGATCGTCTGCGGGATCACCGGCAGGCAGCCGCCGACCGGATTGATCTTTTCGGTCTTGTACAGCTCCATCATCGCCATCTGGAGCTTCTGATTGTCGTCGCCGTAGCGTTACTGCAGCGCCTTCATCCGCGGCTGCACGCGACGCATCTGCGCGGTCGACCTGTACTGCGCGTTCGACAACGGGAACAGCGCGAGTTTCAGCAGGAACACCAGGCCGATGATCGACCAGCCCCAGTTGCCGAACAGCGCGTGGATCTTCATCAACAACCAGAACAACCAGCCACCCAGCACCGCGAAGATGCTGAAGCGGCTGTAGTCGATGGCGCGATCGAGGCCGGGCACGCCGAGCGCTTCCAGCGCCTTGACGTCCTTCGGTCCCACCCACAGGCGCGCGGCCGTCGTCGCCGTCTGGCCGGCCTGCACGGTGAAGCCCGGGCCCATCGCCGCGATGCTGTCGGCCGGTCCGTTCTGGCTGAGCGAGAACTTCGCCTGCTGGTCGGCTTCGGGAATCCACACGCTCAGGAAATGATGCTGCGGCATCGCCAGCCAGCCGCCCTTGATCGTCTGGTCGACGCTGCCGCCATCCATGTAGTCCTTGAAGGCGCGGCGATCGTAGTGCTTGCCGTCCGACCAGGTCGCGCCGACGAAGCTGTACGACTCGGGATGCATCATGCCGGTCTGGAAGTTGGGCGGCACGCGCACCAATTGGCGATAGACGTAGCCCTGCCACGGCGCGGTTCCGCCGTTGGTCACGCTGTCGCGCACGTCCACGGCATAACTGCCGCGGGTGAAGCGCACCACGCGATGGATGGCGACGCCATTGGCGCCGGTCCAGGTGAACGGCACATCCAGCGTGTTGGCGCCTGCGGCCAGCTTGAATTGCGTCGCGCCGCCGTCGACGACGAAACCGGTATGGTTCGGCGCCGGCGAGCCGCCCTGCCCGCTCCAGCCGCTCTGCGCCTGGTAGTAATCGGCGTTGTCGGCCGAGAACAGCCGCACCGGATCGTTGCCGCCCAGCGTCTTCGGGTACTGCAGCAGGTCGACCTGGCGGAAGCTGCCGCCGTCGAGCTGCACGCGCAGCACGTCGGTTTCGACCTGCACGGAAGTCGGTGCAGCGCCGGCCTGTGCATTCGCCGGCGTCGCGGCGGACGCGGTGGTCGTCGGCGCGTTGGCCGCGGGCGCGGCGGCAGGCAAAACACCCGGCACCACTTGCGGGACGACCTGCGCGGCAGGCGTCGCCACCGGCGGCGCCAGCTTGGCGGCCTGCTCCTTGCCCCACTCCATCCACAACAGGACGGCCACCATCAGCCAGGCGAACAAAAGGAAGAGGCGGGTCTGCTGGTTCATGCGATCAGTCGGAAAGGGACGCCGGCGATGCGGCATCGGGAACAGGAGGGGTAGATGAAGCGTCGCGCGGCATTGTGCCGATGGCAGGTTGAACCGGCAATCTTGCGGCGCGCGCCAGCAATTCAAGCAAGGCGGCGCGCAGCGCCGGATTGTCCGCCTGCGCCGCGGGCAGCTTGGCGATCGCGACATAGGTGCCGGCGGGAAGGTTCGGGCACTGGTGGCGGAAGGTTTCGCGCCAGACGCGCTTGATGCGATTGCGGCCGACGGCATTGCCGTCGACCTTGCGCGAGACCGCGATGCCCAGCCTTGCGCCCACCTCCATCGCCGCTTCGCGCTTCACCGCGAGTTGCAGCAAGGGCCCGTGCAGGCGCTTGGCGCCATCGAACGCGCACGAATAATCGGCCCGCGTTCGCACGCGAGCCGATTTGGGAAATTTCCAGATATCCGCAAGGGACGGCATCAGTCCGTCCCGGTCAAGGCGCCAATCAGGCGCAGAGACGCTTGCGGCCCTTGGCGCGGCGGCGAGCCAGCACCTTGCGGCCGTCGGCCGTCTTCATGCGGGCACGGAAACCGTGATCGCGCTTGCGCTTGAGGTTGCTGGGCTGGTAGGTGCGCTTGGTGGCCATGGTGTCGGCGCCATCGATGTAAACGTGGAACCGGAAATTCTAGCGGGGTTCCAAACGCCTTGTCAAATGCGGGCGCAGTCCCGATGGCAGCTCCCGCGCCCCGATGATAGTCTGCACCTTCCCTCCTCCAGTCCGGATTCCCGCACGTCGGGCCGAACGCACGTCCACGAGCCCGATGAGCCTGTTGCCTCCGACCGCCGCCCTGGAAGCCTGGCCCCGTTGCCTGGCCCAGCTCGAGCACGAATTCCCGAGCGAGGACATCCATACCTGGCTGCGACCGCTGCAGGCCGATGCCCGCGATCGCGCGCTGGTGCTGTACGCGCCCAATCAGTTCGTGGTCGATACGGTGCGCGATCGCTTCCTGCCGCGGATCCGCGAACTCCTCGACCACTACGCCGGCAGCCGCGACGTCGCGATCGAAGTCGGAACGCTCAAGCGCGCCTCGGCGCCCTCCGCGGCGCCGTCTTCGGCAACGCGCGCGGGCGTTGCCGAACCGGCATTCCACGGCAATCTCGACAACCAGTACATCTTCGAGAATTTCGTCGAGGGCCGCAGCAACCAGCTGGCGCGCGCGGCAGCCTGGCAGGCCTCGCAATCGCCGGGCGATCGCGCCCACAACCCGCTGCTGCTGTACGGCGGCACCGGGCTCGGCAAGACCCATCTGATGTTCGCCGCGGGCAACGAATTACTAGCCAAGAACCCGGCCGCCAAGGTGCTCTACCTGCGCTCCAAGGACTTCATGGACGGCTTCACCAAGGCCCTCTACGATCCGGCCGCCACCGGCGGCATGGACGCCTTCCGCAAGCAGTTCCAGGGGCTGGACGCACTGCTGATCGACGACATCCAGTTCTTCGCCGGCAAGGACCGCACCCAGGAAGAGTTCTTCCACACCTTCAACGCGCTGTTCGACGGCCGCCAGCAGATCATCATGACCTGCGACCGCTATCCGCGCGAAGTCGATGGCCTCGAACCGCGGCTGAAATCGCGGCTGGGCTGGGGCCTGCCGGTGGCGATCGATCCGCCCGACTTCGAAACCCGCGCGCAGATCGTGCTGTCGAAGGCCCGCGATCGCGGCGTGCCGATCCCCGACGACGTCGCCAGCCTGCTCGCCAAGAAGATGCGCTCCTCGGTACGCGACCTCGAGGGCGCGCTCAACACGCTCATCGCGCGCGCCAACTTCACCGGCCGCCCGATCACCCTCGAATTCGCCCAGGAAACCCTGCGCGACGTCCTGCGCGACCATTCCGTCGGCATCAGCCAGATCCAGAAAGTCGTGGCCGACTACTACGGCCTGCAGATCAAGGACCTGATCGGCCCCAAGCGGACGCGCTCGTTGGCGCGCCCGCGCCAGATCGCCATGGCGCTGGCCAAGGAACTCACCGACCACAGCCTGCCGGAAATCGGCGACGCCTTTGGCGGGCGCGACCACACCACCGTGCTGCACGCCTGCCGCCAGATCCGGACATTGCTCGAGACCGATGGCAAACTCCACGAGGATTGGGAGAAACTGTTGCGCAAACTCAGTGAATGAGCGCCGGGGAATCCTGTGGACAACTTTTGGACAATTTGGCACGCCCGAGTTGTCCACAACTTGCCCCAGTACTTCGCGGTCACTTGTCCACGGCCTGTTTCGAACGAAATGTTGTTTTAAATCAATACGTTGAATTGCTTTTCCACAGCCTGTCGCGATACAACCACCACCATCGTTTTTGATTTATCCACTCATAGAAGCAGTGGATGGATCCCGAACCCGGAACTGCACCCATGCGCTTGACCCTGCAACGCGAAGCCCTGCTGAAACCTTTGGCGCAAGTGGTGAACGTGGTTGAACGTCGCCAGACCCTGCCCGTGCTCGCCAACCTGCTGGTCCAGGTCAGGCAAGGCGGTCTGTCCCTGACCGGGACCGATCTCGAAGTCGAGATGGTGTCGCGCTCGGCGCTGGACGAAGGCGCCGAGGACGGCGAGATCACCATTCCCGCCCGCAAGTGGTTCGACATCGTCCGTGCCCTGCCCGATGGCAGCAAGGTGACGATGACCCAGTCAGGTGACAAGATGAGCGTGCAGGCCGGTCGCAGCCGTTTCAGCCTGGCGACTTTGCCGGCCAACGATTTCCCGTCGATCGACGAGGTCGATGCCACCGAACGCGTCGAAATCAGCGAGTCGGCGCTCAAGGAGCTGATCGACCGCACCGCCTTCGCGATGGCCCAGCAGGACGTCCGCTACTACCTCAATGGTCTGCTGTTCGATCTCCGCGATGGCCTGCTGCGCTGCGTCGCCACCGATGGCCATCGTCTCGCCCTGTGCGAAGCCCAACTCAATGGCGACAGCCGCTCCAAGCGCCAGATCATCGTGCCGCGCAAGGGCGTCCACGAACTGCAGCGCCTCCTGGAAGGCGGCGACCGCGTGCTGGAACTGGAGCTCGGCCGCAACCACCTGCGGGTCAAGCGCGACGATGTCACCTTCACCAGCAAGCTGATCGACGGCAAGTTCCCGGATTACGAAGCCGTGATCCCGATCGGTGCCGACAAGCTGGTGACGATGGATCGCGAGGAACTGCGTGCCGCCCTCCAGCGCGTCGCCATTCTCTCCAACGAGAAATACCGCGGCGTGCGCCTGGAAGTGACCCCGGGCCAGCTCCACATCAGCTCCCACAATCCGGAGCAGGAAGAGGCGCAGGAAGAAGTCGAGGCCGACACCCGGGTCGAAGGCGTGACCATCGGTTTCAACGTCACCTACCTGCTGGAAGCCCTGTCTTCCCTGCGCGATGAAAAGGTCGTGCTGGCCCTGCGCGATGCCAACTCCTCGGCGCTGGTGCGCGAAGCCAGCAACGAGCGTTGTCGCCACGTGGTGATGCCGCTGCGCCTGTGACAGATTCAGGTTCCACGTGGAACACCTGCAACGCCCGGCCTGTCCGGGCGTTGTTGCTTGCGCGGGCATGAGATGAAGCTGGAACAGCTCGACATCAACGACATCCGCAGCCTGCGCGACGTCCGGTTGCAGCCGGGACCCGCCCTGAACCTGCTGATCGGCAGCAACGGCGCAGGCAAGACCAGCGTGCTGGAAGCCTTGCACCTGCTCGCCTATGGTCGCAGTTTCCGCGGTCGGGTGCGCGACGGCCTGATCCGCACTGGCGCACCGGCGTTGCAGGTCTTTGCCCGCTGGTCGGAACAGGCGGGCACGCGACGGCACCAGGTGGGTCTTCGCCATGCCGGCAGCGAATGGCAGGGACGGTTGGATGGTGCTGATGTCGCCCAGCTCAGCGAACTGTGCACCGCCCTTGCCGCCGTCACCTTCGAGCCCGGCAGTCACGCGCTGCTCTCCGGCGGCGGCGAACCCCGGCGACGCCTGCTCGATTGGGGTTTGTTCCACGTGGAACCGGAATTTCTTCCCGTCTGGCGTCGTTATGCGCGCGCCCTGAAGCAGCGGAATGCCTTGCTCAAGGCGGGTGGCACCAATGCCGCGTTGGACGTGTGGGATTTCGAGTTGGCGCAGGCCGGGGAATTGCTCGATCGCCACCGCCGCGCCTATGTCGAGGCGCTGGAGCCCAGAGTCGAGGATTGGGCGCGCGAGCTGATCCCCGAGCTGGGACCGGCGCAACTTGCCTATCTGCCGGGCTGGCGGCGCGAGGAACTGACGCTGGCCGATGCCCTGCTGGTCAATCGTGATCGCGATCGCCAGCTGGGCCACACCACCACCGGTCCGCATCGTGCCGACCTCGTGTTGGGGTTTGCCACCCGCCCGGCCCGCGAGCCGTTGTCGCGTGGCCAGAGCAAGCTCGCCGCCCTTGCCTTGCTGCTCGCCCAGGGCGAGGATTTCCGGATCCGGCGCGGTGAATGGCCGTTGATCCTGCTCGACGACCTCGCCTCCGAGCTTGATCGCGGGCATCGCCACGCCCTGCTCGCGGCCTTGGTGGCGAGTGGTGCCCAGATCTTCATTAGCGGCACCGAATTGGAAGCGCTTGAACTGGATCCGGCTTGGCCGGCGATGCTGTTCCACGTGGAACACGGGATGATTCGACCCGCTTGAAAGAGGATGCGGCAGGCAGCTGAATCGGAGGCGTGACAACGGCGCAAACCACGGCAAAACAAGCGCTTCCGCTCGATCCGGAACCCCGCGGATGGTATGATCGAGGCATCGAAAATTCCGGCGCGCATGGCCCTCCGGGCCGCTCCGCCGCAGCCATGGGACCTGCATGACGGATAACACCGAGGGCGCCTCGAACGCCCCCCAGAACACCAATTACGACTCCTCCAAGATCACCGTCCTGCGCGGCCTGGAAGCGGTCCGCAAGCGTCCGGGCATGTACATCGGCGACGTCCATGACGGCACCGGCCTGCACCACATGGTGTTCGAGGTGGTCGACAACGGCGTCGACGAGGCGCTGGCCGGCCATGCCGACGACATCGTCGTCACCATCCATCACGATGGCTCGGTCTCGGTCTACGACAACGGTCGCGGCATCCCGGTCGACATCCACAAGGAAGAAGGCGTCTCGGCGGCGGAAGTCATCATGACCGTGCTGCACGCCGGCGGCAAATTCGACGACAACAGCTACAAGGTCTCGGGCGGCCTCCACGGCGTCGGCGTCAGCGTGGTCAACGCGCTCTCCGACAAGCTGACCCTCGACATCTGGCGCGACGGTGGCCATTACCAGCAGGAATACCGCTTGGGCGAGCCGGTGGCGCCGTTGAAGCGACTGGGCGAGCAGGGCGACAAGCGCGGCACCCTGCTGCGCTTCTGGCCGTCGGCCGACATCTTCACCGACGTCGAATTTCACTACGACATCCTCGCGCGCCGCCTGCGCGAACTCAGCTTCCTCAACTCCGGCGTCAAGATCATCCTGACCGACGAGCGCGGGGAAGGGGAGAGCACCACCTTCCAGTACGAGGGCGGCATCCGCTCCTTCGTCGAACACCTGGCCCAGCTCAAGACGCCGCTGCACCCGAACGTGATTTCGGTGACCGGCGAGCAGAGCGGCATCACCGTGGACGTCGCCCTGCAATGGACCGACGCCTACCAGGAAACGATGTTCTGCTTCACCAACAACATCCCGCAGAAGGACGGTGGTACCCATCTGCAGGGGTTCCGCGCGGCACTGACCCGCACGTTGACCAATTACATCGAACAGAACGGCATCGCCAAGCAGGCCAAGGTCTCGCTGTCCGGCGACGACATGCGCGAAGGCCTGATCGCGGTGCTGTCGGTCAAGGTTCCGGATCCCAGCTTCTCCAGCCAGACCAAGGAAAAACTTGTCTCATCCGAAGTGAGACCGGTCGTTGAAAGCACGTTCGGCGCACGTTTGGAGGAGTTCCTTCAGGAACACCCCAATGAAGCCCGTGCGATCGCCGGCAAGATCGTCGACGCCGCCCGCGCCCGCGAGGCGGCGCGCAAGGCCCGCGACCTGACCCGCCGCAAGGGCGCACTCGATATCGCCGGCCTGCCCGGCAAGCTCGCCGACTGCCAGGAGAAGGATCCGGCGCTCTCCGAACTCTTCATCGTCGAGGGAGACTCGGCCGGCGGTTCCGCCAAGCAGGGCCGCAACCGCAAGACCCAGGCGATCCTGCCGCTCAAGGGCAAGATCCTCAACGTCGAGCGCGCGCGTTTCGATCGCATGCTCGCCAGCGCCGAAGTCGGCACGCTGATCACCGCGCTTGGCACCGGCATCGGCAAGGACGAATACAACCCGGACAAGCTGCGCTACCACCGCATCATCCTGATGACCGACGCCGACGTCGACGGATCGCACATCCGCACGTTGTTGCTGACGTTCTTCTACCGCCAGATGCCGGAACTGATCGAACGCGGCCACGTCTACATCGGCCTGCCGCCGCTGTACAAGATCAAGCAGGGCAAGAACGAGTTGTACCTGAAGGACGATGCCGCGCTCGACGCCTATCTCGCCAACAACGCGGTCGAAGGTGCGCAGCTGGTTCCGGCCACGGGCGAACCGGCAATCGAAGGTGCAGCGCTGGAAAAACTGCTGATGGCGTTCGCCGATGCGCGCGCGTCGATCACGCGTAATGCCCATCGCTACGATCCGGCGGTGCTGGAAGCGCTGGTCGATTTCGTGCCGCTGTCGTCCGAGGCGAATATCGCGCAAGGCGACCTTGATGCGCTGGCAACGAAGCTCAACCAGAGCGGACTCGGCAAGCCGCGCTACACGTTGAAATTGCAGCCCGCGACCGAATCGCGTCCGGCGGCATTGCTGATCACCCGCCTGCACATGGGCGAGGAGCTGACGCAGGTGCTGCCGGTGACCGTGTTCGAGCAAGGCGAACTGAAGCCGTTGCGCGATGCCGCCGTGCAGTTGCATGGCTTGGTGCGCGAGGGCGCGCAGATCGTGCGCGGCAATCGCGCCGCGGAGATCGCGTCGTTCGCCGATGCGCAGGCGTGGTTGCTCGAGGAAGCGAAGAAGGGCCGCCAGATCCAGCGCTTCAAGGGCCTTGGCGAAATGAACCCGGAACAGCTGTGGGAAACCACGGTGAACCCGGACACGCGTCGACTCCTGCAGGTGAAGGTCGAGGACGCGGTTGCTGCCGACCAGATCTTCACCACGCTGATGGGCGACGTAGTCGAACCGCGTCGCGAGTTCATCGAGGACAATGCGCTGAAGGTGGCGAACCTGGATGTCTGATGCCGTTGACGCCTTCTTCAACAGCATTCGCCTAAAAGCAGGGCCATTCACCTGAAGGGCGCAGCCATGCACAAACCGAATCTCCGTATTGCCGCGCTGGCTGCCGCCTTGGGGTTGCTGGCGGGGTGCGCCACGACCACCACGACGTCGCCGACCGGGCGCCAGCAGGTGGTGGGAGGCGTGTCGCAGCAGGAACTGGACCAGATGGGCGCGCAGGAGTTCGCCAAGCTCAAGGCGCAGAAACCGCAGACCCAGAATCCACGCGAACGCACCTACGTCAATTGCGTGGTCGGCGACCTCGTGCAGCAATTGCCACCGCAATGGCAGCGCTACAACTGGGAAACGGCGGTGTTCGTCGATCCCGAACCCAATGCCTTCGCGTTGCCGGGCGCCAAGGTCGGCGTGAACACCGGGATCTTCAAGGTGGCGCACGACCAGGACGAACTCGCGACCGTGATCGCGCACGAAATCGGCCACGTCATCTCCAACCACCACAACGAACGCATCACCCGCACTCAGACCGCGCAGGGCGGATTGATGGTGGCGCAGGTGCTGGCGGCGATGGCCGGGATCAACCCGGATACCGTCGGTCAGCTGGGCGGCACCGCGGCGCAGCTGGTGCTGTTGCGGTTCAGCCGCGAACAGGAGAGCGAGGCCGATGTCGTCGGCCAGCAACTGATGGCGCGCGCCGGTTTCGATCCGCGCAAGGCGGTCAACCTGTGGCAGAACATGATCGCCGCGGGCGGTTCGCGCCCGCCGCAATGGCTGTCCACCCATCCCGATCCGCAGGCGCGCCTGGGGGAACTGGGCAGGCGGGCGGGCGGATTGATGCCGGTATATGAACAAGCGCGCGCCGCGGGCCGCAGGCCAAAATGCGGTTAAGCTAGGCACCCTCAGGATTGAACCGCCGCCGCACCGGGGAAACGAAAGTGGTTCGCTTCAACACGTCGGGGCCCCACGCCCTGGCGGCAGCCTTTCGTCATTCAGTCAGGAGTTGTTCCATGCGTTACGCAGCCAGCCTGTTGCCGTTGTCCATTGCCGCGATTCTTGCCTGTTCCGCAGTCGCGGTGCCTGTCGCCGCCCAGGATCATTCCTCGCGTTCCGGGCAAAGCAAGAAAGATGCACAGGAAGCTCCGCGCTATCCCGGTGCGACGCGCAAGGAGCCCAAGCCGAAGGTCTCGGACGACGGCAGGAAGAAGCTCGATGAAATCAGCAAGGCCTATGCCGCGCAGGACTACGCCAAGGCATTGAGCCTGGCCAACGAATACGCACCCCAAGCCAGCACGCCGTACGAAAAAGCGCTGGCATACGAAATCGCCGGCAGCGCCGCGTTTTCGCAGAAGGACTACGTCAACGCGGCGGTGGACTTCCAGCAGGTAATTGCCGCGAATGGCCTCGACAACAACGGCCACTACGATTCGATGAGCAACCTGGTCGCCAGCCTGAGCAATGCCGGAAAGTACCCGGAAGCTCTGAAGGCGCTGGACCAGTTCATCGCGGAGACCAGGACCACCGACCCGCAGTACGCCAACATGCGCCTGTCGCTGCTGTCGCATACCGGCAAGGCAGGTGATGCCGAAGCTGCCTACAAGGAACGCCTGGCCAAGGATCCCAACGATCGCAACGCGTTCCAGAATCTCCTGGCGACCTACCAGCAGCAGAACAAGAACGCCGAAATGCTGGCGTTGCTGCGAGATCGCTACAAGCAGGGACTCCTGGCGACACCGGAAGACCTCCGCACCTATTACGTGATCCTGCTGCAATCGCCGGAAGCCAACTGGAAAGAGGCGCAGGGGTTGCTCGACAGCGGGGTTACCAAGGGCACGATTCCGAAGAACGACGAAACGGCGACCGCGTACAGCGTGATCGCGCAAACCGTTCTCGCCAAGTACATGGAAGGCCTTGCCTTGGAGGACTATGCCAAGGCGGCGAGCATGTCGACCAACGGCAAGGCCGATCTCAACCGCGCGTCCATTCTTTTCAATCAAGGCAAGAAGGCCGAAGCCAAGGCCGCCGCCCAGGAAGCACTGAAAAAGGGCGTCAAGGATCCGGCGGCAGCGCAACGATTTCTTAAGTAATCGCTTCGATTTTCAAACACCCGACATATGGAATGCGGACCCGAAGTTGGTATAAGCTTCGGGGTCCCCGCCGCCAGATGGATGGCGAGGACGTGCAATATCCAGCCGGTGTCGTGCCCCCTCCCAGAGTTCTCGAATGACGGAAACCATCGCCCCCCACAACTATCGACACGACGACGATGCCGCCGTCGGCCTGAACTGGCCACGCATCGCCGGCATGTCTGCTGCGCTGGCGGTGCATGTCGCTGCCCTGCTGCTGTTGATGGCGCCGGTCTCGCCGCCACAAGCCGACGCCGACAAGACCGAGCGCGTGGCCGTGCAGATGATCAAGCCGCCGCCGCCGCCGCCGCCGCCGCCGCCGAAGGAAATCGTCCCGCCGCCGCCGGCCCCGAACCTGCCGCCGCAGCCGCCGCGCCCGTCGCCGCCGGTTCCGCCGACGCCGCAGCCGCCGATCGTCAGCGATACCGCCAACGCGGTGTCCTACCAGGCGCCGCCGCCGGCACCTCCGGCACCTCCGGCACCTCCACCGCCGCCGGCACCCCCGGCCCCGTCGGGCCCGAAGGTCAACAACAACGACTTGCGCGGCAACCTCTGCGGCCAGCCGTCGCAGACGCCGTTGCAGATCGCGATCAACAAGGCCTCAGCCAAGGGCTTCAGTGGCGGTACCGCCCGTATTTCGGTGACCTACACCGCCGAAGGCGGCGTGACCGCGACCAGCGTGTCCGGGTCATCGGGTGACCGCGACCTCGACCGCGCCGCAGCCAGCTGGGCGCGTGGCGTCAAGATCTGCGCCGGCGCCGCCGGCACGGGTACCCTTCCCATCGTGCTCAACGTCGGCGAATAAGCCGCGAGCGTTCCACCAAACCACTTCCCCACTTTTCGTCGACAAAGGTAAGCGCAATGCTCCTTCAACAAGCCGCTCCCGCCGCCGCTGGCGGTAACAATGCCGCTGCTCTGCAGCAGATGGGCTTCGCCCAGCTGATCCATGGTTTCGATGCCGTGGGTTGGATCGTCTTCCTCACCCTGATGGTGTTCTCGCTGTTGTCGATCTACTGGATCGTCATGAACTTCATCAAGAACGCCCGCCTCCGTGGCAGCGCCGACCGCGTCGTCAACACGTTCTGGGAAACCCCGAACGCGCAGGATGCCGTCCGCTACATGGAAGAGCAGCCGCGCAACGAGCCGTTCTCCAAGATCGCGCTCGACGCCGCCCAGGCCGCCGCCCACCACCAGCGCAGCGAAGGCTCGCGCCTGGCTGAATCGCTCAATCGTTCCGAGTTCGTCGACCGCGCCCTGCGCCAGGCCGTGACCCGCGAATCGATGACCCTCGAATCCGGCCTGACCGTGCTCGCCACCGTCGGCGCGACCGCTCCGTTCGTCGGTCTGCTTGGTACGGTGTGGGGCATCTACCACGCCCTGATCCGCATCGGCGCCAGCGGCGACGCCTCGATCTCGGCCGTGGCCGGTCCGGTGGGTGAAGCCCTGATCATGACCGCGATCGGTCTGTTCGTGGCGATCCCGGCGGTGTTGGCGTACAACTTCTTCAGCCGCCTGAACCGCACCACCAACGCGAAGTTCGATTCGTTCGCGCACGACCTGCACGACTTCTTCGCGACCGGCTCGCGCGTCGGCGGCTAATCCCCGCCCGCGCACGACAGAAGCATCGATCCACGAGGACGCCCGAAAATGGCATTCAGTACCGGCAACAGCAGCAGTGGACCCATGGCGGAAATCAACGTCACGCCCCTCGTGGACGTGATGTTGGTGCTGTTGATCATCTTCATGATCACCACGCCGCTGATGAACCACAAAACCAAGGTCGAATTGCCGCGGGTGCTCCTCGCGCCGTCGCAGAAGCACGACGAGGAGAAGACCGCCCCGGTCACGCTGTTCGTCCGTGAAAACGGCGCCCTGCTCCTCGATGATCAGCCGATCACCGAGGGCGGGCTCCAGGATCGTCTGGCCGTGATCGCCCAGAAGAAGCCGCAGCCGGTGCTGAACATCCGCGCCGACCGCGACACCAAGATGCAGATCCTCAAGAAGATGACCGGCATCGCGACCCAGGCCGGCATGCTCAACGTCGGTTACGTCACCATCCGGCCGAAGCCGGGCGAACAGCAGTAAGGAGGCCGACACATGGCATTTGCATCCAATTCCGGTGGCGGCGCGATGTCCGACATCAACGTCACGCCCCTGGTGGACGTGCTGTTGGTGTTGCTGATCATCTTCATGGTGACCATGCCGACCCAGACCTATCCGATCAAGCTCGACCTGCCGCAGGCGACCACCACGCCGCCGCCGCCGCCGAAGAAGGCGCCGATCAAGCTCAGCATCGACGCCAGCGGCACGGTGACGTGGAACGGGACGATCGTCGACATGAAGGGTCTGGAAGCCCAGATGAGGGACACCGTGGCGGAAGACCCGACCGATACGCCGCTGCTGCAGATCGAATCCGCCAACGACACGCCTTACGACGTGTTCGCCAAGGTGCTAGCGGCTGCCAAGAACGCCAACATGGAAAAGATCGGCTTCGTTCAGAACTGAAATTCAGGCGAAGACGCTGTCTTCGCTCTTGTCGACGATGCCGCCCCTCACCGGGCGGCATTTTTTATGCAGTCGAGATAGGCGCGAACGGTGCGATCCAGTCCCGCGTACAGCGCTTCCGAGATGAGCGCGTGGCCGATCGAGACCTCTTGCACGCCGGAAACCCCGCGCAGGAAATCCGTCAGGTTGGCTTGCGAGAGGTCGTGGCCGGCGTTGACGCCCATGCCGACCGACTGTGCGACCTGCGCCGACCGTGCGCAGGCAGCGAGCGCGGATGAAGCATCGCCGTCCGCATGCGCCTCGGCGTATGGCCCGGTGTAGAGTTCGATGCGATCGGCGCCGCAATCGCGCGCGCGCGCAGTGGCCGGATGCCCGGCATCGGCGAACAGGCTGACGCGGCATCCGAGGGCCTTGAGCCGCGCAACCAATGGCGCGAGCGCGTCGATGTCGCGTTCGAAATCGAAGCCATGGTCGGAGGTGAGTTGGCCGTCGCTGTCGGGCACCAGCGTCGCCTGCGCGGGACGCACCGCCTCGCACAGGGCGATGAAGCCGGGATAGCCGGGACGCGGCGGCGCGAACGGATTGCCTTCGAGGTTGTACTCGACGCGGTAGTCGGCGCAGACGCGGGCGAGGGCGTGGACGTCGGCTTCGCGGATGTGGCGACCGTCGGGACGCGGATGCACGGTGATGCCTTGGGCGCCGGCATCGAGGCAGGTGCGGGCGGCGCGGACGACATCGGGTTCGCCGCCACCACGGGAATTGCGCAGGACCGCGATCTTGTTGACGTTGACGCTGAGTGCGGTCATGTCGACCCAGGTTCGTCGCGCAGGGGCGTCAGCATCGGCACGTCCGGGCCGGCGGCCCTGGGATCGATCGGTCGCTTCGCCGGCGCATGCACTTCGCCGGCGTAGGGATTCCAGCCTTCGTCGCGCAGGTTGGGCTGCGGCCTGGGCGGCAATGCCGGCGGCATGACCGCGGCGGGCGCGGCTTCGACGACTGCCGGTTCGACGTTCGCGACCGCATGCTGCATCGGTGCAGGCTCCGAATTGCGTTGCTGCAGATCGGCAAGGCGCTGTTCGATGTCGGCGGCGCGCTGCTCGGCCTCGGCGGCGCGACGCTCCATCTCGGCGATCCGGCGCTGCGCTTCTTGCTGTTGCTGCAGCAAGGCGTCGCGTTCGGCCAGGCGTTCGCCGGCGGCGCGCAGCTGGCCGATGCCGGGATTCGAAGCGGCGGGCAACGGCATCGGTGCGGCGGCCGCAGCAGTGGCGAGTTGGGCCTCGCGCATGCGGCGCACGTCTTCCGCAGTGAGCGGGGTGTCGTCGATGGCGACGGTGCGCTCGGGAAACAGGAGCTTGTAACGCAGCCAGGCGAATCCGATCAGCGCCGCCAGCGCCGCCAGCAGGCACAGCACCATCAGGATCGGCGAATGGACGCTCCAGGCGACGCAGAAGATGGCCAGCGACAGCGCAAGCAACAACCAGGACATGGGAACCTCCGCGGGCGGTTGTCCGGCAGTGTATCGGGCCGCGGTCAGAGGAGCGGCGAGAACAGACGAGCAAGCGCTTCCGGCAGACGTTCGGTCAGGAAGGCCTGCGGGCGGGGACTGCGCACGCGCGGTGCGTGCTGGAACTCGCCCTCGATCTGGCGCGCCAGTTCGGTGGCGACGCTGGCGTCTTCGAACAGGACCGAGACCTCGAAGTTGAGGCGGAAGCTGCGATTGTCGAAATTGGCGCTGCCGATGATGGCGACATCGTCGTCCTTGAGCAGGGCCTTGGTATGGAGCATGCGCGGGCCATATTCGTAGATCTTGACCCCGGCCTCCATCAGGCTGTCGTAATACGAGCGCGCGGCGAGGGTGACCCAGCGGCTGTCGCTCATCTTCGGCACCATGAGGCGGACGTCGAGACCCGACAACGCGGCCGACGACAGGGCCATCAGCGCGGCCTCGCCCGGCACGAAATAGGGCGTGACCAGCCATACGCGCCGGCGGGCCGCATGGATGACGCTGACATGCAGGCGGTGGATCGCTTCCCAGCTGGAATCGGGCCCGGAACTCAGTACCTGGGCGCAGATCGGCCCGGGCTGGAGCGCCGGCAGGTCGTGTGCGATCCCGGAAATGAAATCGTGCTGGCCGGTGGCGTAGATCCAGTCTTCGACGAAGACCTGCTGCAGCTCCAGCACCACGTCGCCGGTCAGGCGCAGATGCAGGTCGCGATAGGCATCCTCGCGCAGGGCGTCGTTTTCCTCGTCGGTGATGTTGATGCCTCCGGTGTAGCCGACGCGGCTGTCGATCACCACAATCTTGCGGTGGGTGCGCAGGTTGATCCAAGGGCGTTTCCAGAATTTCCACACGCCGCGGAACCGCATCGGATGGAACCAGGCAATCTCGCCGCCGGCTTCGACGAGTTCATTGAAGAAATGCGTCGGCGTACGCGAGCAGCCGACGGCGTCCATCAGCAGGCGGACCTTGACGCCGGCGCGCGCGCGCTCGACCAGCGCCTCGAGCAGGGCGCTGCCGCTGCGATCGGATTGATAAATGTAGTACTCGAGATGGATGTGCGATCTGGCATTGCGGATGTCGCCGATCAACGCGGAATAGGTCGCGTTGCCATCGACCAGCAAGCGGACGTCGCGGGCGGTGACCGCGCGGAAACCGGTCGCGGCCTTCGCCAGGCGATGCAACAGGGCATCCTCGTCGCAGCCCCTGGAGTCTTCCGCATCGGGATAGACCCGGCGCGCGCGCGGCGGGCGCCGCAGGCGCTGGCGGCTGATCTTCTGCGGCCCCAGCAGGTAATAGATGATGAAGCCCAGGTACGGCAGCAGGGCAAGGCTGAACAGCCAGCTCAGGGTGGCGGCGGGTTCGCGTTTCTGCAGGATGATGTACACGCCGAGGGCGATGACGTAGCAAATCCAGAAGATGGCCAGCCAGAAACCGACGTGGGGGATGGCCACGAGCGCGTTCCATGCCTGGTAGATGGGATGCATCGTGTCCTTCCTGCTTCCTGTTCGCGCCCGGTGCGACGCTTGGGGACTAGGCTAGCGTGATGGACAGTCATCGCAAAGTGAGGTTCGAACGGAATGCCGCGATCAAGGGGCGCGGCGCGGCCTCGCGGGTGCCCGGGCGCTTCGAGAAACGCGCGGCGATCGCCGAGGACGACGGTTGGGACGCGCTGGCCAACGAGCAGGCCGCCGATCTCGAATCGCGACCGCAGACGACGGTGACCGCGGAGCGCGCGCGCACCATCATCAGCCGCAACGATTCCCCGGACATCGCCTTCGGGCAGTCGCTGAATCCGTATCGCGGCTGCGAGCACGGCTGCGTCTACTGCTTTGCGCGGCCGAGTCACGCCTACCTCGATCTTTCGCCGGGGCTGGATTTCGAGACGCGGCTGTACGCCAAGCGCAATGCCGCCGAATTGCTGCGCAAGGAACTGGCGAAACCAGGACACGTGCCGTCGCCGATCGCGCTCGGCATCAACACAGATGGCTGGCAGCCAATCGAACGCGACGAAGGCATCAGTCGCGCCTGCCTGGAAGTGCTGCTGGAAACGCGCCATCCGCTCGGCATCGTCACCAAGGGGTCGGCGATCCTGCGCGACCTCGACCTGCTGGCGGAGCTGGCGAAACTGCGCCTTGTCCACGTCATGGTCTCGGTCACCTCGCTCGACAACCAGCTCTCATCGAAGCTGGAACCGCGCGCGGCGGCGCCGCATGCGCGCATCAGGATGATCGCCAGGCTGCGCGAGGCCGGCGTTCCCGCGGGCGTTCTGGTGGCGCCGGTCATCCCGATGATCACCGACATGGAGATGGAGCACATCCTCGAAGCCGCGCGCGAAGTCGATGCGCTGTCGGCGGGCTACGTGCTGTTGCGCCTGCCGCACGAATTGAAGGAAGTGTGGCGCGAATGGCTGCAACTGCACTATCCGCAGCGCGCGGCGCACGTGATGAGCCTGATCCGGCAGATGTATGGCGACAAGGATTACGACAGCCGCTATGGCGTGCGCGGACGCGGCGAAGGCCCGTTCGCCGACCTGCTGGCCTCGCGTTTCCGCAAGGCGAAACAGCGCCTCGGGTTTCCCGGCATGCCGCCGGTCGACATGCGCCTGTTCACGCCGCCATGCGAGGACTCGCCGCAGGGCCGGCTGTTTTAAGGGCGTGTCGTTCTGATCGTCAGTGGGACAGATGCGGCAGCAGCGGGCCGCCCAGCCACAACCAGCGTGCCATCCACGCGCAGACGAAGGCGACCATGATGGTGAGTGGCAGGCCGATGCGCAGGAAGTCCGAGAATTTGTATTGCCCCGGACCAAGGATGAGCAGGCTGCCGTGGTGGCCGATCGGGGTGATGAAGGCGACCACCGCGCCCAATGCGGTGCACACCACGAACGGCGTCGGCGGCAGGTGCAATGCATGTGCGAGCGACAGCGCGATCGGGCCGAGCAGGGCGGTGGATGCGGCGTCCGACATCGGTTGTGTCAGCAGCGCGCCGGCGGCGAACAGCATCACCAGGATGGCGAGCGGCGACCAGTCGTGGACCAGGTGCATCAGGCCACCAGCGAGCAGGGCCGCGGTGCCGGTCTTTTCCATGGCGATGCCAAGCGGGATCACGCCGGCGATCATCACGTAGATGCGCACGTCGATCTCGCGGTAGGCGCGCTTGAGGTCGACGCAGCGCGTCACCACCATCAGCACCGCGCCCATCAGGAAGGCCAGCGGCGGATCGACCCATTCGGTCGCTGCGCAGACGATCGTCACCAGCATGATCAGCAAGGCCAGCGGTGCGCGCAGCCGGCGCATGCCCTCGCCGCGGAACGGCACCAGCATCAGGAAACCGTGGTGCGTGGCGAGTTCGCTGAAGCGCGCCGGTCGTCCCCACAGCACCAGCACGTCGCCTTCCTGCAGGCGGGTGTCGGTCAGGCGCGCCGCCGCGGAACCGCTCCGCCGCCACAGGCCGGCGATCACCGCACGGAATTGCCGCGAGAAGTCGAGGTCGCGCACCGAGCGACCGATGAATTCGGAACCGGGCGCGACCACCGCCTGTACCAGCTGCGGCTCGCCTTCGCCCTCGCCGTTGGCCTTGGCGCCGAAGCGCGCGATCGGATAGAGATCGAGGCCGGGATCGTCGTGCAGCGATTTCAATTCGTCGGCACCGGCTTCGATCAGCAGGATGTCGCCACCGAGCAGGGGACTGGCATCGCCGAGATCGTTGCGTTCGTCGTGGTCGCGCAGCCAGCCGATCACGTGCACTTCGGGACCGATCGCGCGCTTGAGCTCGGAGAGCGTGCGCGTCGCCCAACGACCGCCGGGGATCACCAGCAATTCGGTGCGATAGCGATCGATGCGCAGGTAATCGCCCTCGCCATGCTCGCCGCTGCGTCGTGGCAGCAGCCAGCGCGTCAGCTGGATATAGATCATCGAGAACAGCACCAGGGCGATGCCGATCGGCGTGATCGAGAAGATCCCGAGTCCTTCGCCGCCATCGCGTTGCAGCATGTTGTCGGCGAGCAGGAAAGCCGGTGCGCTGACCAGCGTCAACGTGGTGCCCATCGATGCCGCCAGCGCCATCGGCATCAGCAGGCGCGATGCCGGCATGCCGTTCTGGCGCGCGTGGCGCAGCAGGATCGGCATCAGCATCGCCGTCACCATCACGTGGTGGGTGAAGGCGGCGAGCACCGCGACCGTCGGCATCACCACCGCGATCGTGCGCCATTCGTTGCCGCCGGACATGCGTCCGATCCATTGGCCGATGCGTTCGGTGATCCCGGTGGCGGCGAGGCCTGCGGAAATCACGAAGACCGCGGCGATGATGATCGCCGGTTCGCTGGAGAACCCGGAAAGCGCCTGCTTCGGCCCGATCACACGCGTCAGCACCAGCGCCAGCAGGATCAGCATCGCGGTGACGTCCACCCGCAGCCGTTCGCTCACGAACAGGTAGAGTCCACCGGCGAGGATCAGCAGGAACAGGATCTGCGACATGGCCATGCCGGCATTGTGCCGTACTACACTCCGGTATCCGCTACCGTGGTTTTGACATGGACGACGGCAATCATCGCGACGGCAACGACATGCAGGCGCTGCGGGCGAACCTCGCGCGCGTCGTGTCGCATGACCTGCGCGCCCAGGTGCGCGCGATCAAGGGCTTCGGAAGGCTGCTCGACAAGAGCGAAGGCCTCGATATCGGCGATTGCGAGCATCTGGCGCGCATCCGCGATGCCGCGGAACGCCTCGATACCATGATGGTCGATCTGGTCGACTGGTTGCGGGTGGACGCCGCGGAATCGAAGCGCGTGCCGGTCGATCTCAGCCTGCTCGCCGACTGGGCGACGATGGAATTGCTCGATGCCCATCCCGCTCGCGATGCCCGGGTCGACGTGCAGCCGGAGATGCAGGCGATCGGTGACGAACACCTGCTGCGACAAATGATGCAACGGCTGATCGGCGCGGCATGGCAGCGTGCGCCCGAGGACGTGCCGATCCGGATCACGGTCAGCGCCAGCGATGCCATCGCGGCGACGTTGTTGCGCATCCATGATGCCGGCCATGGTGCGATGGAGCCCGCGAGTGAGTTCGCGGCGTTGCGCGATCCGCGCGATGTCGACATCGGCACGACGATCGCGCGGCGGGTCGTCGAGCGCCATGGCGGCGAACTGCAAGTGCAGTCCGATGCAAGCGGGACGACGGTGTGGGTGCGGCTACCGGATTGAGCAGGACGCGAGATCAGCCGCGATCATGGTCGAGGTGGTAAGCCGTCGCCGCTTCCACTTCCTTCTTCGATCCCAGGAACACCGGCACGCGCTGGTGCAGGCCGTCGGGTGCGATGTCCATGATCCGCATGCGGCCGTTGGTCGCGGCGCCGCCGGCCTGTTCCACCAGGAAGCTCATCGGATTGGCTTCGTACATCAACCGCAATTTTCCGGCCTTGCCCGGATCCTTCCTGTCCCACGGATAGATGAAGATGCCGCCGCGGGTGAGGATGCGATGGACGTCGGCGACCATGCTGGCGATCCAGCGCATGTTGAAGTCCTTGCCGCGCGGGCCTTCCTTGCCGGCCAGCAGGTCGTTGACGTACTGCTGCATCGGCGCGTCCCAGTGGCGGTGGTTCGACATGTTGATGGCGAACTCTTTCGTTTCTTGCGGCACCGACATCCCGCGCTGGGTCATCACGAAGCTGCCCTGTTCGCGATCCAGCGTGAACGCGTGCGTGCCGTGGCCGACCGTCAGCACCATCATCGTCGACGGCCCGTAGATGCAGTAACCGGCGGCGACCTGTTCGGTGCCGGCCTGGAGGTAATGCTGGTCCTGCGCCGTGGTGACGCCGTCGGGGCAACGCAGCACCGAGAAGATCGTGCCAACGGAAACGTTGACGTCGATGTTGGAGGAACCATCGAGGGGATCGAACAGCAGCAGGTAGTTGCCGCGCGGATACATGTCCGGGATCGGCTGGCTGTGTTCCATTTCCTCCGAGGCCAGCCCGGCGAGATGGCCGCCCCAGGCATTGGCTTCCAGCAGCACGTCGTTGGCGATGACGTCGAGTTTCTTCTGCGCCTCGCCCTGGATGTTGCCGGTGCCGGCGTCGCCGAGCACGCCGCCGAGCGCGCCCTTGCCGACCGCGACCGAGATGGTCTTGCAGGCGCGCGCCACCACTTCGATCAGCAGGCGCAGGTCGGCGTTGACGTGGCCGGCGCGCTGCTCGTCGATCAGGTAATGGGTGAGGGAGATGGGCCTGCTGTTGCTGGGCCCGCCGTTGTTGAGGGTGTTATCGGACGACATCGGGCGGCTCCGGAGGCGAAGCCGCCATTATCGCGGATCAGACGTCGCCGTCGGTGGCCCAGCCTTCGCCGGTGCCGCGATGGAACACGGCATCGCTGTCCAGCACGGTACCGGCCGGGATCGATTCCTGTGCCGTCAGCCGCGCGTAGATCGGGGTGAAATCGGGACGCGTCGCCTCGATCAGCTGGTCGTAGCTGTCGATGACGAAATAGGTCTTCTGGTAGGTATCGATGCGGTAGCGCGTGCGCATGATCCGCTCGAGGTCGAAGCCGATGCGATTGGGCGCGTCGCTTTCCAGGCAATGGATCGATTCGCCCTTCGACGACACGATGCCGCTGCCGTAGATGCGCAGGCCGCCCTTCTGGCGGATCAGGCCGAACTCGACCGTGTACCAGTACAGGCGCGTCAGCATTTGCAGCGCCTCCGGGCCGATGCCGTGCGCCTTGACGCCGCCACGGCCGTAGGCCTGCATGTAGTCGGCGAACACCGGCAGCATCAGCAGCGGCACGTGGCCGAACAGGTCGTGGAAGAGGTCGGGTTCCTCGATGTAGTCGATCTGGTCGGGGCGGCGGATCCACCAGCTCACCGGGAAGCGGCGATTGGCGAGGTGATCGAAGAAATCGAGTTCCGGCAGCAGGCCCTCGACGCCGATCAGGGTCCAGCCGCTGGTCGCCTTGAGGATCTTGTTGAGCTCGGAGAATTTCGGGATCGCGTCCGGTGTCATCCCCATCGCGTCCTGCGCCTGCAGGAATTCGTCGCTGGCGCGGCCGGCCAGCACTTCGCGCTGGCGCTGGTAGAGCTGGCGCCAGACGTCGTGGTCGGCAGCGGTGTAATCGTCCCACGGCTGTTCGACGATGCCGGTGGCATAGACCGGGACCTTGCCCTTGTCGGTGACGATGTTTTCCAGGCGCTGCGGTTTCGCGTTCATGGAGCGAAGTTTACGCCGTCGCGGCGAAACCGCGGATCAACCGGCAAAGAAACGGCCACCCGAAGGTGGCCGTTCCGGTCCGTCGATGCCGCCGATGGATCAGAAGCGGTATTCGAAGCCCAGCGACCAGGTGTTGACCGGGACGTTGCTGCTCTCGCCGGCCACCTTGAACTTCGGACGGAAGTAGTCGTAGTTCACGCTCACGCCGACATTGCGGTTGAAGTCGTAGCCAAGGCCGACACCGATATAGCCCGTGGTGGTGTGCGACTTCACGGAACCGCTGTAGGTCGTTCCGTCGATGTCCAGCGTCGCGGAGGCCTTGGCGTTCGCTTGCATCACGCCGAGGTGGCCCTTGGCGAACAGGCCGGTGTTGTTGGTGGCGCCGGTCAGGTTCCACTTCCCGACCACGCCCACGCCGTAGCCGTCCAGCGTCGGCTTCAGGGTGCCCGTCATGCCGCTGTCGCTGGCGTGCAGGGTCTTGTCGTAGTAGCGGCCATAGAAGCCCTCGACGCCGACGTTGTTGTTGAACATGTAGCCGCCGCGGATGGCGAAGCTGGTGTCCTTGGACGATTCGCCCTCGATCTTGATCTTGGACTGGCCGACTTCTGCACCAACGAAGCCCTGGCCTTCACCGGCGAAAGCCGCCGGAGCAACGAGTGCGCACGCGACGCCCACGGCGAGCGCCGAAATCATCTTCTTCATGTTTTCCCCTAAGTAATACGCCCCCGATGGGGGCAATGAAACGCGCCCGGATTGGCGACGCGGCGCGCAGTGTACGACAAAAAAACGGCCACACGAAGGTGGCCGTTGGTCTCCACAACCAAAGTTGTGCGTCAAACAGTGGCGATCAGAAGCGGTATTCGAAGTCCGCGCCCAGGGTCTGCGAGTTGTAGCTGACCTTGTTGCCGGTGGTCGGCACGCGCACGCGGCCATGGAAGTAGTCGTAGTTCAGACCGACGCCCATGTTGCGGTTGAAGTCGTAGCCGATGCCCACGCCGTAGTACGGCTGGTTGCTGTTGCTCGACACCGAGTAGTTGGTGGTGATGCCGCCGGTGGTGTTGGTGGCGCTGGCCTTGTAGTTGGCATGCATCAGGCCGACGCGACCGCTGCCGTAGAAGCCGGTGTCGAGGGCCTGTTCGCCGAAGCGCACCTTGCCGACCACGCCGGCGCCGTAACCGTCGAGCTTGGTGTTCTGGTCGAAGCCGAGGTTGTGGCTGTTCTTGTCGTAGTAGCGGCCGTAGAAACCTTCGACGCCGAAGTTGCGGTTGAACATGTAACCGCCACGGATGTTGTAGGAGGTGTCCTTGACGTTGTCGGAGCTGCTGGTGTCCTTCAGCTTGGTCTTGCCCAGCTCGCCACGAACGAAGCCCTGGCCGACGGTATCGGTCGAGGACTGGGCGAACGCGGCCGGGGCGGCCAGGGCGGCAGCCAGCGCGGTCAGGGCGAGGGTCGTCTGGAACTTCTTCATGGTCTTTCCTTTTTCACATTGAAACGCTCGTTGGAGCGCGGTGGGGCCATGCTGCGTTGCGAGAGCCGGAAAAGGAAGAGTTGTGAAGTTTTTATAAATCAGAGAGTTAAATAGATTTCTGGAAGCTGTCTGGGAATTGCGAGTTCCCCGGGGGCGACAGATTTCATTCAGATTTAACGTGAGTGGAGATGGCGAAACTTTCACCAAACCCCATTCAGAAAGATCCGATCCGATTTTGACCCGGAATCTTTTATGAAAAACGGCCGCCCGGAGGCGACCGTTCTTCCTACAGGCGATGTTGGCCGGATCAGAAGCGATGTTCCAGGTCCACGCCCAGCGTCCGGGCATGGAAATTCTCCTTGTTGCCGGTCACCGGCGAGCGCGATTTGCCCTGGAAGTAGTCGTAGTTGATGCCGACACCGGTATTGCGGCTGACGTCGTAGCCGACGCCGACACCGTAGTACGGCTGGTTGCTGTGGCTGGTCCGCGAGAATTCCGTGGTGGTACCGTTGTTGTCGACCGAGACGCTCTGCTTGTAACCGCTGCGCATCATGCCGGTGCGACCGCTGGCATAGAAGCCGGTATCGCGGGCTTGGTCGCCGAAGCGCACCTTGCCGACCACGCCGGCACCGATGCCGTCGAGCTTGGTCTGGCGGTCGATGCCCGCCTGCTTGTCGCTCTTGTCGTAGTAGCGACCATAGAAGCCTTCGACACCGATGTTGTGGTTGAACATGTAGCCGCCACGGACGTTGCCGGAGGTGTCCTTGACCTTGTTGTCGACACCGGCCTGCTTCAGCTGGGTCTTGCCCAACTCACCGCGGATGAAGGCCTGGCCGGTTCCGCTGTCGCTGTCCGTCGCGGTCGTGGCCGATTGGGCGAACGCGGCCGGCGCGGCGAGCGCGGCGGCCAGTGCGGTCAGAACGAAAGAGTTCCGGGTCATCTTCATGCGTCTTACCTCTTTTGCTTCGGGGGAGCACGTGCATCGCGGCACGCGGAAGGCATGCTCCGCCCTGCAGGTGCAACGGGAGAGGAATATGGAATCTCCGTAAATCAGGGAGTTACCAACACGACCGCGGGCTGTACGAAAACCCTGGATTCATGAAACAAGGACAGACCTCATTCAGACCCGGCGTCGTCTCCGTCTTCTTCCAGCTCGTAGCTGTACACGCGGCGTGGCGGCGCCGGGTCGGTGTTGCGGAACAGGAAGGCCGAAATGACACCGGCAACGGCTCCGCCAAGGTGCGACTGCCACGACACGCCTTCCTGCAGGGGCAGCACGGCCATCACCATGCCGCCGTAAAGCAGGAACACGATCATCGCGGCGGCGACGGATGAACGTTCCTTGCGCAGGATGCCGAGCGTCAGGGTGAGATACATCAGGCCGTGGGTGACGCCACTGGCGCCGAGATGGTGTTCGCCGGCATGGCCGAGCAACCATGCGCCGATGCCCGAACCCAGCCACAGCAGCGGCAGCGCGCGCAGGCTGGCGCGTGGATAGACGCTGCCGGCGAGGGTACCGAGGATGAGGATGGCGATCGCGTTGGAGAGCACGTGATCCCAGGAGCCGTGCAACAGCGGCGCGGTGAGGATGCCGACGAGCCCGCTGGTTGCGTGGGGCTGGACCGCGAAGGGCGCCACCGCATCGCTGCCGCCGACCATCGCATGGATGCCCAGCAACACCAGGATGGCGACGAGGCTGCAGGTCAATGCACGACGCAGGCGACCGGCATCGAGCCGGCGCTGGCGGCGCGGATCACTGGGGGCGGCGGTTTCATCGAGGACCATTCGCTACACATGGCGACGGTTGGGGCATGGCGCAAGGCGGCGATCGCGCTTCCCCCGTAAAATGGCCGGATGAACGAAGCACTGCCCGTCGTCCGCCTCAAGAACGCGTGGAATTCCTCGCATCCGTGGATTTTCCAGCGCCTGGTCGAAAAGCCGGCGCAGCGCCCGAAGCCGGGTTCGATCGTCGACGTCCTGAGCGTGGACGGCGAGTGGATCGGTCGCGGCTTCTACAACGGCCATTCGCGGATCGCGGTGCGCATCCTCGAGCGCGATCCCGCCGTCACGGTCGACCAGGCGTGGTTCGAAGCCAGGATCGGCGAGGCCATCCGCCTGCGTCGCGAGATCCTGAAGCTCGATGACATCAGCAATGCCTGGCGCGTGGTCCACAGCGAGGGCGACGGCATTTCCGGGCTGGTGGTCGATCGCTACGACGACCTGATCGTCGTCGAGTTCTTCAGCGCCGGCGCCTGGCGCCATCGCGAGATCATCTTCAATGCGTTGCGCAGCCATTTCCCCGGCTGTCGTTTCCACAGCTTCGCCGATGAGCACGTGCAGAAGCAGGAAAGTTTCGATTACCGCGATACCCTCGGCACCGAAGCGGCGATCGTCACCGAATACGGGGTGAAGTTCCGCGCCGATCCCGCCGGTGCGCACAAGACCGGCTTCTTCGCCGACCAGCGCGAGAACCGCCAGTGGCTGTCGCAACTATGCGCGGGCCAGCGCGTGCTCGATCTCTGCTGCAACACCGGCGGCTTCGGCGTGTATGCGGCGGTGCATGGCGCCAGCGAAGTGGTCGGCATCGACATCGATCCGGCGGTGCTCGACATCGCCCGTGCCAACGGCAAGCTCAACGGCGTCAAGCCGCGTTTCGTCCAGGCCGACATCTTTCCGTGGCTGCGCGATGCCGCCGCCAACGGCGAACGGTTCGACGTGGTGATCCTCGATCCCGCCAAGATGACCCGCGATCGCGAGCAGGTGATCCCGGCGCTGAAGAAATACCTCGACATGAACAAGCTGGCGCTGGGCGTGGTGAAGCCGGGCGGTTTGTTCGCGACCTTCAGCTGCACGGGCCTCGTGAGCGAAGAGCAGTTCACCGACATGCTGCGGCGCGCGGCGTTCTACGCCGGTCGCACCGTGCAGGTGTTGAAGGTGGCCGGCGCCGGCCCCGACCATCCGTGGCTGGCGCAGGTGCAGGAATCGCGCTATCTCAAGGCGGTGTTCTGCCGCGTGCTCGACTGAGCATTCGCACGCGTGATCGCGGGCTTATTCCGCGATCACGTAACCATCGGCGTCGGCGCGCTTCGGTTTGTTGCCGACGCGCACGCAGACCTGTTCGCCGCACATCGTGATCGCGCCGCTGCGGGTCGCTTCGAGGATGCCCTGGGCGAATTTCGCGCGCTGCATTTCTTGCTGGCTGCGCCAGACCATCCATGCGCTGCCACCGGCCGCGATCGCGGCGGCGACCACCAATGCCGATGACGCGATCGTCGCGAAGCGGCGTTGCGCGGACCGCGCAGCGGCGATGTCGGCGTGCAGCGCCTGCATCGCGCTGCGGGTTTCGTCGCGGATGGCGCCGATCGCGGAAGCCGAGAGACCGCGTCCCTGCTCGGTGAGGGTGACCGCGGCCGACTCCACGGCGTGGGCATTCGCTTCGGTGATGTCGGCGACGCGGTCGGCGCGTTGTTCCAGCAGGTCGGTGAAGGCCGCCAGCCGGACCGCCAGTTCCTGCAAGTCGTTGCTGTCCATGTGCCCGTCCATCAGCGATGCATCACCGGCGCCGCTTGCACTTGCGCCTGTTGCGATTGCTGTTGCGCCAGTTGCGCGGTCAGCTCCGACTCGCGCTGCTGCGTGTTGTGGTCGCGACCCTGCTGCAGCCATTCCTGCGCGCCGCCGCTGTTGAGCCAGATCGAACCGCTGGCGCGCATCCCGGCTGCATCGCCGCGCAGTGCGGCATCGCTCATCGAGCGGAAGATGTCGTTGGTGGAGATCGCCTGCGATTTCGCCTGATCGGGCATCGGCGGTGGCGCCTGTTGTTCCGACATCCGGATCGGCCGGTAGTCGATTTGCCCGGCCAGCGACGGATCGACGGGTGCCTTGTGCGTGCAATCGGCGAGCGGTTGCGCGACCCGGCATTGCGAATCGGCTCCGAGCTGGTTGGTCTCCCCGCGCTGGTGGTGCTGGTCGTAGTAGCGCGTTGTGTACAGCACCATGTGTTCTTCGGAATGATAGATCTGGTATTTCGCGGGATCCTGCGGCACCGCCTGCGGTTTCAAGAAGTCGCGATCCGACAGGCTGTTGAGGAAGTCCACGCCCATGTTGGCGCTGAGGACGCCGAGACCGTTCTGCGTATAAGTGTCGCCGATGTTGCTGTGCGCGCCTGGAACGGTGACGCTCAGGAAGCGGTTGTCCTCGGACAGCCCGTGCGGCAGCAGTTGGTCCCCCTTGAACTGGTCGCGATGATCGGTTGAGAGGATCTCGAACGCTCCGACCGTCGAAGGTGCAAGGCGGCGATCGAACTCGGTGTTGTTGGTCGAGACCGGATCGAACAGCATCGCGGCTTGCAGGGTTTTGCCGGGCGGAACCAGTTGTTCCCCGGAGTATTGGATCGAGGTGATCAGACCGTAGTGATCTTTATGGAGCACGGCTTTTTCGGGATCGAGTATGCCACGCTCTTCGATCATGCGATTCAGTGCTGCGACTTCTTCGGCGCCACGGCTGAAACCGACACCGGCGACGCGAATCTGAGCCTGGGGATCTTTAATAATCCAACGTTTTGCTTGCGTACAAAGGTCGTAATAGGCAGTTTCAACGCGCTCGTCAAAGCTATAGGCACGCCAGCCATCAATAGCGCGCGGGAGAAAGCCATCCTGGGTTCCGATACCTTCCACATAACCACTGACGACGTTCGGGTTTTTGGCCTTGCCGACCTGATCATGGATCTTGGCGACGGCGCTCCAGTGCTCCAGTGCATCCTTGCGCATGCTGTTGCCGGTACCATCAAGCGAGGCAACATATAGGCGCTCATGCGGATTTTCGGCGTGCAGCAGGACCGGCGCGTGCAATTCGCCCAGTTGCTTGCGCGCTTCTTCGTACTGCCCCAGATCCGCCGTGGTGGCTTGGTCCTTGTGGACCTGGGCATCATTCTTGCCAAACACACTCCCCATTTCGTCCCCCCTCAGGAACTCAATACGTCTTGCTGTAGACCTTGATCATGTCTTCGCGGACATCGCTGTATTTGTTGCCTGGAATCTGCAGATGTTTGGTCGGGATGCGCGCAATCATGTAGACATTGACGGTGCGGTCATCGACTTCAAGCGCGATCGTGGGATCGCCAATGCTCACGCCCTCGGCCACCTCTTCTCTTGGCACGTTGTGTCGAATCAGCCGGTCCTTGAAAATCTCGGCCATGTCGACGGTGGCGTGATGCGAGCTTCCATCCTTCGCCACCCAGTCCAGCACCGCCGGTGGCGGGAAATTGGCGATCGACAATTCTGCGGACTGGAAAAATTCGGCGTGGCCGTAGCCATAGGACTGCCAGGAGCGCTGCGGTTCGTCCCAGTGGTGCGGAAAACCCGAGTACACGATCTTGCAGTCGCGGGTGTTGAAACATTGCGCGCTGAAGTCGTGACGCAAAAACTTGAACGGCCAGTCCTTGACGGTATTGGTGAAGTCGTCCGACGGCGCGGCGTTGCCGGAAGGCGTGTGATCGGTTGGTGCAGTCATGGCGGAAGAACACCCCTGTGTGGCCAGCAGGAACGCGGCGATGACGAACAGGCTGCCCCGGCGGCCCGAAGACGATATGTGACGGCTGTCGCGATTCCCCATGCCGGCAAACTCGCATGGCCGGGCTGGCCTGTCAATCAGGGAGGCCTGACTGCAGTGCACAATGACGTGTCCCGATTTCGCAACCCGACCATGGCCAAGCTCACCCGTTCCCACCACGAAGGCCACCGCAGCGACAACATCGGCTGGCTGCGGGCGACGGTACTCGGCGCCAATGACGGCCTGATTTCCACCAGTTCGCTGCTGATCGGCGTCGCCGCGGCCGGCGCATCGCCGCGCGCGCTGGTGATGACCGGCGTGGCCGGGCTGGTCGCCGGGGCACTGTCGATGGCGGCGGGCGAATACGTCTCGGTGAGTTCGCAGGCCGATACCGAGCGCGCCGATACCGAAAAGGAACGGCGCGAACTGGAGGAAATGCCGGCCGCCGAACTCAAGGAACTCACCCACATCTACATGCAGCGCGGCCTGTCGCGCGAACTGGCGACGCAGGTCGCGGTGGAGATGACCGCGCACGATGCGCTGGGCACGCACTTGCGCGACGAGCTCGGCATCGTCGGCCACCTGTCGGCGAATCCGCTGCAGGCGGCGCTGGCGTCGGCCGCGGCATTCTCGGTCGGTGCGCTCCTGCCGATCGCGGTGGCGTGGCTGCTCGCAGGTCATGCCGGCTTCACCTGGGTCCTCACGGGCGCGACGCTGTTGTTGCTGGCCGTGCTCGGTGCGCTGGCCGGCTGGCTCGGCGGCGCGTCGAAGTGGAAAGGCGCGTTGCGCGTGTTGTTCTGGGGCGCGGCGGCGATGGCGGCGACCGCGGGCATCGGCCATCTGTTCGGAGTTGCGGCAGGCTGATCTCGGCGCCTGAGACGTCGGCGGCTACACTGCCGCCATGCCTGAAGTTTCCACGCTCGTTCTCGTTCTCCTGGTCGCGGTCGTCATCGCGATCATGCTGCTGGTCGTGTTGCTGCTGCGCAAACCCGACGCCGGCCTCGCCATCTTGCGCGACGATCTCGAGCGCGCGCTGCGCGACGAGCAGCGCGAAGGCCGCGGCGAGTTGCGCGATTCGCTGGAAAAGCAGACGGCGGCGCAATCGCGCCACCAGCAGGCGTTGGCGCAGAACATCGGCGACCTGACCGAGCGCACCGATCGCCGCCTCGACGAATTCCGCATCGCCATCGCCGAGGACGGGCGCAAGAGCCGCGAGGAACAGCGCGGCCAGCAACAGCAATTCTCGCAGGCGTTGTCGGATCGCCTGCGCGACTTGTCCGAACGCAACACGCAAGTGCTGGGCGAGCTGCGCGCGACACTGGAAACCCAGCTCAAGGCGCTGCAGGACGACAGCGCGAAAAAGCTGGAGCAGATGCGCGCCACAGTCGACGAGAAGCTGCAGAGTACGCTTGAAACGCGCCTCGGTGAATCGTTCCGGCTGGTGTCGGAGCGGCTGGAAGCGGTGCAGCGCGGGCTCGGCGAGATGCAGCAATTGGCGACCGGCGTCGGCGACCTCAAGCGCGTGCTCACCAACGTCAAGACCCGCGGCACCTTCGGTGAAGTGCAATTGGGGGCCTTGCTGGAACAGGTGCTGACGCTGGAGCAATACGCCGGCAACGTGGTGACGCGGCCGGGCAGCAGCGAACGCGTCGAATACGCGGTGCGCCTGCCGGGTGGGCACGAGGGCAGAGCGGTGTGGTTGCCGATCGACGCCAAGTTCCCGCACGAGGATTACGAGCGGTTGCTGGATGCGCAGGAGCGCGCCGATGCCGAGGCCGCGAACGATGCCGGCGCAGCGCTGGAACGGCGCATCCGCGACGAGGCGAAGAAGATCCGCGACAAGTACATCGAGCCGCCGCACACCACCGATTTCGCCCTGCTATTCCTGCCGACCGAGGGTCTGTACGCGGAAGTGTTGCGGCGCCCCGGCCTGTTCGACCTGCTGCAGCGCGACCTGCGCGTGACACCGGTCGGGCCGACCACGCTGCTGGCGGTGCTCAACAGCCTGCAGATGGGCTTCCGCACGCTGGCGATCGAAAAGCGCTCCAGCGAGGTGTGGCAGACGCTGGGTGCGGTCAAGACCGAGTTCGGCAAGTTCGGCGCGTCGCTCGATGCGGTGAAGAAGAAGCTCGCCGAGGCCAGCAACAAGATCGAGGAAACCGGCGTGCGCAGTCGCGCGATCGAACGCAAATTGCGTGGCGTCGAAGCCCTGCCGCAGGATGGCGAAGACCAGCCGCTGCTTGGACTGGACGGTGTCGATCCCGACCGCGAGTGATCAGTCCGGCTTGCCCGGTTCCGGCGGCATCTTCAGGTAATCGGGCAATTGCGACGAAGCGTCCGGGTTGTTCTCGCCCCAGATCTGGTAATTGCGGCGCTGCCACCAGGCATCGCGCAGCAGGCGATAGTCGTCGAACGCGCCTTCGCGCAACGCGTCGGTGGACAGCAATTGCGCGCGGATGTTGACCACGTTGATCGTGCGCAACGCCACCTGTCCGACCACGCTGCGACTGGCCGGCAGCGGCGTCAGCGGAATGTCGCCGACCATGCCGGTGGCGTCGCGCACGGTGCGCGGGCCGAACACCGGCAGTTCGAGATAGCGCGAATTCTTCCACCCCCAGGTCGCGAACGTCTTGCCGAAATCGTTGCTCTTGTCGGGGATGTGGATCTTGGTGGCGACGTCGAACAGGCCGCCGATGCCGAAGGTGCTGTTGACCAGGAAACGGAACAGCGAATCGCCGGCCTGCGAGGGCTTGCCCTGCAGCAACGAGTTGACGATGTTGCTGGGGCCGGTGATGTTGTGGAAGAAATTGCTGACGCCGGTGCGTAACGGTCGCGGGACCACGTGCACGTAGGTCACCGCGACCGGATGGATCATCGCGTGGTCGACCGTGGTGTTGATCGCGTGCATCTTGCGGTTGAACTTTTCCCATGGATCCCAGGGCTGCGACGTGCCCTCGCCGGCCTTGGTGTCGGCATTGGCGACGCCGGTCTCGCCATAGAGCGCCTGGTAGTCGGCATCGCTGGCGGCGGGCGCGGTATTCGCGGCCGGGAAGTTCTGCGCCGGGACCGATGCCGTCGCGGGCTCCGCGGTCGCGGTTGGGGCAGATGCGGATGCCGTTGCTTCCGGAACCGCTGGCGCGACCGTCGCCGCAGGCGCAACGTCCTGCGCCGGGACCACGGTGCCGGTCGATGCGGCATCGCTGCGCGTGCCGCCCTGTTGCACGCAGGCCGACAACGCCAGCGCGAACACGACGGCAAGGACTCGGGGCAGGGCGTGGGCGTGGATCATGGCGATACGAAGCAGTTGGGGGTCAGCGCTCGAAACGCAAGTGGTCGTCGAGGCGATAGGCGGTTCGCAACTCCTCGTAGCCGGTCGGCGTTCCGGTCAATGCGGCTTGTGGATGGCGGTCCGCCAGCCAGCCGACCAAGGCGATGCCGGCGCTGTCGATGCGCGGGACGCGGCTCAGGTCGATGGCGGTGATCGCACCGGCTTTGGCCAAGCGCGGCCACAACGAGGCCAGGGCCGGACGCAGCAACGCCCCGTCGAAGACGAGGCGTCCATCCTGCAATTCGACGCTGGCGGTCGCGCCGGTCATTTCGACTTGGCGCCGGCCTGCATCTGGCCGCTGGCCAGATCCTGGGTGACGGCCTTGATGCCTTTCTGCGCCAGCGGCGCTTCGAACTGATTGCGGAAGGTCTGGACGAAGGAGACGCCTTCCACCTGGACATCGAACACCTTCCACTGTCCGGTTTTCTTGTCCTGGTGCATCCAGTAGACCACCGGCACCGGGTCGCCGCCGCTACGCACCAGTTCGCTGACGACACGCACGCCGAGGTTGTTCGGCAGCGGTGCTTCCGACTTCACCCGCGGGGTCAGCTTGGTATTGAAGTCAAGCAGCGACGAACCGTAGCGCTGCAGCAGGCTGTCGCCCAATGCGGTCGAAAAGGCCGAGACGTCTGCCGGGGACGCCGTGCGGCAGAAGCGCCCGAGGACCAGGCAGCCGGCGTAGTCGCGATCGAACATCTGGTTGAATTCGCTGGTGACGTAGGCACGCAGTGCGGCACGGTTCCTGGTGAATTCGCCACGGCGCTTTTCCAGGGTGGAAATGACGCGCTGGCTGTTGGACAGCACCATCTGGCTCGGCACGCCGAGCTGCGCGCCGGCAGCGGCGGCAGGCTGGGCGGCAGCAGCGATCATCGGGGTAGCGATGGCCAGCGTCGCGGCGAGGGCGGCGGCAAGGACATTGCGGGTCATGGCTTGGATTCCTGTGAGGATTTGGCGTCGTCGGTGGACGCGGCCGGCGCATCATTGCCCGGCTTGGCACCACCGCCGCTGAACATGTATTTGCCGACCAGCTGGAGCAGGTCGACCGCCGGCTGGGTGAAGGCGATCTCGCCGCCCGGCTTCAGCACGTTGGGGTCGCCGCCGGGGGTCAGGCCGATGTAGGACTCGCCGAGCAAGCCGCTGGTGAAGACGCCGGCGGTGGTGTCGGCCGGCAGGTCCTTGTACTTCGACTGCATGGCGATCGTCACCACGGCGTCGTACTTCTGCGGATCGAGCTGGATGTCCGAAACCGCGCCGACGGTGACGCCGCCGATCTTCACCGGCGCCTGCGGGCGCAACTGGCCGATGGCGGAGAAATGCGCCTTCAGCGGATAGGTGCCGTTGCCACCGATGCCGAACTTGCCGTTGGTGGAGGCGAACGCCAGCACCAGCAGCGTGCCGAGTGCGAGCAGCAGGAAGGCGCCGACGGCGAATTCGAGGCGCGGGCCGCGAATGCTCATGGCCGGATCTCCATGATGAAGAGAGTGGATGGAATGCTCATCGGAACATCAGCGCCGAGAGCACGAAGTTGAACATCAGCACCAGCAGCGAGGCGTTCACCACCGCGCGGGTGGTCGCCACCGAGGTGCCTTCGATGGTCGGTTCGGCGTGGAAGCCGACGTGGGCCGAGACCAGCGCCGCGGTCGCACCGAACACCGCGGCCTTGAGGAAGGCCGGCAGGAAATCGTGGCGCACGTCGACCGCATCCTTCATCACCTGCCAGAAGGTGCCGCCGTCGAGGCCGATCACGTGGACCGACTCGAACCAGCCTGCAGCAATGGCGGCCGAGCAGAAGAACGCGACCAGCAGCGGCACCGCCAGTACCGCCGCCCAGAAGCGCGGCACCACGACTTTCGCGACCGGATCGATTGCCATCAGGCCGAGCGCGGTGATCTGGTCGGTGGCGCGCATCAATCCGAGTTCGGCGGCGATCGACGAGCCGGCGCGACCGATGAACAGCAGCGCGGTCAGCACCGGCGCCAGTTCGCGGTAGAGGCCGAGGCCGAGCATCGCGCTGACTTGGTTGCTGGCGCCGTAGGTATCGAGCGCGCGATAGCCGAGCAGCGTCACCGACAGGCCGACGAAGGCGCCGCCGACGAGGATGATCGGCAACGAGCGCGCGCCGATCTTGTAGATCTCGCGGACGAACTCCGCACCCATGTCGCGCGTCGGCGGGAACGACGCGCGCAGGACGCTGGCGGCGAACAGCCCGGCCTGTCCCAGCGAACGCAGGATGTCGGTGATCGGCGTCATGCCGCCACCGGCCGCGCCGCGGCGTCGAAGGGAATGGGGCCGTCGGGCGCGCCATCGAGGAACTGGCGCACGAAGGGATCGTGGCTGGCCTGCAGTTCCGCCGGCGTGCCGGTGAAGACGATGCGGCCATCGGCGATCACCACCGCCTGGTCGGTGATCGGCAGGGTTTCGTGGACGTGGTGGCTGACGATGATGCTGGTGAGCCCGAGCGTGGCGTTGAGGCGGGCGATCAGGCTCATGATCACGCCCGATGCGATCGGGTCGAGGCCGGTCAGCGGTTCGTCGTAGATCATCAGTGGCGGATCGAGCGCGATTGCTCGTGCGAGTGCGACGCGGCGGGCCATGCCGCCCGAGAGTTCGCGGGGATAAAGATCGGCAGCGTTGCGCAAGCCGACGGCGTGAAGCTTCATCGCCACCAGGCGATCGATCACGGGTCCGGGCAGGTCGGCATGCGCCTGCAGCGGCAGCGCGACATTGTCGGCGGCGGTGAGATCGGTCAGCAGGCCATTGCCCTGCAGCAGCACGCCAACCTGCTTGCGCAATTCCAGCAAAGCACGAGGATCCTGCGGCACGGGGTTTCCGAACAACTTGACGGAACCGGCGCCGGGCGCGAGTTCGCCGGTGAGCGCGGCCAGCATCGTCGACTTGCCGCTGCCCGATGGACCGAGCACGGCGGTGACGCTGCCGCGCGGCACGACCAAGTTGATGTCGTCCAGCACCACGCGGCCGCCGCGCATCAGGCGCAGGTCGGTCAGCTGGACGGCAGGGACGGCTAGATCGCGCACGCGTAATGGACAGAATTCCCCGGAGACTACAGAGTGCGTGGGCCAAGCTGAATGGAACCCCGCCAATGTGCCCATGGACACGGTTTGCGCTGCGCCGCGGCGGTCTCAATCGGCGCGATGGGGCTCCGGCACAATGTCGCCATCGATGAGCTCAACCGCCGCGCCCGACTTCCGCCTCTACCACTCGAACGCGCTCGACGTGCTGGCGGGATTGCTCGCGGACGCGTTGCGGACGCCGGCCGACGGACAGTCGCTGCTGGCGCCGGACATCATCCTGATCCCGCAAGTCGCGATGCGGCGCTGGCTGCAGGCGACGCTGGCGCAGCGCCACAGCATCGCCGCCAACCTGGAATTCCTCACACCGGGCGAATTCGTCGCGCGCGCGCTCGAGGCCAATCTCGGTCCGAGCGACGACGACCTCGATGCGGCGACCCTGCGCTGGCGCGTGTACGCGGCGTTGCGCGATCCGGTGTTGATGGCGCGACCGGCGCTGGCGCAGCTCTCCAGTTATCTCGCCGATGGCGACGCGGTGAAGCCGTGGGCGCTGGCCGGCGAACTCGCCAATGTCTTCGAGAAATACCAGGCGTGGCGGCGCGACTGGCTGTTGCGTTGGGAAGACGGTGCCGACCCCGGGGATCCGCAGGCGATCCTGTGGCGCGCGGTCGCCTCGGGGCATGCGCATCGCGCGCGCCGCATCCAGGACTATCTGGCGCGATTCGCCAGTGGCGAGGCGCTGCCGACCGGCTTGCCGTCGCGACTGTTCGTGTTCGCCACGCTCAACGTCTCGCCCGACGTGTTGCGGGTGATCGCGACGCAGGCGCGGATCGGCACCCTGCATTTCTATTCGCCGACGCCAAGCGCGGAATACTGGGGCGACCTGCAATCGCTGGGCGCGCGCCTGCGCGCGGGCGAGGATCCCTTCGCCGATGCCAACGAGAACCCGTTGCTGCGCGATTGGGGCGCGGCCGGACGCGACTTCATGGCCCTGATCGGCAGCGGCGAGGTGGTGCATCCCTCCGGTGAAATCAACGCCTATGCCGATCCCGCGCAAGGTGGCGGCGATCTGCACGATGGCCTGTTGCGGCGGATGCAGGGCGATCTCTTCCATCGTCGCGCGGCGACTGCGGTTGAGGCGCGGATCGACAATGATCCCAGCCTGCAGTTCCACGCCTGCCACACGCGCTTGCGCGAATTGCAGGTGCTGCACGATCGCCTGCGCGCGCTGTTCGACGACCCGCGTTTCGATCCGCCGCTGCAGGCGCGCGAGATCGCGGTGATGGCGCCGGACATCGATCCCTATCTGCCCTATCTCGATGCGGTGTTCGGCGGCCAGCGCCAAGGCGATGCGATTCCCTACGCAGTCGCCGATGCCAGTCCGCTCGCGGAAGAATCGCTTGCTGAGGTGTTCCTGCGCCTGCTGGCGTTGCCGGCCTCGCGTTTCGGGCTGGAGGACATCCTCGACCTGCTGGCGAGCGCGCCGTTGGCGGAAGCCGCGCAACTCGACGCCGGCGACTTCGAGCGCCTGCGCGCATGGCTGCGGGACGCCGGCGCGCGCTGGGGCATCGATGCCGCGCATCGTGCGCGCAACGGCGCGCCTGCCGATGACGCCTACACCTGGCAGTTCGCGCTCGATCGCCTGCTGCTCGGTCACGCCAGCGGCAGCGATGAAGAGATTGCCGGCGTCGCGCCGTGGACGGAACTGGAAGGCAGCGCGCTCGATGCCTTCGATGCCGTGTTGCGATTGTTGCGGGTGCTCGCGAAGCACGAGCGCCTGTTCGGCGAGGCGACGACGCCGGCGCGATGGCGCGAACACCTGCTGGCCTTGCTCGATGCACTCCTGCCACGCCCACCGCCGACCGCACAGGGACAGCGCGCGCTGGATCGGCTGCGCACGGCGATCAATGCGTTCGCGGAACAGGCCGAACGTGCTGGTTACGCCGAACCGATCCGTGGCGAAGTCGTGCAAGCGCATTTCACCGCGGAACTGGGCGAGTCGGATACCCGCGCGCCGCTGCTCACGGGTGGCGTCAGTTTCGCGCGGATGGTGCCGATGCGCCTGCTGCCGTTCCGGGTGATCTGCCTGCTTGGCATGAACGATGGCGACTTCCCGCGCCGCGATCCCGCCGCCGGGCTCAATCGCCTCACCGCCGAACTCGGCAGCGACAAACGCCGGCGCGGGGATCGCTCGACCCGCGACGACGATCGCTTCCTCTTCCTGCAACTGTTCGCCTCGGCGCAGGACGTGTTCTACCTGAGCTGGCTGGGCGCCGATCCGCGCGATGGCAGCGTGCGTGAACCCTCGGTGCTGGTGACGGAATTGCTGGCCGCCGCGCAGGCTTGCGACGGGCAGTCGGAGAAGCAGCGGGTGTTGCATCATGCATTGCAGCCGTTTTCGCCGGAGGCGTTCGGCGCCGGCGACGATCGCTTTTTCAGCTATCGCAGCGATTGGCGACCTGCGGCAACCGGGCTTTCGAGCGCACGCACGCGCGTGGCGCCGTGGATGGATGCCGAGGCATTCGCACCGGCGATGGACAAGGAAAGCGAATTGCCGCTGGATGCCTTGCGGCGCTTCCTGCTGGACCCGGCCGGAGTTTTCCTGGAACAACGCCTGCAATTGCGCCTGCCCCGGATCGAAGGGGCGGGCGAGGACATCGAGCCGTTGCAGGCGCCGGCGGACGGATTGCAGCGTCATCGCCTGCAACGCGCCGTATTCGATGGGTTGATCGAAGGCGCGAACGCGTCGACATTGCAGGCATCGTTGCGGGCGCGGGGCCTGTTGCCTTCGGGGGCGCCGGGACGCCGCGTGCTGGATGAACTGGTCGCGGAAATCGATCCGTATGCGCGCGCGTTCAAGGATTGGCGTGGCGATGCCGTGGCGAAAGCGATGACGGCGGAAGTCGCCGTCGATGGCCTGCGCCTGCATGGGCGCATCGCCGATGCCTGGCCGCGGGGCGTCGCGCGGATTCGCCTTGGCGCGCCGAACGGGCCGTCCACGATTCGCAACGGCCTCGACTGGTTGCTCGCGAGCGCTGCAGGCATCGAATTGCCGCTCGTGGAACTGCACGATGACAAGGACAGGGGTATCGGTGTGTATCCGCGCGCGGCGATGGACCGGGCCATGGCGATCGATGCCTTGCGTGTCCTCTTGGCGATTCGCGAGGAAGGGTTGCGCCGGCCGTTGCCGTTCGCGCCCTACAGCGGATGGGAACTGTTCGTGGACGAGGACCGGCAGCGCGGCATGCGCGCCGCCGCCGCCAGATGGAACGGGAACAGCGGCGGACGCGGCTGGGCGGAAGGCGGCAGCGCAGCCTTGCAGCTGGCATTGCGTGGACGCGATCCCTTTGCAGATGCGGCAAGCCTGGGCGAATTCGCACGCCTGGCCGGCGCGATCTACGGGGCGGTGACAAGGGCGGAACCGATATCGATCGACATCGTCGGCATCGAATTGCCGGAACGCGACGATGCGGAGGACGCGGCATGAGCACCGGTGCAGCGCACGATCCCTGGCTGGAGTTGCCGCTCGACGGCGTGCGCCTGATCGAGGCCAGCGCCGGCACCGGCAAGACGTTCACCCTGGCGACACTGGTGACGCGGCTGGTGGTCGAACGCAACATGCGCATCGGCGAAATCCTCGCCGTGACCTTCACCGAGGCGGCAACGCAGGAGTTGCGCAAGCGCATTCGCGAACGCCTGCAGCTGGCGCTCGACGTGCTGGATGCGGATTCGGCGAATGATGAAGCACCGGAAGCGGTTTTGACGCGCGCGATCCTCGATGCACACCTCGCGCAGCGCAACGAAAGTCGCGATGCCTTGCGTCGGCGCTTGCGCCAGGCCGTGCTCGAGACCGATCTTGCCGCCATCTTCACCATCCACGGCTTCTGCCTGCGCGTGCTGCGCGAACATGCGCTGGAAGCGGGCCATGCGTTCGACGCGCCGCAATTGCTGGCGAGCGACCGCGATCTGCGCGAAGAGGTCGCCGCCGATCTCTGGCGCGCGCATGCGGTCGATGCGGATGCGGCGAACGACCTCGTCGCATTGTGGGGCCAGGGTTACAGTGCCTTGGCGGATGATCTTCCGGCGTTGTTGCGCGAGCCGGTCCTGCTGCCCCCGGAAACCGCATTGCCCGAAGATCCTGCGCCGGCATTGCACGCGGCCGGGGCGGAATTGGCGAAGGCGTTCCGCGCGCATGGCGAAGACTGCCGCGCCGCATTGCTGGCGGCAGTCGCCGAACGGATTCTCAATGGGCAGAGCTACAAGAGCGAATGGATCGACGCTCTGTTCGACGAGGCGATGCAATGGGCCACGAGAGGTGGCGGCCTTCCGTTCGAACACGGCAGGCTTGCCAACCTGACGCGCGAAGCGTTGATTGCGAAAACCAACAAGGCGCACGTCGGGAAGACGCCGGATTCGCCACTGTGTGCGGCAATCCCGCCTTATCTGGATGCCTTGGGCGCGCACGCCGAATATGTCGCCAGGCGTCGTGCCGCGTTGCTGCATCGCATCCGTGGCGATGGCCGCGTGCGCATGGCCGCGCGGAAGCGCCAGCTGCGGATGCAGACCCATGACGACCTGATCGATGGCGTCGCCGGTGCGCTGGCGGGTTCCAATGGCGACGTGTTGGCAACACGGCTGCGCGGCCAATACCGAGTCGCGCTCGTCGACGAATTCCAGGACACCGACGCCCGCCAATGGGCGATATTCGATCGCGTATTCGGCAGAGGCAGCCCCGGGCCGGCATTGTTCCTGATCGGCGATCCCAAGCAGGCGATCTACGGGTTCCGTGGCGGCGATGTCCATGCCTATCTGGCCGCGAGCGAAACCGCGGAAGAAGCGCCCAGGCTGTCGCACAACTTCCGTTCGCGGCCTTCAGTCCTGGCCGCAATCGATGCCATGTACGGACAGGCAGGCGTCGAGGCTTTCATCGACCCGCGCATTCGCTTCCACCCCGTCGAGTCGGGTGGCTCAATCCACGACGCGGATTTCCTGCGCAACGACGGAGTCGCGCCAGCCTTGACGGTGTGGCGGGCGCCGTTGCCGCCCGTGGATGCCAAGGGCAAGCAGGCACCGTGGAGTGCCGGCCAGTCGCGCGACCTCGCCACCCGTGCCTGCGTCGCGGCGATCCATGGCGTGTTGTCCGATGCGCGTGCCGGCAAGGCGATGCTGAAGGATGGCGACGGCATGCGTGCCGTGCAGCCTGGCGATATCGCCGTCTTGGTGCGTTCGCATTCCGAGGCGACGCTGGTCCGCCAGGCGCTGGCCGAAGTCGGCATTCCCGCCGTCGCCGCCGGCAAGCTGAGCCTGTTCGCTACGTTCGAAGCCCGCGAGTTGCATGCATTGTTGCTGGCGTTGCTGCACATCGGCGATGACCGCCGCTTGCGCGCGGCGTTGTCGACGGTGCTGATTGGCGCCGATGCGGCGGCAATCGAACGGTTGGATCGTGACGCCGCGGCCAGTCACGCGCGGCAGCAGGATGCGCAGGCATGGCGCGAACGCCGGGATCGCGCGGGCACGCTTGCGCTGGTCGGCGATCTTGCCGCGCATGCCGGTGAACGCCTGCTCGGCCTGCTCGATGGCGAGCGCCGGCTCAGCAACTACCTGCAGCTGGCCGAACTGTTGCAGGAAGCGGAGCAGGACGTGCTTGGCCTGCATGGGTTGGTCGATTGGCTCGAGCAGCGCATCGCCGACGCCGACCACAACGATGAAGCACAGCTGTTGCGCCTGGAATCGGATGCGCGACGGGTCCAGATCGTCACCCTGCACAAGAGCAAGGGCCTGGAATATCCGCTGGTGTTCCTGCCGTTCGCAGGGATCGGCGGCAAGACGCCAGTACAGATGCCGGGCAGGCGCGTCGTCACCAACGACGGTGATGGGCGGATCCTGCATTGGCCCTTGGCCACGGGTTCCGATGATTGGAGGGATGCGCATCGGGAGTGGATCCGGGATCAAGTGGCCGAAGACGCACGCCTGCTGTATGTCGGCCTGACGCGCGCCGAACACGCGCTGTGGATCGCCGGCGGCGCGTTCTACAACCACGACAGGACCGCGCTGGCGAAGATGCTGCGTGACGTCGAGGCGCTTGCCCGCGTCGAAGGCATCGTGATCGATGCGGATCCGCCGCGTGGCGATCTGCCGCGCCTGCCGCAGGAGAATGCGGCCGAAGTGCCGGTTGCGCGCAAGGCCGAACGACTTCTCGCCAACGACTGGTGGGTCTACAGTTTCAGCCAGCTCGCCAAAGCCGATGCCGGCGATGCCAGCAGTTCATCGACCTTGCCCGCGAGTGGCGGCAACGACGAACCCGATACCCCCGCTGACGTGGTCGACGACGGATTCGATCTGCGTTTTTCCGGCAATCGCTATGGTGTCGCCCTGCATGCCGCGTTCGAGCATGCGGATTTCGCCGCGTGGCGCGATTGGCACGCGGGGGACGTCGCCCCGATGCGCGAAGCCGACATCATCGCCAAGGCCCTGCGCGACGAAGGGTATGGTGCCGACGTGCTGGACGAGGGCATCGCGCTGACGACCCGACTTGTCGGGCAGACGTTGACGGTGGCATTGCCGGAAGGCGTGCGCTTGTGCGATGTCCCGGCAGGCCAGCGTCGCCCGGAAATCGAGTTCCAGTTCGCGCTCCGACCGGTGCGCGTGGACGCCATGCTCGAGTTGCTGCACGCCCATGGCGTGGTCCGCGATCGCCACGGCTTCGGCTTGCGCCAGCGGCTGGAAGGGCTGATGACCGGCCTCGTCGACTTGACCTATTGCGTCGACGGCAAGTGGTACGTGCTCGACTACAAGTCCAACCGCCTGCCCGCGTACGACGGTGCATCGCTGCAGCGCGCGATGGCGCACAGCGAATACGACCTGCAGGCGCTGATCTATACCCTGGCATTGCATCGCTGGCTGCGCTTCCGCCTCGGTGCGGCATACGACTACGCCCGCGATTTCGGCGGCATCCGCTATCTGTTCTGCCGCGGACTCGATGCCGAATCCGGCGATTCACCGGGGATTTTCGCCCAGCGTTTCGCGCCGGAACTGGTGCACGCTCTTGACGCGTTGTTCGGCCACGTCGCCACGGGAGCCGCGGCATGAGCCTGTTGCGCGCGTTGCGACAGAGTGGGGCGCTGCGGACGCTGGACGATGCACTGGCGCAAAGCCTGCGTCGTCTCGATCCATCGACGCCGGACGACGTATTGGCCGCGGCAGCGCTGGCGTCGCTGGCGGTCGCGCAAGGCCATGCCGCGTTCGATCCGGCGCGACCGAACCGTTTCATCGATGCCGATCTGCCATGGCCGGACGCCGAGGCATGGCTGTTGGCGTTGCAGGCATCGCGCTTCGTCGCCGCGCCGGAAACGCAGGATGCGGAATCCGTCGCCGCGCCACTCGTGCTGGAAGATGGCCTGTTGTACCTGCGCCGCTACCGCGAATACGAACGCCGGTTGGCGCTGGGGCTGCACCGCATCGCGGCGCGGTCGCTCGCAGGCGATGACGCCACGATCGCGCCGCTCTTTGCGACGCTCTTTCCCGAAGCCGGGAACGGCGATCTCCAGGCCCGTGCCGCGGCATTGGCATTGCACCGTGCGCTGGTGCTGATCACCGGCGGTCCCGGCACGGGCAAGACCACCACCATTGCGCGCCTGCTGGTACTGCGCATCGCCCAGACGCTTGCCGCCGGCAAGCCATCGCCGCGCATCGCGCTGGCCGCGCCGACCGGTCGCGCTGCCGAGCGCATGTCGGAAAGCCTGCAGCGCGCCGCACGACAACTGGAAGCATCGGGCGTGGATGCCGACTCGATCGCGGCATTGCCGACCAGCGCCAGCACCCTGCATCGCCTGCTCGGCACCATCGCCGACACCGCGCGTTTCCGCCATGACGCCGACAATCCCTTGCCCTTCGACATCGTGGTGGTGGACGAAGCCTCGATGGTCGACCTGCCGTTGATGTGCAAGCTGGTCGAAGCGGTCGCCGACGGTGCGCAACTGATCCTGCTCGGCGATGCCGACCAGCTGCCTTCGGTCGAGGCCGGCGATGTGCTGGCGGCGATCCTTTCCGCGGACAACTTGCGTGGCCATCGCGTGCACCTGCAGCGCGGCTGGCGCCAGAGCGCGGCATTGCAGCTGGCGCCATTGGCCGACGCGGTGCGCGAAGGTGCGTCCACGGAAGCGCTTGCACTGTTGCGCGGCGGTAGCCTGTCCAACGTGCATTTTCACGAGGGCGTCGACGATCCGCTGCAGGCGCGCCCGCAACTCCTCGAACACTGGCGTGCGCTGGCCACGATCGAAGATCCCGCCGAGGCGCTGAAGCAGGCCAACCGCCTGCGCCTGCTGACGGCATTGCGCGAGGGTCCACAAGGCGCGCGTGGCCTCAATGCACGAATCGAAGCTTCATTGTCCGGGCGCCGCATCGGCACGCCGCCGGCGTGGTTCCCCGGGCGTCTGTTGCTGGTGACCCGCAACCATCACCAGCTGCACCTGTTCAATGGCGATGTCGGCATCTGCCTGCCGGACGAGCATGGCGTCCCGCTGGCGTGGTTCGCCGGCGAAGGCGGCGTGCGCGCCTTCCATCCGGCGGCGTTGCCCGCGCACGAGTCGGCGTTCGCGATGACCGTGCACAAGGCGCAGGGCAGCGAGTTCGACGAAGTGTGGCTGCAGCTGCCGCGCGTCGACAGTCGAGTCCTCAGCCGGGAGTTGATCTATACGGCGATGACCCGCGCCCGCAATGCCCTGCACATCGCTGGCAGCGCCGACGTGATTTCCAAAGCCCTGTCGCGCCATGCCAGCCGCGTGTCGGGATTGGGCCGTAGACTTTCCGCATTTCCCCCATTCCAGGAATCGCCATGAGCCAGCGCAACGCAGACGAGATCGATTTCCGCATCGTCGGCCACGACATGCAGTTCGTCGAGGTGGAACTCGATCCCGGCGAAAGCGCGGTGGCCGAAGCCGGCGCGCTGATGTTCAAGGATTCCAGCGTGCAGATGGAAACCATCTTCGGCGATGGTTCGTCGGGTGGCGGCGGCCTGATGGACAAGCTGCTGTCGGCGGGCAAGCGCGTGGTCACCGGCGAAAGCCTGTTCACCACCGTCTATACCCATACCGGCAGCGGCAAGGCCAAGGTCGCGTTCGCGGCGCCTTATCCGGGCACGGTGCTGGCGCTGAAGCTTTCCGATCTCGGCGGTCGCCTGATCTGCCAGAAGGACAGCTTCCTCGCCGGCGCGCGCGGTGTCTCGCTCGGCATTGCCTTCCAGCGCAAGATCCTCACCGGCCTGTTCGGCGGCGAAGGCTTCCTCATGCAGAAGCTCGAGGGCGACGGCTGGGTCTTCGTCCACGCCGGCGGCACCCTGGTCGAACGCGAACTGGTCGCGGGCGAGCGCATCGACGTCGATACCGGCTGCGTGGTCGCCTATACCGGCGGCGTCGACATGGACATCCGCCGCGTGCCCGGCCTCAAGAGCATGTTCTTCGGTGGAGAAGGCGTGTTCCTGGCCACGCTCACCGGTCCCGGCAAGGTCTGGCTGCAATCGCTGCCGTTCTCGCGCCTGGCCGGGCGCATGTTCGCAGCGGCACCGCAGGGTGGCGGTCAATCGCGGGGCGAAGGTTCGGTGCTCGGCAGCCTCGGCCGCATCCTCGACGGCGACAATTCGTTCTGATCGCCACGCGTTCGCCGCGTTACCATTCCACATATGGACGAATCCGACTCTCCCGACCAGCGCCACGGCGTCGCCCGTGCCGATGCCGAAGCCGCCGTGCGCACCCTGCTGCGCTGGGCCGGTGACAATCCCGAGCGCGAAGGCCTGCTCGACACGCCCAAGCGCGTGGTCAAGGCCTATGGCGACTGGTTCAGCGGCTACGCCATCGATCCCGACGACTACCTGCAGCGCACCTTCGAGGAAGTCGAGGGCTACGACGAGATGATCGTCCTGCGCGACATCGAATACGAAAGCCATTGCGAGCACCACATGGCGCCGATCATCGGCCGCGTCCATGTCGGTTACCTGCCGCGCGGTCGCGTGGTCGGGATCAGCAAGCTGGCGCGCGTGGTCGAGGCCTATGCCCGGCGCTTCCAGGTGCAGGAAAAGATGACCGCGCAGATCGCCCAGTGCATCCAGCGCGCGTTGCAGCCGCAGGGCGTCGCGGTGGTGGTGGAAGGCGCCCATGAGTGCATGACGACCCGCGGCATCCACAAGCGCGGCGTCAGCATGCTCACTTCCAGCATGCTCGGGACCTTCCGCGAGGATGCCCGCACCCGCAACGAATTCCTCGGTTTCATCCAGTCCACACGACGCTGAACGGAGGCGGCGCCCATTCAGCGATTGCGATGTAGGTCGCTTGTCCGCGTTGCGGCGCTCTGCCAGTATTCCCGCCGAAATGCTCGAAACGACAGGGAAACGCATCATGGCCGGCAAGAACGGGCAACAGAATCCGGGCGCAGGCGCCGACAAGGCGAACGGTGCCGCCAGTCCGCCGCAGGGCGAACACAAGATGGAACAGATCCGCGAGCTGATGTTCGGCAGCGTGGTCCGCGATTTCGAGCGTCGCCTCGCCGAGCTCCACGACCGCTTCGAGGCCGAATCCGCCCGCATCCAGGCTGATTGCCAGAAGCGCGTGGCCGAGCTCGAGGCGCGCGCGAACGCCCAGATCGAACGCCTGCAGGCGCAGTTGCGCCAGGAATCGGCTGCCCGCAGCGGTGCGCTGGAAGATGCCGAGAGCCGCTTCAACCAGGCCCTGCGCACCCAGTCCAACGAATTCACCGCCACCCTGCAGCGCCACGAGGACGATGCAATCGCGACGGAATCGCGCGCGCGCGAAGCGATGGCCCAGCTTGAACAACAGATGGGTGCGGCACTGCAGGGCGCGAAGGAACAGTTCTCCGCCGGCCATCGCCGCTTGGGCGACGAAAAGGTGGCGCGCGAGGACCTCGCCGACATGATGGCGGAGCTCTCATTGCGCCTGCGAGGCGCGCAGGACGACAGCGGACACGCCTGAGGCGCCCGCCGTGAGCGGTGAATATGACCGCCTGCGCCATTTGCTGCTCACCCCGGAGAGCAGCCGCCTCGACGTGCTCGAGGAAAAGCTGGCGGAAACCAGGGCGGAATTCGCCACGGTTCCGGATCGGCTCGCGGAAGACATCGAGCGCAATGTCCGCGACGGCGAGCGCACGCGCCTGGGCGATGCCTTGGCGGAAGCAACCACCGGCTCGCTCGAGCTGGCGGTGCGGCGCAAGCCGGAGACGGTGGTCAATGTCGTCTATCCGGTGATCGGCCCGGCGATCCGTCGTTCCATCGCCGAAGCCTTGCGCGAAATGTCCGACGGTTTCGATCGTTCGATGCGCGAGACCTTCAGCCCGCGCGCCTTGCGCTGGCGCTTCGAAGCCTGGCGCACCGGCATTCCCTATGCCTGGGTGGTGTTGCGCCGGACCACGCGCTACCAGGTCGAACATCTCTTCATGATCGAGCCCGACAGCGGCTTGCTGCTGGGGCACGTCACCGCGAAGGGTTTGCCGGAGCTCGATGCGGACGCGGTCGCCGGGATGTTCACCGCGATCAATCAGTTCGTTCGCGATTCCGTACTCGTTGATGGTGGAAGCGGCATCGGTTCGGCGATGGTCGGCGGCTATCACCTCGCCGTCAGCGAAGGCCCGCACGCGCGCCTCGTCGCCTTCGTGCGCGGCGTGCCCGACCAGCACTTCGGCGTTCGCCTCGACGAAATCAACGAAGCGTTGCATGCCCATCACGGCAGCCAGCTGGCTGCGGACGGCCAGGCGGGCGACCCGGAACACGGGCTGCTCGGCCAATCGCAACTCGAGGCGCTGAATCCGCGCAACGATGTCGCCGCCGGGAAGGCGCAGGGCCAACGCAAGATCGCCCAACGGGCGCTGATCGTGCTGGCCGTCGCCGCGCTTGCCTACGTCGCGATGCAGGTGCGCTGGCACATGCGGTCTTCGGCACTGCGCGATCACCTGGCCGCCGAGCCGGGGTTGGTGATCACCCGCTGGGATGACAGCCATCGCAACCGCGTGGTCGTCAGCGGATTGATGGATCCGCAGGCCGAAGGCGTGAAGGCATGGGCGGCCGCGCACGACCCTGACACCCGCGTCACCTGGGACGTGCGACCGTATGCATCGCTCGAACCGGCCATCATCCGTCGCCGCGTCGCCGGGCGCTTGGGCCTGGATGAGACCAACGTGCAATACGCGCAATCCGAAGGAGTGGTCCGCCTGCGCGGTGAAGTGCCGTTCCCGAAATGGTATGCAGCGACACGACCGGGTGCGGTGCCACTGGATTCCGTGCGCCTCGATGCCGGCGCCCTCGCCTATCCGGGCAAGCCGCGGGTCGATGCATTGATCAAGCGGATCGAATCGGCGGCGGTGGTGTTCGACAGCGGCACCGCGCAGCCGAGCAACGGCATGGACCGGAAGATCGAGGACCTGATGCACGACATCGATGCATTGGTCGCCGAAGGACAGGCGCGCGGGATCGCGTTCCGGCTGAAGGCGTCCGGTTTCACCGACGAAGCCGGCAGCTACGAGCAGAACCGCAGCCTGCGCCAGCAGCGTTCGGAATGGTTGGCCACGCGTGCGATGAAAGCGCTCAAGTCGCCATCGACGGTCACCATCGATCAATCCGCCATCTACATCCTGCCCGGCTCCGGCGTGCGCGCGACCACGCTTGCCGTCGAACCTTTCCCGGCGAAGCCATGAAGTCGATTTCCCGCAAGATCATCCTCCTCGGCGATTTCGCCGTCGGCAAGACCAGTACGGTCGCGCGCAGTGTGCGCAACACCTTTTCCGACACGTACCTGACCACCGTTGGCGTGCGCGTCGACAGCAAGGCGATGATGCTGGACGACGACCTGCAGATGCGCCTGGTGCTGTGGGACATCGCCGGCGCCAACACGCTCGACCAGCTGCGCAGCAATTACGTGATCGGCGCGCAAGGCATTTTGCTGGTCGCCGACGGCACCCGCGAGGACACGGTCGATACCGCGCTGGAATTGCGCGGGCAGGCCTGGCGCCTGCTGGGACGCGAGATCCCGGGCGTGCTGATGCTCAACAAATCCGATCTCGCCGATGCCTGGGCGATTCCGCGGGAACGCATCCGCGAACTGCAGGGGCAGCTGCCGACGTTCACCGCCAGCGCCAAGCTGGCCACCGGCGTCGAGGAAGCCTTCGCCGCACTGGCGCGGACGCTGGCGTGATGGGGCCGGCGCGGACGCGATCGCGCAGCGGCAAGCCCGAGCGGGGCATGGCCACGTTGCCCGTGGTGGTGACGCTGGATGGCGACGATAAGGTCGTCGATATCGTCGGCGACCTCGAGGCCTTCGTCAGTGCGGGCGACAGCGTCGATGCCATGATTTCGCGCCTGGCGCTTCTGGCCTGCGGTGAAGGCGGGCTGCCGGAACGGCTGGGCGCGGTCGAGGTATCCGACGGACGCTACGCCGACGTCAACCTGTTCTTCGAGAACGACCTCCGTCATTTCGTGTTGCGCGATGTCTCGGCGGCGATGCAGGCGTTGCGCGAACGCCAGCAACTCGACCATGAAGCCGAACTCGACCAGCAGCGGATGGAGAAGGCCGCGGGCAAGCGTCGCGACGCCGCGCGCGGGAGTGCGTCGCCGGCGGGCGACAGGGTGTTCCGCCAGGGCGCGGGCCTGCTCGAGATGGTCTCGTCCGAGATGCGCGAATCGCTGCTGCTGCTGACCGGCCACGTGCAGTTGCTCGCGCGCAAGCTGCACGGCGATTCCGCGGCGTTGAACTCGGTGGCGGCGATGCAGCACGCGGTGATGCGCCTGGATGCGTTGTCGTCGAATGCGCTGGTCGGCCTCGGCGAGCTGGCGACCGGCAAGGAACAGCGCGGCATGATCAGCCTCGATCGCCTCGCCGGATTCCTCCAGGATTCGTTCGCCTTGCAGGCGGGCATGCGCGGCATCGCGCTGGAACTGCGCATCCCGGAAAACACCGCGCTGATCGAAGTCGACGACCTCGCCCTGCGCCGCCTGCTCGTCAATCTCGTCGTGCATGCGCTCGATGGCATGGAACGCGGCGAATTGCGGGTGGCGCTGGCGACCAAGGACCAGCACCTCGAAATCGAACTCGAGGCCGAGCCGAGCGGCCTGTCGGCGGAACGCTTCGGCGAACTGGTGACCACCGTCGACCTGTTGCATTCCAACGCGCGCGGCAGCCTGCTGCTCGCGGCCAGCCAGAACCTGTTGCAGCGGTTGAATGCCGCCGTCGAACTGGTCGAGCGCGTCGAGGGCGGGCATCTGCTGTGGATCCGCATCCCCGCGCTGGCACCGGGCGTCGCCGCGGCGGCTTCCACGCCCACGCTCGATGCGCGCCTTGTCGTGGTTTCCCTGAAGGATGGCGCGCTGGCCAGGCGTGTCGTCGCGATCCTGCAGGGCAAGGGCGTGCCGGCGATCGAAAGCCATGCGAACGGGCGCATGCAGGCCCTGCTGCGCAGCGGCGACTTGCGCGCCTCCGTGGTCGATGACGGCGATGAATCCGGCAAGGCGATCACGCAGCCGATGCTGATCGTCGATGCCGATGCGGGCGAAGCGGGGCGCGATGGCTGGACGCAGGTCGGGAACCGGATCCGGGTACCCGGAAGCATCGGTGATGCGACCCTCGAGGAAGCGCTCGACATCCTGCTGGCGGATGTCTGAGATGGAATATCCGGGATGTGGCGGGGGATGATCCAGATCGATGACATGGCGACCTTCGTCGCCGTGGTGGAGGCAGGCAGCCTGACGGCGGCGGCCGATCGCCTCGACACCACCAAGTCGGTGGTGAGCCGGCGCCTCGGCGATCTCGAGAAGGCGCTCGGCATCACCTTGCTGGAGCGCGGCGCGCGCGGCGCCAGGACGACCGAAGTCGGCGCGGTGTACTACGCCAAATGCGTGCGCATCCTCGAATCGATCCAGGCCGCCAACGAATTCGCCTCCGGCTTCAACAACATCGTTTCAGGATTGCTCAAGGTCGTCGTCGCGCCGGGCTATCACGACGGCGAGATCGCGGCGCTGCTCAACCGTTTCGCGCTGGAACACCCGGAAGTGACCTTGCAGGTCGATGCCTTCAGGCCGGGCAGCCTCGCCGAGACCGATTTCGATGTCGCGCTCCAGCCCGGCGACCCCGAAGACGCCGACTTGATCGCGCGCCCGCTGTTCGAATTCAACCGGGTGTTGTGCGCCAGCCCGGACTATCTGCAACAACGCGGCACGCCGGCCACGCCGGAGGAGCTGTCCGGGCACGAGGCATTGCTCGGCATGCCGGACGGCAACGATGACTGGCGCCATCGCACCGGTGAAAACTGGTCGCCGTTGCGGGTGCGCGAACGCATGCGTTGCATCGATCATCGCCAATTGCTGGCAGCCGCACGCGCCGGGCTGGGCGTGGTGATGGCGCCGGAAGCGATCGTTGCCGAGGATCTGGCGGCGCGACGCCTGGCGCGGGTGCTGCCCGGACTCCAGCTGCCGCGCGGCCACGTCGCCATGGTCTACGCGCGCAGCCGGCGGGCATCGCGCAAGGTACAGCTACTGCTCGAATTCCTGCGTGATGCCGTTCCGCCCGCGCAAGCCGGCGCAGCCGGCGACTGATCCCGCGGCCTGGTCGGCAATGGCCGTGCCAAGGCTGTTCGCGAGGCGCGAACGGCGTGTTTCCCGCATCTGACTGGTTCAGGCGTCGCCCAAGGCCGACATTGGCGGCGAGCGGGCGGTCGCATTGGCCGCAGGGGGTAGCCGGCGCAACCGCCTCGCTTGCTTCCTGGTCCATCCCCTTGGATCGGGAAAACCGGTACGGGCATCCATCCGTTCGATACCGGGGTTCCGCTGCTCCCTCCCGCAATGCGCAGCGGATCCACGAGCGCCAGTCCTCGGCGATCCTGATCAGGGGGAGGCGAAAGCCTCCCCCTGGTTTGTTCGCGCAACGCGAACCCTGCGTTCGCGTGCCGCGAGATCGAACGCAGCGCGGCCTCCACACAATATCTTCACGCGATTTTTCCCAGAAGAGTGAAGGGCCGGTGATGGCGCAGCCACACACCCAATCCGAATTGACCATCGACCGACTGTTCAAGTCGGAGTTCGGAGAAGTGCGCCTGATCGTGAAAGGCCTGAACGCCGTCGAGGCGAAGACGCTGTATACGTTGTGCAAGATCGGCATGCAGGCGGCGCTGGACGACGCCATCCACGAAGTGGAAGACGAGGCGCCCGGGACCGTGAGCGATCATTCTTGACATTTTAATCCGGGTATAAAAGAATGCGCGGGACTCCGGATCTCCTGCCTGCGCATGTCGTACAGCCCCAATACCCGTTGTACCGCCTTCGTCGATGGCCGCCGTGTCGCCGCCGGCGAACTGCGCCATGTGGCGATCAAGGCCAAGCAGGCGATGGATGCCCGCTCCGATGCCCGGCTGCTGGTCTTCGACGATCGCGACGGCAGCCAGATCGAGCTCGACCTGCGCGGCAACATGTCCGACCTGATGCAACGCCTCAGCGGCGAGGCGCCGATCGCGGCGCCGCAGGATGAAACGCCCGCCCGGCGTGGCCGTGGCCGTCCGCGCCTGGGCGTAGTCGCGCGCGAAGTCACGCTGTTGCCGCGCCACTGGCAATGGTTGAACGCGCAACCCGGCGGCGCATCGGTGGCGCTGCGCAAACTGGTGGAGGATGCACGTCGCAGTCGCGCGCAATCCGACCGCGCCCGCGGTTGCCAGGAGGCGGCGTATCGCTTCATGCACGCGATGGCCGGCGACTTCCCGGGTTTCGAGGAGGCGACGCGCGCGCTGTTCGCGCAGGATGTCGCCGGACTCGAACAACACATGGCCGGCTGGCCCGACGACATCCGCGAGCATGCGCTGATGCTGGCGGCCGACGCCCTGCATCACTGAGCCCGTACATGGACGCTTCGACATTCCCGCAGGTACGGCGCGCCGCCGTCGCCTTCATCTTCATCACCGTGATGCTCGACGTGCTGGCGATCGGCGTGATCATCCCGGTGCTCCCGCACATCATCAAGGACATGGCCGGGGGCAGCTTCATCGAAGCCACGCGCTGGAGCGGCTGGTTCGGCACCGCCTTCATGGTGATGCAGTTCGTGTTCACGCCGGTGCAGGGCGCGCTGTCCGATCACTTCGGCCGCCGCCCGATCATCCTGCTGTCGAACCTCGGGCTCGGACTCGATTTCATCCTGATGGCGCTGGTCAACACGCTGCCCTTGCTGTTCATCGGCCGCGTGATCTCCGGCATCACCTCGGCGAGTTTCAGCACCGCGAACGCCTACATCGCCGACGTCACCCCGTTCGACAAGCGCGCCGCCGCGTTCGGGATGATGGGCGCGGCATTCGGCCTCGGTTTCATCGTCGGTCCGGCGCTCGGAAGCGCGCTGTCGCACTGGGGGCCGCGCGTGCCATTCTGGGCAGCGGCGGTTCTTTCGCTCGCCAACTTCTGCTACGGCCTGTTCGTGCTGCCGGAGTCGTTGCCGAAGGAACGTCGCGTGGCCACCGACTGGAAGCGCGCGAACCCGGTCGGTTCGCTGATGTTGCTCAAGCGCTATCCGCAGGTGTTCGCGATGGCCCTCGTGGTGTTCCTGTTCGCGCTGGCGCAATACGCCTACAACGCCACCTTCGTGCTCAACGTCGATTACCGTTTCCACTGGGACGAACGGAAGGTCGGTTACGTGCTCGGCCTGGTCGGCGTGCTCACCGCGATCGTGCAGGGCTTCCTCGTCGGCAGGATCATTCCGAAGCTGGGCGAACGTCGTGCCTTGCTGCTGGGAACGTTGTGCGGATTGATCGCACTCACCGGGTACGGGCTCACGCCACATGGCTGGATCTTCCTGGCACTGATGCCGATCGGCGCGTTGATGGGCATCGCGGGTCCGGTGGTGCAGTCGATGATGACGCGCCAGGTCGATCCCCACGAACAGGGACGGTTGCAGGGCGCGCTGGCATCGTTGCAGAGCGTCGCCGGGATGATCGGGCCGCTGCTGTTCACCCGCGTGTTCGCCCACTTCATCGATCCGAAGACGCCGGTGCAGATTCCCGGCGCTCCGTTCCTGTTGTCGGCGGTGCTGGTCGCGCTGGCGCTGGTGGTGGCATGGCGCAGCACACGCGAAGGTATGGAATCCGGTGCCGCGCCATTGGCGTCGGTGCCGGAAGAAATCGTTCCGCCGTAACCGCGGCGACCACTGACTTTCGGCACGGGTGCCGGGGCTGCCGCTGCGTAGGATGGGACGGTTATCCGTCGGAGTCCCTCATCCATGTCGCGCCGCAGCCTGCCCGTCCTCGCCATTCTCCCCCTCGCACTCGCATCGGCCCTCGCTTCGGCGCAGACGGTGCCGGAACCCAAGGACGTCGATTTCCCCGGCGGTCCCGTCACCATCGAAGTCGACGCCACCGATCTTTCGCAGCGCGTCTTCAAGGTCAAGGAAACCATCCCCGCGAGCCAGGGCACGCTGACCCTGCTGTATTCGCAGTGGATTCCCGGCCAGCACAGCCCGAGCGGCCCGATCGACAAGATGGCGGGCTTCGTGTTCACCGCCAACGGCAAGCGCCTGACCTGGAAGCGCGATCCCGCCAATGTCTACGCCTTCCATGTCGACGTGCCGGCCGGCGTGTCGAGCGTGACCGCCGAATACCAGTACCTGTCGCCGGCGACGAGCGCAGAAGGCGGCGCGCAGATGACGCCGAAGCTGCTCAACCTGAAGTGGAACACCGTGCTGCTGTATCCGGCCGGTTACTACGGCGCGCGCATTCCCTACGTCGCCAAGGTGCGCAACCCGGCCGGCTGGACAGCGTTCACCGCGCTGGATGTCGCCGCGAAGGCCGGCGACGTCGTCACCTACAAGCAGGAACCGAACGACATCCTGGTCGATTCGCCGGTGTTCGCCGGCCGCTACGCCAAGAACTACGACCTGACGCCGGAAGGCAGCAAGGTGCCGGTGCATCTCAGCGTCGTTGCCGATGAGGCCGACGAGCTGGTCGCCAAGCCCAAGCACCTCGAGATCCACAAGGAGCTGGTGCGCCAGGCGGTCAAGCTGTACGGCGCCCAGCACTACGATCATTACAACCTGTTGTTCTCGATCTCGAACCAGCTGACCGGCAACGGTCTCGAGCACCAGCGTTCCAGCGAGAACGGCGTCGGCCTCGGTTACTTCAAGGACTGGAACGAGAAGGACGGCAGCACCGACCTGCTCGCCCACGAATACACCCATTCTTGGAACGGCAAGTACCGTCGCGGCGCCGACCTGTGGGTGCCGAACCTCAACACGCCGATGCAGGATTCGCTGCTGTGGGTGTACGAGGGCCAGACCCAGTACTGGGGCAACGTGCTGGCCGCGCGTTCCGGCCTGCGTCCGATGGATCGTTCGCGCGATACCCTCGCCATGGTCGTCGCGACTTACCAGGACAATCGTCCCGGCCTGCAGTGGCGCAGCGTGCAGGACACCACCAACGATCCGACCATCGCCCAGCGTCGTCCCAAGCCGTACCGCGGCTACCAGATGAGCGAGGACTACTATTCCGCCGGCCAGCTGATCTGGCTGGGCGCCGACGCCATCATTCGCCAGAAGACCAACAACCAGAAGTCGCTGGACGATTTCGCCAAGGCCTTCTTCGGCGTCAACGACGGCGAATGGCGCAAGCAGAACCTCTACAAGTTCGAGGACGTGGTCGCCACCCTCAACGGCGTCGTCGCCTACGACTGGGCGAGCTACCTGCGCGATCGCCTCGACGGTCGCGTGCCGTTCGCCAACACGATCGAGTCGACCGGCTGGAAGCTGGTCTACAAGGATGAGCCCAATGCCGCCGCCAAGGCCGGCGGTCGCCGCGGTGGCGGCGGTGGTGATTTCGTGTATTCGATCGGCCTGGCGCTCGACAAGGACGGCAAGGTCGGCGAAGCGCGCTGGGACGGCCCCGCCTTCAACGCCGGCATCGGCACCGGCAACACCATCGTCGCGGTCAACGACGTCGAATACAGCAAGGACGCGCTGGAAGATGCGATCAAGGCGGCCAAGACCGACAAGAAGGCGCCGATCCGCCTGCTGGTCAAGGACTTCGACCAGTACCGCACGGTCAACCTCGACTACCACGACGGCCTGCGCTACCCCGCGCTGGAACGCATCCCCAATACTCAGGATTATCTGACGGACATCTTCTCGCCGAAGAAGTAATCTAGCCGGAGGGGACCACAGGAGCGGTCCGTTCGTGGAGTGCCCGATCTAAATCAGGCATTCACGTGCGGACTGCTACCGTGGAAACGGCAATATCCGGGGACATGAAGATGCGTACGTGGTGGTTGGCGGTCGCGTTGGCACTGGCTGCTGCCGGTGCCCAGGCGGACGTCCAGAAGACAGCGCCCAAGGCGAAGACGAAACCGGCGGCGGCCAAGGCCAGTGCCGTGCCGATTCCGGCAACCCAGCAGGACATCGATGCCGATGCCGCGATCCTGCAGCCCGGCAGTTTCTCGTGGGCGCCCGACCGCTCGCCGAGCGGTCCCGTGGTGATGGTGGTGAGCCTGCCCGAACAGCGCATGCACGTCTATCGCAATGGCGTGCGCATCGCGGTCAGCACCGTCAGCACCGGCATCAAGGGGCGCGATACCCCGCCGGGCAGCTACGAAATCCTGCAAAAACAGTTGATGCATCACTCCAACCTGTATGACGACGCACCGATGCCGTTCATGCAGCGCATCACCTGGGACGGACTTGCACTCCACGCCGGACGCCTGCCCGGTCATCCGGCCAGCCACGGCTGCGTGCGCCTGCCGCGCGCCTTCGCCGAAAAGCTCTACGGCATCACCAAGTTGGGCGCACGCGTGATCATCAGCGAGGACAGCGGCCTCGGCGATCTCGACAACCTCGTGCACCCGGGGCCGGACGCGCCGATCGACGCGGTCAGCGGCCTGCCGGTGCTCGATGCCGCGCCGGGCGTGTTGCCGCCGCCGAAGCAGTTGGCGAAGAAGGACGATGCCAAGTCCGGCAAGAAGGCCAAGGCGGACGGCGACGACCAGGGCCAACCCCAGGCTCCGGCAGCCGCCGATGCCGCAGCCGCGCCGGCGGCGGACCAGAAGCCTGAACCATTGCCAACCCCGATCGACGACCCGGCCTTGAAGGTCCAGAAGCCGGCCGAGGACGGCAAAAACCAGGAAGTTCCGGCTGCACCAGCGCCCGCCAAGCCCGCGCGCTGAGCGGTTTCCAGCCATGTGAATGCGGATCCGGAACCAGTTCCGGATAACGCATTCAGACAAATCAAGAGCTTGTGCGTGTATTGTCACGCACATGAGGAAACTTCACGCCGTCTTCATCTCGCTGGCTGCTTCGACGTTGGTGAGCTGCTCCACTGTGCCCGAGCATGGAACGACCGCGTCGTCCTCCGTTGCCGTGCCGCCGGTCGCGCGCTCCGCCCCACCGGCCCAGCACCCCGATGCATCGACTTCCCAGCTGGATCCCGCCGCCGCCACTCTGGCGCGGTTGGAGGCGCTGGCGCCGGAAGCCGATCCAGGCGCGCTGGCGCTGGCGCTGGAAGCGCGCAATTGCGCGATCCGCAGCGGCGAGGTCGACCAGGACGCCAAGCTGGCGGTGATCGATTATTCGCGGCCGTCCACCGACAAGCGCCTGTGGGTGTTCGATGTCGCCCACGACCAGTTGCTGTTCCGCGAGCTGGTGGCCCATGGCCAGGGCAGCGGCGACAACTATGCAACGCGGTTCTCGAACCAGGACAACAGCCACCAGACCAGCCTCGGGCTGTTCCTGACCGCCGAAACTTACATCGGCAACAACGGTTATTCGCTCAAGCTCGACGGCGTCGATCGCGGCTTCAACGACAACGCCCGTTCGCGCGCGATCGTCATGCACGGTGCGTGGTACGTGAACCCCGAGATGGTCGCGAGCAAGGGCCGCATCGGCCGCAGCCACGGCTGCCCGGCGCTGAACCAGGGCATCGCGCGCCGGGTGATCGACACCATGAAGGGCCGCCAGCTGCTGTTCTCCTACGCCAATGATGCGGCGTGGTTGCATCGCGGCCAGTCGTTCGCCTGCGATGGCCGCAGCGCCGAGCAGATCGTTGCAGCCGCGCGCGCGCTGCGTGGCGGCATGCAGCGGATGGCGGCCGCTTCGGCGCCGTAATCCTGTCGGCGGAATCCACATCCTCCCCGGGGGCCTGGACGCGTAATCCGGGCATCGATGCCTTGCGCGGCATGGCGATCGTGCTGGTGGTGATCCATCACCTTGCCCTGCGCATCCCGCCGAACAAGACCGCGCTGGCCAGTGTGTTGCCGCGTCGCTTGCTGGGTGCACTCGGATACAACGGCTACGAAGCCGTGTTCGTGTTCTTCGTGATTTCCGGCTTTCTGATCGCGGGACATTCCCTGCGGCGTTGGGGGCGGTTGTCGGCGATCGACCTGCGCGCGTTCTATGTCCGGCGTGCGGCGCGCATCCTGCCATGCCTGTTGCTGCTGCTGTTGGTGCTGTCACTGTTTCATTTCGCGGGCGTGCCGAACTATGTCATCGACAAGCCCGGGCAATCGCTGGGTGGCGCGTTGCGGTCTGCGCTCGGTTTCCACCTCAACTGGTACGAAGGGCGGACCGGATGGTTGCCGGGTGGCTGGGACGTGCTGTGGTCGCTGTCGATCGAGGAAGTGTTCTATCTCGGCTTTCCGCTGGCATGCCTGCTGATCCGTGATGTGCGCGTACTGATTGCCGCGTTGGCGGTGTTGGCACTGTCGTTGCCGGCGACGCGCGCGGCGATTTCCGGCAACGAAATCTGGCAGGAAAAAGCCTATCTCCCGGGCATGGCGGCGATCGCGACCGGCGTGCTTGCGGCTCTGTTCGCGGAGCGAGCCCGCCCCGCATCGTGGATCGCGCGCGCCTGTGTCTGGGTGGGAGGCGTCGGGCTCATCCTGGTGTTCGCCTGGGGTGACCTTCTGTGGCGTAGCGTTGGCAACGGCAACATGCTGGTCCTGACGTTCTCGAGTGCGCTGCTGGTGGTGGGCTTCCACTGGCGCGCACAGGATGGCGCACCCGGCATGCGGGGGTTGGGTTGGCTGCGTTCGTGTGGCCGGCTGAGTTACGAAATCTATCTCGGCCACATGTTCGTGGTCTTCGCAGCCGTCGGCATCTACCGTACGCTGGGCAGCGATGTACGGGCCGGCGCGTGGTGGTATCCGCCGGTTGTCTTCGCGAGCTGGGCGCTTGGCGCATTGTGGGCGCGCGCCTATTCGATCCCTTGTGATCGTGCGGTGTTGCGGCGATGGTCGTCGCCTGTCACCGGAACACGCGCCGACCAGCTATCCGGCCAGCGCGCGCGGTAACTCACGCCACCTGCACCACCCGCAGCGGGTTGTTCCATTCCTTGAGCAGTTCCGCTTCGCGCGCCTTGGCCTTGGCGAAGTTCGCTTCCTTGACGTGGCCGTAGCCGCGGATGTGTTCCGGCACGCTGGCGATTTCGGCGGCGAGTCCGACGTTGCCGGCATCCAGCGTCTTCAATAGCGTTTCGATGGTCGCGCGGTAATCCTCGATCAGCTTGCGCTCCATCTTGCGCTCTTCGGTGTAACCGAACACGTCGAAGGTGCCGCCGCGCAGCGACTTCAGTTTCGCCAGCAGCTTGAACGCCTTCATCATCCACGGGCCGTACTGCTTCTTGACCAGGCGGCCCTTGGCGTCCTTCTTCGCGAACAGCGGCGGCGCGAGATGGAACTTGAGGGTGACGTCGCCTTCGAACTGCTGGGCGATGCGGCGCTGGAACTCGCCGTTGGTATAGAGGCGGGCGACTTCGTATTCGTCCTTGTACGCCATCAGCTTGAACAGGTAGCGCGCGACCGCTTCGGCGAGCGCGGTGGAACCCGGCGCGTGGCGATGTTCGAAGTCGCGGACATTGGTGACGAATGCACGATAACGCTCGGCATAGGCGCCGTCCTGGTAGTCGGTGAGGAAACCGACGCGGCGCGCGATCACTTCGTCCAGCGAACGCGACAGGCGGGCGTCGTCCAGCGGCAGGAAGGCGACGCCTTCGTCGAAGTGCGCGGGCACGCGGCGGATTTCGCTTTCGTTGTAGGTCGCGGTCGGCGACAGGCCCGATTCGTGGCCTTCGTTGGCGGTGGCGGCCAGCATCGGCAACTTGTGCGGCGTCGCTTCGGACTTGGTCGGTGCGTTGCGGACGATGCCAGCGGCTTCGATCACCGCGGGCATGTCGATCGCGGCGAGGCGACCCCACGCGAACGCGGTCTTGTTCATCGCGACCGCGGCGCCGTTCAGTTCGACTGCGCGCATCAGCGCCTCGAACGAAATCGGCACCAGGCCCTTCTGCCAGGCATAGCCGAGGATGAAGAGGTTGGCGGCGATGGCGTCGCCCATCAATGCAGTGGCCAACTCCGTTGCGTCGACCGTCAACGGCGCTTCGCCATCGAGCGCGGTGCGCACCGCAGCGACGATGTCGGCGGCGGGGAACTGCATGTCGGGGCGGGTGGTGAAGGTGCCCGGCATCGCTTCGTAGGTGTTCAACACCACGGAAGTACGACCGGCGCGGATCTTCGAGAGCGCCCAGTAGTCGTTGACCACCACCATGTCGCAGCCGAGCACGAGGTCGGCTTCACCGGCGGCGATGCGCACGGCGTGGAGATCGTTCGGCGTGCGCGCGATGCGGATGTGGGTGGTCACCGCGCCGCCCTTCTGGGCGAGGCCGGTCTGGTCGAGCACCGTCGCGCCCTTGGCTTCGAGGTGCCCGGCCATGCCGAGCAGCGCGCCGATGGTGACGACGCCGGTCCCGCCGACACCGGTGATCAGGATGTTCCACGGCTTGTCGAGATCGGTCGCGTACTGCGGCATCGGCAGGTCTTCGAGGCGATGCGCCACATTGGCGCGCTTGCCCTTCTTCAGCTGGCCGCCTTCGACGGTGACGAAGCTCGGGCAGAAGCCTTCGACGCAGCTGAAGTCCTTGTTGCAGTTCGACTGGTCGATGTCGCGCTTGCGGCCGAATTCGGTTTCCTTCGGCAGCACCGAGACGCAGAACGATTTCTCGCCGCAGTCGCCGCAGCCTTCGCAGACCAGCGAATTGATGACGACGCGCTTGTTGGGATCGACCATCTTGCCGCGCTTGCGGCGACGACGCTTCTCGGTGGCGCAGGTCTGGTCGTAGATCAGCACCGACACGCCCTTCACCGTGCGCAACTGCTCCTGCACGGCCTCGAGTTCGCGGCGGTCGTGGAATTCCACTTCCTTCGGGAACAGGTAGCGCTGGCGCGTCCACTTGGTGATGTCGTCGGACACCAGCGCGATGGTGTGCACGCCTTCGGCCAGCATCTGGTGGGCGATCTGCGGAACGGTGAGGGTGCCGTCCACCGGCTGGCCGCCGGTCATCGCCACGGCGTCGTTGTAGAGGATCTTGTAGGTGATGTTGACGCCGGCCGCGATCGACTGGCGGATCGCCAGCGAACCGCTGTGGAAATAGGTGCCGTCGCCGAGGTTCTGGAAGATGTGCGGGGTCTCGGTGAAGTTGGCCTGGCCCGCCCACGTCACGCCTTCGCCGCCCATGTGGGTGAAGGTGTCGGTGTTGCGATCCATCCACGTCACCATGTAATGGCAACCGATGCCCGCCGAGGCGCGCGAACCTTCCGGCACCTTGGTCGAGGTGTTGTGCGGGCAACCCGAGCAGTAATGCGGCACGCGCGGGAAGTTGGCGCGCGGCAGGGCGAGTTCGCCTTCCTTGCCTTCCATCCACGCCAGCACGTTGCGGATCTGTTCGGAATCGTGGAAACGCTGGATGCGCTTGGCGATCACGCCGGCGATGCGCGCGGGCGTCAGTTCGCCGGTCGAGGGCAGGATCCATTCGCCGGATTCGTCGAACTTGCCGACGATGCTGGGACGCTGGCCATCGAAGTTGTAGAACAATTCCTTCATCTGCGACTCGATGAAGCTGTGCTTCTCCTCGACGACGAGGATGTCCTGCAATCCGCGTGCAAACGCGCGGATGCCCTGCGGTTCCAGCGGCCAGGTCATTGCGACCTTGTAGACGCGGATGCCGAGATCGGCGCAGGCCTTGGCGTCGAGGCCGAGGTATTCGAGGGCCTGCAGCACGTCGAGATAGCTCTTGCCGGTGGTGACGATGCCGAGGCGCGCGTTGGGCGAATCGATGACCACGCGATCGAGCTTGTTCGCCCGCGCGAACGCCTGCGCGGCCTTGACCGCGTAGCGATGCAGGCGCATTTCCTGATCGAGGGGCGGATCCGGCCAGCGGATGTTCAATCCGCCCGCCGGCATCTCGAATTCGTCGTCGCCCGGCAGGATGATCTGCTGCGCGAACGGATTGACGTCGACCGACGCCGACGATTCCACCGTCTCGGCGATGGTCTTGAAGCCGACCCAGCGGCCGGTGAAGCGCGACATCGCGAAACCGATCAGGCCCATCTCGAGGATGTCCTGCACGCCGGCGGGATTGAGCACCGGCATCATCGCGCTGACGAATTCGTGCTCGCTGCCGTGCGGCAACGTGGACGAACGGCAGGCGTGGTCGTCCGCGGCCAGCGCCAGCACGCCGCCATGCTTCGAGGTGCCGGCGGCGTTGGCGTGCTTGAACACGTCGCCGCAGCGATCGACGCCCGGACCCTTGCCGTACCACATGCCGAACACGCCATCGACCTTGGCGCCCGGGAACAGATTGGTCTGCTGGGTGCCCCAGACCATGGTCGCGCCGAGATCCTCGTTGAGGCCGGGCTGGAAGCGCACGCCGTTCCTGTCGAGATATTTGCGGGCACGCCATAGCTCGAGGTCGAAGCCGCCCAGCGGCGAGCCGCGGTATCCGCTGACGAAGCCGGCGGTGTTCAGCCCGGCGGCGGCATCGCGCAGGCGCTGCATCATCGGCAGGCGTACCAGCGCCTGGACCCCCGACAGATAGATGCGGCCCTCGGTGCGGACGTATTTATCGTCCAGGGTGTAATCGCGATCGTTGACGCCGTGGGTCAGGGTGCCCTTGGCGGATTCGGGGGAGGAAAGTTCCGCGGTACTGGTCATGCGTGGAGCCTCGCGCAGGCCCGGGCGCGCCGTGGTGGCGGGGCCGGGCGGGTAGGAAACCGCAATTTTACCAGCCTGTGAACTTTCGACCGTTCGGTGGCGAACTGCAAAGCCCGCTTGGCGGGGCCGATGCTAAGCTCCGGCCAGAGCCCAAAACAGGTGTTGGTGGATGAAGACCGTACTGGTGGCAAGCTCCAAGGGTGGCGTCGGCAAGACGACACTCGCAACGAACCTGGCCGCCCATGCGGCCGTGCACGGCAAGAATGCCGTGCTGATCGACGCCGATCCGCAGCATTCCGGGATGCGCTGGGCCGAACGCCGTGCCCATCTCGACCACGCCGTGTTGCCGGTCGACGGCACCCGCAAGCAGTGGGGCAAGCGTATTCCCGAGGATACCCAGCGCGTGGTGGTCGACACCCCCGCCGGTTCCCATCGCGACCTGCTCGACGAATTCCTCGAGACCGCCGACGCCGTGGTGGTGCCGATCGGCCCGTCCGCGCTCGACATCGAAGCCACCGTGCATTTCCTCAATGACCTCGCCGGCCACCCGCAGATCAAGAAGGGCAAGGTGCCGGTCGGCATCGTCGCCAATCGCCTGCGGCCGTGGACCAATGCCTCGCAGCAGGCGGTCGAGGTGATGCAGGGCTGGTCGATCCCGGTGGTCGGCCAGCTGCGCGACAGCCAGGGCTACGTGATGATGGCCGGGCTCGGCCGCAGCATCTTCGACTACAACTCGGCGCAGATCCGCGAGCACCAGGCCGATTGGGCGCCGTTGCTGCAGTGGTTGAATCGCGCGCGCTGAGAACGCGCGCGAAATGCCGCCACCGGCGGCGCCGTGCGGTTCGTCCGCTGTGGCTGGCCGTGCGAGCCATGGATGGCGAGCCCGAGCCTACATGGACGTATTCACGGCGTGCCAGCTACAGCGGATAACCGCTAAAGGCGCACAGCCGGGCGATAACGCCCCATCGCGTTCTCAATTCCCGCCGATCCACGTCCCGCGGACATTGAGCTCGCGATCCAGCCACACCAGATCCGCCCGATAACCCGGCGCGATCTTGCCCAGCTCATCGCCCAACCGCAGGAACTCCGCCGGATATTGCGATGCCATCCGGCAGGCTTCGTCCAGCGGCAGGCCGAGGCGCTGCACCGTGTTGCGCACGGCGCTGGCCATGTCGAGCGCCGATCCCGCCAGCCCGCCTTCGGCCGTGGTGCACTTGCCGTCGCGGCAGGTCATCGGGATGCCGTAGAGGGTGAAGTCCTCGCGGTCGCCGCCGACCGGCGGCATCGCGTCGGTGACCAGCATCATCTTGCCGCGCGGCTTGGCCGCGATGGCGATGCGCGCCGGGGCGTCGTCGACGTGGTAGCCGTCGATAATGATGCCGCACCAGCTGTCGGGATCGTCGATCGCCGCACCGACGCCGCCGGGCGCGCGGCTGCCCATCGGCGTCATCGCGTTGAACAGGTGGGTGACGCCGCGGACGCCGGCGGCGAAGGCGTCGCGCAATTCCTCGTAGCTCGCCGCGGTGTGGCCGGCGCAGACCAGCACGCTGCGATCGGCCAGCGCATGCAGCGTTTCCGGGGCGAAACGCTCCGGCGCCAGTGTGACCATGGTGGCGCCATTGCCGAGCGAGGCGACGAGATCGAGTTCGGACGCGTCCGGCGTGTGGAACTTGTGCGGATCGTGCACGCCCTTGCGTGCCTCGGCCAGCCACGGACCTTCGAGGTGGATGCCGAGCACGCCGGGCACGCCCTGTTCGATCGCGTCGTGCACGGCCGCGATCGCATCGCGCATCACCGGGACATCGTCGCTGATCAGGGTCGGCATCAGGCCGGTGGTGCCGTATTTGCGATGCGCCTTGGCGATGCGGCGAACGCCGTCGACGGTCGGGGTGTCATTCAACAACACGTCACCGCCGCCATTGACCTGGGTGTCGATGAAGCCGGGAACGAGGAAGCCGTCGTCGAGATCGATCACCATCGCGCCGGCGACATGCAGTCCACGTCCGATGGTGGCGATGCGGCCGTCTTCGACCAGCACGTCGAGGCCGCGTTCGAAGCCGCGCGGGGTGAGGACTTGTCCATTGCGGAAGAGCGTCGCCATTACACGGTCTCCGTCACCTTGTTGAGATGCGGCGGTACGTCGGGATTGTGGCCGCGCGCGATCGCCAGCGCATTCGCAGCACGATAGAACGCCTGCACCGTCAGCAGCGGGGTGATCGCGGGATGCGGCGAGCGCGGCAACGGCAGCACGCCATCGCCGCTCGTGCCCGGTCGCGCCAGCCACACCGGGGCGCCGCGTGTACGGAATTCCTCGGCGACCGCGGCAGTGCTAGCGCCGGTATCGTCGTCCTGCGCGAAGACCAGCACCGGGAAGTCGGGACCGACGATCGCCATCGGGCCATGCTTCACTTCGGCGGAAGAAAACGCCTCGGCGTGCAGTCCGCAGGTTTCCTTGAACTTGAGCGCGGCCTCCTGCGCGGCGGCGAGACCGAGCCCGCGTCCGATCACGAACAGGCTGCGCGCCAGGCGCAGGCCGCCGACCAGCGACGACCAGTCTTCGTTCCATGCACTGCGCAGGGCATCGGGCAGCGAACGGGTTGCCGCCAGCAATTCGACATCACCGCTCCAGTGCGCAGTGAGTTGCAGCAGCGCCGCCAGCGAGCACAGGTAGCTCTTGGTCGCGGCGACGCTGTTTTCCGGGCCGGCGTGCAGCGGGATCACGGTGTCGGCGAGTCTGGCCAGCGGCGAGTCGGCGACGTTGACCAGTGCGATCACCGTCGCGCCGGATGCTTTCGCGATTTCGGCATTGCGCAGGAGGTCGGGGCTCTTGCCCGATTGCGAGATGGCGATGAACAGCGCGCCGTCGAGTTTCGGCGCGACCGCGTAGACCGAGCCCACCGATGGCGATGCCGAGGCCGTGACGAGGCCGAGCGTGGTCTCGAACAGATACTTGCCATAGGTGGCGGCATGGTCGGAACTGCCGCGCGCGCAGGTGACGATGAAGCGTGGCGGTTGCGTGCGCAATCGCGAGACCAGCGCTTCGATCACCGGCGCGTTGGCAGCGAACTGGCGGGCGACGGCATCGGCAGTTTCCGCCGCTTCGGCGTGCATTTTCGTCGTGTCGGGATCAGGCAATCGGCTCATCGATATCGATTCTGGAAAGAGGAAAGAGGAATCATTCGGCGTGCAGTTCGGCCACGAAGTCGTAGGCATCGCCGCGATAGAAGGAACGCGTGAATTCGACGACGCGGCCATCGGCAAGGAAGGCGCGACGTTCGATGAACAGTCCGGGGCTGCCTTCCGGCAACTGCATCAGCCGTGCCTGTTCGGCATCGAAGGCGATCGCGCGCAGGCGCTGCAACGCGCGCGCCGGATGGATGCCGCGCGCGGCAAAGGCTTCGTACAGCGACGGGCCGATCTCGGAAGAATCCGGCAACACCGATTGCGGCACCGTGGTGCGTTCGAGCGCCAGCGGCTGCCCGGACGCCGTGCGCAGGCGATAACTGCGCACCACCAATGCGCCAGGCGACAGGTTCAATGCCATCGCTTCTTCCGGCGTGGCCGTGCCGATGTCGTGCTCGATCACCTGGGATCGCGGATCGAGGCCGCGTGCACGCAGATCATTGGTGAAGCTGGTGAGTTTCGAGAACGATTTGACGATGCGTTCGGCGACGAAGGTGCCGGCGCCCTGGCGCTGCACCAGCAGTCCGTCCGCCACCAGCCCCGAGATCGCCTTGCGCACGGTGACGCGCGAGACATCGAGCAGCTTCGCCAGGTCGCGCTCGCCAGGCAGGGCCTGTTGCGGCTCCAGCTCGCCGTTCTCGATCGCGTGCTGCAGGGTCCGCCGCAGATGCTGGTAGGCCGGTGCGCGACGGGCGTCGCGCTGGCGCTGGAATTCGGCGGCGAGATAGGGTTCCATCCTGAAACAATACCAATAAGATACCAAACTGGCAATTCAGGCTATTTTCGCTGTAATTGGTATTTGATTGGTCTGATTCGTGTTAGAATACTGCAATGCCCAAGTCAGGAGTCCAGATGCGCGCCGCCCGGACCAGTTTCCTGTTCGACCTCGACGGCACCCTCGTCGACAGCGTCTACCAGCACGTGATGGCGTGGAAGGAGGCGCTCGACGCCGAGGGCATCCCGCTGTCGGTCTGGCGCATCCATCGCAAGATCGGCATGAGCGGCGGCTTGTTCGCGCGGATGCTGCTGCGCGAAACCGGGCTCGAACTCGATGAGGCACGCCTCGATCGCCTGCGCCGCCTGCACGCCGCCGCCTATGTCCGCCAGCCGGTCGCGGTGCGGCCATTGCCGGGCGCGGTGGAATTGCTGCGCTATCTCGACGACGCCGGCATCGCCTGGGCGATCGCCACCAGCGGACGCATGGAAACCGCGAAGGTCAATCTCGACGCGCTCGGGGTCGATCCCGACAAGGTGCCGGTGATCACCCGCGACATGGTGGCGCATGCCAAGCCCGATCCCGACCTGTTTCTTGCAGCAGCGGACCGACTCGGCGTGGATATCCGCAATGCGTTGGTCGTCGGCGACAGCATCTGGGACCTGCTGGCGGCGCAGCGCGCGAATGCGCTCGGCATCGGCCTGCTCAGCGGCGGCTACGGTCGCGAGGAACTGGAACGCGCGGGTGGTTTCCGCGTCTACGATGATCCCGCCGATCTGCTGCTCCACATCGACGAGGTGTGTTCGCGGCCGTAATGGGTCGCGAAAGCATCGCCCGGCTCAGCGCCTTTAGCGGTTATCCGCAGTGGCCGACGCGCCGTGAATACGTCCATGTAGGCTCGGGCTCGCCATCCATGGCTCGCACGGTCGGCCACTGCGGACGAACCGCACGGCGCCGCCGGTGGTTGCTTTCAGGTGGTGTGAGTCAAGAGCAACAGCCCGCGAGCTGTTGCTTTTCAAATCTCCGGAAAGCAACAACACGCGCGCTCAGTGGGTAGCCGGTCCGGTAAGCGGGCGTTGCGCGTCATGGATGACGCGCACGAGCCTACATGGAAGTATTCACGGCGTCCCGCGCGCCGGACCGGCTATCCGCTGAGACAGCGCGTGCTTGGAGCGCCCCTACGACTTCGGCCGCGGCGGCGCGGTCGAGCCGCGCACCACCAGCTCCGGACTGAAGCCTTCGTTCGACGAGGTCGGTTTCGGCGCGTCGTCGCGCAATTCCTGCAGCAGGCGTTGCGCGGCGTGGCGCGCGATCTCTTCGGTCGCCTGGCGCGCGGTGGTGAGCGCCGGCCAGCTCTGCTTGGAGAACGGGCTGTCCTCGAAGCCGGCGATCGACAGGTCGTAGGGCACGTTCATGCCGCTGGAACGCGCGGCCGCGAGCACGCCGGCGGCGATTTCGTCATTGCTGCCGAAGACGGCGGTCGGACGATCGGCCAGCGCCAGCAGGCGGCGTGCACCACGGAAACCATCGTCGAAGGAATAGTCGCCTTCGATCACCAGTGCCTCGTCGAGCGCGATGCCGTAGTCGCGCAGCGCGTCCTCGTAACCCTTGTAGCGTTCCCAGGACGAGCCGTGCGACTTGCCGCCCCACAGGAAACCGATGCGGGTATGCCCGAGCTGGATCAGGTATTCGGTGATCTCGTAGGCGGCGTCGCGGTCATCCACGAACACGCAGGCGCTGCCGTCCTGGGGATCGGCGGCGGAGGAGACGATGCGGACCAGCGGAATGCCGTGGGCGACCAGTTCCTTCACCAGTTCGTGGCGCTCCGACATCGGCGGCGCCAGCACGATGCCGGCGAGACGCGCGCGCTGGGCGATGCCGATCAGTTCCTGGGCGAGCGTCGGCGACGACGAATCGCAGGGATGGATCTGCAGGCCGTAGCCGTTCTCGCGGCAGACCGACAACACGCCGTTCTGCACCGCGATCACGTAGTACGGATTGGGGTTGTCGTACATCAGGCCGATCGCGTACGACTGCGCGCTGCGCAGGCTGCGCGCGGAGGGGTCGGGCTGGTAGTCGAGTTCGGCGATGGCGACCTGCACGCGATCGCGGGTGCGCGCCTGGACGCCGGCCTCGTTGTTGATCACGCGCGACACCGTCTTCAACGACACCTGCGCGCGTTCCGCGACATCCCGGATGGTGGATCTGCGCAATGCCACGGACGATTCGACCCCTTAACGACGCGAAGCGCCCATCTTCGCACGCCCGGCGTCATGGCCACGTACACCGAAGTACAGGATGTAGAGATAGCAGGGCACCATCAGTGCCATGAACACCAGCTGGAAATCGTGCGTTTGTTTCAGATGCACGAACAGTTGCGGGATCACCGCGCCCCCGGCAATCCCCATGATCAGCAATGCCGATCCGTATTCGGTGAAGCGGCCCAGGCCCTGGATGCCGAGCGGGAAGATCGCCGGCCACATCATCGCGTTGGCGAAGCCGAGCGCGGCGACGAAGCCCACCGACACATAGCCCTTGGTCAGGAAGGCACCGATGGTCAATGCGACGCCAAGGATGGCGGACAGCGCGAGGTAGCGTTGCTGCGAAATGAAGCGCGGGATCGCGATCAGCCCGGTGACATAGCCGAGCAGCATTCCACCCAGGGTGAGCGAGGTGAAGAACTTGGTTTCGTCGAGCGGCAGTCCGAAGCCGGCGCCATAGGTGCCGATGGCGTCGCCGGCCATCACCTCGACGCCGACGTAGACGAAGATGCACAGCGCGCCCAGCCACACATGCGGGTACTGGAACAGGCTGGTGCGGCCATCGCTGCCGCTGCTGTTCACTTCCTCGGCGCGGATTTCCGGCAACGGCGAGAACAGGATGCCGATGGCGAGCAGCGCCAGCAGGCAGGCCATGATCATGTACGGGCCATGGATGCGCGCGGCGAAGGCATCGAGCAATTGCGCCTTGGTGGCGGCATCGGCGCTCGCGACCTGGGCCGAGAGATCGCCCATGCCGTGCATCACCAGCGCGCCGATCGCCAACGGCGCGAGCATGCCGGCCAGCTTGTTGCAGATCCCCATGATCGCGATGCGTTGCGCCGCGCCTTCGATCGGGCCGAGGATGCTGATGTAGGGATTCGATGCCGTCTGCAGGATGGCGAGGCCCGCGCCGATGATGAAGACGCCGGCGACCGCGCCCGGATACACGCGTTGGGTGGTGAACTGCCCGAACACGAGTGCGCCGATGGCCATCAGGAACAGGCCGAGCGCCATGCCTTTCTTCATGCCGGTGCGGCGCAGGATCATCGATGACGGCAGCGCCAGGCAGAAGTAGGAGATGTAGAACGCGCTGGGGATGAGGAAGGCCAGGGTTTCGCTGACGTCGAATGCGAGCTTGGCGAACGCGATCAGCGGGCCGTTGAGCCAGGTCACGAAGCCGAAGATGAAGAACAGGGCGCCGACGATGGCGATCGATCCGGTATTGCCGCGCGTGCTGACGGCAGGGCTGGCGGTGGTGGACATGCGGCGTGGGTTCCGGTGCGCCTGTCCGGGGCAGGGATGACGGACTGCCCGATTGAGGCACAAGACAGAATGTGGCGCAACGTTGTCATTCATCGATGCGGAAACTGCCGCTGGGCGACACCGGGATTTGCCTTGCGAAAGCTCGGGCAATCGAAGAAATCATGCTGCTATGCAGCAGAAAAATCCGGTTAAATGGGTCAAATCCACTATTCTGAAAGATGAATGCGTCGATTTGTTGACAACGTTGTCAGCGGAGAGTCAATGTCGCGCCGTCACATGAGGCCGGGGGCCTTCCATGCAAGGCGGTCTGGGGATTCGACATTGCCGTTTCGTTGCCGCCGATGTCGGCGGGACCCACGCGCGCGTCGCCCTGGTGCAGGCCGATGGCGACCATGCCATCGAGGTGGAGGCCTATCGCAAGTACAGCTGCGCCGAATTCCCCAGCCTGACCGCGATCCTCGCCGACTTCGTTGCAGGCCGGCACGACGGGATCGATCGCATGGCGATCGCCAGCGCCGGGTTGATGGTGGAAGGCAAGTTGGTGAATTCCAACCTGCCGTGGCAGGTGTCTCTGGCGGACATGCGCCGCGAACTCGGCCTGCGCGATCTCCACATCATCAACGACTTCGCCGCCGCCGCGCACGGTGCCGGACGATTGGGGGCGGGCGACCGCCGCCTGTTGACGCCGGGTGTCGACAAGGCGGTCCCGGGACCGATGCTGGTGGTCGGGCCCGGCACCGGCCTGGGTGCGGCGGTCTGCATCGCCACCACGCATGGCGACGTGGTGCTGCCCACCGAAGCGGGCTGGCCGGCGTTCGCGCCGGTGACGCCGCGCGAGATCGAAATCCTGCGCTGGATGCAGCACGGCAGCCACCATCATCATGTCGCGGTCGAGCACCTGGTGTCCGGCCCCGGTCTTGCCAATCTCTATCGCGCGATCTGTGCGATCGATGGCGTGGTCCCGCGCCATGCCACGCCCGCCGAAGTGACGCGTGGCGCGCGGGACGAGGATCTCCAGGCACTCGATGCCGTGGTCACGTTCTGCAATTTGCTGGGGAGCGCGATCGGCGATCTCGCCGCCATCACCTGCGCCGGCAGCGTGCATGTCGCCGGCGGCGTGGTGCCGCAACTGGTCGACTTCCTGCAATACAGCGATTTCCGCCAGCGATTGGTCGCCAAGGGCGCGATGAAGCCCCTGCTCGAACGCGTGCCGGTCTGGCTCATCGAAAACGAACGACTCGGCGTGCTCGGCGCGGCGAGGTGGTACCAGCAGCACCTCGGGGAGCACCCGGAAGAAACAATCATCAACTGACCGGAGAACCAACATGCAACTTCACAAGACACTGCTGTCGATCAGCATCCTCGCGGCGCTCGGCGCCGCCGGCAACGCGATGGCCCAGGATGCACAGCAGGCGCAACAGCAACCGGCGAAGTCGGCGCAGCAGAAGTCCAACGAACTCGACTCGATCGTCGTCACCGGCATCCGCGGCTCGCAGGAAAAGTCGCTGGATACCAAGCGCAACGCCAAGTCGCACATCGAAGTCGTCACTGCCGAAGACGTCGGCAAGCTGCCGGCGCACAACGTCGCCGACACCCTGCAGCGCCTGCCGGGCGTCAACATCAGCTCGTCCAGCGCCGATGAAGGCGGCTTCGACGAAGCCGATCGCGTCAGTCTGCGCGGTACTGCACCGAGCCTGACCCAGACGATGATCGACGGCCATGCAGTGGCGTCGGCCGACTGGTTCGTGCTCAGCCAGGGCGGAAGCATGGGCCGTAGCGTCAGCTACACCCTGCTGCCGTCGGAACTCGTGTATTCGGTGGAAGTGAACAAGACCTCGCAGGCCAAGCTGGTCGATGGCGGGACCACCGGCACCGTCAACATCATCACCCGCAAACCGCTGCAGTTCCGCAAGGGCATCACCGGCGAAGGGTCGATCGGCGCGGTCTATTCCGACCAGGCCAAGAAGTACGATCCGCAGTTTTCGGCCCTGTTCAACTACAAGAACAATGCCGGCAACTTCGCTTTCATGGTTCAGGCCTTCGATCAGAAACGCCATTTGCGTCGCGATGCACAGGAACTGCCGGGGGGCTTCTTCAAGCTCGGCCGAAATCCGGATGGATCGATCAATGCGTTGGGGCAGTCCAATCCCGATTTGCTCGATGTCTGGGCGCCCAGCCTGCTTGGTTCGACCCTGTTCGAACAGGTGCGCGACCGCAAGGGCGGTCTGGTTTCGATGCAGGTCAAGACCACCGACAGCTTCACCCTGGGCGTGAACGCCTTCGTGTCGAACATGAAGGCCGACAACTACAACCGCAACTACATGCTGTGGGGCGGCAACTTCGCCAACAATCAAGCGCCCGATCCTGGCTACGTGGTGCAGAACGGCGTGCTGACCAAGGCCAACTACACGGGGAAAGGCAATACCGCGTATGCCGTCTACGACATGATCTCGCGTGAAGCCACCGCCAAGAGCGGTTACTTCACCATCGATGGCGACTGGCAGGCATCGGAAAATCTTTCCGCCAAATTCCAGTTGGGTTCGAGCTACGGCCAGGGTGAAACCGCGCGCCAGTTCATCGCCGAAGTGACGAGCGCGATCGGCGGAGGTGCCAGCTGGCAGACCCATGGCACCAGCGCACCGGTGGACTGGAACGTCGGTGGCTATACCGGACCGGAAAGGCCGCTCAATCCCGCGGATTTCGGTACCTGGGGCAACCAGCAAGTGAAGGCGATCGATCGCGAGAAGTGGGCAACGCTCGATTTCACCCGCTACTTCAACGCCGGCGCGTTCACCTCGCTCGACTTCGGTGCGCGCATGGCCTACCACACCCGCCGCGCCACTTCGCCGGAAGGCGCCAGCCCCGGCAATATCGCAGCTGCGCTTTCCAATGCCGCGGTCGCCAACTATCCGGGTGGTTTCGCCAGCAACATCGGCGGCAGCTTCCCGCGCAATCTCTGGTATTACACGCCGGACGCGCTGAAGAACGCGATCATCAACAACTCGACCTGGTTGTCCAATAACGATGGCCCGACCGGCCGCCACAACTATGGCGGCGAATTCACCGTCCGCGAGAAGGACACTGCGTTCTATGTCCAGGCCAACTTCGAGGGCGCCCACTGGAACGGCAACTTCGGCCTGCGCTCGGTCAACATCAACCAAGGCATCTACACCTACTTCGCCGACGCGGTGAATTACGACGTCAGCAGCCTGTTCGGTTCGTGGAGGCGGGTCTACCAGAACAACAAGATCAACCGCGTGCTGCCGAGCGCCAACTTCAAGTACGATCTGACGGATAGCTTGGTGCTGCGTCTCGCCGGATCGCAGACGCAGACCCTGCCGGATTACTCCGCGCTGGGCGCGGCGTCTTCCGGTTCGGATCTCGACAAGACCGGCAGCGGCGGCAACCCGAAGCTGAAACCCGTGCTGTCGACCAACTTCGATGCCAACCTCGAGTGGTACTTCATGCCGCGCGGCCTGCTGTCGGCCGGCGTGTATTCGATGGACATGAAGGACTATGTCGCTTACGGCACCCAAACCCAGATGCTGTTCAGCGAGCTCACGCACCAACTCGAGGCCTACCAGATCTCGATGCCGATCAATGCCAACGCCAAGGTCAAGGGCGTGGAACTGGTGTACGAACAGCCGATCGGCAAGAACTTCGGCATCAACGCCAACTACACCTATGCCGATGGTTCTTCATCGCATACCTGGACCGACGGCAGCCACAACCTGCTCGGCACATCGAAGAACACCTACAACATCGGTGCATACTTCGAGAAAGACACCTTCGGTGCGCGCGTCAGCTATACCCGCCGTTCCTCGTTCCTGATCGGGCTTAAGGCCGCCAACCCGTACTACCAGGACAGCTTCGGCACGCTGTCGGCCTCGCTGAGCTACAAGGCCACCCAGTGGCTGAGCATCAGCCTGGATGCGCTGAACCTCAACGACCCGGTGATCAAGTACTACCAGAGCGCGAGCATCCCGACTGCGTTCTACAGCAACGGCCGCCAGTACTACCTGAACCTGCATTTCAAGTTCTGATCGTTGCGAACCATTCCATTGATGTGACCCCTCGGGGCCCTTCCGGGCCCCGTTTTTTTCGGTGGTGAGAGAATCGCCATGCCGAACAAGGAATCCGAGATGAAACCACGCATCGTCGTCCCGCTCGCCGTCGTTTCCTGCCTGGGTCTGTTCTCCACGCCAGCCGCTTGGGCCGACGATGCCGGCATCGTCACGCCGAAGCTGCTGCCGCAGCCGGCGTACATGGTGCAGAAGCCGGGAAGTTTCATGATCGACGGCAACACCCGCATCCATGCCGATGGCGCCGCCGCCCGCACGGTGGCGGCACAATTCGCGGCGATGTTGCCGCCTTCCGTGTCGCTGCAGCGACAGCCGCTCCACGACAAGGCGCAGGACGGCATCGCCTTCGCCATCGATGCGGCGCGGGCATGGCCATCGCCCGCTGCCTACGCCATCGACGTGGATGCCCATGGCGTCCGCGTGCGTGCCGGAGACGGGAAAGGCCTGTACTACGGCGCGGTCACGCTGAGCCAGCTGCTGACCTCCGGAGAAAACGCCGCCAGCGTGCGCCTGCCCGCACTCCATGTCGAAGACGCGCCGCGCTTCGGCTGGCGCGGCTTCATGCTGGATTCGGCGCGGCATTTCCAGTCGGTCGACGACATCAAGCGATTGCTCGATGCGATGGCGCAACTCAAGCTCGACGTTTTCCACTGGCACCTGACCGATGACCAGGGTTGGCGTTTCCCGGTGCCGGGTTGGCCGAAGCTGACGACGGTCGGCAGTTGCCGCATTCCTTCCGGCGATGGCGGCATCGATGCCGCGACCGGCAAGGCGATGCCCTATTGCGGTTTCTACAGCGAAGCGCAGATCCGCGACATCGTGGCCTACGCCGCCGCGCGCCATATCGACGTGGTGCCGGAAGTCGATATCCCCGGCCACGCCACCGCGGCGATCGCTGCCTATCCCCAACTGGGCGTGTCCGGCCAGCCGGTCGCGGTGTCCAGCGAATGGGGCGTCAACATCAACCTGTTCAATGCCGACGAAGCGACGATGCGTTTCCTCGAAGACGTGATGGGGCAGGTGGCGAAACTGTTCCCCGGTCGTTACGTGCACATCGGCGGCGACGAAGCGGTCAAGGACCAGTGGAAGGCATCGCCGAAGATGCAGGCGCGCATCCGCGAACTCGGCGTCAACGGCGAGGAAGGTCTGCAGGCGTGGATGATCGCGCGGCTCGAGCGTTATCTCTCCGCGCATGGCCGGCGCGTGATCGGCTGGGATGAAATCCTCGCCGGGAAATTGCCGCCATCGGCAACGGTGATGAGCTGGCGCGGCGCCGAAGGCGGCATCGATGCCGCCAGACAGGGGCACGACGTGGTGATGGCGCCTTCGAGCGATCTCTACCTCGACTATCAACAGACCGATTCGCCCGACGAACCGCCGGGACGGCCTTCCCTCATTTCGTTGAAACAGGTCTACGACTTCGAGCCCGTGCCGAAGGCGCTGGACGCGCAACAGGCGACGCACATCCTCGGGGTGCAGGCCAATGTCTGGACCGAGCACATGCGCACCTTCGCCCGCGTGCAGCACGCGGCCTTCCCGCGCATTGCCGCGCTGGCCGAAGTGGGGTGGTCGCCGAAATCCGAGCGCGATTACGCCGGCTTCCTGCAGCGGTTGCCGGCGATGTTGCCGCGCTGGCGCGCACTGGGCATCGTCTATGCGGCGACGCCGTTCCAGCCGATCATGACGACGGCCGGGGCGCAGGATGGCGGCGTGCAGGTGGCCTTGCGCGAACCGTTGGGCTATACCCTGCGCTACACCACCGACGGCAGCGCACCGACGTCGACGTCACCGGCGTATTACGCGCCATTGGACTTGCCATTGCCGGCGACGGTGAGCGCGCAGGCATTCTTCGGCGGCAAGCCGTTGGGTGCGGCGGTGATGCGCACGTTCACGGCTGCGTCCCTGCTGACCCGCAGCGACGAGGAGCTGGCGACTTGCACCCGCAAGCTGGTGTTGCGCCTGGAAGACGATGGCCCGCGCAACGGCGATCGTGCCGTCTTCAATGTCGACATCTTCGACCCGTGCTGGACGTGGAAGCGCGCGCCGCTGGCCGGCATCGCCGAGGTGCGAGTGCACGCCGGGCGCATTCCCTATTTCTTCCAGTTGGCGCATGACGAATCCAGCCGCGTGTTCAAGCCGGCGCAGACCGCGCATGGCGAACTCGAGCTGCGTGCCGGTTGCGATGGACAGGCGTTGGCGACGGTGCCGTTGCCCGCGCAACCGGATGCCGACGGGTTCATCACCCTGCGCGCGCCACTGCATGACGCGCCAACCGGCACCGACCTGTGCATCCGCTTCACTGGCGATACCCGCCCGACGATGTGGGTGCTCGACCGTGTGACGCTGGTTCCACGTTGATGTATCGATACGGCCTTGACGCCGGCTTGCATCCTGACCGATAACCTGTCTTCTCTGGAACCACGGACACCCCCCATGCCCAAAGAACTGGTGCTGATCCGCCACGCGCACGCCGAGCCGCACGGGCCCGGGCAGTCCGACATGGACCGCGTGCTGTCGGCGATCGGCCGCAAGGAAGCGACGGAAGCCGGCGTCTGGTTGAAGGAACACGCGCAGGCGCCGGACCTGGTGTTGTGTTCGCCGGCGCGACGCACCCGGGAAACGCTGCAGGACGTGATGAAGGCGACCGGCGACCTGCCGGTGCGCGAGGAAGCTGCGATCTATGAAGCCGGCGTCGGCACCCTGATCGGGTTGATCGAGGGCGCCCGCGATGCCCACGCCTTATGGCTGGTGGGACACAACCCGGCGCTGGAACAGCTCGCGGCGTTCCTGTCGGAAGGACGCAGTGGCGAAGCGCGCGGCATGCCACCGGGCAGCACCGTGGTCTTGCGCCTGCCCGATGACGCCGCGATCGAACCCGGGGTGGCGGAAGTCCTGGCTTTCTGGTGGCCCTGAGCGGAGCGATCCCGCTGCGTTCCGTCACGGGACGCGACTAGACTCCGGCAATGCTGTTCCGTTCGTGCCTCAATGCATTCGTCTGCCTGCTGGCGCTTGCCGCCGGCGGCTGCGCCACGCTGTCGAAATCCGATCATGCGCATGCGGAGGCGATCGCGATCGCCGCGCGCAGCGACGCCGTCGACTGCCAGCGCGCCGACCGTTGCGCCGATCCATCGGTGCTCGAAGGCGCAACGCCGCAGGCGGGCAATCGCGTGCTCCTGCTCGACGATGGCCAGGACGCATTGCTGGCGCGCATGCACATGATCCGCAGCGCGCGCGAACGCATCGACCTGCAGACCTATATCTACAAGGAAGACGACGCCGGGCGCATGGTCCTGCAGGAACTGCTGGCGGCGGCGCGGCGCGGCGTGCAGGTGCGCGTGCTGATCGACCAGTTGTCGGCGATGGAGTCGCCGGACACGCTGGCCGCGCTCTCCGGCATCCATCGCAATTTCCAGCTGCGCATCTACAGCCCCTTGTTCAACCTCGGACGGCCGAACTACGCCGACTACGTGCTCGCGAGTTTCCTGCGCTTCCGCCAGCTCAACCAGCGCATGCACACCAAGGTCCTGGTGGTGGACGGCGACGTCGGCGTCACCGGCGGCCGCAACTACAGCGACGATTACTACGACTGGTCGCAGCGCTACAACTTCCTCGATCGCGACGTCCTGGTGTCCGGCCCGGCCGCCAAGGCGATGGAGACCAATTTCGACGCATTCTGGACGGCGCCGCAGAGCGTACCGGTCGAACAGCTCGACGATGTCGCGAAGATCCTGCTCGCCCACGGCGTGCCGGCCCTGTCCGACAAGCGCTACGAATTGCCGGAACGCGTGCGCGCGATGCAGGACGCTTCGGGCGATGCGGCGCTGTTGCGCAAGCGCTTGGGCGATGCGCTGGTGCCGGTCGCCAACGTCGAGTTCGTGGCCGATCCGCCAGGCAAGCACGAGGACGCCGCCAAGCGCGCCGACACCGCGCCGGCGTCGCTGGTGGTGCGCGACGTGGTGGAGTCCGCGAAACACGAAGTGGTGATGCAGACGCCCTACCTGGTGCTGACCCACGGCGCGCAACGCCTGTTCCAGGGATTGCACCGGCGCCCGGATCCGCCGCGGGTGATCGTGTCGACCAGCAGCCTCGCCGGCATCGACAATGCGCTCACTTACGCGATGGCCTACAAGTACCGCCGGCGCTACATCAAGCGCTTCGGCTTCGAGATGTACGAATTGAAGCCGTTCCCGCAGGACGTCCCGATGCGCGTCGGCGATCTCGTCACCGACGAAGAAGATGTCGCGGATGAAGCGGGGGCGGGAAATGCGGTAGCGATCGGAAAGGGCCGCCGCCCGTTGCCCGCCAGTGGCGAGGATGCTTCGCGCCGTGGCGTGCTGCTGTACGGGCTCAATCGCCCGCCACCCGAATCCGACGAGCCGCGCGTCGGCTTGCATGCGAAATCGCTGGTGGTCGATCGCAGCATCGCCGTGGTCGGCAGCCACAACTTCGATCCGCGCGGCGTCAACTACAACACCGAGAGCGCGCTGATCATCCGCGACCCGGCCTTCGCCGCGCGCGTGGCCGACAGCATCGTGCGCGACACCCAGCCGGCCAATGCCTGGGTGATCGCGCCGCGCGAACCGGGGATCGCCGACGTCGACGACACCATCGTTCGCGCCAGCGAGCGCCTGCCGATCTTCGACCTGTGGCCGAGCCGTTACGCCACCGCCTTCGACTTCCGCGGCGGCCCCGATTGCCCCAGGCCGCTGTCGATCCGGGACCCCGATTTCCATCGCTGCTACCGGGCGGTCGGCGACTTCCCGGATGTCCCCCTGCTCGGGGTGAAGTGGTGGCTGACCCGGGTCATCACGGCTTTCGGGGCCGGAATGACCCCGTTCCTGTAGGCCCGGAGGCCTTTTCCCGACCCGTGACTCCAGTTGTGTGACTTCTGGCAGGGGCCAAAGTCGATTTGGTGTTGTACTTTACCAACACACCGAAACAACACCACACCAAACAGGAGTCTGCCATGTACGCCTATGCCGCCCCCAAGACCGTCCGCCGCCCGATGAACCCGCAGGTCGCGCGCGCCACCCCGTCCACCTATGAACGCCAGGAAGCCGCCCCGTTCGGCACCGGTTATGGCCGCAGCAGCGGTTACGTCCAGCGCCCCCGTTACACCCGCGACTGGGCCCCGGCGCGCTTCACCCTGCGTTGATCCACCCCTGCCTGTTCCACCGAGTCGGTTAGTCTGGCGTCGTCTTTCCCATCCAAGAACGCAACCATGCCGTTCCGTCGCCAGGTCACGCTCGACCAGTTGAATGCGTTATCCCGCAACACCCTGATGGAACCACTCGGCATCGTCTTCACCGAACTGGGCGCCGATTACCTGCGCGCGACGATGCCGGTGGATGCCCGCACCCGCCAGCCCTACGGGCTGCTGCACGGCGGTGCTTCGGCGGCGTTGGCGGAGACCCTCGGCAGCACGGCCGCCGGCCTGTGCGTGGGGGAAGACGAAGGCGTGGTCGGCATCGAGATCAACGCCAACCACTTGCGCGGCGCGCGCGAGGGCGTGGTCACCGGAACCGCGCGGCCGCTGCATGTCGGCCGGTCCACCCAAGTGTGGGAAATGAAGATCGAAAACGAGGCAGGCGATCTCGTCTGCATCTCGCGCTTGACGCTGGCGGTGATTCGCCGCCGCTGAGTGTCACCGGCCGAAGCGATATCGCCCGGCTTAGCGCCTTGCGTCGGTTGTCCATATCGCCGACACGCCGTGAATCCATCCATGGAGGCTCGACTCGGCATCCATGCCTCGTATGGTCGGCGATACGGACGAACCGCGCCGGCGCTGCCGGTGGAAGCCTGTCAGCCGGTGACCTGCGCCGAATCGTCGACCAGCTTGCTGTAGATCAGGCCACCGAGAATGCCGCCGATGATCGGCGCCACCCAGAACAGCCACAACTGGCCGATCGCGCCGCTGCCGGCGAACAACGCCACCGCGGTCGAACGCGCCGGATTCACCGAAGTATTGGTGACCGGGATGCTGATGAGATGGATCAGCGTCAGCGCCAGGCCAATGGCGATCGGGGCGAAGCCGACGGGCGCCTTGCCGTGGGTCGAGCCCATGATCACGATCAGGAACACTGCGGTCAGCACCACCTCGCACAGGAAGGCCGCGCCCAGCGAATAGCCTCCGGGCGACAGTGCGCCATAGCCGTTGCTGGCGAAGGCGCCGGCCGAGGCCGGATCGATCGCGAAGCCATCCCGGCCGCTGGCGATCTGGTAGAGGACGAAGGCCGCCAATGCGCCGCCCAGCACCTGGGCGATGATGTAGCCGGGCAGGTCCTTCGCGGGGAAACGCCCGCCGGCGACCAGGCCGATGCTGACCGCGGGATTGAAGTGGGCACCCGAGATGTGGCCGAAGGCATAGGCGCCGGTCAGCACGGTCAGGCCGAAGGCCAGGGCCACGCCGACGAAGCCGATGCCGAGGGGATTGCCGTCGCCGCCGAACTTGGCTGCCAGGACCGCGCTGCCGCAGCCGCCGAGGACCAGCCAGAAAGTACCAAGGAACTCCGCCGCAAGTTTCTTCATGATCGGGACTCCACCTGCGCCCGATTGGCGCCGCCGAACTATCGCATGAGCGCGTCAAGACACCTTGCTGGCTCGGGCTCGGGGCTTTCCGTATACTGAAACGCTTGAGTGCGGCTAGGGGCTGCACGTTCCCGGGTGCAGCGCGTGAATCGATCCGATCTCGACTTCCTGAAGAAATTCTCGATGGTGATTGCCTTCCTGTTGGCGACCACCATCGTCCTGATCCTCCTCGGTGGCCATCTGGCGGCCAAGTACCACAAGTACGAAGTGACGCCGCAGGCCGCGGCCCAGACCGAAGCGCGCATCGCGCCGGTCGGCGCCGTTTATGCCGGCGAAGAAGGCAAGATCGAACAGGCCGCCGCCGACGAAGCCGCCAAGAAGCGTGCTGCCTCGCAGGTGGCCTACGGTGGCACCACCGACGGCAAGACCATCTTCGGAAATCTCTGCACCGGCTGTCACACCGCCGGCAGCGGTGGCGCCCCGACGCTGGATGCTTCGCACTGGACGGGGCGCGTCGCCCAGGGCAAGGACACTTTGTACAAGCATGCGATCGAGGGTTTCACCGGCAGTTCCGGGGTGATGCCGGCCAAGGGCGGCAACCCGGCGCTGACCGACGACCAGGTCAAGGCGACAGTGGACTGGATGGTGGCGCAGGCCACCGGCAAGTAAGCCGGATCGATGTGCACGGAACGCCGCCTTCGGGCGGCGTTCGCGCTTGAGCAGGATGATGCCGTGATGCCGCTTCCCGAGTTCCCGAGTTCCGATGGCGCCCTGCAGTTGCAGGGCCCGGCCGGCATGCTGGAGGCAAAGCTCGAATTCCCCGATGCCGATGTCGCCCGCCGTGGGGTGTTCGCGATCGTCTGCCATCCGCTGCCGACCGACGGCGGCACCATGGACAACAAGGTGGTGACGACGACCGCGCGCGCGCTGCGCGAGCTCGGCATCACCACGTTGCGATTCAATACTCGCGGCACCGGCAACAGCGTCGGCACGTTCGACCATGGTGTCGGCGAAAGCGACGACCTGCGCGCCGTGGCGGCGTGGCTGCGCGCCGTGCGGCCCGATGACGCGTTGTGGCTGGCCGGCTTCAGTTTCGGTTCCTACGTGACGCTGAAGAACGCGGTGGAACTGCGTGCCGACGCGGTGATCTCGATCGCGCCGCCGGTGGCCGGCCGTGGTTGGGATTTCGCCACGATCGAACTGCCGCGGGTGCCGTGGCTGGTGGTGATGGGCGAGGCCGACGAGATCGTCGAACCCAAGGCGGTGTTCGACTGGATCGGATCCTTGCCGCATCCGCCGACGCTGGTGCGCATGCCCGAGACCTCGCACTTCTTCCATCGCAAGCTGATCGACCTGCGCCACGCGATCCAGCAGTGGGCGCGGTCCGTGCTCCCATCCCAGGCATGAGCGCGGAAGCGGCGCCGTTGCCGAGCCAGCGTTACGCCGAAGGCGTGGCGCGCGGCGATTGGCAAGACGATCCCGCCCAGCGCGAAGTGTTGATCGAGCTTGATCGCATCCATCGCGAACTGGTGGCCGAGCCGGCGCGGGCATCGGGCCTGTTCTCGCGATTGTTCGGCGGCGATGCGGCGAAGCGTGAAGTCCCCGGGCTGTACCTGTGGGGCGGCGTCGGTCGCGGCAAGACCTTCCTGGTCGATCTCTTCTACGATGGCCTGCCGATCGCGCGCAAGCAGCGCACGCATTTCCATCGCTTCATGCGCGAACTGCACGCGCGGCTGCGCATGCACGCAGGCGAGGCAGACCCGCTCGCCATCATCGCGCGCGAGTGGCGCGAGACGCTGCAGGTGCTGGTGCTCGATGAATTCGTCGTCACCGACATCGGCGACGCCATGCTGCTGTCGCGGTTGTTGCGCGGCCTGTTCGATGGCGGCACGACGCTGGTGACCACGTCGAACACCGCGCCCATCAACCTGTATCGCGACGGCCTGCAGCGCGCGAGCTTCCTGCCCGCGATCGACCTGCTGGAACGCCATTGCCGCGTGCTGGAGATCCCCAGCGAGACCGACTATCGCCTGCGCGCGCTGACGCGCTCGCCGGTGTACCGCGCACCGCTGGACGCGCAATCGGACGCGTGGCTGCAACGGCGCTGGCACGAACTCGGAGGTGATGACGCCCATCGCGATGCCGGGCTCACCATCGAAGGCCGGCGCATTCCGGTGCGCGCGCGCAGCAAGGGCCTGGCATGGTTTGACTTCGCCGCATTGTGCGATGGCCCGCGCGGCACCAGCGACTACATCGAGATCGCCCAGGAATTCCACGCCGTACTGGTCGGCGGCATCCCGGTGTTCGACGGAAACAATGATGATCCCGCGCGGCGCTTCATCAATGCCATCGACGAGTTCTACGACCGCCGCGTCAAGCTGGTGTGCGCCGCGGACGCCATTCCGGTCGAGCTGTATCGCGGCACGCGCCTCGCCGCGATGTTCGAACGCACCACCTCGCGCCTGATCGAAATGCAGTCGACCGAATACCTCGGATTGCATCACCTCGGTTGAGTTAGGATCGACCCGATCACACGATTCCAGGGCAGCGCGGGATCCGGAACCACCAATTATTACCAACGCGGCAACGAACTCGGAACGATCACCGTCACGGGGGCGAGCAAGGAGCCCGCGCGCTACCTGCAACCGCAAATCGATTTCATCGAGCACGTCCAGGTCGTCTTCGACCTGCAACGCTGAAACCCATCCCCCAACCCCAACAGGCTGCCATCCATGAATCCAAGCATCGCCCGCCGTTGTCTGATCCTGTCCGTGTCCGCCGGTCTCGCATTCGCGGTTTCCTCCTGCGGCAAGAAGGAAGCGCCCGCCGAAGCGGCGAAGCCCATGGTGGCCGCGAAACAGGATCAGGCGCCTGCGCCTGCCTTGGCATCGTCGGCGAGCGTGGCGATCACCGGGGTCGACCTCGGCAAGGCGGTCGGGCCCGACCAGGCCATCAGCGATCCCGACAGCACGTTTGCGCCGGGCGACACGGTCTACGTGGCGGTGACGACCAATACCGGCGACAACGCCGCGACCGTTGCCGGAAAACTCGCGGTGCGTTTCGTCGGTCCCGGCGGCAAGGTGGCGCATGAAGAGACCAAGGATGAATCGTTCAGCGGGACGGGCATCAACGATTTCACGCTGCATGACAGCAAAGGCCTGGCTCCGGGCCGGTATCAGGCCGAGGTCAGCCTGAATGGAGGCGAGGCGCAGATTCGCGAATTCGACGTCAAGTAAAGGCGGTTTCACCGTTTTCCGGACGCCATGGGTTTTGACGTGAACATGACAAAACATTCATGAATGGGGCGTTCAGATTGTTTCGTCCAAAACCGTCGGTTATAGAACTGGCGGGGCTCTTTTTGAGGCATTCATCTCATTCAGGACGAGATGTGGTGCTTCTTGCGCCCCATTCATGATGATCCCGCTGCTCCCCTCACCTCCGATAACCAGAATCAGGGAGTTCCAAACCCATGCAAATGCGTCACATCAGTTTCGCCATCGCCGCCGTCCTCGCCTCGACCGCAGTCCAGGCCACGCCGAACGCCTTCGCCGCCAGCCGCGCGCAGGGCCTGATCGACTCCCATCCGGGTTGGGTCAACCGGGCCACCGGCGATACCTTCGTCCAGCGTGACGCCACCATCGATGCCGATGGCAGCGAGCATGTGCGCTTCGATCGCCTCTACAACGGCCTGCCGGTGATCGGCGGCGACGTGGTGGTGCATTCGAAGAACGGCAACCTCAAGCAGACCAGCCAGGGGATGATGACCTCCCGTCGTCCGTCGCTGGCGGCCAGGCTGAGCGCGGAGCAGGCGATCACCGCCGCCGGCGTGAAGTTCGGCACCGGTTTCGAAGGCGTCCCGACCGCGAACAAGGTGGTCTATGGCCGTGGCGCATCGCCGGCCCTCGCCTATGAAGTCGCCTTCAACGGCGTGCGTGGCGACCAGACGCCGACCGAAATGCATTACATCGTCGACGCCAACTCCGGCGCGATCCTCGAGCAGTGGGACGGCGTGCATACCGCCAACGCCGCGGGAACCGCCAACACGCTGATGTCGGGCACGGTGGGCATCACCACCAACAGCATTACCGGCGGCTACGAAATGCGCGACAACTCGCGCGGCGGCAACTACGTGACGAATCTGAAGAATCGCACCAGCGGTTCGGGCACGCTCTACACCTCGACCGTGAACACCTGGGGCAACGGCACCACGTCCGATGCCGCCACGGTCGCCGGCGATGCCCTGTACGGCGTCGGCAAGACCTGGGATTACTACCAGGCGGTGCATGGCCGCAACGGCATCGCCAATGACGGCAAGGGTGCGCTGAGCCGCGTCCATTACGGCCGCAAGTACGTCAATGCGTTCTGGTCGGATTCGCTGTTCGCGATGTCCTACGGCGATGGCGATGGCACCAGCTATTACCCGTTGGTGGCGATCGACGTCGCCGGCCACGAGATGAGCCACGGCGTGACCAGCCGCAGCGCCAACCTGACCTATTCCGGCGAATCCGGCGGCCTCAACGAGGCGACCTCGGACATCTTCGGCACCATGGTCGAATTCTTCGCCAACAGCCCGAACGACACCCCAGACTACCTGATCGGCGAGAAGCTCTACATGAGCAACCCGACCGGCACCAAGGCGCTGCGCTACATGTTCAAGCCGTCGCGCGACGGCGCCTCGGCGGACTGCTACAGCTCCGGCGTCGGTTCGCTGGACGTGCACTACAGCTCGGGCGTGGCCAACCACTTCTTCTACCTGCTGGCCGAAGGCGCGGTGAACCCGAGCGGCTTCAGCTACACGCCGTCGCAGTTGGTGTGCAACGGCAACACCGCGGCGGGTGGCATCGGCCGCGATGCCGCGCAGAAGATCTGGTATCGCGCGCTGACGGTCTACATGACCTCCAGCACCAACTATGCCGGCGCCCGCACCGCCAGCCTGAACGCCGCCCGCGACCTCTACGGTTCGGCGTCGACCCAGTACAACGGCGTCGCCTCGGCATGGAGCGCGGTGTCCGTCAACTGAGTTCGAGCGAACCGTTGGCAAGATCGAACGGCCTGCGCATGCAGGCCGTTCTTGCGTCGGGTTGACGGCGCGAAATTACAAAAATTTCATGAATGGGCCTGGCGGATTGAGGCCGGCCGGATTTGTCTGTTATAGAAGTCGCGGGGCCAGATTTTGTGTCGCCCATCACCTTTGTCTTGTGATGGCGGAACCGTGTCCGCCCCTTTCTGATGATCCATTGCTGTCTCCCCTCGCCTCCGATAACCAGAATCCGGGAGTTCCAATCCATGCAAATGCGCCACATCAGTTTCGCCATCGCCACGATCCTCGCCTCGACCGCGGTCCAGGCTGCGCCGAACGCCTTCGCCGCCAGCCGCGCCCAGGGCCTGATCGATTCCCATCCGGGCTGGGTCAACCGCGCCAGCGGCGACACCTTCGTCCAGCATGATGCGGTCGTCGATGCCGACGGCAGCGAGCACGTGCGCTTCGATCGCTACTACAACGGCCTGCCGGTGATCGGCGGCGACGTGGTGGTGCATTCGAAGGACGGCAGCCTCAAGCAGACCAGCCACACCCTGTTGTCCAAGAACCGTCCCGGCCTGAAGCCGACGGTGTCCGCGGATGCGGCCCAGGTGGCCGCCGGCGTGAGGTTCAACGGCACGGTCCGCGACATCTCCAACAAGGGCCTGGTGGTGTACGCGCGCGGCGCGGCGCCGGTACTGGCCTACGAGATCAACGTCGTCGGCACCAATGACCACGGCTTTGGCGACATGCGCTATTTCGTCGATGCCCGCACCGGACAGGTGCTGGACGGCTGGAACCAGTTCGAGACGGCCGCCGCCACCGGCACCGGCAAGACCCTGTTCGTCGGCAATGTCGGCATCACCACGAATTACACGGGCAGCACGTACCAGATGACCGACCCGACGCGCGGCAACGGCAACACGCGCAATGGCGGCGGCAGCAACATCGACCTGTACTACCTCGAACGCAACGCGATCATGACCGATGCCGACAACATCTGGGGCAACAACAGCACCTCGAGTGTCGTGAGCTCCGCGGCGGACGCGTACTACGGGATCTCCAAGACCTGGGACTATTACAAGAACACCTTCGGCCGCAGCGGCATCTTCAACGACGGCAAGGGCGTGACCAGCGTCGTCAACGTGGTGTTCTGCTACAACAGCTCCTGCTCCTCCAGCGGAGGCGGCAATGCCGGCTGGTATGGCGGCACGCGCAAGATCATGGCCTACGGCAAGGGCGACAGCACGTGGTATCCGGTGGTGGCGATCGACGTCGCCGGCCATGAAATGAGCCATGGCGTGACCGAAGCGACCGCCGGCCTGGCCTATACCGGCGATGCCGGCGGCCTCAACGAGGCGAACTCCGACATCATGGGCACGATGGTCGAGTTCTACGCCAACAATGCCTCCGACCCGGGCGACTACCTGATCGGCGAGAAGATCTGGCGCAGCAACCCGAGCGGCACCACGGCGCTGCGCTACATGTTCAAGCCGTCGCGGGACGGAGGATCGGCCGACTGCTACAGCTCGTCCGTTTCCGGCCTCGACCCGCACTACAGTTCCGGCGTGGGCAACCATTTCTTCTATCTGCTGGCGCAAGGCGCGGTGAATCCGAGCGGCTTCAGCTACACGCCGTCGCAACTGGTATGCAACGGCAACACGGCGGCCGGCGGCATCGGTCGTGATGCGGCGCAGCGGATCTGGTACAAGGCGCTGACCACCTACATGACCTCCAACACCACCTATCCGGGTGCACGCACGGCGACGCTGAATGCCGCGCGCGATCTCTACGGCAGCGGTTCGACCCAGTACAACGCAGTCGCTTCGGCGTGGAGTGCCGTCTCTGTCAATTGATTGCCCGTCAAATGAGCGACGTGGCATGATCGGACGGCCTGCATTCGCAGGCCGTTCGCATGTCCGGGGCAATTGATCATCATCATGAACGCCGAAGCCGCCATCGTGTCCGCATTGCTGGAAAGCGGCGATCTGCGCCCGGATGAATTGCGTCGCGCGGAAGCATTGCAGGAGCCCGGTGTCGGCGTGTTGTCGATGCTGGAGAAGCTCGGCCTGCTGTCCGAGCAGCGCCAGGCCGCAGCGACCGCGCGCGTGCTGCAACTGCCGTTGGCCGATCCGGCGAATGCGCCGGAACTGGCGCCCGAAACCAGTGCCGTGTCCACCCGCTTCCTGCGCCAGTTCCAGCTGGTGCCGGTGCGAATGGACGCCGATGGCCTGGAAGTGTGGGCGGCGCAGGCGCACCTGCAGGCGCCGATCGATGCATTGCGGGTCGCGACCGAGCAATCGCTCAAGGTCAAGGTGGCGCCGCGTTCGGCGGTGACCGCGCTGCTCGATCGCTGGTACCCGGAGGCGACGCCCGACGCGGAAGCGGACGGCGAAGGCGAGGGCGGCGATCTCGAGGACGTCGAGCACCTGCGCGACATGGCGTCGGAAGCGCCGGTCATCCGCATCGTCAACCAGATCCTGCAGCGTGCCGCCGAACTCGGCGCGTCCGACATCCATCTCGAACCGTTCGAACGCCAGCTGAAATTGCGTTATCGCATCGATGGCGTGCTCGAGGAGATGGACGCGCCGCCGCATGCGCTGGCCGCCGCGGTGCTGAGCCGTTTCAAGATCCTCGCCAAGCTCGACATCGCCGAGCGCCGCCTGCCGCAGGACGGACGCATCCAGTTGCGCGTGCAGGGGCGCGAACTCGACCTGCGCGCGAGCACGATCCCGACCGCGCACGGCGAGTCGCTGGTGCTGCGCCTGCTCGATCGCGAGGCGGTGCAGTTCGATCTCGCGCAGATGGGGTTCTCCGATCATCTGCGCATGCAGTTCGAAGAGGTGCTGCGCCAGCCGCACGGCATCGTGCTGGTGACCGGGCCGACCGGTTCCGGCAAGACCACGACGCTATACGCGGCGTTGAGCCAGCTCAACACGCCGCACGTCAAGATCATCACCGTCGAGGATCCGGTCGAATACCGGATGGACGGCGTCAACCAGATCCAGGTGAAGCCGCAGATCGGCCTCGATTTCCCCCACGCGCTGCGCAGCATCGTGCGCCAGGATCCGGACATCATCCTGGTCGGCGAAATGCGCGACATCGAGACCGCGCGGACGGCGATCCAGTCGGCGCTGACCGGCCACCTCGTGCTCTCGACCCTGCACACCAATTCCGCAGCGGGCGGCCTGACGCGCCTGCGCGACATGGGCATCGAGAACTATCTGGTCGCATCGACCGTCAATGCCCTGCTGGCGCAACGACTGGTGCGCCGGATCGAGCCGACGCATGCGCAGCCGTATCCCGCCAGCGAAGCCGAGATCGAGCGCTTCAACCTCCGTCGCTACCAGCCGCACGGCGACATCGTGCTGCATCGCCCGGTGCCGTCGGCGCTGACGCCGACCGGGTATCGCGGGCGCGTCGCCATCGCCGAACTGGTGAAGATGAGCGATGCGCTGGGTCGCGCGGTGATGGAGAACGCCGCGACCGGCGCACTGGAACGCATCGCCCGCGAGGAAGGCAGCGCCAGCATGGCCGAGGACGGCATCCGCAAGGCGCTGGCGGGACTGACCACGCTCGAGGAAGTGATGCGCGTGACGCAAGCGGATCGCGAGTGATGCAATTCGATTTCCGCGCGCTGGATGGATCGGGCAAGTTGCAATCGGGAACCCTCGAGGCCGCGGCGCAGGCGCAAGTGGTCGAGGCGCTGCAGGCCAAGGGTTGGGTGCCGATGGACATCGCGCCGAGCGGCGCCGGCGGCCTGCACGGCATCGGCTGGAACTGGCGCAAGGCGCGCAACCGCGTGCGCCTGCCGGAACTGGTGGCACTGACCGAGCAGTTGTCGACGCTGTTGTCGGCGGGACAGCCGCTCGATCGCGCGCTCGGCATCCTCTTCGATGCCGGCGGCAATCCCGCGCTCACCGCCGCCGTTGGCGACGTGCGCGACCAAGTGCGCGGCGGTTCGGCCCTCAGCGATGCGCTGGGCCGCCATCCGCAAATCTTCTCGACGATGTATTGCGCGATGGTGCGCGCCGGCGAGGCGGGCGGCGTGCTGCCGCAGGTGCTGGCGCGACTCGCCGAGCACCTGGAGCGCGCGTCCGAATTCCGCCGCAACGTGATCAATGCGCTGGTGTATCCGGTGATCCTGCTGGTGACGGTGCTGTTGTCGATGGCGTTCCTGCTCGCCTACGTGGTGCCGCAATTCGCCGACATGTACGCCAACCTGCACGCCGAGCTGCCGTGGTTCTCGAAGATCGTGCTCGGCCTCGGCATGGCGGTGCGCCGCTGGTGGATGGTGATCGCGGGCATCGTGTTCGCGGCGCTGCTCGTGTTCAATGTCTGGCTGAAGCAGCCGGCCTCGAAGCGCCTGGTCGAACAGCGACTGCTGTCGACGCGCTGGATCGGCCCGCTGCTGGCGAAGATGGAAGCGGAGCGCTACCTGCGCACGCTGGCGACCTTGCTGGCGAGCGGCGTCCACCTGGTGCAGGGATTGCGGATTTCGCGCGCGGTGCTGTCGAACGGACAATTCCTCGATTCCGCCGCGCGCGTCGACGACCTCGTGCGCAGCGGCACGCGCTTTTCCGACGCGTGGTCGTCGGAGCCGCATTTCCCGCGCCTGCCGCTGCAGATGGCGCGCATCGGCGAAGAGGCCGGCGAACTCGACCGCATGCTGCTGAAGGCGTCCGACACGCTGGCCGCCGACATCCGCACCCGGCTCGATCGCGTGCTCGCCGCGCTGGTGCCGGCCGTCACCGTGCTGATGTTCGTGCTGATCGGCGCCGTCGTCATGTCGATCCTCGTTCCCCTCTACGACCTCACCTCCGTCATCGGATGAATGCCATGCCCAACGATTTCCGCCACCGTCCCGCCATGTCGGCGTCCGCCCGCCAGCAAGGCGGCTTCACCCTCATCGAAATCATCCTGGTGGTGATGCTGATCGGCGCGATCGTGGCGTTCGCGGCATCGCGCATCCTCGGCGGCAGCGATCGCGCCAAGGTCAATCTCGCCAAGGCGCAATTGCAGACCACCGCCGACAAGATCGAACAGTTCAAGGCCGATACCGGCCACATCCCGGCCAAGCTCGACGAATTGGCGAAGGCGCCGTCGAGCGGCGCCGTCGGCTGGCTCGGCCCCTATGCGAAAGAGTCCGATCTCAAGGATCCGTGGGGCCACGACCTGCAGTACCAGGTGCCCGGGCAGAACGGCAAGCCGTTCACGCTGACCAGCCTCGGCCGCGACGGCGCACCGGGCGGAACCAGTGTCGATGCCGACCTGTCTTCGGAATGACGCGCGGCTGAAGAGATGTCGCGCGCGCAACATGGCTTCACCCTGATCGAGATCATGCTGGTGATGGCGCTGGTGGCGATCGCGACCGCGCTGGTGGCGTCGACCATCTCGCGCAACAGCGGCGGCCAGCGCCTGCGCGACGCCGCGCAGCAGATCGCGATGGGCCTGCGCCAGGCGCGCATCGAAGCGATGCGCAGCCAGGTGCCGCAGCGCTTCGTGCTGGAGCCGAAACAGCATCGCTGGTATGTGGCGGGGCGGAACATGCATCCGCTCGATGCGGATCTCGAGGTTTCGATGACGGGCGCGCGCGAGCTGTCATCGAGTCCGCAACAGGGCGCGATCGTGTTTTTCCCCGATGGCGCATCCAGTGGCGGCCGCGTCACCCTCGAACGCAACGGCCAGCGCTGGCGCAGCGACGTCAACTGGATCACCGGCGAAGTGGTGTTGCAGCGGGATTCCGCGCCATGACGCGGCAGCGCGGTTTCACCCTGATCGAACTGATCGTGGCGTTCGCGTTGATGGCGCTGGCGTTGACGATGTGCCTGTCGATCGCCAGTCGCGCCTATCGCCAGGCGGCGTGGTCGGACGCGCATGCCCGCGCGGCGTTGTGGGCGCAGAGCCTGTCCGACGAAGCGCTGGCGCAGCCGCTGGTCGCGGGGGTGCAGGCCGGCGAGACGCCGGACCATGCGTTCCGCTGGCGTCGCGAGGTCGTGCCGTGGACCGATCCGGCGGGCGTGGTGAACGCGCGCAACAACGGCAACGGTGGCGGCTTGCTGGAAGTGCGGATGCGCCTGAGCTGGATGGATGGCGATGCCGAACGATCGTTCGACACCCGCACGCTGCGCCCGCCGACACCGAAACCGCCGGGAGCGGCGCCGCCATGACGATGCGTCCGCCCCTGCATGCGCAACGCGGTTTCACCCTGCTGGAACTGCTGCTGGCCACGGTGCTGCTGGCGCTGGCGATCACGCTGACCGGCGCTTCCCTGCGCGGCCTGTGGATGGGGCGCGAACGCAGCGATCGCCAGATTCGCCAGGCCGAGGTCCGCGACGCGGCTTCCACCGCGATTCGCGAACGCCTGGCCGCGATCACGCCGACGCCGTTCCTCGCCGGCGACGGCAGCGAAGTGCTGTTCATCGGCACCGATCGCAAGATGGCCTATGTCGGCAACGTGCGCGCCTATGTCGGCGCCGGCGGGACATTCCGCCAGACCCTGCAGGCGGTGCAGGGGCGCGATGGCGTGGCGCTGTGCTTGCGCGCGGGTGCGCCGCGCGATCGCGGCGAGTTCCGCGATTGCGAACCGGGTCCGCAAACCACGGTGGCCGATGGCCTGAAGCAGGTGCGCTTCCGGTATCGCGGGCATGGCCCGGACGGGAAAATCACCGAGTGGAATTCGCGCTGGGCGACGCCGGGCGTATTGCCGGAATGGATCGAGGTCGCGGTGACGCCGGTGTCGGGTCCGCAGTGGCCGCCGATCCGCGTGCGCCTGCCGCTGTCGGGAAGCGGCGGGCAATGAAGACGAGGTCGGCCAACGACGGATTCGCGTTGCCATTGGTGATGTGGCTGATCGCGCTGATGGTCGCGGCGATCGCGATGCTGGCGCTGGCGGCGTCGAACCGGCACTTGCAATCCTCCACGCTGGGCGATCGCGTCGAAGCGGAGGCCGCGGCGCGCGCCGGAATCAACTATGCCGTCGCCCGCATGGATGCCGGCCTGGGCGAACAGCGTTGGCGACCCGACGGCCAGCCGCACGCCTGGAATTACAACGGCCACGAACTGACCATCACCATCCGCGACGAGTGGGGCAAGTTCGATCTCAATGCCGGCGATCCCGACGTCTTGCGCGCGCTGATGCAATTGCAGGACATCCCGCCCGACCAGATCTCCGCGGTGATCAACGGCGTGGGCGCGATGCGCGCGGCGCGCCTGTCCCGGCAGGAGGGCGCGGGGGGCAACGACATGCCGACCCGCCTGTTCAACGTCGCCTCGCTGTCGCAACTGCCCGGCGTTGCCCCGGAAACGCTGGCGCGCCTGGCGCCGGAGCTGACGGTCTACAGCGGACGTCCATTGCCGGACATCGCGTCCGCCGACGCGCGGATGCGCAGCGCATTGGTGGCCGCGGGCAAGGCGGCGGGAACGCCGGTCGGCAACGCCAATGGCAGCGGCCTGTACGACATCGACGCGGTGGCCAGCCGTGCCGATCGGCCCCCGGGGCGGGTCCAGGTCGTGCTGCAGTGGACGCCGCGTTACGATGGCGGCATCGAGGTCAGATGGCTGGCATGGGAGCACGGGCGTTGGCAGCAGTGATACCAACACGGTGGTTCCGTCGATCGATGGCGTCTGGACCGGGGCTTCTCGACGGGTGGATGGGCGGATTGATGCTGTGGCTCAAGCCGGCCACGCGCGCGCGCTGGTGCCCGCCGGCAACGAAATTCTGGCTGCGGCCGAACGCCGAAGGCTGGACGGGCTGGATCGGCAACGGCGTGCCGGCGACTTCCACCGTCGCGTTGCGCGAGGCGTTGTCGCGCCACCCCGATTCGCCGCGCTGGTTGTTGCTGGATGGCGGCCACGCCGTGCGCGCGACGCTGCAACTTCCGTTGGCCGCCGTGGACCATTTGCGCCAGACCGCCCGTTACGACATCGACCGGCAGACGCCGTACGCCGAAAACGACGTCGCCTTCGATGCGCGCGTGACCGAGCTCGATGTCGCCGGCAAGCGCATCGTCGCGGAATTGCTCGCGGTGCCGAAGGCGCGCCTCGATCCGCTGGTGGAACGCGCCGCGCAGGAACTCGGCGTGGCGTTGCATGGCGTCGATGTCGCCGATGGCGACGGCCAGCCGCTCGGCGTGAACCTGCTGGAAGACCGCGCGCCGCTGCATCGACCGTGGCGCCGGATCAATCTCGGGTTGCTGGCGATCGTGGCGATCGCGTTGTCGCTGACGGCATGGCGCAGCGTCGCCAATGCGCGCCTGCGCGCCGACGCCCTGGATGCGGGCCTGAAGCAGCAGTCGGACCAGGCGCGTGCGATCACGCTGCAGCGCCAGCGTCTAGACGATCTCGTCGGCGGCGCGAAGAAGGTGCAGGCGGAACAGGCGCGCCGCGCCGATCTCGCCGTGATCCTCGATGCGCTGGCCGAACGCCTGCCGGCCAGCGTCTATGTCGAACGCATGAGCATCCAGGACGGACAGATGCAGTTGTCCGGGCAGGGCGCATCCGCGGCCACGGCGATGTCGTACCTGCAGGCGAATCCGTTGTGGGAAGCGCCGTCGCTGTCGGGCGGGAGCATGGGCGGCGCCAGTTATGGCCGCGAACGTTTCACCATCGCCATGCGCCTGAAACAGAGGGGGGCGCGATGAGCGCGCAGCCGGCATTCCCCGACGGCTGGCTGACGCCCGCGCAAAAGCGCCGTCGCGCCGTCGCCAGCGTGCTCGCGGCGATCGTCGTTCTCGCGATCGTTGCATTGGCCTATGCGTGCTGGTGGCGGCCGTGGTCGCTGCAGCACGCGCGCTACACGCAATTGCTGGAACGCCGCGACCGGGTGGAGGCGGTGTTGCGGTCGCGCCCGGGACTGGAAACCGCGTTGCAGGCGGCGAACCAGGCCGCGAGCCGCGAGCCGCTGCTGTTGCCGGAGCCGACGCGCGACCAGGCCATCGCCGGGATGATGCAACGCCTGCAGGATGCGTTGAACACCATCGGGGGCGAAGGCAGGCGTTGCCGCATCGACAGCCAGACGCCGATTGCGCCGGGGGAAAGCGCGGATGCGCAGCGCGTCGCGGTGAACGTGCGCATGCATTGCGGCAACAGCGAATGGCTGCAGTTGAGCCAGGCGATCGAGTCGGCGCGCCCGGCGATGTTCGTCGACACGCTCAACATCGCGGCGCCCGCCGACATGCCGATGAGCGCCATGGCCTCGGGCCAGGGCGCGCTCGACATCAACATGGTGGTGTACGGATTCCAGCGCCAGGCCATGCCTGCAACGGGAGCGCAATGATGCGGTTCGCCTCCGCGCCGATCGCCACGCGCGTGCTGCTGGGACTGGCCGTGGCCAGCCTGGGCGTGCTGGGCTGGACCCTGCTCGGGCCGCGCCCGGCGCCCGCAGTCGTGGCGACATCCGCTGCTTCGGCGTTTCCCGCCTATCCTGCAACGCCCGCGCAGGCCAGGAATGCGCTCAATGATGCCGATCCGGCCTGGGCGCGGCCGCTGTTCTTCCGCGACCGCAAGCCGCGCAGCGTCGATCTGGGCGGACCGGGCGATGCCGGCGGAGCCGGGGCCAGCAGCTTCGATGCCGCACTGACCGGCATCGTGCGTTCCGCGGAACTGAGCGCGGCATCGTTGCAGAAACCGGGACAACAGCAGCCGGTGCGCGTGCGCCTGGGCCAGGAGGTTCCGGATGCACCGGGCTGGCGGCTGGTCGAACTCACCGCGAAGACGGCGCGCTTCCAGTCCGGCAGCGAGGAAAAGATCCTCAAGCTGGAAGTGCCGCGCCCCGATGGCATGCCGCCGCCCGCGATGGCCGACCAGGTACCGACGGCGCCACCGATGGGCGCATCGCCGCCGCCTGCCGCGAAGAATCCGGCGCAACCCGCGGCGGATGCGAATGCCGTGCCGCCACAGCCGATCGGCGCGCAGGGAACGCCTGCCCAGCAGCAACAGGTCGAAGCGGTGCGCCAGCGCATCGAGGCTGCGAGGAAAGCGCAGCAACAACAATCCTCTTCTTCCGCCAGGCATTGACGGGACATCGAACGACATGAACATCCGCGTACTGTTTCTCTCCGCGTTCACCTGCCTGCTGGTGGCGTGCGCTTCCAATCCCGTGCCCGACGTGCGGCGCAATGCCGACCTCAGCCATGCCGCAGCCGCGTCCGCCGGCAGCACCAACAAGGATCTGGTGAGCGACAGCCAGGACCTGTCCGGCCCGCAACCGGAAATCCGTCGCGGCAGTCAGCCGCCGTTGCGCGACACCGCGCCGCTGAGCGGCAGCACCGCGCCGGTCTCGCGCCAGCGCGGGTCGACCAGCTTCAATTTCCAGGGCGAACCGATCCAGAGCGTGGTCGCGGTGATCCTCGGCGACATGCTCGGGCAGAAGTACGCGATTTCGCCGGCGGTGCAGGGCACGGTGACGCTCAACACGCCGAAGCCGGTGACCCACGCGGAAGCGCTGCAACTGCTGGATACCGTGCTCGGCTGGAACAACGCGCGGATGATCTACAGCGGTGGCCGCTACAACATCGTGCCGGCCGACCAGGCGCTCAACAGCGGCATGGTGTCGCCGCGCGGCAGCGGTTCCGCCGCCGGTTACCAGGTGCGCCCGGAGCGGTTGCGCTACGTTTCGGCCAGCGAGATGAAGAAGATCCTCGAGCCCTACGCGCGTCCGAACGCGATCGTCGGCGTCGACAGCGCGCGCAACGTGATCACGCTCGCCGGCACTTCATCCGAACTCGCCAACTACGAACGCACCATCCAGACCTTCGACGTCGACTGGATGGCCAGCATGTCGGTCGGCGTGTATCCGCTGCAGGGCGGCAATGCCGCGAAGGTGGTGGCCGACCTCGAGCGCGTGTTCGGCGAACAGAGCAAGAGCCCGGGCGCCGGCATGTTCCGCTTCATGCCGCTGGAATCCGCCAACGCGGTGATGGTGATCGCCGCGCAACCGGGTTATCTCGACCGCATCCAGCAGTGGATCGATCGTCTTGACGGTGGTGGTGGCGGCGGTGGAAGCCGGCTCTACACCCAGGAATTGCGCTACATCAGCGCGCGCGACCTGGCGCAGCGTCTCTCCGAAGTCTTTGGCGGCGGCAACAGCAACAACCAGAACGGGCAGGCGCAATCGCCGAGCCTGATGCCGGGATTGCAGTCGACCCAGATCACCGACGGTGGCATGGAAACGGGGGTCAGCACAGCGCAGATCACCGGCAGCAATGGAGGAGCGACCGGCGGCGCCCAGATCGGGCAGATGGCATTGCCCCAGCGCAACAACGGCGTGACGTCGGCGAGTTTCAAGGTCGGGCGCGACGACGTCGGCGTTTCGGCGGTGGACGAGAACAACGCGATCCTGGTGCGCGCGAGTCCGGCGGCGTGGAAATCGATCCGCGAAGTCATCGAGAAACTCGACGTGATGCCGTTGCAGGTCCATATCGAGGCGCAGGTGGTCGAGGTCAAGCTCACCGGCGACCTGAAGTACGGCGTCAACTGGTATTTCGGCAACATGATCCCCTCGATCTACCAGGGCGCGGCCAACGCGCGCAGCCATCTGGCGGTCGGTGGCGGTTACAGCACCGGCGACGGCAACGGCATCGACAGCAATTCCGGGCTGCTGGTGAACCTCATCGGCGGCAACTCCGCCGCGGTCATCACCGCGCTCGACCAGGTGACCGACGTGCACCTGTTGCAGACGCCATCAGTGGTCGTGCGCAACAACACGGAGGCCGTACTCAATGTCGGTAGCCGCATTCCGATTTCGTCGGTGACGGTAAACCCGGGGACGGGCACCGGCAATACCACCTACTCGCAAGTGCAGTACATGGACACCGGCACCATCCTCAAGGTGCGTCCGCGCGTCACCCGCGACGGCATGGTCTTCCTCGACCTGGTTCAGGAAGTCAGCAGCCCTGGCAGCGCCGCCGATCGCAACGGCAACGTGCGCATCGATACGCGCCGGCTGCAGACCGGAGCAGCGGTGCAGAGTGGCGATACGGTGATGTTGGCAGGCCTGATCAGCGATGGCATGACGCATGGTTCGAGCGGCATTCCCGGCCTGAGCCGCATCCCGGTGATCGGCGGACTGTTCGGCACCAAGCACCAGATCGCCGAACGCAGCGAAATCATCGTCCTGCTGACGCCGACGCTGATCCGCGACCCGATGGAAGCTCGCAAGCTCACCGACGAATACGGCGCGAAGTTCAAGGGGATGGAGCCGTTGCGGGCGAAGCAGAAACAGAAGTGAGTTTCCGCCTGCAGTCGCCGTGATCGCGATTCGATCCTGTCAGAGGATCAAATCCGTTTCAGGGGAAAAGACGGACTCGTATCCCGCATAGGGCATCGGTTGGGCCATCAATGCCGCGGCTTCCAGTTGAAGCCGGTCTTCCCTGGAAAGCCCGCAGGCGGCTGCCGACGTCGCAGTGACGGCTCCGCCGGGATTCTGGCTGAGGTGGATGGCGCACCCGTTTGGATATGGCTTCCTCGACAGGCCTTGCCATGTCCTGAAGATGGCTGCGCGCATGGCGGCCTGGTAGCTGGCAAGAAGATCGTTTCCGGCGCCGCCGCCGCTTGAAGCCGATGCGGCGCTGCTTGCGGTTGCCGGCAGCTTCTGGCCCGAATTCCGGGACTCCTGCTTTTGGTGTGCATCGACATCGGTATCCAGAACGCGCTGGACGCTTTGTCGAGAAATGTCCGGATTTGGAATCGATGGCGCTTGGACCGCGACAGGATCAGCCGGTTTGGCTGGCGAAGAATCCATTGCAGCTGGAATCGCTGTTCGTGAAACAGCTTCCACCTTGGTTGCCGAAGGTGTCAGCAGCATCGGATAGGCGACGAGACTGTCGCCACGACCGGTGCTTTTCCCCTTGTAATTGCTTTGACCATTGCCGGCGTCGTGCGAGAGCAGCAGCACGATGACGAGTGCATGCACAACAAGCGCGCAAAGGCCGGCGATCGATTGATCTCGCTTATCAATTCCCCAATTGTTCGTTCCCCCGCGCATGGCAAGACTGTACATGCCCGCACCATGAAATTCTCCTGCATTTGCAAATGTACTTGCCGCCTGTCGCGCAAGTGGCTATAACCCTCATTGAATGAAGCGCTCTGGACGTCAGTGGTGCGGATTTTGCTGCGCTTTCGGGAATTTTCGAGGGGAGTATCGGAATGTTTCAACGCAACAGGCGTGCCTGCGCCGTGGTGCTGTGCTGTCTTGCTTCGTCTGTCTGGGCGCAAGCCACGAATCCTGACGAATACAGCAAGAATATTGCTCATCACAGTGCGGTCAGTACGCTGACCGATACTTTTGCTGGCGATCATATCGAGCTCAGCAGCGGCAAGCTGGAGATCATCCAGACCGATGTCGATTTACCAGGCAACAATGCTCTGCCAGTTCGAGTCGGGCGACGCTTTGAGGTGGCCGATGTCTATTCCGGTGGGCACTTCGGGCTTTGGACCTTGGATATTCCCAACGTGCATGGCACGTTCTCGGAGTATGGTTGGGTGGCAGAGGATTCCTCGACAAATCGATGCTCCTCCTACAGTGCGCCGCCTATCGTGAACGCTGGGGATGCTTGGTGGGATCCGAATGAATATTGGCACGGCACTTTTTTCTATTTGCCCGGCTCCGGTGATTCGGAGCTATTGCAATTTATCGGCAACCAGCATGCTCCAAATGACGGGGGCGCATATCACGCGATGACCAAGGAGGGCGCCGTTGCGCGTTGCGTAACGTTGTCCGCTACCAGCGCAGGCGGCATTCAAGGTGGAGAAGGCTTTGAGATAGTCACGCGAAACGGCGTGGTCTATACCCTCAACCAAATGGCTGTTCGCTATCGAGGGCATCTGAAAAAATCAACGACTCACATGGCGCAGGGTTTGGTCAGTGCCGGTTCGAGTACAAAGGAAACGAAAAACCAGTCTGTGGTGATACAGCCGCAGGCATCCGTTGGATACATACTGGGGCGCGATGATTATTTCCTGTTTCCGACGAAAGTTACTGATCGTTTCGGCAACACGGTCACCTACAACTGGAGTACGAACAATCCATGGCAGCTTTTGAGCATCCTTGGTAGTGACGGCCGCCGTCTTGATTTCACCTATGTGGCCGCCGATAGCGAGAAAGTGGCAACCGTCAGCGACGGCACCAGGACATGGCAGTACGCATATTCCATTGCCATGGGCACCGATTACGCGGATACAGTGACGCTGCCGGACAACACGATGTGGACCTATCGGCTCGGGACGTTGCACTCCATGTCTCTAGCTCCAAATGGTTCCTCGTGCTCTAGCATGGACGGCACGATCGCACGAACAGCATATGCCGATGCTTCGAATACGCCGACTCGTTCAGGCAGCATCACGGGACCGTCCGGGGCAACCGTAACGTTCAATTTGGGGCGGGTTCTACTGGGGCGTTCGCACCTGGTTTTCAATTGCGTGGTCTATAACGACGCAGGAGACGCACGACCCAACAATCCATATCTATTTTTGACGCCGGCTGTCATAAGCAAGACGATCACGGGACCGGGGCTGCCGGCGAATGGGTTGAACTGGAGATATGCCTACGGCCCGACCAACAATTGCTGGGACGGAGTGTCCGACCCCAATTACGGTGTTGTATGTACCGGGGGCTCCCCCACAATGCGTTCAGTCGTGACGACAGGCCCCGATGGCGTAAAGACCCGATATACATTCGGAAATCAGGCAAATGTAGACGAAGGCTTGTTGTACAAGACCGAGTACGGCTGGGATGGCTCGCAGGCAAAGCGCGTTGTTCAGATCGACTACGCCGATCCGAACAGTGCGCCATACGAGTCTTACAGCGGTTGGAGTCCGCGGGGTTATGGGGACTTCGAACTCACCAGCAAGGTCCGCCCGCAACGAAAGATCACAACCACACAGCAAGGCCAAGCGTTTACTTGGGCAGTAGCGTCAGATTGCAGCGGTATGCCGTATTGCTTCGACAGTTACGCGCGCCCGACCAAGGTCGTGAAAAGCAGCGTGCCGTCGCCGTAAGCCGGATTAGGGGAGCAGAATGGACATGATCAGGACCGAGCAGAAACGGATCGGGCGGGCGTCTGTCGGAATCAAGATGGCAGCGCTGCTGTTTCTCGCCTGCGCTTTCAGCGGAGCTTACGCCCAAAACAAGAAGGAAATCATTGCTTCCCCCATGGGGCCGCCGCCAGGTTCCCCTGTCGTGACGATCACGGTAACGCCGATTAGCAGTCCAAGCTACGGAGCGCCTGCCACGATCAAGGTGCTGGCATCGGCGGTCGACTCCGGCGACAACATCGTCACCACGACCAACCTGAAGAAGGATGGGGTCGTAATCGCTACCGGAGGCGATTACGCGGAAGCCACGGTGAGCAATCTGCCGGTTGGGACTTATACATTCAGTGCCATTTCGACCAACGACATCGGGCGTACTGGAAGCAAATCGCAGACAGTCACGATCGTGCCGGGCAATGTTCCGCCAACGGTCAGTCTAACCAATCCAGCCAGTGGCCAAGCCTTCATCACCGGCAATGTCGTGACCTTGTCCGCGAACGCTTCGGACAGCGATGGCACGATCACGCAAGTCGGGTTCTACGTGGATGGCAACCAGATCGGATCGAGCACGGCTGCTCCTTACAGTGTTGCATGGACGAGCACGACAGGCACACACAGCATCTACGCGCGGGCCGTGGATAACGCAGGCGGCGCGACGAACTCCGGAACGGCAAACATCACGGTCGTTGATCCATCGGCGCCCCCGCCTTCGGAATCCCCCACGCCGACGCCGCTGCCGACGGTTGCGGGAAGCTTCAGCAAGACCGAAACCATCACCTATTCCGACAACACCACCAAATGGGTATTGGGACAGGTGGCTGCGGTCACCGATGTCGGCACGGGGCTCGTGCAATCGGCGACCACGTATGACGGCACGACCGCATTGCCGGTCACGACATCCGCGTTCGGCAAACTGCAATCCGCATTCACGTACTACACCGACGGCACGCTGGCGACGGTCAAGGACGGACGCAACAACACGACCACCTTCAGCGACTGGTACCGTGGCATTCCACGGACGGTCCAGCGCGCGGATGGCACCTCGCAATCGGCGACGGTGAACGACTTCGGCTGGATCATGTCGGTCACGGACGAGAATGGCTATTTCACCGGATACAGCTACGACACGATGGGCCTGCTAAGCGGGATCACCTATCCCGCGGGCGACACTCCGGCATGGGCAAACACCACACGCAGTTTCGTGTCGGTGCCCAGCGATGAATATGGCCTTCCGGCCGGGCACTGGCGCCTGACCGAAACCACCGGCAACGCGGTGAAGACCACCTATTACGACAGCATGTGGCGCCCGTTGCTGATGCGCGAATATGACGCGGCCAACGTGGCGGGAACGCAACGCTTCACCCGCACGGCCTATGATGCCGCGGGACGCGTGAGCTTCACCTCCTACCCATCGACGGTCGACAATCCGACCACGGGGGTGTGGACGTTTTACGACGACTTGGGTCGGGTGACATCGGTCAGCCAGGACAGCGAGCAGGGCCTGCTGACGACATCGACGGAATATCTGCCGGGCTTCCAGACCCGGGTCACCAATCCCCGCCAGTTCCAGACTGTCACGAGCTACATGGCTTACGACCAGCCGAGCACCGATTGGCCGTTGGTGATCAACGCACCGGACAGTGCGACCACCACGATCGCCCGCGACGTGTTCGGCAAGCCGACGGCGATCACCCGCAGCGGCGGAGGCACCAGCGTGATCCGGCAATACATGTACAACGCCAACCAGGAGTTGTGCCGCACCATCGAGCCGGAGATCAGCAACACCTTCATGGGATATGACGCCGCCGGC
>JASLDW010000067.1 GCA_030151365.1 Lysobacter sp. | reverse complement strand
AAGGGCTTTGGCTTCATCAGCCGCGAAAATGGTGAGGACGTGTTCGTGCACTTCCGCGCCATCCAGATGCCCGGCTTCAAGAGCCTGAAGGAAGGCCAGCGCGTCAGCTTCACCGTCGTCCAGGGCCAGAAGGGCCTGCAGGCCGACGCCGTCGAAGCCGCGTAAGCAACCGACGCATCACGCAATGTGGAAAAGGCCCGCGCAAGCGGGCCTTTTCTTTTGTCCGAACGGGGATGGCGGCCTCAACGCGCCCAGGCCCGTCCGTTGTAGACGCGCACCGGCGTTCCTTCCTGGATGCCGCCGAGGTCGGATTGCGAGACGGTGACGTAACGACCGTCGTCCATGCGCACGGTGACGTTGTACTGGTTCTGGTTGCGGTTCTGGATCGCGTTGCCGACCACTGCGCCTGCCGCGGCGCCGGCGACCGTCGCCACGTTGCGGCGATTCTGCTTGTCGGTGTTTTGCTTGGCGATTTCGCGGCCGGCAACCGCGCCGACGATGCCGCCGATGATGGCGCCGGTGGGTGCGTTCGAGCTCGATCCCGAGCCCGCCTCGATGCGCGTCACCACGCCGCAATCGGCACAGTAACCCTGGTTGTAGCCGCCGTTGCCATAGCCGTTGCCGTAACCGTTGTTGTAGCCGTTGTTGCCATAGCCCGGGCCGGTGGTCGCGCATGCGCCAAGGGTCAGGGCGGCGCCGCTGGCGAGGAGTGCATTGCGCAGGTTCATGTCGATCTCCAGTGGGAGGGAAGGCGTGCCTCCGATCATGGCGACGCACGCGTGAATGGGCTGGAAACCGCAAACGGAAAACGGCGCCGGGGCGCCGTTTTCGTCAGCCGATGTTCACCGCCGTGCAGGCGGCTTCACGCCGTTACTTGTTGAAGTCGTCGTGGCAGGCCTTGCACTCGTCGCCGATCATGGCCAGCGTCCGCTTCACGCCATCGCAGTTCATCGGCGGCGAGGCGAGCGAGGCGTCCAGCACCTTGCGGAAGTCGCTGGCGTGCTTGACGAAGCGGTCGTCCTTGGCGAGGTCGGGGAAGGCGGCTTCGAGATCGTCTGCGGTACGACGCAGGGTTTGCAGGTGGGGGATGGTGTCGGTCGCCGCGCAGCGGTTCTGTTCGAGATTGCGCTTCAGCGCCTGCATGTGGAATTTCTGCACCGTCATGATCGCCTTGGGCAGCGGATCCTGGCGCGCCCGCAGCGCGTTGCCGATCATCACCGCGGCGATGATGCCCAGCACCAGGCCGATCGCCCAGACGAAGAAATAGCGCATGCTCGCCGAGCCGCTCTTGGGCGATTCCGGGGCGGGTGTGGACATCGGTGCATCCCTCCTTGTTGATGTGGCCGAACCTTAGCATGGCCGCCCGGCAATCCGGCACCGGTAAAATGCGCGGATGAGCGATTTGCGGGAACGATTCGGCGGCATCGACCGCCTCTATGGCAGCGGCGCGTTGCAGCGCCTCGACGCCGCTCGCGTGGCGGTGGTCGGGATCGGCGGTGTCGGTTCGTGGGCGGTGGAAGCGTTCGCGCGCAGCGGCATCGGCCACATGACCCTGATCGATGCCGACGACCTCTGCGTGTCCAACACCAATCGCCAGTTGCCGGCGCTGGAAGGCATGTACGGCCATTCGAAGGTGCTGGCGATGGCCGAGCGTTGCCGCGCGATCAACCCCGGCATCCGCGTCGATGCCGTGCAGTCGTTCCTGACGCCATCGAACATGGAGGAGCTGCTCGGTGGCGGCTTCGACCTGGTGCTCGATGCCTGCGACAGCTTCCGCGCCAAGGTCGAACTGATCGCGTGGTGCCGTCGCCGCAAGCAGCCGATCATCACGGTGGGGGCGGCCGGCGGCCGCAGCGATCCGACGCAGGTCCGCGTGCGCGATCTGTCGCGGACGGAGCACGACGCGATGCTGTCGCTGATCCGCAAGAAGCTGCGCGGCGAGTTCAACTTCCCGAAGAACCACGCACGCTATTTCGGCGTGCCGGCGGTGTATTCGCTGGAGAACGTGCGCTATCCGCAGGCCGATGGCAGCGTCTGCGGCGTGCGGCCGCAACTCGGCAAGGACGATGCGTTGAAGCTCGACTGCGGCGCCGGCCTCGGCGCGGCGACACACATCACCGGGACGTTCGCGTTCGCGGCGGTCGGCAAGGCGCTGGAGATGTTGCTGAAAGCCAGTCCGGCTGAGCGCCTTTAGCGTTCACGGCACGCGCTGGTGGCGTGGGTCGCCTATCCGGCGCACGGGACGCCGTGAATCCGTCCATGGAGGCTCATGCGCCGCATCCATGCGGCGCAATGCCCGTACCCCGGATAAGCGACCCATTTCCGCGCGCGTGATGCGGCGTCATGGAGGCTGGAAAGCAACAGTCCGCGGGCTGTTGCTCTTGACTCACGCCATCCGAAAGCATCCACCGGCAGCGCCTATGCGGTTCGCCTGTAGCGCCGACCAGACAACCGCGATAGGCGCTCAGCCGGGCAACGATGCTTTCTTCAACAACCTCATCGCATTCCCAGTCGTCGCAGCAGCGATCACTTCCGGCGATTCACCGCGCAATTCCGCGACCGCCGCAAGGATTGCAATAAGTCGTGCAGGTTCGTTGCGCTGGCCGCGCCAGCCGGCGTCGGGTTGGTCGGGTGAATCGGTTTCCAGCACCAGATATTCCAGCGGCATCGTCGCGACCAATCCGCGCAGGCGTTGCGCGCGTTCGTACGTGACTGGCCCGCCGATGCCGAGCAGGAAGCCCATTTTCCACAACTGTTCCGCCTGTTCCGTGCTGCCGGCGAAGCTGTGGACGATGCCGTGCAAACCGCCGGTTTTCTTGATGCTGGCGATCACCGCGTCGACCGCGCGGCGCGCGTGCACAACCACCGGTAGATCGAATTCGCGGGCGAGTCGCAGCTGCGCATCGAAAAAGAACTGCTGGCGTCCGCGATCGAGCGTCTCGACGAAATAGTCCAGCCCGATCTCGCCGACCGCCACGCAGCCCGGATCCTGCAGCCACTCGCGCAAGCGATCGAGATGTTCGGGGCGATGTTCGTCCAGGTACATCGGGTGCATGCCGTAGGCGGCATGCAGTTCGTCCGGATACGCGGCGCAGACGTCGCGCAGCTGCGGCCAGCCGACGGCGGCGATCGCCGGAACCAGTTGCCCGACGACGCCGGCTGAGCGCGCACGCGCCATCACTTCGCCGCGATCGGCGTCGAAGGCGTCGACGTCGATGTGGCTATGCGAATCGAACAGCTGCACGCGCGGTCAACGGCGAGTGGCGGTGCCTTCGACCGGCGGCCTGGGGGTGCCGGCCTGCGGTGCGTCCGGATCCTTCTTCTTCCACTTGGCGAGCATCAGGGTGCCGAGGCCGAGGAGGATGTCATCCCAGGGCACGAAGTTGGGGATAGCGAGATCGACCAGAAACAGCAGGCCGACGATCACGAACAGCTTGGGATGGCTGAGGCGGCCCAGCCAGCGCATGAAGGGGGCGAGGAAAAAGGAGCGGAAGCGCATCGGTCGGATTCCATCCAATGGCGGGATGGCGCCACCGTATCAGGTCGATTCTGCAATCGCACGGCTGAGAATGAATGGGGGCTGCACGTTTATCACGCCGTCAGCTGGCCTATGCCGAAAGTCATCCCTTCGTTCAGGTGCGCTGGGGTTAGATGGCCACATCGACAGGCGGATGGTCCGCCGTAGGGAGATGACGATGAACATCGACAACAAGCTTCTTGGTGTCGGGCTGGGTGCGTTGCTGGTGGGCGGTGGTGCCGTCGCCGCGTATCACGCCGCGACCTCGCAACCGTCCGCTCCGGTGACGGCTGCCGCAACCGCGCAACCGCAGGCGCCTGCCGCCACGGCGGCAATGCAGTCGTCCGCCGCCGACAGCGCCAGCGATGCGGTGCATGGGCAGGCTGCGAACACCGCCGCTGCCGACTATGCGTCGATCACGGACGTGCGCAAGGTCACCAGCAAGAACACCCAGTACGCCACCGTGCTCGACGTGACGCCGGTGAACGACAAGATCGCGCAGACGACCCCGCGTCAGGAATGCAAGGACGTGGTGGTGACCGAAAAGGCGCCGACCAAGGATCCGCACAACATCGCCGGTTCGGCGATCGGCGCGGTGGTCGGCGGGCTGGTCGGCCATCAGGTGGGTGGCGGCAGGGGCCGCGACCTGGCGACGGTGGCCGGTGCGGTCGGTGGCGGTATCGCCGGCAACCGCATCGAGAACCGCCGCCACGAGAACGCGACCGTGCAGCGCACCGATCGCCAGTGCACCACGGTCAACGACACCAGCTACACCAACAAGCTGATCGGTTACGACGTCACCTATCGCAATCCGGATGGCAGCGTCGGCAAGCAGCGCATGGACAAGCGCCCGGGCTCGCGCATCGCCGTGGGCACCGGCACCCAGACCGTCGGCTACGACGTGACCTACCGCTACGAGGGCAAGGACAAAGTGGTCCGCCTCGACCAGAAGCCGTCGGTCGACCGCTTCCCGGTGGTGGATGGCCGCGTGGTGACGCGCCTGTAAGCGCATCCGCCAGCACGGAGCAGGGAACGACGGGAGCCGCAAGGCTCCCGTCTCCGTTCCGGCGGGACGGTAGAATGGTCGGCTTCATCCATCGCCCCGGTATCGCTCCCATGGCTGCTGCCCTGAATCCCTACGATCTCTACGACGTCCGCTCCCTGCTGAGCGAAGAGGAACGTGCAGTCCAGGACACCGTGGCGCGCTTCACCGACGAACGCGTGCTGCCGGTCATCGGCGAGTGCTTCGACAAGGGCGAATTCCCCAGGCACCTGATCCCGGAAATGGCCGAACTCGGCCTGCTCGGCGCGACCCTGCCCGAGGAATACGGCTGTGCCGGTCTCAACGGCGTCAGCTACGGCCTGATCTGCCAGGAACTGGAGCGCGGCGATAGCGGCATCCGCAGCTTCGCCAGCGTGCAGTCGTCGCTGTGCATGTACCCGATCTATGCCTACGGCAACGAGGAGCAGCGCAAGCGCTGGTTGCCCGAAATGGCCGCCGGCAAGGTGATCGGCTGCTTCGGCCTGACCGAAGCGCACGGCGGTTCCGATCCGGCCAACATGAAGACGGTCGCGAAGAAGGATGGCGGCGACTGGGTGATCAATGGCGGCAAGATGTGGATCACCAATGGCAGCATGGCCGACATCGCCATCGTCTGGGCGCAGACCGACGACGGCATCCAGGGCTTCATCGTCGAGAAGGGCATGAAGGGCTTCGACGCGCAGACGATCAAGCACAAGATGAGCCTGCGCGCGTCGGTGACCTCGGCGCTGTTCTTCGACAACCTGCGCGTGCCGGATTCCAGCCGCCTGCCCAACGTGAAGGGGCTGAAGGGGCCGTTGGGTTGCCTCACGCAGGCGCGTTACGGCATTACGTGGGGTCCGATCGGTGCGGCCATCGCCTGCCTTGACGAAGTGCTGAACTACACCAAGGAACGCGTGCTGTTCGGGCGTCCGGTCGCGGCGACCCAGGCGGCGCAGCTGAAGATGGCCGACATGGCGCGGCGCATCACCGCGGCGCAATTGCTGTCGCTGCAGCTCGGTCGTCTGAAGGACGCCGGCAAGATGCAGCCGACCCAGGTGTCGCTGGCGAAGTGGAACAACTGCCGCATGGCGATCGACATCGCGCGCGAATGCCGCGACCTGCTTGGTGGCGCCGGCATCACCACCGAACATTCGGCGATCCGCCACGCGCTCAACCTCGAATCGGTGATCACCTACGAAGGCACGGAAACCGTGCACCAGCTGGTGGTCGGTCGCGAGTTGACCGGCATCAACGCGTTCTGATCAGGCGATCGCGATGAGCGCGGCCACAGATCACGCCGATTGGTTCGCGCGCCTGCGTCAGGGCGCCCCGCGAATCGAAAGCGAGCGGCTGATCCTGCGCGTTCCCGAGCTCGCCGATTACCCGCGATTCTCCGAGATGTTCGCCGATCCGGGCACGCACCACATCGGCGGGCCGCTGGTGCGCGGCGATGCCTGGCGACGCTTCCTGCAGATGCCGGGTGCGTGGTTCGCCCAAGGATTCGGCATGTTCTCGGTGATCGAGAAGTCGTCGGGATTGTTCATGGGCCAGGCCGGCGCATGGTTTCCCGACGGCTGGCCCGATACCGAAGTCGGCTATGCCTTCCATCCGGAAGGCCGCGGCAAGGGCTATGCCACCGAAGCCTGCACTGCGGCAATCGACTGGGCATTCGCGACACTGGGCTGGACCACGGTGATCCAGTCGATCGACGTCGCCAACATCGCATCGCAGAACGTCGCGCGCCGTCTTGGCGCGCGCAACATCGGTCGCGGCAGCTATCCGCCGCCGCTCGATACCCATCACATCGAGATCTGGACCCAGACGCGCGAGGAATGGTTCGCGCGACGAAGCCAGATCGATCCATCTACCTGATACAGAAATCAGCATGTTCGCTCCCATCCCGAATCCGATCCCAGCCCGCATGAAGGGCGTCAATCGCGCCGAAATCTGCGACGTCAATTTCAGCGAATTCGTCAACGCGTGGGATGGATCGAGGGATGCGCGACCATCGCCGGACGAGCCGATCCTCGACGGCAGTGCGCTCGATGCGCAGGGCTTCCGTGAACTGTTCGAATCGCAGTTGATCTCGCGCCATCTCGACCTGATGGCGCGCGTGTTGCGCGTGCAGAACAAGGTCTTCTACACCATCGGTTCCAGTGGCCACGAAGGCAACGCGATGGTGGCGCGCGCGACGCGCCATACCGATCCGGCCTTCCTGCATTACCGCAGCGGCGGCTTCATGGCCGAACGTTTCCGCAAGCTGCCGGGCATGGACCCGATCATGGATTCGGCGCTGAGTTTTGCCGCGAGTGCGGAAGATCCCGCGTCCGGTGGCCGCCACAAGGTGTGGGGCAGCAAGCCGTTGTGGGTGCTGCCGCAGACCTCGACCATTGCCTCGCACCTGCCGAAGGCGCTGGGCACCGCGGTGGCGATCGAAGCCGCGCGCCGCATCGGCCACCGGCTGCCGATCCCCGACGATTCGATCGCGATCTGTTCCTTCGGCGATGCCTCCGCGAACCATGCCACCGCGCAGACCGCATTCAACACGGCGTCGTGGACGGCTTACCAGAAGCTGCCGGCACCGGTGTTGTTCGTGTGCGAGGACAACGGCATCGGCATTTCGGTGAAGACGCCGGGCGGCTGGATCGGCGAAAGCTTCCGCAACCGCCCCGACCTCGATTACTTCACGGCCGACGGACTCGATCTCGCCAACGGTTACGGCGACGTGTTGCGCGCGGTCGAGCATTGCCGGAGCACGCGCCGCCCGACCTTCCTGCATCTGCGCACGACGCGCATCATGGGCCACGCCGGCACCGACTTCGAAGTCGAGTGGCGCAGCGTCGACGAGCTGGTGAAGGTCGAAGCCAGCGACCCGCTGCTGCGCAGCGCGGCGATCGCGCTGGAATCGGGGTTGATGTCGAAACAGGAGATCCTCGATCTCTACGAATCGACCCGCAAAAAGTGCTTTGCCGCAGCCGAAGACGCCGATCGTCGCCCGCGCATCGAGACGCTGGAACACGTGATGCAGCCGCTGGCGCCGTACACGCCGGACAAGGTCGCCGCCGAGGCGCGGCGCCCGCCGCTGCCGGATGCGCGCATCAAGGCCTTCGGCAGCGAAGAGAAGTTGCCGGAGAAGCTGCCGCCGCGCCATCTGGCCATACAGATCAACAACGCGTTGCACGATCTCTTCGCCAAGTATCCCGACACGCTGCTGTTCGGCGAGGACGTGGCGCAGAAGGGCGGCGTCTATACCGTCACCAAGGGCCTGCACAAGGCCTTCGGCAATCGTCGCGTGTTCAACACGCTGCTCGACGAGACGATGATCCTCGGCATGGCCCAGGGCTTCGCCAACATGGGCATGCTGCCGATCCCGGAAATCCAGTACCTGGCCTACCTGCACAACGCGATCGACCAGATCCGCGGCGAGGCGGCGTCGTTGCAGTTCTTCAGCAACAACCAGTTCGCCAACCCGATGGTGGTGCGCATCGCCGGACTCGGGTACCAGCGCGGTTTCGGTGGCCACTTCCACAACGACAACTCGATCACCGCATTGCGCGACATTCCCGGCATCGTCGTCGGATGCCCGTCGCGCGGCGACGACGCGGCCATGATGCTGCGCACGCTGGCGGCGCTGGCCAAGGTCGATGGTCGCGTCACCGTCTTCCTCGAGCCGATCGCGTTGTACATGACCAAGGATCTGTACGAAGCCGGCGATGGCCAGTGGCTGACGCAATACCCGACGCCGGACCAGGCGCTGGTGGTGGGCGAGGAGCGCGTCTACCAGCCTGATGCGAAGGATTGCGTGATCTTCACCTACGGCAACGGCGTGCCGATGAGCCTGCGTGCCGCCCGCGAGATCGAAAAGAAGCACGGCTGGAAGGTGCGCACGGTCGACCTGCGCTGGCTGGTTCCGCTCAATCACGCGGCGATCGCGAAGCACGCCGGCGAATGCGAACGCATCCTCGTCGTCGACGAAGGCCGCTTCAGCGCCGGCATCGGCGAGGGCGTGATCACCGCGATCACCGAGGCCGGATTCGGCGGCAAGCCGCTGAAGCGCGTGGTCGGCGCCGATACCTACACGCCGCTGGCGGGCGCGGCGTTCCTGGTGATTCCGAAAGACGAGGACATCGTCGCGGCGGCGGACGCGCTGAAGTGAATGCCGGCGCGAAACCGTTGCGTTTCGCGTCCGTCGACGCACTGCGCGGCATCACCGTCGCCGCAATGCTGCTGGTCAACGATCCTGGCACCTGGGATCACGTCTACGCCCCGCTGGAACACGCGGAATGGAACGGCTGCACGCTGACCGACCTGGTGTTCCCGTTCTTCCTGTTCGTGATGGGCGTGTCGGTGGCGCTGGCGATCCTCCCGCGGCTGGAGCAGGGCGCGGCACCGGGCGTGTTGCGCAACGCCGCGCTGTGGCGCGCCGTGCGCATCGTCCTGCTGGGACTGGCGATCAATGCGCTGGCGGCGTGGTGGCTGCCCGGACGCGAGATGCGCTGGCCGGGCGTGCTGCAGCGGATCGGGGTGTGCTTCGCGGTGGTGTCGCTGTTCGCCCTCTACGCGCCGAAGCGCGCGTGGTGGATCGCGATCGTCGTGCTGCTCGGCGGCTATGCGCTGCTGCTGGTGCCCGGCGGCACGCTGGCGAAATGGGACAACATCGTCGATCACGTCGACGGCGCGATCTTCGGTCGTTATGTCTGGGATCACAACGCACTGACCGGACAGGTCCACGATCCCGAAGGCTTGCCCGCGACCCTGCCGGCAATCGCGAGCAGCCTGATCGGCCTGTGCGCGGGCGTGTGGCTGCGCGAAGGCCGCACGCGAACCCTGCTGATCGCAGGCGTGATTGCCCTGGCGCTGGGCTGGCTATGGTCGCAATGGATTCCGTTCAACAAGAACCTGTGGACGCCGTCGTTCGTGCTGTGGACGGCGGGCTGGGCGATGCTGGCGCTGCTCGTTTGCCACGTGCTTGTCGACGTGCGCGGCTGGCCGCCGATCGGCCGGCGCTTCGGCGTCAATGCCATCGCCGCCTATGCGGGTTCCGAACTGATGCAGGTCGCGCTGCCGGCACTGGGCTGGCAGGATCCGATCTACAACCATGCCTTCGCCAGCTGGATCGCGCCCTGGGGGGGCGACAAGCTGGCGTCGCTGGCCTATGCCGTCGTTTTCGTGGCGTTGTGGTGGGCGATCATGTGGTGGATGGATCGCAAGCGCATCTATCTGAAGATCTGACGCGACACCTCAGCGCGCCAGCCCATCCAGCAGCGGAAGCCGTTTCACTTCCCGACCATCGATCGTCGCGGGCGTCGCATCCAGTGACGCCACTGCCAGCGCGAGATTTTCCGCGGTCGAAATGACCGTTCCGACATCGCGCGTTCCGTCGGAAACGCTGGCGCCCTCGGCAACCGGCTGCGCGGCTTCCAGTAGCACCAATCCGCGCTTGGCCTGCCCGAGGAAATGCGTGCGGGCGACGATTTCCTGCCCGGGATAGCAGCCCTTCTTGACGCTGTAGGCCTGCAGGCGATCGAGCGAGAGCTGTTGCGGCGTCCACTTCGGTTCGGCATCGGTGGCGAGGCGGGGCAGGCCGTGGCCCAGGTCGGCTGAGCGCCAGCGGGATTCCGATCCGGCATCGACCGCGAACGGTGTCGTGGCGATCAGCCAAGCGCGTTGCCCGGTATCGGTCGAGAGGTCGAGCGAAGCGGCATCTTCACTCATGGCTGTCTGCACGCTGGTCGCGAAACAGCCTCCGACATGCAGGTCATCGCGCGGCTGAAGCTTGACCTTGGCGCGGAAAACGTAGCGCTGCAGCTGTTGCGCCAGCAGCGTGGCAGGGAAGTCGGGCAATACGCACCACAGCGTCTCGGCATCGCGACGAAGCAGGGCGAACAGCGCGATCACCCGGCCTTGCGGCGTGAGCCAGCCGTTCCATTGCCACTGGCCATCGGCGAGCAAGCTGACATCGTTCATACACTGCGCCTGCATGAAGGCTGGTGCATCACGACCGGAGATTTCCAGCACGGACTGGCCGGGCAGGGCGAAAGCGGGGGAGTTCGGGTTGTCGGGCATGGCCGCCGGAACGTATCATTCACAGGTGATGGACGATGACATCATCGGCGAAGACGCCCTTCCGCCCAAGCCCGACGCGCCCGAGGTGGCGCCCGCGGCGCACCCGCCGGTCCGCGAGATCGACGGTCGCCCGGGCCTCGAACCGACGCGCTACGGGGATTGGGAGAAGGACGGGCGCTGCATCGATTTCTGACTCCCGGGCATCGAACCAATCCGAGGAAAACGCCGATGGCGAATCCGCAACGCCCCCTGTCGCCCCACCTGCAGGTCTATCGCTGGCAGGTGCAGATGGTGACCTCCATCCTCCACCGCGCCACCGGCATCGTGCTGGCGTTCGGCGCGCTGGCCATCGCCTGGGGCCTGCTGGCGCTGGCCGGCGGTCGCGACAGTTGGGCCGCATTCGCGCATTGCCTCGGCTCGCCGCTGGGCATGGTCGCGCTGTTCGGCTGGGCCTGGGCGTTCTCCTACCACCTGATCAACGGCATCCGCCACCTGGTGCAGGACGCCGGTTACGACTACGCGATCCCGCAATTCGTGCGCAACAGCTGGATCAGCATCATCGGCAGCCTGGTGATGGTCGCGTTGATCTTCGGTTGCCTGTTCCTGAAGGGAGGTGCCGCGTGAGCGAGTTCCGCAATCCGCTGAAGACCGCGCGTGGCCTGGGCTCGGCGAAGGACGGCGTCCCGCACTTCGTCAACCAGCGCCTGACCGCGATCGCGCTGGTGTTCCTGGGCCTGTATTTCCTCCTGCTGGTGGTGTGCAACGCGTCCGCCGGTTATGACGCCGTGCATGCGACGGTGGCGCGCCCGTTCAACGCGGTGCTGCTCGTCGCTTTCCTCGTCGCCATGTGCTGGCACGCCGCGCTCGGCATCCAGGTGGTGATCGAGGATTACGTCCATTCCGCGTGGGGCATCGTGCTCCAGGTGATCAACCGCTTCGTCTTCGCCATCGCCGCGATCGCCGGAGTCTACGCGGTGGTCCGCATCGCGCTGGGGAACTGAACAGATGGCTGCCTACAAGATCCACGAACACAAATTCGACATGGTGGTGGTCGGCGCCGGCGGTGCCGGCCTGCGCGCCACCTTCGGTCTCGCCCAGCAGGGTTTGAAGACCGCCTGCATCACCAAGGTGTTCCCGACCCGTTCGCACACGGTCGCGGCGCAGGGCGGCGTGGCCGCGGCGCTGGCCAACATGGGCGAGGACGACTGGCGCTACCACTTCTTCGACACGGTGAAGGGCAGCGACTGGCTGGGCGACCAGGACGCCATCGAGTACATGTGCAAGGAAGCGATTCCGGCCATCATCGAGCTCGAGCATTACGGCGTGCCGTTCTCGCGCACCGAGGAAGGCAAGATCTACCAGCGTCCGTTCGGCGGCATGACCACGCGCTTCGGCGAAGGCCCGCCTGCGCAGCGCACCTGCGCCGCCGCCGACCGCACCGGCCACGCCATCCTGCACACGCTGTACCAGCAGTCGCTGGCGCACGACGCCGAATTCTTCATCGAATTCTTCGCGATCGACCTGATCATGGACGCCGACGGTGCCTGCCGCGGCGTGCTGGCGCTGGAACTGGCGACCGGCGAACTCCACCTGTTCCGTTCGCACGGCGTGGTGCTGGCGACCGGCGGCTACGGCCGCGCCTACTTCTCCGCGACCTCGGCCCATACCTGCACCGGCGACGGCGGCGGCATGGCGCTGCGCGCCGGCCTGGCGATGCAGGACATGGAATTCGTGCAGTTTCATCCGACCGGCGTCTACGGCGCCGGCGTGCTGATCACCGAAGGCGTGCGCGGCGAAGGCGGCATCCTCCGCAACAGCAACGGCGAGCGCTTCATGGAGCGCTACGCGCCTAGCGTGAAGGACCTCGCGCCGCGCGACATGGTGTCGCGCTCGATGACGATGGAAATCCGTGAAGGCCGCGGCGTCGGCGAGCACAAGGACCACATCCTGCTCGACCTGACCCACCTCGGTCCGGAAGTGATCCACGAGAAGCTGCCGGGCATCGCCGAGAGCGCGCGCATCTTCGCCGGCGTCGACGTCACCAAGCAGCCGATCCCGGTGCTGCCGACCGTCCACTACAACATGGGCGGCATCCCGACCAACTACCACGGCGAAGTGGTGCAGCTGCGCAACGGCGATCCCGACGCGGTGGTGCCGGGCCTGTTCGCGATCGGCGAAGCGGCCTGCGTCTCGGTGCACGGCGCCAACCGCCTCGGTTCGAACTCGCTGCTCGACCTCGTGGTCTTCGGCCGCGCCGTCGCCCATCGCGCCGCCGCGCTCATCAAGCCGAATTCGTCGCACGGCAAGCTGGCCGACGACGCCATCGATCCGGCGCTGTCGCACCTCGACAAGATCCGCAATGCCAACGGTTCGACGCCGACCTCGGTGATCCGCGACCGCATGCAGCGCACCATGCAGGCCGACGCCGCGGTGTTCCGCACCGGCGAAACGCTGGCCGAAGGCGTCAAGAAGATCCGCGAGATCCACGCCTCGTTCGCCGACGTCAAGGTCAGCGACAAGTCGCTGGTGTGGAATTCCGACCTGGTGGAGACGCTGGAGCTCGAGAACCTGCTCGACCAGGCGCTGGTGACGATCGTCTCGGCCGAGAACCGCACCGAGTCGCGCGGCGCCCACGCCCGCGAGGACTTCCCGAAGCGCGACGACGCCAACTGGATGAAGCACACGCTAACGTCGGTCGATCGCAACGGCAACACCTCGATCGACTATCGTCCGGTGCACATGCACACGCTGACCGACGACGTCGCCGTGATTCCGCCAAAAGAACGCAAGTACTGAGGGAGAACAGACATGGCTGAATTTTCTCTCCCGAAGAACTCGGTGGTCGGCAAGGGCAAGCACTTCCCGGCTGCCGGCGCCAAGCGCACGCGCACCTTCAAGATCTATCGCTGGAGCCCGGACGACAGCGCCAATCCGCGCACCGACACCTACGAGATCGATCTCGACAAGTGCGGGCCGATGGTCCTGGACGCGCTGATCAAGATCAAGAACGAGATCGACCCGACGCTGACCTTCCGCCGTTCCTGCCGCGAGGGCATCTGCGGTTCCTGTGCGATGAACATCGACGGCACCAACACGCTGGCGTGCACGCGCGCCATCGACGACTGCCGCGGCAAGGAAGTGCCGATCTATCCGCTGCCGCACATGGAAGTGGTCAAGGATCTGGTCCCGGACCTGACGCACTTCTACGCGCAGTACGCCTCGATCAAGCCGTGGCTGCGCACGCAGAGCCCGGCGCCGTCGCGCGAGCGCCTGCAGTCGAAGGACGACCGCAAGAAACTCGATGGCCTGTACGAGTGCATCCTCTGTGCCTGCTGCTCGACCTCGTGCCCGAGCTACTGGTGGAACGGCGAACGCTACCTCGGCCCGGCGATTCTGCTGCAGGCCTATCGCTGGATCATCGATTCGCGCGACGAGGACGCCGGTGCACGCCTGGACGATCTCGAGGATCCGTTCAAGCTGTATCGCTGCCACACCATCATGAACTGCGCGCGCACTTGCCCGAAGGGATTGAACCCGGCCAAGGCGATCGCGGAGATCAAGAAATTGATGCTGGCGCGTCGGGTCTGAGATTCGACGCGGCTGGAATCATTGATCGAAGTCGTTGATGGACCAGGCTCCGGACAGTAGCAACGACACCGACCCCTACCTGCCGCCGGCGGAACCGCTGGCGCCGGATCCGCTGGCGGGCATGTCTCCGTGGAAGCGCTTCGTGCTGATGGTCGGCGCCGGCATCCTGTACGGATTGCTGATGCGGCTGGTTTTCGGCGGGATTCCGGGCATTCCGGCGATCTTCGATGGCAAGGGTCCGATGCTGCTGTCCTTCGTGGTGCTGGTGCCGGTCATCCTCGGCATGATCACCGTCTATGGATTGGTGCCGGAACGGCGCACCGTCCTGCGTGCGTTGTTCGCGCCGTGGCTGACGGTGATCGGATTCGCCATCGGCACGGCGATCACGCTGCTCGAAGGCAGCATCTGCATCGCCATCGCATTGCCGGCCTTCCTCGTCGAATCCTCGATCGGCGGCGTATTGATGCTGGTATTGCTGCGCTATGGCGCGCGGCCCTCGCGTTCGACCACGGCATCGGTATTGCTGTTGCCGCTATTGCTGGGCGGGGTCGAGGCTCGATTCCATGCCGACGACAGCCATCGCCACCTGCACCGCAGTCGGGTGATCCATGCGTCACCCGAACAGGTATGGGAAGTACTGAACGACGTGCAGGGCATACGGCCGGATGAACTCGGGCGCGGGCTCGCCTGGAATATCGGCATGCCGTATCCGCTTTCGGGGCGCACCGAAACGACGGCGCAGGGCAGGGTGCGCCGTTCGCGCTGGCAGCACGGCATTCATTTCGATGAGCCGATCAGCGAATGGCGATCGCCGCAACGCCTGGCGTGGACGTACCGTTTCGAGGCCGATTCCATCCCGGTGGATGCGCTGGACGACCATGTCGCCCTGGGCGGGCGCTATGCCGGCCTGGACGACACGCGGTTCACCTTGACGCCGGTCCCGGGCGGGACGCAGGTCGATCTGGACGTCGGCTATCGCGTCAGCACGAATTTCAATGCCTATTCGGCGTGGTGGATGGATCGCCTGCTGGGCGACGGCGCCGAACGCATCCTCGCGATGTATGCGCGACGCGCCGAGGCCGCTTCTTCTATTTGACGCGCTGCTTGTCGAGCTTGCGCGCCAGCGTGCGCCGATGCATGCCGAGGCGGCGCGCGGTTTCCGAGATGTTGAAGCCGGTTTCCGCCAGCGTCTCGTGGATGCGTTCCCATTCCAGGGTCTTGATCGAGGTCTTGCGCTGGGTGAGTTCGACGTCGGTATCGCCTTCCTCGCGCTGGAACGCGGCTTCGATGTCGTCGCTGTTCGACGGCTTGGCAAGGTAATGGAGCGCCCCGAGCTTGATCGCCTCGACCGCGGTGGCGATGCTGGCGTAACCGGTCAGCACCACGATGCGCATGTCGGGATCGTGTTCGTGCAGTGCCTTGACGCAGGCCAGCCCGGATTCTCCGCCGGCGAGCTTGAGATCGACCACCGCGTGGGTCGGCGAAAATTCGTCCAATAACGCCTGCAGTGCCTCGAAGCCGTCGATGTGGCGCACCGCATAGCCGCGGCGTTCGAACGAGCGCGCCAAGGTGCGCGCGAAGGCGGCATCGTCCTCGACGATCAGCAGCCGGCGTGCGGATTCATTCACCGTCGCTCTCGCTTTCGTCCTCGAGCGTCAATGCCGACAGCGGCAGCCGCACGGTGACGATGGCGCCATGTCCCGAATTGCGGGCGGTCAGCGTGCCGCCGAGGCTGCGCGCGACATTCACCGACAGGAACAGGCCGAGTCCGTGGCCGGGTTCGTTCTTGCTGGACTGGTAGGGCTTGCCGAGCTGGGCCAGCATGGTCGGCGTGAAACCGGGGCCGTCGTCGGCGACGTCGATGACGACATCGCCATTCGCCAGCGCGACCGTCATGGCGACGTGCCGCGGCGAAGCTTCCAGCGCGTTGTCCAGTACGTTGGCGATCATCTGCATCAGCCCCGGATCGGAGACGATGAGCGGATTGTCCGCGCATTGGTTGCGGTAGTCGAATCGCTGGGTCGGGCGCGTGGTGCGCCATTCATCGGCAAGATCGTCGAAGAAGTCGCGCAGGCGCACTTGCTCCGGCGCTTCGCCGCGCGGATCGCCGGCCGATTGCAGGATGCCGCTGACGATCGCCTTGCAGCGCAGGACCTGCGCCTGCATCTCCACCACGTCCTGCAGCAGTTCGGGATCGGAGGCGAAGCTCGGAAGATGCTTCCAGTCGCCGAGGATCACCGACAGCGTCGACAACGGCGTGCCGAGTTCGTGGGCGGCGCCGGAAGCGAGCAGGCCCATGCGCACGATGTGTTCTTCCTCGGCCGCGCGCTGGCGCATCGCCGCGAGGCGGGCGTCGCGTTCGCGCAGGATGCGCCCGATGCGGGTGATGAAGACCACCAGCAAGGTCGCGACCAGCGCGAAACAGATCAGCAGGCCCTGCACGTACAGCGAGACCAGCCCCTGCGACAGGTCGGCGGGCAGGGTCACCGGCCCCGGATAGAGCGCCAGCCAGGCCACGCAGAGCGTGGTGGCCGCGGCGATGATCCAGCTGGCGATGGTGCGCAGCAGGATCGCGCCGAGTACGACGTGCAGCAGGAACAGGAAGACGAAGGGATTGGTGAGGCCGCCGCTGAAATGCAATTGCGCGGTCAGCGTGGCGACATCGACCAGCAGGGCGAACAGCAGCGCCTGGTTGGTGACGCGCCGGTGATCGTTCACCACGATCTGGCTGACGAGGTTGTAGGCCACCAGCATCGCCAACACCAGCAACATCGGTTGCAGGGGCAGCTCGATCGCGAGGATGAAGTGGGCGTAGCCGATCGCCAGCACCTGGCCGACCACCGCGATCCAGCGCAGCTGGATCAGCTGCCGCAGGTTGCGCACGCCGGTGCTCTCGCGCGATGGCGAGAAATCAGGCGTGGTGACGAGGGCGACCGGCATTGGCGGAAGTGTAAACGCGCCGGCCGGCGAAGAGGCTCAATGCGGCGAGGGCGAACCAGGTCAGGGCGTATTGCAGGTGCTGGTCGCGGAAATGCACCACGGTCATGCCGCCGGCGGGCCACTCGGGCGCGTCGGCGTCGCGTTCGGCATCGACGAACCACGGCGCGACATCGCCGAGACCACGCGCCTGCGCGATCGCCGCGACATCGCGCGAATACCAGCGGTCGTGCGCGGCATCGTTCAGGCGCAGGAAGGCGCCGCGCGGTTCGCTCATCCGCAACAGTCCGGCCACGCGGACATGGCCGGCGGGCGGGGTGACATCGCCTTTCCAGTCGCTCGGCACGAAGCCGCGATTGACCAGGATCGTGTCGCCGCCGTCCTGGCGCAGCGGCGTGAGCAGCCACCAGCCGGGGCCGCGTTCGGTGACGGCTTGGACGCGGGTGTCGCGGTGTTGCAGGTATTCGCCGCCGATCACCACGCGGCGATATTCATCACGCCCGGCCGATGCCCGCGGCCAATCGTCGCGGGATGGAAGTGCAACAGGTGCGGCATGCACGCGCGCATCCACGCGTGCGATCAGATCGTGCTTCCAGTGCAGGCGCTGGACTTGCCAGACGCCAAGCGCGGTGAATCCGCAGAACGCCAGGGCCAATGCGACGAGGAAAACGGTTCTTCGCATTGGAGGCGGATTGTTACGGCATGTTCCGCATGTCGTGTGCGGACATGGTGGGCATCATGTTCTTGTTCATGTGGTGCATCACCCACATCGAACCGGCGAGCGTGATCACCACCAGGACCAGGGTGAAGATCAGCGCCAGCATGTTCCAGCCGCCTTCCGACTTGGTGTTCATGTGCAGGAAGTAGACCATGTGCACCAGGATCTGCACCGCCGCGAACGCCAGGATCACCGCGGCCGCGGTGCCCGGATTGGCGATGACCTTGCCCATGATCAGCCAGAACGGGATCGCGGTCAGGATCACCGAGAGGATGAAGCCGGTGACATAGCCGCGCACGGTGGCGTGGGCGTGGCCGCCTTCCTCGTGGTGTGCATGTTCGATGTGGTGGTGGGTATCGCTCATGGCAGCACGCCCATCAGGTAGACGAAGGTGAAGACGCCGATCCAGACGACGTCGAGGAAGTGCCAGAACATCGACAGGCAGAACAGGCGCCGCTGGTTGGCGGCGGTCAGTCCCTTCTTCGCGACCTGCGCCATCAATGTCACCAGCCAGACGATGCCGAAGGTGACGTGCAGGCCGTGGGTGCCGACCAGCGCGAAGAACGACGACAGGAAACCGCTGCGCTGCGGGCCGTAGCCTTCGTGGATGAGGTGGCTGAATTCGTAGAGCTCGATGCCGAGGAAGCCGGCGCCGAACAGGCCGGTGATCGCCAGCCACGCGAGCACCGCGCCCTGCTTGCGGGCCTGCATCGAGATCATCGCGAAGCCGTAGGTGATCGACGACAGCAGCAGCAGGGCGGTGTTGACCGCGACCAGCGGCAGTTCGAACAGCTCCGCGCCGGTGGGGCCGCCGGCGTAGTTGCGGCCGAGCACGCCGTAGGTCGCGAACAGGCAGGCGAAGATCAGGCAGTCGCTCATCAGGTAGAGCCAGAACCCGAGCAGGGTGCCGTTCTCCGGATGGTGGCGGGCTTCGGTATCGAGGAAGACCGGACTGCCGTCAGGATGCGTGGTGGCGATGGCGTCAGACATGGGCGTTCAGGAGCTCCGTGCGCGCGTTTTCGGTTGCGACCACTTCATCGGCGGGGATGTGGTAGTCGCGGTCGTAGTTGAAGGTGTGGACGATCGCGGCGACCAGCAGCGTGGCGAACGACGCGATCGCCAGCCACCAGATGTGCCAGATCATCGCGAAGCCGATCACCGTGCTCAACGCGGCCAGGACGATGCCGGCGGCGGTGTTCTTCGGCATGTGGATGGACTTGAAGCCGGACATCGGACGGGTGAAACCGCGCTGCTTCATGTCCCACCAGGCGTCGTTGTCGTGCACGACCGGGGTGAAGGCGAAGTTGTAGTCCGGCGGCGGCGACGAGGTCGACCATTCCAGCGAACGCGCATTCCAGGGATCGCCGGTGGTGTCGCGCAGCGCGTCACGGCGACGGAAGCTGACGAAGACGTCGATCAGGAAGCAGGCGATGCCAATGGCGATCAGCAGCGCGCCGAACGCGGCGATCACGAACCAGATCTGCAGCGAGGGATCGTCGAAGTGGCTGAGGCGGCGGGTCACGCCCATCAGGCCGAGCACGTAGAGCGGGGTGAAGGCGAACCAGTAGCCGGAGAACCAGAACCAGAACGACAGCTTGCCCCAGAACGGATCGAGCCTGAAGCCGAAGGCCTTCGGGAACCAGAAGGTCATGCCCGCGAACAGGCCGAACACCACGCCGCCGATGATCA
>JASLDW010000061.1 GCA_030151365.1 Lysobacter sp. | reverse complement strand
CGCGGGATGCCCTTGTCCTTGGCGATGAAGCCTTCGGCATTGCCGCCGAGGTCGACATAGATGTTGCCGCGCTCGACGCGCTTGACGGTGCCGGTGACCAGCTCGCCGACACGATCCTTCCACGCGTCCACCACCTGCTGGGGCGCGGCCGCGCGCCCGCGCTGGACGATCACCTGCTTGGCGGCCTGCGCCGCGATGCGGCCGAAGTCCGGGTTCTCGATGTGCTCTTCGATGAAATCGCCCACTTCCGCGCCTTCGCTCTCGTCGACGGCATCCATCAGGCGGATCTGGCGATCCGGCGATTCCATCACCACGTCGTCGGCCACCACTTCCCAGCGGCGGAAGGTTTCGTAGCTGCCGTCCTTGGGATTGATGGAGACGCGCACGGCGACGTCCTGGTCGGGGTAGCGCTTCTTGGCGGCGGACGCCAGTGCGGCTTCGATCGCCTCGAGGATCGTTTCGGTCGGCACGCCCTTCTCGTTGGCGACCGCATCGACGACCAGCAGCAGTTCCTTACTCATTTTCGACTCCACCCGTGGCGGATGCTTCTCCGCCCAATGTTTTTGTTGAGGATTGCAACGTTGTTGATTCTTGTTTGCCTTTCGCCGCCTTCTTGCCGGACTTGCCCGGCTTGGGAGCGCCGAAGCCCATCGCGACCCAGTCGGGGGCGATGCGGGCTTTTTCGATATTGGAATGCGCGACTTCGAACGGATTGCCGTCGACGTCGAAACGGATGATGTCGCCCTCGACCGCGACGATGCGGCCCTGCAGGCGACGACGGCCGTCCTGCGGCAGCTTCAGCCCGACCTTAGCGCTCTCGCCGATGAAACGGGCGAACTGGGCCGCGGTGAACAGCGGGCGCTCGATGCCCGGCGACGACACTTCCAGGGTGTAATTGCCCGAGATCGGATCCTCGACGTCGAGCACGGCCGAGACTTCGCGGCTCATCTGCTCGCATTCGTCGATGCCGACCGAACGCTCGGCCGCCTCGGCTTCCGGCACGTCGATGTACAGGCGCAGCAACGACCCGCCCGGCTGTGGCAGATATTCGATGCCCAGCAACTCGAGGCCGAGCGCATGCGCGGTCGGGGCGAGCAGATCCTGGAGCTGGTCGGTCTTGGTCATTGCCTGTGCGTGTCTTGGATCGGTGGGACTGCTGGCGTCCGGAAACAAAAAAAGGCCCGAGGGCCCTTGTCCGGTCTTGCGATGTCCGGTCTGGCGGGGAGGATTCCCTTGCCAGGGCCCTGACGGCACGGCGAACCGGGCCATCGGGTCGCGCCCAGTGGTCCAGGCGACGAAGTCGTGAATGATAGCCGGAAGGGTGAAAACGGGCAAGTTTCGGCCTGCCCTGCGAATCGACCCCCTGCAGGCCGCGCGATGGTTGCCTTGCAAACGATTGCGCAGGTGCAGCAAACGCCGCGAGCGGTTAGGCTCGACGTTCCCAGGAGACAACGATGTCAACCCCGAAGACCGCGCACCTGTTCACCCTGTTCGGCGCCACCGGCGACCTCGCCCTGCGCATGTTGTGGCCGTCGCTGTACAGCCTCGAAGCCGAGAACCTGCTGATTCCGCAACTCAAGCTGCTCGGCACCGCCCGCGCGAAACTGGGCCGGGAGGAATTCCTCGAACAGGTCGCCGGCGCGCTGGCCACGCGCATCCCCAAGAACGAATTCAAGCCCGAAGTGCAGGACAAGCTGTTCGCGCGCATCGACTACCAGCCCGCCGACATCGACGACGACGTCACCATGACGGCGTTCTCGCAGAAGATCGAACAGCTGCGTGGCGATGGCGACGTCCTCTACCACCTCAGCACCGCGCCGCGCTTCTATGTGGCCGCGTGCCAGGCATTGGCGAAACATGGCGCGGTCGGGCCGTGGGCGCGCGTGATGCTGGAGAAGCCGATCGGCGAAGACTACGCCAGCGCCGAGGCGATTAACGACGGCGTCGGCAGGATATTCAACGAATCGCAGATCTACCGCGTCGACCACTACCTCGGCAAGGAGGGCGTGCAGAACCTGATCGCGCTGCGCTTCGGCAATGCGCTGTTCGAGCCGCTGTGGAATTCGCGCAACATCGAGCAGGTGCAGATTACCGTCGCCGAAACCGTCGGCGTCGAAGGCCGCGCCGACTACTACGACCATTCCGGCGCGATGCGCGACATGGTGCAGAACCACCTGCTGCAGCTGCTGGCACTCGTGGCGATGGAACCGCCGGCGCGCTTCGATCCCACCGCGGTGCGCAACGAGAAGATCAAGGTGCTGCGTTCGCTGCGTCGCATCCACGCCGACAACATCGAACACGAAGCGGTGGCCGGCCAGTACACCGCCGGCGCTGTTGATGGCGTCGCGGTGAAGGGCTATGCCGACGAGCTCGGCCGCGCCAGCAAGACCGAAACCTTCGTCGCCCTGCGTGCCCACGTCGACAACTGGCGCTGGTCGGGCGTGCCGTTCTACCTGCGCACCGGCAAGCGCCTGCCCTCGCGCCAGACCGAAATCTACGTGCAGTTCAAGTCGGTGCCCTACTCGATCTTCGGCGGCGCCACCCGCCGCGACCTGCAACCGAACGGACTGCTTATCCTGCTGCAGCCGGAAGAGCGCATTGAACTGCAGTTGATGAGCAAGACGCCGGGACTCGATCGCAAGGGCATGCGCCTGAGCAAGGTCGGGCTCGACCTCGACTTCCACGAGGAATTCGCCAACGCGCGACGCCGCCTCGCCTACGAACGCCTCTATCTCGACGCGCTGGAAGGCATCGGCACACTGTTCGTGCGCCGCGACGAAACCGAAGCCGCATGGGAATGGGTCGACAGCATTCTCTCCGCATGGCAGCAGTCGGGTGCACCGCCACGTCCCTATCCGGCCGGCACCTGGGGCCCGAACGCGGCGATCTCGCTGATCGAACGCCACGGCCACGAATGGCGCGAGTGAGCGCGATGGAGCTGCACCGCCATTCCGATGTTGCAGCCATGTGCGATGCATTGGCAGCGCTGCTCGCCGATATCTGCGCGGCATCGACGGCACCGGCTCTGGCGCTCGCCGGCGGAAGGACGCCGCTGCCGATTTATCGCGCACTGGCGCAACGTTGGGCACAGAGCGGGCAACGCGCCCGCATCGTCCCCACCGACGATCGCTGCGTCGCCCACACGCATCCCGCCAGCAACATCGCCGCATTGCGTGCGACTTTCGGCGACAGTGCCGACTGTCTCGCGATCACCGCCGAGGATGGCGATACCCAAGCATCGCTGACAATCGCGAAGGATGTGCTGTGTGGAGTCGACAGCTTCGACGCCGTGCTGCTCGGCATGGGCGAAGACGGCCACTTCGCCTCGTTGTTTCCCGGCGCGACCAATCTGCAGGAAGGACTGGCACTGGATATGCGCGACGACGCCATCCTCACCACGCCGGTTCCACTGCCACCGGAAGCGCCATTCAGCCGCATCAGCCTGACCCTGCCTCGCCTGCTGCATACCCGCTCTGCACATCTGTGCATCACCGGTGCGCGCAAACTCGAGATCCTCGAACAGGCTGCGTCGCAAACATCGGACCTGCCCTACCCGGTCGCCGCACTGCTGCGGCAGGCCTCGGTGGCGGTCCACGTCCATTGGAGTCCGTAATGGCTTTGCATCCCGTCGTCGCCCGCGTCACCGAACGCATCGTCGAGCGCAGTCGCGCCAGTCGCGGCGAATACCTCGCCCGCATCGATGCCGCGGCGCGCCGCGATCGCCCCAGCCGCGATGCGCTCGCCTGCGGCAACCTTGCCCACGTCTTCGCCGCCGCTGGCCCCGACAAGGCCAACCTGCGCAACGGCGTCGGCGCCAGCATCGGGATTGTCACCGCCTACAACGACATGCTCTCGGCGCACCAGCCGATGGAGCAGTATCCGAGCCTGATCCGCATGGCCGCGCGCAACGCCGGCGCCAGCGCGCAGGTCGCGGGCGGCGTGCCGGCGATGTGCGACGGCGTGACCCAGGGCCGCGACGGCATGGAGCTGTCGCTGTTCTCGCGCGACACCATCGCGCTTTCGACCAGCGTCGCGTTGTCGCACGACAGCTTCGATGCCGCGCTCTGCCTCGGCGTCTGCGACAAGAT
>JASLDW010000120.1 GCA_030151365.1 Lysobacter sp. | reverse complement strand
GGGAGGCGAAACCCGGTGAAATCAAGTGAAGACTAAAGGCAGGTCTAGGTGTAGGGGACCAACCGCTCCCGCGGAGGGAGACCGGTTCGTTCTTAGTCCTGGTGCCTCCAACTGGGGGTATAGTGTAACTGAGGTCGGCGTTCGCCCGCCGACGCGAGCACAGCCTATCTTCGCGAAACTATTGTAGCATCATTAACTAGCATAAAAAATCAATAGTATAATCCAGTAGATGTGGCAATAGTACATTACTTACTAGAAAGCCATCGAAATGCTGGTCACTGTGGCGGAAATAGACGCGCCGATGGGCGATGAACGAGTCTGTGGTAAAAACAGCTGGAGGGGAAACCCTTCGTTCTAGCCTAGCGGTGCCCGCTAGGGCGTGAAGGTTCGACTCCTTCCAGTGGTATAGATAGCCGCGAGAATAATCCCGCTGTAGGATTATTCTCGCGGCTATCTCCTTTTGGAGGAAGCTACCTAATCTCAGTGGAGCACTGGAGTTAGCCGCTGGACCTTCGTGAGACTCGTTGACACCCAGTAGATCGTTCCATCGGAACTCCCCCTGATCGCCGCAGGGCCAGTGGCTGCAGTGGTGGTGGTCACGCCGTAGGGATCGGTTTTGTATATGGCGTTAGCGGCCCAGTTCACTGAGAACTTGTTTCCGGCAGCATCCTTCGTGGAGAAGATGTCGCTGTTGGTGACAGTGTAGGGGCAGATGGTGTTATCAACGATCTTCCAGGTGGTTGCGTTCCCCCATTCTCCGATGTACGTCACTCCGTCCACCACGTAGACTCCACCGGGGCTCGTAAACCGTACGCTGGCAAAGGGGGTGCAGCCGGCTGTAGTCGGATAGCCTTCGGCTGTCGTTGAGCCGATCGTCCGAACGAGGGCTCCCGTAGTGAGATTGTAAACTTTCACGAAGCCCTGGTGGGCTGTGAGGTTCTGGTGTCCAACGTAGATGAGATTGTTGGCTTCGTCCACTGCGATGTTCTTCGGAGTGGTGTCGCTGATGATCTTAGTCTTAGCCCCAGTGGAGTTGTTCATCTTGTAGATGGCGTTAGCGCTATAGTCGGCCACGTAAACTGTGCCATCGAGCGTCACGTCGATGCCGATGAGCTGGCTGAACGTGCTCTGGGTGAAAGCTGCAGTGCTGGTATAGCTTTTAGCTTTGAGAGCCTGAACGAGATAGCTGTCGCTCGAGGTGCCCGCAATATCCAAGTACTGGTAGATGTTGTAGGCTGTAGTGGTCAATCGAGTCCAGTTGGAGCCCCCGTTCTGACTCCGGTAGATGTCGTAGCCGTCGGCACCGGGAACGGAAGTCCACGTCACGAGGACGCCGTTTCCACTCGGGTTTTTACTGGCCGTAGAGATCGGGTAGCTGTGGCCGATGATGTTACTCGGCTCAGCCGGGTATAGGCTCGGATCGGCGACGTTGACCGGGTACTGACCTGTTCCGTTACTGTCGGTGATTCCCGCTGGGCTAGGGCTGTAGGGGTTCGTCCCGTTGAGGTATTCCACGTAGTAGGTGTCTCCCGACTGGTGGCTCGTGGTGGTATAGGAGTAGACGCCAGAAGTGTTCGGCCCGGATACTGTGGAAAGTTGAGTCCACGTTCCAGCCCGGAGGCGCCAGACTATCCCAGGGCGAGCTTTGCTCCAGGCTACAGTGTAGTAGCCGTTCCCCCCGTCGGTTGTAGCTAGATCGGCCTGGAAGACTCCAGTGATGAGCCCGACGTTCCCGGCTGGAGCTCCGTTGAAGTAGGTGTGAGCTCCGCTGCCGTCGGTGGCCGTGCTCCTGTAGCGGATGTAGTACTGGTACGTTCCGTTCGAAAGAACTGGCCGGGCGGAGTCAGTGTAGCTTGTGGTGGAAGCTCCATCGATCGTTTTCACCTTCGTCCAAGTTGCTCCGCCGTCGGAAGTACGGTACACATCGTACCCGTCCACGCTGTAGGTGCTAGCCGAAAGTGGGAACCAGACGAAGTCGTAGCTCTCGGTGGCTGGGGTAGTGGTGGTGGGATCGGTGGTCGGCGTAGGCGTTGGGTCTGTGGTTGGTGTGCCAGTCGGCGTGCCGGAAGTGCCGAGAGACTGTTCGCAGATCGTAGTCACAGCATCGAGGCTTCCGAAGAAATCGGAAATCCTATTGCTGGTGTTGTTCTTCTCTCCGTAGGGCCAGGAGACGATGTACGTTCCACTCACAGTATCCCCGGGCGCCACAGTCACGTCGTCACCCTGGTGGTAAACAGTACTGCCTCCGTTGACGGTGTAAGTGGAGCTTAGGATGTTCTCGTCTGTGAGTTGCCAGTCGCTATCTTCCGACCATTCGATGTTCTTCGGGATGAACTTCGCGTGGAGGAACGAGCCTCTACCGTCCACCTTCAGCGAGAAAGTCTTCGTGAGGCTATCCCCGGGAACTAGATGGTCGCTCGACTCATCGAACGTTTTACCCCCATCGATCTTCCACTCGCCGGCGGCGGTGATTTCACAGGAGAGAGAGCCGCTCGTGAGACTGGTGCCGCTTGCCTTCCGGGAGTCGGTCCAGTAGGCAA
>JASLDW010000042.1 GCA_030151365.1 Lysobacter sp. | reverse complement strand
CGCCAGCTGCGACAGCGCGCGGTTGTGGTCGAGGCGCAGCATCGCGGTGAAGTTCTTCGCCGGCAGGTCCGGCGCCGACTTCATGGCGATGTAGGCATTGGTGTTGGCCGGGTTGCCGACCACCAGCACCTTGACGTTGCGGCTGGCGACCTTGTTCAGCGCCTTGCCCTGCACGGTGAAGATCTCGGCGTTCTTCAACAACAGGTCCTTGCGCTCCATGCCCGGGCCGCGCGGCATCGCGCCGACCAGCAGCGCGTAGTCGGCGTCCTTGAACGCGACTTCCGGATCGGAGGTGCCGACCATGCCGGCCAGCAGCGGGAACGCGCAGTCCTCGAGCTCCATCATCACGCCCTTGAGCGCGGCCTGGGCCTTGTCGATCGGCAGCTCGAGCATCTGCAGGATGACCGGCTGGTCCTTGCCGAGCATTTCGCCGGAAGCGATGCGGAACAACAGGGCGTAGCCGATCTGGCCAGCGGCGCCGGTAACGGCAACGCGAACGGGTGCTTTCATGTGTGTACTCCGGTGTTTATGGGGATCAGGACAATTCCGCGAAGAATTCCTGGAAACGTTGCAGGCCGGGCGCCAGCTGCGGCGTCGGGCAGGTGTAGCTGATGCGCAGCGCGCGCGGCTCGCCGAAGGCCGAGCCCGGCACGCAGGCCACGCCCTTGGCTTCCAGCAGCGCATTGCACAGGTCGATGTCGTTGGCGATCGCCTTGCCGTTGTGCGACTTGCCGAAATACGCGCTGACGTCCGGGAACACGTAGAACGCGCCCTGCGGACGCGGGCAGACGATGCCGGGAATCGCGTTCATCACCGCCATCACCTGGTCGCGCTTGGCCTGGAATTCCGCGCACTTCTCGGTCGGGACGTCCTGCGGACCGCTGAGCGCGGCGATCGCCGCCGCCGTGGTCACTTCCGGCAGGTTGGTGATGTGGTTGGAATTCATCGTCACCACCGCCTTCGCCACCACTTCCGGACCGGCCATGAAACCGACGCGCCAACCGGGCATGCCGTAGGTCTTGGACAGCGAATCGATGAAGATCACGCGCTCCTTCAGTTCCGGGCGCGCCTGCACGAAGTTGTGGTAACCGATGCCGTCGAACACCATGCGGTTGTAGATGTCGTCGGTGATCACCCAGGTATCCGGGTGCTTGACGATCACGTCGGCGAGCGCGCTGATCTCGTCCTTCGTGTAGACCATGCCGGTCGGGTTGTTCGGGTTGTTGAACAGGAACACGCGCGGCTTCTTCGCCAGCGCAGCGTCGAGCTGTGCCGGCGTCAGCTTGTAATCCTGCGATGGCGGGCATTCCAGCAGGTCGATCTTGGCGTTGACGATGTCGGCGATATCGAGGTAGCTGGTCCAGTAGGGCACCGCGAAGGCGATGGTGTCGCCCTCGTCGAGCAGCGCTTCGGCGAGGTTGTAGATCACGTGCTTGGCGCCGATGCCGGTGGCGCAGTTAGCGGCCGTGTAGCCGGTCAGGCCGACCTGTTCGATGTGCTTGAGGAAGGCGGCGATCAGCGCGTCGGAACCGCGATTGCTGCCGTACTGGCCGCTGTCGTGCGACAGCGCGTCGCGCGCGGCGTCATACACGTGCTGGCCCGGCAGGAAATTGGGAACACCGATCGAGAAACTGATGATGTCGCGACCGGCGGCTTTCAGCGCCTTGGCCTTCTCGGCCACCTGCATGATGGCACTGGGCTTGGCGCGGCCGATGCGCTGGGACAGTTGAGGCATTGGAACGGTCTCCGGATTCACCTGTCGGGAAGGCGGAAATCCCACCTTCGGAAGCCGAAAATGTTAGCACAGCTACCGCATTGCAGCATCGCGAAAACCCGCGTGGAGCAAGGGTTTGGGCCACCCGCACGCGCGGGCAGCCCACGCGATCAGGCCGCCAGCGTCTTGTTCCACTCCGCCACGCGATCCGCCTTGGCGGCCAGCGCGGCATCGGCGTCGCCTTCGATGCGGATCGACTTGATCGTGTCGCCCTGCTTCACCGCGTCGACCACGTCGAGGCCTTCCAGCACCTTGCCGAACACGGTGTGCTTGCCGTCCAGCCAATCGGTCTTGATGTGGGTGATGAAGAACTGGCTGCCGTTGGTGTTCGGGCCGGCGTTCGCCATCGAGATCACGCCGCGCTCGTGGCGCACGCCGTTGTTGGTCTCGTCCTCGAAGCGATAGCCCGGGCCACCGGTGCCGGTGCCGAGCGGGCAGCCGCCCTGGATCATGAAATCGTTGATGACGCGGTGGAAGTTCAGCCCGTCGTAGAAGCCGCGCTTGGCCAGGTTGACGAAATTGGCGACCGTCAGCGGCGCCTTGTCGGCGTACAGCTCGAGCTTGATCGGGCCGCGGTCGGTATCGATGGTGGCGGTCAGGGACATGGGCAACTCCGGTGGGTAATGGGGATATCGTACCGACATGGCGACGGCTGGGCGCCCGATCAAGGGCGGACGCGAGCGTACGGAACCCGCTCGGGCTATAATAGTCGGCTCACTTTCCTGCCCCGGTCGCCCTGTGCGGCCCTGTCCGCATGTCCATCCAGAATCTCCGCAACATCGCCATCGTCGCCCACGTCGACCACGGCAAGACCACCCTCGTCGACTGCCTGCTGAAGCAGTCCGGCACCCTGAACGAGCGCACGGTCCTCGCCGAGCGTGCGATGGACAGCAACGACCAGGAAAAGGAACGCGGCATCACCATCCTGGCCAAGAACACCGCCATCAACTGGCAGGGCAACCGCATCAACATCGTCGACACCCCCGGGCACGCCGACTTCGGCGGCGAGGTGGAACGCGTGCTGTCGATGGTCGACTCGGTGCTGATCCTGGTCGACGCGATGGACGGCCCGATGCCGCAGACCCGCTTCGTGACCCAGAAGGCCTTCGCGATGGGCTTCAAGCCGATCGTGGTGGTCAACAAGATCGACCGCCCCGGCGCCCGCCCCGACTGGGTGATCGACCAGGTGTTCGACCTGTTCGACAAGCTCGGCGCCACCAACGAGCAGCTCGACTTCCCGATCGTCTACGCCTCGGCGCTGCACGGTTACGCCAGCCTCGACGACAGCGCGCGCGAAGGCGACATGACGCCGCTGTACGAAGCGATCATGCAGCACGTCGCACCGCCGGATGTCGATCCCGACGGCCCGTTCCAGATGCGCATCAGCCAGCTCGACTACAACAACTTCGTCGGCCTGATCGGCATCGGTCGCATCCAGCGCGGCAAGGTCAAGAAGAACATGCCGGTCAGCGTGGTCGATCGCGAAGGCAAGAAGCGCCAGGGCAAGATCGTGCAGGTGCTGGGCTTCCTCGGCCTGGAACGCATCGAGACCGACGAGGCCGAAGCGGGCGACATCGTCGCGATCGCCGGCATCACCGACCTCTCCATCTCGGATACCGTGTGTGCGCTCGACACGCCGGAAGCGCTGCCGGCACTGACCGTCGACGAGCCGACCATCAGCATGACCTTCCAGGTGAACGATTCGCCATTCGCCGGCAGCAAGGAGCTGAGCGGCGGCAAGTTCCTGACCAGCCGCCAGCTGCGCGAGCGCCTCGAGCGCGAAACGCTGCACAACGTTGCGCTGAAGGTCGAGGAAGGTTCCGACGCCGACAAGTTCCTGGTCTCCGGCCGTGGCGAACTGCATCTGTCGGTGCTGATCGAAACCATGCGTCGCGAAGGCTACGAACTCGCGGTGTCGCGCCCGGAAGTCATCATCAAGGAAATCGATGGCCAGTTGATGGAGCCGGTCGAGCAGCTGGTGGTCGATGTCGAGGAAATCCACCAGGGCGGCGTGATGGAAAAGCTCGGCATCCGCAAGGGTCAGCTCAAGAACATGGAACCCGACGGCAAGGGTCGCGTGCGCCTCGATTACATGATCCCGGCGCGTGGCCTGATCGGCTTCCAGAACGAGTTCCGCACCCTGACCCAGGGGTCGGGCCTGCTGTTCCACGTCTTCGACCATTACGGCCCGAAGGAAACCGGTGCGATTGCCAAGCGCCAGAACGGCGTGATGATCGCCAATGCCGCGGGTTCGACTCCGGCGTACTCGCTGGGCCCGCTGCAGGAACGCGGCCGCCTGTTCGCCGCCGAAGGCGACCAGGTGTACGAAGGCCAGCTGGTCGGCATCCACTCCAAGGACAACGACCTGACCGTCAACGCGATCAAGCCGAAGCCGCTGACCAACATGCGCGCATCGGGCAAGGACGACGCGATCAAGCTGACCCCGGCGATCAAGTATTCGCTGGAGCAGGCGCTGGACTTCATCGAGGACGACGAGCTGGTCGAAGTCACCCCGAAGGAAATCCGCCTGCGCAAGAAGTTCCTGACCGAAACCGATCGCAAGCGCGCCAGCCGCGCGGCCTAAGTCGGAACGATGAGCCTGTTCCTCGCGTGGATGCCCGAAGGCGCCACGCTGGAACGCTTGTGCGCCCTGCGCGACGGCTTGCGCGCCCGCGATGCCGATGCATCGTGGAAGGCATGGCGCAAGGATGCGCAGCTGCACATGACGCTGCGCCATCTCTGCGACGACCCGCCCGCAGCGCCGACCGGATTGCGCGCGGCCATCGATGCCGTCGCGGCGAACCATGCGGAAATCGACATGCAATTCGATCGCGTCGAGGCATGGGCCCCGGCGCTGGTGACGCGGACAGCGCCCAACGACGCACTGGCCGCATTGCTGAAGGACATCGACGGTGCCGCCGTCGCCAGCGGTTATCTGCGCACGGGGACGCAAACGCCGCATCTCACCCTCGCCTACCCGCCGCGCGGGATCCGCGGCAACACGCTGGCCGTGCCCGCGTGGGTCGATTCCGGCCCACTACCGATCGCAGCACGGATCCGCAACATTTCGGTGGTACAAACGGTGACGGGGCTTGGTTACAAGCGCTTGGCGAGCTGGTCGTTGCGGCAGGCGTGACGATCCACCCTTGCCATCCGCCGGCACTGGCCCCATCGTTTCCATATCGCCACGCCATACCCGGCCATCCGACATCCCGCAGATGCAGCTTCCGAAACGCGATCCGTCACTCGATGGCGCGCCTTACAACCCGGACCCCAGGGCGCATCCCGGCCTTCACGTGATCGCGCTGTTCGAGGCGATCAAGGGATTCCTCGCGCTGATCGCGGCCAGCGGCCTCGCGATCACCGGACCCGATCCGGTGCGCCATTTCGTATGGACGCTGATTCGCCGTTTCAATATCGACGCACGCCACGGCATCGCCGCCTGGGCCGACCAGATCGTCAGCCCGACCGGCGTGCATATCGCGGTGGCGATCGTGTTCGGTTACGGCCTGCTGCACATCGCCGAAGGCTGGGGCCTGTGGCGCGACAAGGCCTGGGCCTCGTGGCTGGGCTGCGTCGGCGTCGCGGCCTACCTGCCCTTCGATCTCTACGCCCTCGTTCGCCATCCGGCGCACTGGTTGGCCTGGGGCGTGGTCGTCCTCAATCTCGTCATCCTCTACGTCCTCGCCCGCGATCTGATCAAGCGCCATCGGCATCCCCCGGTCGTGCAACCCGGGGATTGACCACCGGACATCGCGCTATGCTCGCGGCTCCCAGTGCCCGGAGCCATCGCCATGCGCCGTCACACCCCTGCCTTGCTGACGCTGCTGCTGGCGCCCACGCTTGTCGTCGCCGCACAGCCGAAACGCAGCATTGATGTCAGCGAAGCCGGCGTCGGCGAACTGCAAGCGCGCATGCGCGAAGGCAAGCTCGACAGCCAGGCGCTGACGCGCGCCTACCTGGAGCGGATCGCCCGCATCGACAAGGCGGGTCCCAAGCTCAACAGCATCATCGAACTCAATCCCGATGCATTGGAGGAAGCCGCGACGCTCGACCGCGAACGTCGCGCCGGCCATGTCCGCGGCCCGCTGCACGGCATCCCGGTGTTGCTCAAGGACAATATCGATGCCGTGGGCATGGCGAATTCCGCGGGCTCGCTGGCGCTGGCCGACAACCGTCCCGCCACCGATGCACCGATGGTCGCGCGGCTGCGTGCCGCCGGCGCGGTGATCCTCGGCAAGACCAATCTCAGCGAATGGGCCAACTTCCGGTCGGCGCACGCATCGTCTGGCTGGAGCGGGCGCGGAGGACAGACGAAGAATCCCTACGTGCTCGATCGCAACCCGTGTGGATCGAGCGCGGGCACCGGCAGCGCGATCGCCGCGAATCTCGCGACGGTCGGCATCGGCACCGAAACCGACGGCAGCATCCTCTGTCCCGCCAGCATGGCCGGACTGGTCGGACTCAAGCCGACGCTGGGACTGGTGAGCCGCACGGGCATCATCCCGATCGCGCATTCACAGGACACCGCCGGGCCGATGGCGCGCACGGTCGCCGATGCCGCCGCCCTGCTGACCGCGATGGCCGGCAGCGATCCACGCGACGCCGCCACCGTGAATGCCGATGCGCATCGCCACGATTACACGGCAGATCTGCACGCGGATGGATTGAAGGGCAAGCGCATCGGCGTGGTGCGCAAGCTGGCGGGCATGGAACCGAATGCCGATCGCGCGCTGGATGCCGCGATCGCGACGTTGCGCGCACGCGGAGCAATCGTGATCGACCCGGTGGAAGTGCCCAACCTCGACACGCTGGGTGACGCCGAGATGACGGTGATGCTCCATGAGTTCAAGCACGATCTCGCTGCCTACCTGCGCGACAGCAATGCCAAGCCGAAAACGCTGGCCGACCTGATCGCCTGGAACAAGACACACGCCGATCGCGAAATGAAGTGGTTCGAGCAGGATCTGTTCGAGAAGGCGAATGCGATGGGGGCGCTCGATGATCGCAAGTATCTCGATGCGCTGGCGAAAGCAAAGCGCCTGTCCGGCCCCGAAGGCATCGACGTCGCGCTGCGCAAGGAGCGCCTTGATGCCCTGATCGCGCCAAGTTGGGGCCCGGCCTTCCCCACCGATCCGATCCTCGGCGACCACATCGTCAGCGGCGATCCGACGATCGGCGGCGTGTCGCAGTTGCCGGCCATCGCCGGCTATCCCTCGATCACCGTGCCCGCCGGATTCGCGCACGGATTGCCGATCGGCGTGATGTTCATCGGCACCGCGTGGAGCGAACCGGTACTGCTCGACATCGCCTATGGTTACGAACAGGCGACGCGGGCGCGCAAGGCGCCGACCTTCATCCCGACGATCGCACCCTGACGATCAGCGTGGCAGCACGATCCTGGCCAGCTCGCCTTTCGCGCCGCTGAGCCAGACGACATTCCCGCGAATCGACACCGCGTCGAAGCTGGCATCGGAGATCGCCGTCCAGCGCTTGCCGCCCCAGCTGTCGACACCGGAAGGGCCGACCACGATGCAGACCTGCTTGGTGCAGGCGACGCCGGATCGATAGCCGCGCGGCGCTTCATCGATGTGCATCGCCTTGGCATTCAATGACGTCAACGTCGCTGCATTGCCCGACGCCTGCTCGGCGGTGTAGTCGCCACCCACCACGAACGCACCACCGCGCCACGCCGCAACGGAGAATGCCCCCGCTGCCGGCTTGCCGCGCGCCATCCCGGTATCGAGCGCGCGCCAGTCGTGTTCGCCGTCGCGCAGCAGGTGCAAGCGCGAAGCCGCACCACCACTCACCACCGCGGTCGCGCCCTTCACTCGCGCGATGCAGGTGCCGCTGGCCGCGAATGCCGCTTCATCCTTCAATGCCGGCGGACCGTTGTCGTCCAACGACCAGTGTTCGCCACCATCGGTCGTCGTGTAGAGCTGGTAGCGATCGCCGACCGGATCCCCCAGCAACCAGCCGCGCGTGCCATCGAAGGCCATGCAGTCGAAGAATGCCTTCTCGTTGCTGGTGTCGAGCGTTTGCGTCCACGTCGCGCCGCCATCACGGGTGCGGAACACGCGCGATTGCACGCCGGGACCGGCCGCCATGATCACCGCGGTATTGGCATCGAAGCCCTCGACGTCGCGGAAGTCGAGCTTGTCGGCATCGGGCACCGCCAGGCGCTGCCAGTGCGCGCCGCCATCGATCGTGCGCAGCACCGTGCCCTTGCTGCCACTCGCCCACGCGACCTTGGCATCGACCGCCGACACGCCACGCAGGCGTGCATCGACGCCGCTCTGCAACGCTTCGACGCGCAATCCCGCCTGCGTCACCAATGGCAGCGACAACAGCAGACCGACTAGCACGCGACGCATGGCGATCAGGCCTTCGACGTGCGCAGCTGGGTCGACTTGCGCACGATGCACATCGCCGCTTCCAGCGACTGCTCGTAGTTCAGGCGCGGATCGACGGTGGAACGATAGGCGCGCTGCAGGTCGGCGTCGGTCAGCTCGCGCGCACCGCCGGTGCATTCGGTGACGTCTTCGCCGGTCAATTCGAGATGGATGCCGCCGAGGCGCGTGCCGCTGGCGCGGTGCATGTCGAAGGCGTGCTCGATTTCCTGGCGGATGTTCTCGAAGCGACGGGTCTTGTAGCCGCTCGCCGAATTCTCGGTATTGCCGTGCATCGGATCGCAGACCCACAGCACGCGACGGCCTTCGCGACGCACCGCATCCAGCAGCGGTGGCAGCGCCTGCGCGATCTTGCCGGCGCCCATGCGATGGATCAGCGTCATATGGCCGGGTTCGTCCGAAGGATTCAGCGCATCGATCAGGCGCAGCAACTGGTCCGGCGTCACGCTCGGGCCGATCTTCACCGCGATCGGGTTGCGCAGACCGCGCATGTACTCGACATGCGCGCCATCCAGCGCCGCCGTGCGCATGCCGATCCACGGGAAGTGCGTGGCGAGGTTGAACCAGCCCCATTGGCGCGGCACTTGGCGCGTCTGCGCCGCTTCGTACGGCAGCAGCAGGGCTTCGTGCGAGGTGTGGAAATCGACGCGATTGAGGTTGCCGACCGGCCCGCCCGACAGCGTTTCCATGAACTGCACGGCGTCGCCCACCGCCTGCACCATGCGCTGGTAATCGTCGGCCAGCGGCGAATGCCCGACCCAACCGAGGTTCCAGTATTCGAGGTGATGGACGTCGGCGAAGCCGCCGTCGATCAGCGCGCGGGTGAAATTCATCGTCATCGCCGAACGTGCGTGCGCCGTGATCATCCGCTGCGGATCGGGGATGCGCGCCTCGGCGGTGAATTCCGGCGAGTTGATGATGTCGCCGCGATAGCTTGGCAGCTCCACGCCGTCGCGCACCTCGGTATCGGACGAACGCGGCTTGGCGTACTGGCCGGCGAAACGACCGACGCGCACCACCGGCATGCGCAAGCCGTGTACCAGCACCAGGCTCATCTGCAGCAACACCTTGAGGCGGTTGCTGATCAGGTTGGAATCGCACTCGTCGAAATTCTCGGCGCAGTCGCCACCCTGCAGCAGGAAACGCTTGCCTTCTTGCGCTTCGGCGAGCTGGCGCTTGAGCTCGAGGATTTCCCACGACGTCACCAGCGGCGGCAGGCCGGCGAGCTCGCGCGTCGCCTTGTCCAGCGCCACGGCGTCCGGATATGCCGGCTGCTGGATTGCCTCGCGCGACTGCCAGCTCCACGGATTCCAGTCCTTCGCTTCACGCACCGGCTGCACCTGTTGTTGTTTGTGTCGACTACTCATTTCAGGCTCCTCGCCGTGAACTTGCGATCGCTCTTGCGCCAGCCGGCGGCGATCGCCCAGATGCCCAGTCCGACGAACCAGATCGCGCACCACGCCGGCATGGTCAGGCCCAGGAACGACCAGTTGATGTTGCTGCAATCGCCACTGGCAGTCAGAACCTTACGCAGCACGCTCTGAACCGGCATCATGTCGAGCATGAACGACATCGGCGCGCCGCAGCCGGCCATCGGCGGCGGATAGATCTGCACCCAGACATGGCGGAGCGCCACGCCTGCACCGGCGATCGCCGGGATCAGCGCCAACACGACCAGCCACTTGCGCGCGCCCGGCGACTTCGGCGCGACCAGGCCGCCGATCAGGAACACCATGCCGAGCGCGGCGAAGGCGATGCGTTGCAGGATGCAGAAATTGCAGGGCTCGACGCCGCGGATCAGCTGCTCGTACAAGGCATAGCCCAACAGTCCTGCGCAGGCGAGGAAGCCAAGGAGGAAACGGGCGCGGAAACTTTTCGGGATCATTCCTTCACCATAACAAAAAACCCCGACGAATCGCCGGGGTTTTTCCTATTCATTTTGGTTGCAGCCGTAACACTCAGCCGAGGTCGACCGGGCGATCCACCAGCTCCACGTAGGCCATCGGCGCATTGTCGCCGGCGCGGAAACCCGCCTTGAGGATGCGGATGTAGCCACCCGGACGGGTCGCGTAGCGCGGGCCCAGCACGGTGAACAGCGTACCCACCGCTTCCTTGTCGCGCAGGCGCGCGAACGCGAGGCGGCGGTTGGCGACGCCGTCGGTCTTGGCGAGCGTGATCAACGGCTCGGCGACGCGGCGCAGTTCCTTGGCCTTCGGCAAGGTGGTCTTGATGAGTTCGTGCTTGATCAGCGAGGCGGCCATGTTCTTGAACATCGCTTCGCGGTGGGCGCTGGTGCGGCTGAACTTGCGGCCGGATTTCTGGTGACGCATGGTCTTGGTTCCTGATGAATGTCGGTTCGTTGTGGATCGCTGTCGCCTTCCTGGCGTTGTTGCATGGACTGCGGTTGGTCCGGTGCCGGCGTCCCTTGCCGGTCGTGCCGCGGGTTGAACCCGTCAGCGGATACTGCGGTGAAACAAACCAGCGATCCGGCCCTGGAGCCGGATCGCTTCGTCTTGCTTAGCCAAGCATGCCGTGGGCGGCGACACCGGCCGGCGGCCAGTGGTCGACCTTCATACCGAGGGCAAGGCCACGCTGGGCCAGCACTTCCTTGATCTCGGTCAGCGACTTCTTGCCGAGGTTCGGGGTCTTGAGCAGCTCGACTTCGGTCTTCTGGATCAGATCGCCGATGTAGTAGATGCTTTCAGCCTTCAGGCAGTTGGCCGAACGCACGGTCAGCTCCAGATCGTCGATCGGGCGCAGCAGCACCGGATCCACGCCGTTGTTGGCCGGCTTGGCCGCACCGCGGTCGCGGTGGGTGAAGTCACCGAACACCGACAGCTGATCGCTGAGGATGTCGGCC
>JASLDW010000070.1 GCA_030151365.1 Lysobacter sp. | reverse complement strand
CGATCGTCAGCGTCGTCGTCTTGCCGGCTTCGACATGCACCACGAGGATGTCCTCGTTGATGTAGCCGCCCTTGTCGACGATCTTCTGCGGATTGAATCCGAATTTCATTTCCAGGCCGATTCCGGTGATCTTGTAATCGCCGGCGGGCAATTGCATCGACTCCGATTGGCCATAGCGTGTCATGTGGTTCACCGGGAATTCGATGAACCGCTTGTTGATCATGGTGAACACGATCTGGTGGTCGCGCTGGCCCCATTCGATTCCGCCGTTCTTGAGCTGCTGCTCGGCCTTGGACGGCAAGTCGCGTTCGCTGTGGAAGGCCTTGATGTCGACGACGAGCGTCCCGTTCGCCCCGGCCTGTTCCTGGGCATGCGCGTCGCCGGCGAATGCCAGCAGGCTGATTGCCAGCACGCGCGCCAACTTGATGATCCCCATGATTTCCCCCTGTAAATAGTGCAGCGGAGGATGGCATGCCTCTATGCGCAAAACAACAACGGGCCTTGTGGCCCGTTGTTGTTGCGACATGAGTCACACGGCGATCACCAGCTGAAACCGACCTTGCCGTACACGTAGCGACCGCTGAAGCCGAACGGCGACAGGCTGCTGTACGGGAACTGGCCGCTGGTCGAGTTGACGAAGGCGTTCTGGTCCGGATAGGTGTTGAACAGGTTGTCGGCGCCGACCGTGAACTTCCAGCCACCGAGCTTGTAGCTCACCGCCGCATCGGCGATCCATTTCGCGCTGTAGGTCTGGTCGATCGTGGTGGTCGGCGGGACCACGCGCGAGGTGACGCTGCCATAGCGCGTACCGGAGAGCGAAGCCTCCCAGTTGCGTGCCTTCCACAGACCGGACAGCGTGATCTTGTTGTGCGGATAGCCTTCCTCGATGCGGCCGATTTCGGTGCGGTCGATGCGCTGGAGGTTCAGGCCGGCCGATTGCAGCACCGCCGGGTTCGGCGCGATGTGCGTGATCTTGGTGCTGCTGTAGTTGTAGCCGGCGGTCAGGTCGAGCGTGCTGCCGCCGTCGATGCGCCAGCGGTAGCTGCCGACCAGATCAACGCCGCGACTGCGGGTATCCACTGCATTGGTGAAGTAGCGGCCGCCGGTCACGCCGAAGATGCCCTGCGATTGCAGCAGCGCGATCACGCCATTGCCGGTGAGGTTGGAGGACAGCACGATGCGATCCTTCACGTTCACCTGGTAGGCGTCCACGGTCACGAACAGGCCATGCAACGGTTGCGCCACCACGCCGAGGCTGGCCGACTTCGACGTTTCCGGCTTCAGCGGTTCGGCGCCGAACGCCTTGGCGGTCGCGCTGCTGGCCGGGAAGGTGCGGATCTCGAACGGATTCGGATTGCCCGCCAGGAAGTTGGTGCTGACGGTCTGGAAGTATTGCTGCGCCAGCGACGGTGCACGGAAGCCGGTCGAGATGGTGCCGCGCAAGGCGAAATTCGGGGTGAAGGCATAGCGTGCCGAGAGCTTGCCCGAGGTCTTGCTGCCGAAGTCGCTGAAGTGCTCGTAGCGCACCGCGGCGTCCGCGCTGAACTTGCTGGTGATGTCGGTTTCGGCATCCGCGTACACGGCGTAGCTGCGGCGGTGGTAATGGCCGGACACCGACGGCGCGAAACCGCCGAAGCCCTGCGCGCCGGGCCTGTTCGGGTTGATCCCGGCGTAGGAGAGGTATTCGCCCGGCGACTGGTTCCACTTGTCGTGGCGTGATTCGGCGCCGAAGGCGACGCTCAGCGGCGAAGCGGTACCGATGTTGAACTGCTTGCGCAGGTCGAGGTTCACCACGTTCTGGGTGGTTTCCAGCGCGCCGTCGTAGAACTGGGTGGGTGACGCCGTGCCGAGGCCGACGTTGAGGGTGTGGCGGGTGTAGAAATCGAGATGGTTGTAACCGTAGTTGTAGCTCAGGTCCCAATCCCAGTCGTTGCCGAGGGTGCCGCGCGCGCCCAGCACAGCCGAGTTGTCCTTGGAGATGTTGTTGATCTCCGGCACGTAGCCGAGCGGATAGACCGCGGGAACGTTGTTGGCGCTGCCCGGTGCGCGAAAGAACGCGTAGGACGTGATGTTGCGGTTGCTCGCCGTGCCCCAGCCGTACAGCTCGATCTTGTCGTTGATCCTGAAACTGCTGTTCACCGAGAACGCGTGGGCGCGGACCGAAGGTTCGCCGAAGATGAAAGCCGTCTGGCCGACCGCGGCCTGCGATGCCGAAGGCGCGCCCTGATACGGGCCGGCACGATTGGTGTGCTCCTGGCGGTTCACCTGCGCCGACAGGTGCACGGCACCACGTTCGCCGGCGAACTTGAAGCCGGCGTCACCGGCGACTTCGATGCGCTCGCCGTCGCCTTCGGCGGTCTTGCCCTGCGTGTAGCCGAGGCTACCGCCGTGATCGGCGTTCTTGAGGATCACGTTGACCACGCCGGCGATCGCGTCGGAGCCGTATTGCGCCGATGCGCCATCGCGCAGCACTTCGACGTGGTCGATGGCCGACATCGGAATGGTGTTGAGATCGACCGGCGCCGAACCGCGGCCGACCGAGCCGTTGATGTTGAGCAGCGATGACGTATGGCGGCGCTTGCCGTTGACCAGCACCAGCACCTGGTCGGGCGCGAGGCCGCGCAGCTGCGCCGGACGGATCGCGCTGGTGCCGTCGGTCAGTGCCGGGCGCGGGAAGTTCAGCGACGGCAGCACGCGCGACAGCGCGGTCGCGAGTTCGCTGGTGCCGGTAGCCTTCAGCGTTTCCGCCGACACGATGTCGATCGGCGACTGCGAAGTCACGACGGTGCGGGTGCTGGTACGGGTACCGGTGACCACGACCCTGTCGAGATCACTCTTGTCGGTCTGGGCTGCCGGCGTGACCGGTGCAGCGGTCTGGGCATGGACGGCCAGGGGACTGGCGAGGCCGGCGGCAATCGCCACGGAAAGCAGGGAAAGACGGGTCATGGCTGACCTCCTTGTTGGTTTAACGCAGTATTAACACCCCGGTGGGGCGGCGCGTCAACACAACGAAAGTCATGTGCTTATGCGATTTTGTTGCACCGCGTCATCGACGCTCCAGTAGCGCAGATCCGCGGGCGGCAGGTCGGGCAGGCGGGCGCGTTCCAGCAGGTCGACGATGCGCTGGCGCGGACGGGCAATGCGCAAGCCGATGCCGCGATTGGACAGCCAGGTGGCGAAGTTGCCCAGCACTTCCACCGACGTGCCGTCGAGGTCGGAGGACGCTTCCAGGCTCAGCACGACGGTGTGGATGCCGCCTGCCTCGAGGACGCGGGCATGGGCGACATCGAACATCGCCGCGGCGTTGGCGAAGAACAGCGGTTCCTCGGGGCGCAGCACCAGCCAGCCGGGCACGGCGCGGGCGTCGGGATGCTGGTCGATGCGGACGAAATCGTGGCTGCCGGGCAGGCGGCCAAGCACGCTCAGGCGCGGCGTCGCGACCTGGTGCAACCACAACACGACACTGAGCACGACCGCGATCAGCAGGCCGTTGAGGATGCCGAACACCAGCACCGCGATCGCCGCCGCGACCAGCAGCATGCGGTCGCGGCGCCACAGGAAATAGGGCCGGAACGCCGACGGTGCCCAGGCGCCGGAAACGGCGTGAATGACGATCGCCGCCAGCACCGGCAGCGGGATGCGCGCGATCAGCGGTGCGCAGAGGATGGCGAGGATCGCGCTGGCGAGTGCCGCAATGAGTCCGGCGCGGCGTGACTGCGCGCCAGCGTCGTCGTTGGCGCTGGTGGCGGTGAAGCCGGCGCCGACCGGCAGTCCGCGCAACGCGCCCGACGCGAGGTTGGCGACGGCAAGCGCGAACAGGTCGCGATTGCGCTGCACCGGGTCGCCGTGGCGCATCGCCGCCGCGGTGATCGCGCTGTAGGACTCGGCGTAGAGCACCAGCACCAATGCCGCGCCGAGTTGCAGCGTGCCCAGCCATTCGCCGGCAGGCGGCAAGGCCGGCGCGGCGAATGTCGGCAGCAAGGTCGATGGACCCACCAGTGCGACGCCATGGGTCGACAGCCATGGCGCGGCCGCGATGCCGATGCCCGCGACGATCAATGCGCCGGGCAACATGCGCAGGCGCGCGAACGCGAACAGCAGCGCGAGGGCGACGATGCCGGTGGCGAGGCCCGGCCACGCCCAGCGCGAATATCCCTGCACCAGCTCCGCAAACAGCATCAGCGGCTGGGCCTGCGTCGACGGGATCTGTACGAGATGCGCGCATTGCTTGAAGGCGATGACGCAGGCGAGCCCGGCGGCGTAGCCGCGCAACACCGGTCGCGCGATCAGGTTCGACAATCCCCCCAGCCTGAGCAGCGCCGCGATTCCGAAGCAGACCCCGGTGGCGACCACCAGCGTGGCCGCGAATGCGGCACGATCGGCGACGGGTTGCGCCGCGGCGAGATCGGCGGCGAGCAATGCGGCGGCGGACGAGGTCCCGGAAACGATCGCGAAGCGGCTCTGGCCGATCACGCCATATGCCAGCAGGCCGACCAGCAGCGCGATCACGCCCGCGCTCGGCGGCAGGCCGGCGATCCCGGAATAGGCCAGCGCTTCCGGCACCAGCAATGCCGCCACCGAGAGTCCGGCGATGACGTCGCCGCGCAAGCCGGAGGCGGCAGGCGTCGCGTTCACGCGTGGTGTGGTCCGCTCCAGCCGGGCAGGTAGGACGCATCGGGTTGTTGTGCCAACGTCACTGCGCGCTTGATGTCGGCCTTGGCCGGACGCGATTTCTTCAACTTGAACTGCGGTCGGAAGAAATCGGCCCAGAGGAATTCCGAATAAGGCAGCGCGTCCTTGGCATAGCCGCCATGGGTGCGCACATAGGCGGACAGCGCGCGATAGGGATCGTCCTCCATCTGGCGCAGCGACCCGGGGATTTCCGAGTAGGCGACGCGATGGCCGTCGCGATCGTAGGGGTGGGCCCAGCGGAAATACTCCATCGTCCGCCAGAACACCGATCCCTCCAGCATCGAGAAATCGCGCTGGATCATCGCTGTCGCGGTGGGGATGCCGTCGAGCAGCATCGCCAGTCCCAAATGATGGTGATCGACGATGTAGACCTGCCGGTCCGGGCCGAACACGCCGGGGAAGACGTGCGAACCGATCATTTCCTGGCGCTTGTTGCGCCCGAGTTTCTTCCACTCGCGGCGCTTGTCGTCCACTTCGGCCATGCCGACGGAAATCTGGGTGGGGCGCGCTTCATCCAGCTTGAGCGTGACCACGGTCGGGTGGAACGGTTTCGATTTCTTCGACATCGCGAAGTCCTCAGCTGTGGTACGGGCGCTCGCGCATCCACTTGGTGGCGATCCACTTCTCGCCCGCGGTCACCGGTGCGCCGCCATGGAACGACATGGTGTCGCTGCGGCCCTCGCGATCGGTGTAGGCGAAATAGACCGCGTTGCCGGTTTGCGGCACCACTTCGATGTCGCCATTGGGGAAAGTGGTCTGGCCACCGCCCTCGACATCGTTGAGGTACATCACCAGTGTCGCGACGCGCTGGCCGAACTTGAGGTGCATGGCTTCGCCGGGCGAAGCGAAATCGAAATAGTCGTAATGCGCCTGGTATTCGGCGCCGACGGTGTAGCGCATCACCTGCAGGCCTTCGCCGTGCGGCACCGGGATGCCGGTCAGCGCCTCGATGCGCTTGTCGATGCGGTCGATCAACGGCGTCTCGGCGAGGCGCAGCATCACCAGCTCGCTGGTGCGGCGTTCGTCCACCAGGTCGCCGCCATCGACGCTGTTGACCACGGTGGCGCGACTGATGCGACCGCGCGCGTATTCGATCAGTTCATGGCATTCGTCGGCGGTCAGGAAGTTCGCCAGCGCCAGCACGTAGGGACGGCCGGAGCGCGCGACGACCTGGATGTCGCCGTGGTCGGCGGGGACGCGGTTGCGCGCTTCCGCCAGCGGGATCGGATGGGCCGGTACGAATTCCTCGGCCCAGGTGGCGGCCGGTTTGGCGTTCTCGGCGGCCTTGGCCTGCTTGGCGATGATCTCGTCGAGTTTTTCCGGCGTGTCGAAGGCGAGGGCGCAGGCCTGTTCGGTGGTCTTGGCGTCGTAGCCGGTGCCGAGCATCGATGCCATGACCATCTCGCGCGAGGTGCCGTCGTCGAGGCGGTCGCGCAGCCAGCGGGCGAGGTCGATATGCAATTGCAGGCTCATGGGTCCAGGGTGCGGCGTTGCCAGCGCCCAGTGTAGCGGCCCCCGATCGGGTAGACTGTGCGGGCCTCGGTGACCGCGCGAGCGGTTGAAACGGGAATCCGGTGAAATTCCGGAGCTGCCCCCGCAACGGTAGGCGAGCAGGTCCCCGGCTCTTGCATGAGCACGATGGGTCCAGGACAGGCGAATGCCACTGTGCTTCGAGCATGGGAAGGCGCCGATCCGCAACGCTCGCGAGCCCGGAGACCGGCCGAAGCATTCCCGGACATGCGGTGGGCATGGTGGCGGTGATCGCGGCCAGCCCGCGTGTCCGTTACGCGTTCCTGCATGTCGTTTCCATCGACTTTCCCCGCGCGGGCAGGCGCGGAGCAGGAGCCCACATGCCATCCAACCAAGTCCTTTCCCCGCGCGTGCTCGCCATCGCGCTGGCCATCGCCGCGTCGCCGGCATTCGCGCAACAGGCCGCCGACCAGGGCGATCTCGGCAGCGTCAGCGTCACCGGCACCCGTAGCGAACGCGGCCCGGCCTCGCTTGCCGCCAGCACCACCATCACCCGCGCCGACATCGAGCGCCTGCAGCCGTCGTCGCTGCCGGAACTCCTGCGCGGCCAGCCCGGCCTCGCCATCTACAACCAGGGCGGCGAAGGCAAGGTCTCGGCGGTGTTCCTGCGCGGCACCGGCAACGGCCAGACGCTGGTGATGATCGATGGCGTGAAGGTCGGCTCGGTGTCGGCCGGTTTCGCCGCGCTCACCGACATCCCGGTGTCGCAGATCGAACGCATCGAAATCGTGCGTGGCCCGATGTCGTCGCTGTACGGATCGGAAGCCATGGGCGGCGTGATCCAGATCTTCACCCGCCATCCCAATAGCGATGGCGTGGCGCCGCACGTCGGCGTGTCCCTCGGCACCTACGACACCTGGAAGGGCGATGCCGGCATCGACGGCCGCCATGGCGGCCTGTGGTATTCCGCCAACGTCGGCTACGACCGCACCCGCGGCTTCAATGCCTGCAATGGCGATCCCGTGACCTTCGCCGGTTGCGGCACCTACGAACCCGATCGCGACGGCTATCGCAACCGTTCCGCCAACGTCGCGCTCGGCTACCGCTTCAACGATGCCTGGAAGGCCGACGCCCGCGTGATGCGCATCGAGGGCGACAACGAATACGACGGCTCCTGGGCCAACCGCAGCAAGATCGTGCAGCAGGTCGCCGGCGCGCACGTGCAATACGCGCCATTGGCGTGGCTGGCGTTCGACCTCAACGCGGGCCGCAACGACGACCAGTCGAAGAACTACGGCGACTACGGTTTCGCGGGCTACATCAACACGCGTCGCGACACCGCCAGCCTCAAGGCCGACATCGGCATGCGCACCAACCTCGCCACCGTCGGCGTCGACTGGCAGCGCGATTCGCTGGCCAGCGACACCGTCTTCGACGCCACCCGCCGCAACACGCATGCGATGTTCGCCGACTGGCGCGGCGATTTCGGCTCGCAGCACCTGCAGTTGGGCGCGCGCCACGAGGACAACAGCCAGTTCGGCAAGCACGACACCGGCCACGTCGCCTGGGGCTGGGACATCACCAAGGCGCTGCGCGTGAGCGCGAGCTACGGCACCGCCTTCCGCGCGCCGACCTTCAACGATCTCTACTACCCCGGTTTCAGCAATCCGAACCTGCGCCCGGAAACCTCGCGCAGCACCGAGATCGGCGTCGACGGTTCGCAGGGTTGGGGCCGCTGGAGCGTGCATGCCTACCGCAACGAATTGCACGACCTGATCGCGTTCAATCCGTTCCTGACGTCGCCGCGCAGCCCGTGGGGCATGCCCGACAACATCCAGCGCGCGCGCGTCGATGGCGTCGAAGCTTCGCTTGGCACCACGCTGGCGCAATGGGACATCAACGCGACCGCCAGCGTGATCGACCCGCGCAACCGCACGGTGGGCGCAGACTACGACAACCTGCTCAACCGTCGCCCGCAGCGGATGGGCCGCATCGACGCCGACCGCAAGTTCGGCAAGTGGAGCGTCGGCGCATCGATCAACGCCGCCAGCCACCGTTTCGACGATCCGTCCAACAAGGTGCGCATGGGCGGCTACGCCACCAGCGACCTGCGCCTGGCGTATCGCCCGGACGCGGCGTGGACGCTGCAGCTGACGGCGCAGAACATCTTCGACAAGGCCTACGAAACCGCGCGCTGGTACAACCAGGCCGGTCGCACGCTGATGTTCAGCGCGCGCTGGTCGCCGAAGCAGTAAGACCGGTTTGTGGGGCAAGGGGAGGTGACCTGTGGCATATGCCGCAGGCCACCTCCCGGCGCACACTCGGGGAATTCGCCCCGGGGAGTCGTGCCATGTCGAAATCGATGCCGCGCCATGCACTGGCGCTTGCGCTGATCGTTGCCAGCCAATCCGCCCTCGCCGGGGCGCCACTGCGCGTCGAGTTGCCCGCGGGGAGCGCCGCGGCATCGGGTCGCCTGCTGGTGAGCCTGCAGCCGGCGGCGGAAGCCGAGAAGGCGGCGAAGGACGGCAAGGTCACCCATGTCGAGGTCAGCCCCTTCGGTCGCACCCAGGGCGCGTTGATCGGCATGGACGTGCCGGGACTGGATGCCGGCAAGCCGTTCGTGGTCGATACCGAAACGATGGCGTACCCGAGCGGGCTCGCGGCATTGCCGGCGGGCGACTACTACATCCAGGCGGTGCTGGATACCGCGCGCGACAACAATTACGGCGGCAGCAGCGACGACATCTCCAGCACGCCGCGGAAGATCGCGATCGGCAAGGGCGGCGACCTGCCGTTGCTGATGCTCGACCAGCGCGAACCGCCGCAGGGGGATTACTGGGATCTGCCGAAAGGCATGCCGGACGCGATGCGCGCGCAGGTGCTGGCCGCGAAACCGCACGTGAAGCCGCTCGACATCGCCAGCACGAAACTCAGCGCGTTCTGGGGCCGCCCGGTCCACATGCGCGGTTGGGTGGTGCTGCCCCCCGGTTACGACACCGATGGCAAGGCGCGTTATCCGATCGCCTATTCCACCCACGGTTTCGGCGGCAACCTGCGCAATTCGCTGTATCCCGCGGCCGCGGCGTCGGCCAGCATGGAGAAGGGCGACACGCCGCCGATGATCTGGGTCTTCCTCGACGAATCGAGCGCGACCGGCACCCACGAATTCGCCGACTCGGTGAACAACGGGCCATGGGGCGCGGCGCTCACCGAAGAACTGATTCCCCAGGTCGATCGCGACTACCGCACCGACGGCAAGCCGGCGAGCCGCTTCGTCACCGGACATTCCTCGGGCGGCTGGGCCTCGCTGTGGCTGCAGGTCCGCTACCCGAAGGTCTTCGGCGGCGGCTGGCCGACCGCGCCCGACCCCAGCGATTTCCACGATTTCACCGGCGCCGATCTCTACGCGCCGAACGCCAATGTCTATCGCCACGCCGATGGCACGCCGATTCCGCTGGTGCGCGACCACGCCAAGGTGATCGCCAGTTTCGAGCAATTCGCCAAGCTCGAGGAAGTGACCGGGCCGGTCGGCGGGCAGATGGCGTCGTTCGAATGGGTGTTCTCGCCGCGCGGCACGGATGGCCGGCCGATGCCGATGTTCGATCGCCGCACCGGCGCAGTCGATCCGCAGGTCGTCGCCTACTGGCGCGACCACTATGACGTCGCCCATCGCATCACCACGCAATGGAACACGCTCAAGCCCGATCTCGACGGCAAGGTCCACCTGATCGTCGGCACCGCCGACACGTTCTATCTCGACGGCGCCGCACGCAAGCTCGAGGCCGCGATGAAGTCGGTGGGCGCCAGGACCGATTTCCGCTTCGTGCCCGATCGCACCCACGGCGACCTTTACGCCATCGGCAACGATCGTCGCGCGCTGTCGCGGGTGATTGCCTGGGAGATGTACAGCGTCGCGCGTCCGGACGCGAAGCTGCCCGCAGATCTGCCCAAAGTGCCGGCCGAAGCGCCGGCGAAATGACACGACCCCCTGAAGGAAACGCACACATGCAACGCAAACTCCTTGCCGTCGCCACCACGCTGTTTCTCCTTGCACGGCCTTTGCAGGCAGCGCCCGGCGACGCCACCGATGCGCAGATCGCCAGGATCATCAACGAAGGCCTGAGCCACAGCCAGGCCATGGCCAATGCCTCGGAATTGATGGACGGCATCGGTCCGCGCCTGACCAACTCCGAGAATTTCGACAAGGCCGCCGATTGGGCCTTGGGTAAGTTCCGCACCTACGGATTGAGCAACGTCCACAAGGAGTCGTATCCGTTCGGCGTCAACTGGAACCTCGATTCCTGGGACGCCAGGGTGGTGCAGCCGCGCGCGATCGCCATGCATGCAATCCCGGTGGCGTGGACGCCGTCGACCAACGGCACCATCACCGCGCCGGTGATCCTCGCGCCGATGAGCAAGAAGGAACACTTCGAGAAGTGGCGCGGCAAGCTCGCCGGCAAGATCGTGCTGGTCAGCCTGCCGGGCGAGGCCAGCCAGTCGGAGAAGGGGCAGTTCCATCGTCTCGACAGCAAGGATCTCGCCGATCTCGACAAGTACGACCTGCCGAACGACGAACTCGAGCCGTACAAGGGCTTCACCAAGCAGGTCTCGTTCGCGCGCGAACTCTCCCAGTTCCTCAAGGCCGAAGGCGCGGTCGCGATGGTGCGCAAGAGCTATCGCGAGAACGGCCTGGTGAGCGGCGAGGGATACAACATCGATCCGGCCAAGCCGCTGGTGCTGCCGTTCATGGAGCTGTCGTCGGAAGACTATCGCCGCCTGGCGCGACTGGAAACGATGGGCAAGCCGCCGGTGATCAGCCTCGCCATCGCCGCGCACACCAATGATGCCGATACCAATGCCGATTACCTGATCGCCGACATCGCCGGCAGCGATCCCAAGGCCGGCTACGTGATGGCCGGCGGCCACTTCGACAGCTGGATCGCCGCCGACGGCGCCACCGACGACGGCGTGCCGAGCGTGATCGTGATCGAGGCCGCGCGCATCATCAAGAGCCTCGGCGTGCAGCCGAAGCGGACGATCCGCTTCGCGCTGTGGTCGGGCGAGGAACAGGGTCTGCTGGGATCGATCGCCTACATCGAGAAGCATCTCGCCACCCGTCCGGTCGACCGCAACGCCTATGGCGTCGACAAGTTCGTCAAATGGACGACGCAGTTCCCCATCACCAAGGGCCCGGATTACGACCAACTCAAGGCCTATTTCAACCTCGACAACGGCGCCGGCAAGATCCGCGGCATCTACGCCGAGAACAACGTGGCCGCCGAGCCGTTGCTGAAGAAGTGGCTGGGCCCGTTCGCCGACATGGGCGCCGGCACCGTCGTCACCAGCCGCACCGGCGGCACCGACCATGAGTACATGCAGGCGGTCGGACTGCCGGGCTTCGAGTTCATCCAGGATCCGCTCGACTACGGCAGCCGCGTTCACCATTCCAACATCGATACCCTCGACCACGCTCCGCCGGACGACGTGCGCCAGGCGGCGACGGTGATGGCGGCGATGCTGTGGCAGGCGGCCAACAGCGATGCGGTGCTGCCGCGTCCGCCGCTGCCGACCGCGCCGAGCAAGAGCAATCCGTTCAAGGTCGACGATCCCGACAAGGACTGACGCTCCTGTTGCGCTCGTCCTGCGGTCCGCGTGCGGTGGGCTAAAATAGGAAGATGATCTCCTTCCGCAATTTCGCCCTGCGCCGGGGCGAACGCCTGCTGCTGTCCGACGTCGACCTGGCCATGCACGCCGGGTATCGCGTCGGCGTGGTCGGCCGCAACGGCGCCGGCAAATCGTCCCTGTTCGCTGCGTTGCTCGGCGATGTCGAACCCGACAAGGGCGACCTCGATCTCCCCGGCAAGGCGCGCATCGCCAGCGTGGCCCAGGAAACGCCGCACCTGCCCGATCCCGCGCTCGACTTCGTGCTCTCGGGCGATGCCTCGCTGCACGATGCCGTGCGCATGGAGCGCGAGGCGATGATCGCCGAGGACTGGGAGAAGGTGGCGGAAGCCCATCATCTTCTCGCCGAACTCAACGGCTACGACGCCGATGCCCGCGCCGGTCGCCTGCTGCACGGCCTCGGATTCCCGGCGACCACCCACGATCGCCCGGTCTCCGATTTCTCCGGTGGCTGGCGCGTGCGCCTGAACGTGGCGCGCGCACTGATGACACCCAGCGACCTGTTGCTGCTCGACGAACCGACCAACCACCTCGACCTCGACGCAGTGGTGTGGCTGGAAGACTGGTTGCGGCGTTACGACGGCACGCTGCTGGTGATTTCGCACGACCGCGAATTCCTCGACAACGTCACCACCCACATCCTCCACCTGCACGACGGCAAGGCGAAGCTGTACGTCGGCAACTACACCGCGTTCGAGCGCCAGCGCGCCGAGCACCTGCGCCAGCAGCAGATCGCCTTCGAGAAGGAACAGGCCGAGCGCGCCCACCTGCAGAAGTTCATCGATCGCTTCAAGGCCAAGGCCAGCAAGGCACGCCAGGCCCAGAGCCGCATGAAGCGCCTGGAAAAACTCACCGGGACCGAGGCGGTGCGCGCCGAGCGCGGCATCCACATCGATTTCCCGGAACCGGCGCGGATGCCGAATTCGCTGCTGTCGTTGCGCCATGTCGACGCCGGCTACGGCGCCGGCGCGAAGATCCTGTCCGATGTCGGCTTCGCGCTGGAAGCGGGCGATCGCATCGGCCTGCTCGGCCCGAATGGCGCGGGCAAATCGACGCTGGTGAAAACACTCGTCGGTGATCTGGCGCCGATGTCCGGCGAACGCATCGCCCATCCCGATCTCGTCATCGGCTACTTCGCCCAGCACACGGTGGAATCGCTGGTCGCCGGCACCTCGCCGATCGACCATTTCAAGGAACTGTCGCCGAACACCGCGGTGCAGGATTTCCGCAATTTCCTCGGGCGCTGGCAATTCGCCGGCGATCGTGCGTTCGAGGTGATCGACAATTTCTCGGGTGGCGAGAAGGCGCGACTGGCGCTGGCGCTGATCGCCTGGCGCAAGCCCAACCTGCTGCTGCTCGACGAACCGACCAACCATCTCGATCTCGAGATGCGCGAGGCGCTTGCCGAAGCGCTCAGCGATTTCGACGGCGCGATCGTGATGGTCAGCCATGACCGCCACCTGATCGGTCTGGTCTGCGACCAGTTCTGGCGCGTCCACGATGGCGAGGTCGAGCCGTTCAACGGCGATCTCGACGATTACGCGGCGTGGTTGCGTTCGCGTCCCGCAGCAGGCGAATCCAAGCCCGAGGCGAAGAAGGAAGCCGCGCCGACACCTGCGCCCGCACCCGCGCCTGCGGCGAAGAAGCCGGCCAGCAAGATCAACCCGCACAAGCTGGCGCAGGCCGAAGCGCGGGTCGCGCGGCTGGAAGAAAAACTCGCCGAGTGCGATGCCCAGCTCGCCGATCCGGCGGTGTATTCCGATGGCGCGCGCGTTGCCGACATCGGTCGCACCCAGATGCAATTGCGCGGGGAGCTCGAGGACGCCGAAGGCGAGTTGCTGGCCTTGTACGAGTGAGCCGCGTCAGGCGCGCAGGCGGGCGAGTGCGCGCAGCAAATAGGCGAGGGCGAGGAAGACCATGCCCAATCCGACGCAGTGGATCAGGGTGCGGGTGATCCCGAGCGTCGGCACGTCGATGAAGGGATAGGGGTAGAAGCCGGTGATCGCGCCGCGAACCAGCGCATACACCGCGTAAAACAACGGCCATTGCAGCCAGCGCAACGGTGCAGTCGGCGCGATGTGGCGACGCGGCGGCAGCAGCAGCCACCATGCCAGTGCGGCCAGCGGGACGGCATAGTGCAGCAGCGCGTTCGACAACCAATCCAGCCCGGTTGGCACCCAGATGTTGCGCAACAGGAAGTGGTAGCCGAGCCCGACCAGCACGATCGCGGTGACCGCGCAGCCTCGCCACCGCAGGTCACGTCCCCCGTCGCTGCGCCGCGCCGCGATGGCGGCGACGCTCGCCACCAGCAGATTGCTGAGCACGGTGAAATAGGCGAGGTACATCCACAGGCCATGGACGACGCCGTTGCCGTTGTCGATCGACAGGCGCAGCGACAGGAACAGTTGCAGCAGCAATGCCGTCCATGCCAGCGCGGCGACGATCGCCGCGGCGATGCGTGCATTCATCAGGTCAGTCTTTCAGGAAGTATTCGACGGTGCTGACGACGCGCACCTTCTTCACCTGCGGGCTGCCGGCATCGCGATTGCTGATGTCGACCACGCCCTGGTTGGCGGTGCGGATGCCGCCGATGCGCGCGCCGCTGTCCTTGGCGAACTGTTCGGCGGACTTGCGCGCATTGGCGGTCGCTTCCGCGATCAGGGCCGGCTTGATGTCGTTGAGCTTG
>JASLDW010000045.1 GCA_030151365.1 Lysobacter sp. | reverse complement strand
AATTCGCCACCACCATTACCATCTGGCCCGACAAATCCTCGAGGAGCCCTCCCCGATTCTAGACTCTCGCCATGCGCCTCAATATGCACAATGGGAACACCTCGCTCAGGAATATCACATCGCGCCTGTTCAAGTCTCTGCTCCAGCTCGGAAGACGTATAGCACTGTACATACACAGCCTTTCCAGCAGGTAGCTTGCTCGATAACCACTCGTACAGGGAGAAGCCGGTCTGCGCGTCGCCATCGAAAAGCTATTCGACAATCAGAATGTAATCAAACCCCAAGCTAAGCATCCTGTTCTTCAAGACACAGCTCAAGTCCAAGGAATCTTCAGCAGGGTTTACGTCGGCCATGGATAGCTCATTGTTTTACCAGATAGGTATATTGGCTAGCTTGTGTCACCACCTGGGAATACTACGATGGCGGACCAAGAAGACGACGAGATGATGGCCCGATACTTCGCGGAAAGGGACAGGTGGTCCCGCGATCAGCTGGATAAAGCGTCAGGTCTAATCGCAGGATTTACAACACTGGCTGCGTCCAAAGGCGTGAACCTCAGACCAGAATCGTTCGAATACATCCAGACCACCGGTATCGTTGCCAAGGCACCGGGCATTGCAAGAGCGCTACTGGGGCCAATAGAGACCGAGCGCGATAAATTGCTTTCGTTCAGTGAAATTTCAAGCCGACTACCTCCAAGCCCCCATGACGAAGGTTGCTTTGCTGGCCCCGACTTTATCTTGATGGCCCATCCTTGCTACCGCCGAGGAATGCACCCAGTCAACAATTGGGCTCCAAGATTCATAGATATTTTCTGGAAGTACGACGAACCAGGCATCAAAAAATATATAGCTCTCGACGAAGACCGCGTCCGGATTGATGTTGATCGAGGGGGCTATGTCGAGCTCGATACCTGGTATGGAGCTCCCTTCGACCAGGATGTGCGAAAGATCAAATCCGGCATCACCAAGCTTCGTCCGCCTCTGCATCTCGAACCTCGACGCATCTCTTCTCTGTTTGCGAGCGCCTACTGCCTGGACGTCAAGTGGAGCGAATCGAATGGAATCAAATCGTTTCAATCCCTTGAAGTCAAAGGAGAGGACGTTCGAATTGAACTTGGGGGACAACACTATTTCCCCGCTCGCTACCTGCATGCGGAGTTCGACCTTTCAACCAACTCCTTCAGGCATTTCGACGGCGCAATCCAGCTTTTCACTGAGGAGGAATACTTCAAGCGGCGTGATTCTGACTTCAATATGACAATGAAAGATCCTTCGCACATTAAGGCAAGATCAAATAAAGTTTTCAAAATCAACGGGCCACTGAAAGTAGAGCATTGGGTTGAGTTCTGCTGTCACTTCTATGCAGCCAATCCCCTTATCTTCGAATATTTCTGCGGCAAGTATCCAGAGCACGTTATTGAGACCCTAGAAATAATACGGGCCCGTGCTTCGCAGCATACCGACGAGACATAGTCTCATTCACCTATCCAGCCCTCTAAATTCCTACAAATGCCTATGTCACCAGTGGGTCGCTAGCCGGCCACGAGCGGACGCTCAGCGTCTACGGAACTCTGGCCGGTCCATGGCGACCAGCTGAAAGCTGGTAATCAGTCCATCGCTGGCAGCATAGTCCTGATGCACGCAACACACACGAGGCCGTGAATGTTCGTCTTCTCCAGACGATCCATGCAACACATGCTGGATGAAATTGCCCCATGGATGCCGGAGCAGTCACTTGCCGAGCTTGTCGGTCGACTCAATAGGCCGAGGACCAATCGCCTTCCGCAGATGTGGGAACTGGCGATGCTCTATGGGCTAGGTGCGGTCATCAAGGTGGAGCATGAGCGTCCACTACCGAACGGGAGGCCGGACTTCTGGTTCGCCGTTTCAGATGATGCTCGTGAGATTCAGGTTGTAGGGGATATAACCACCCTGTCCGATGCATCGTTGGATGCAGCAAACGCTTTTTCGAAGCTAACGGATGCTGTGCATGAGCAAGTACGGAAGGCGGGAATTCAAGGCGGGGGGTTCCACGTCGATGTCGCCCATCTCGAGCCCGGCGCGAGCGATACGAAGAAAGTACAGCTACTTATCCCAACGGGTCCGGCATTCGAGCAGTTGGTGAAGCGACACATCAAACCATTCGCTCGACAGGTGGCGGCAGCACCCACTGAGGCACACTTACTTCAGATTGATGAAGCAGGTGCCAAGTTCACAGTGAAGTACTCAGGGCCGAGCCAATACTCTGGTGGATCACATCGCTCCTACGACAGCGCGCTCAGTCTTAAGAACAATGCGCTTTCCAATCGCCTGAACGATAAGACCAAACAGCTTCGCGGAACTCCTGAAGGAGCAATTCGAGTTCTGATCGTCTGCGACGGAGACTGCGCGCTTCTCGGTCGAGCTCAGCCGATGGAGGGGTTCAGCGCACAGAGAATCGCTGAGGCGTTCCTCCGAGGGAGTCAAACTATAGACCTTGTTCTCATTGTGACCGTAGTCGAGGGCAGCGGCATAGTCTGGCGTAGACGCGACCGGCGCGAGTTGCATGGGTCACTCTTTGCTGCACCAAAGCCAGTCAGGCCCAAGCACTTGACCGATACCGCTTTGGCGGCGGTTCGGAACGTCCTTGAGCTGGCATTACGCCAGCTTCCTGTCCCTTTTATGATGCCGAACAACGCCTTGCGGCGTAATTTTGATTCAGACTGGAGCGCAAGCATGGTGGGCGGATATGAGAGCAGTGGTAATCGGATAAAGGTGTCTGCCAGGGCGGTACTGGAGCTTTTGGCGGGAACCCAATCCTACGAGGACTTCGCTTCCGCCCATGGCTGGGACGAACGCCAATCCAACTTCTTCAAGCACAAACTCGCCTCAGGGCAAATTTTCAAATCCGTTCGCATCGAGTCTTTAGGACAGGAGCATGATGACGATTGGATTGAGTTCGAGTTTAGCCCGCCAGATCCTGCGATCACCCCGTTTCGAATACTGGGGGGGGTCAGCACGCTGAGCTAAATAAAAGCAGGAAAAGTCTCAACCCCTCCATCGGGAAGCAGAAAATTGAGGGCGTCCTGCAACTCGAAAAAATCGTCGTCTGCTAGATTCAAGGCGTGCAGAGCCCCGATCAAGTAGTAGTAAACCTCATTCGGAGCATTTGTTATTGCACCCCCTCGCACGAATGAGACCACCGAACGAAGTTGATTCGATAATCCGGGGATCATTGTTGCGATCTGCTCGACGCGTGAAATAACCGCTTGGATGTCATCGTTTGCCGCAACCCGATACCGCGGATGCACTTTGATACTGTGCAGCTCCATTGAATCCCCCTTTCTTGAAAATAAATCGCTACTTTCTGTTCTTTGACCAGATGGCACGGACCTCATTGGCCACGTCTCCCATCAGTCCGTCAATTTTCGTCCCGATTTTACTTAATGCAAAATTCATCATGGCAATTAAGGTAACAATCGCCATCACTAAGAACGCGCAGAACACGAAACCAAGCAGGACCCCGATAAATTCGCTGTCCATTTCTTACTCCATCGAGTTTTCCCAACCAAAATACTCACGAACCGCTTTCCGTTCCCGATCCAGCAGATGGGTATCGACGATTCGGTGAATTTGACCTAGTGCAGCCGGGACTTCTTTGACGTGCTTTTCCATCGCGACCCCCAGCAACAGCAGAGCGCGCGACCTCAGCTTTCTGATCGCCAGCGCATCCCTGGATTCCAGGCGTTGGATTCGCGCATCGATTGCTGCTCGTCTTGCCTTTAAGGACTCGATTCGGTCTGTAGGCGTCGTTTTCATGACCCTTCCATCAGCTGGTTCTTGGCCATCTAACTGTACAGAGTCCGCTTGTGCAACAGAAAAAACCTGTTGCGACACCGCGCGACAGTTTTTGTCCTTTTTTGTTCCTTTGAAAGCGCGCAGACTATCCGCAAGCGATGGGAAAGCTACCTGCAAGGGCGCACTTATACATCGCTGCGCGATGTGTGCGGCCTGCCGGCGGCAGAGACAACTTCTACAGCAACAACAGCAGCAAAAGACAACAGCGACGCGTGGCAATCTTTCATCTCGCAGCACAGGTCATCGGGCGCAGCAGTGGCCGCTCTGCCACTGCAGCCGCCGCTTACCGTGCTGGTGCGCGCATTGATGACGCGCGCACCGGCGAGATTCACGACTACACACGCAAGCATGGGGTGCGCGAAGCCTTCATCCTGGCACCGGAAAATGCGGCGCCATGGATGCTCAATCGCGCGGGTCTTTGGAATGGTATTGAGGCTGTAGAGAAGCGCAAGGATGCTCAGCTCTGCCGGGAGATTGAGATAGGTCTCCCTGCAGAGCTTGAGCATCAGGATCGCCGCACGCTCCTCGTGGAATTCATCCAAGAGGAATTCATCGCACGCGGCATGATCGCGGACGTGGCGATGCATGCTCCCGGGCGTGAAGGCGACCGTCGAAACGAACATGCACATATTCTGTTGACCATGCGCCAAATCGAGGGCGGTGGATTCGGGAACAAGGCGCGGGATTGGAACGATCCCGCACTTGTCGAAACCTGGCGGGCCAACTGGGCAGAACGCGTGAACCATGCGCTGAAAGCGCATGGGGTCGCGGAGCGCATCGATCACCGGAGCTACGCGCGGCAGGCGGTCGCAATCGGCGAGGATCCGAGGCTGACAATGGTGCCGGCGGTCCACCTTGGCCCTCGCGCCACGCAAGCCGAGCGGCATGGTATTCGGACCGTGCCGGGGGACCTGAACCGGGCGGCGGAAGTAATCAACCTGGAACTTGAGCGCGAGCGCGTGACGCGCATGCGTGATCGCGTTAATGGTCACCAGAGCAAGAGCCAAAGTGATCAGCTCAGTCGGGGCCTGCAAAAGCTACTTCAGCTGTCTGAAGTTCCGACGGCGGCGGTGGCGCAGAAAGTCATCAAACATCGTCGTGAATCCCTAGCTTTGGATAAGCAATTGCTAGTCCAAGACAACACCGATTTTCTGTTTTGGCGTGGGCGAGCGCAACTGCTAGGCGTGCGTTCCTTGGAACTGGAGCGCGCGCAGAGGCAGATTGAGGCCAGGATGCTGGAAATCAGGGAACGAGCCGTCAAGGCGCGGGAGCATCAGCAGTCGCGGCAAAGCCACAAATTTAAGACGTGGTTGCGGGACTGGGGCCGGAAGATTTTGAAGTCTCCGAGTGTCGAGACGCCTGAGTCGGTGAAGGAGGAATGGACTCAGGCGCGTATGGAACGTGAGCAGATCGTCACGGATCGCCGGCAGGCGCAGCGGCGTGAGCAGGAGGCTCAGGAGGTTGCTGCGCGGGTCAAGGAGACGGCTGAGGCGGCAGCGTGGGCTGAACTTCGCGATCAAGCGGCGCAACTAGACGAAGCCGAGATGCTGGCGAACGATCTGCAACATGCGGAAGAGGAAGCCCAGTGCCAAGAGCAAAACCATGATGAACAGGAGCAGAGCTCAAAACTCGAGCTACGCCATGACCATGAAGTAGTGAGCGCACCGGAGCCGGAAGAGCCACGCCCCGTTCCTCGGCCACGCGGACCAGGGCTGCGCATGTAGTATTTCAGCCAGTCCGCTTCGGCGTGCAGGGATTGAAACACTAGCGTTCTGAATTGATCGAATTGATCGGGTCGAATTCCGTATTGCTTCGCGACATGCTCCAAGGAAACGCTGAGTGCCTCAGTGCTCGTTTCGATTGAATGGGGCTTCCCGGCGCGTTCTGCGACAACTGCCCGCGAGTACGACACACCGGCGAGCGCTTTGCTCACAGCATTGTTAAATGCCGACATCGTCAAATGGATTCGGATGCCAGGGTGAAGCATCCGGTTCGCATCGCGGGCTCGACGGCAAATTTTTTCTATCGTTTTCATGGTCGTGACGATTTTCCAGGTGCTGGATTAGGTCGGCGCGCATGTCATGCAGCAGCGTAGGGAGAGGATATGTGGTCAATACCCATATTCAAGACCATTTCTGCGCCAGGGCCGCGGGCGCAGCACAGGTGCCGTTGGATCAGCATCACCATCGTCCTCAACGTGATTTAAGTACACCTCGAAACGCGTCGCCAATTCACGCAGGAAGCGAGGATCCAGTCTCAGCAAGAACTCTTTTGTGTCTGGAAAATCTGCCGCTTCACTCATTACTCGATAAAACTTATCGGGCATGAAGCAAAATGCGATCGCTTGATCACAACACGCATCGTCTTCATTTTCACCTGCGGCGCGCCAATCCCGGTATTCAATAAAATTTCCAGCTTCAGGACTCATATAACTTGCATTCTTCGCATGCTCCACAGGCGGGACCGGAGTGGGCAATGCAGCCAGCTTGGCTTGAATGATTTGTTCAATTGGCATGGTGCTGGATGAGTCGTTTTAATTCTGCAAAATTTGCGGAGGCCTTGGCTCGTGCCTCAGGAGTGTCGCGACGACGTGCCGCTTCCGCATCGGCAGCGATGCGTTCTCGCTCTTTGGCGTGTCTTGCCAGCTCTCTTTCACGGGCTTGGCGCACGGGAATCCCAAGATCGGGGATAAGTTCGCCCCGGCGCGCTCTGGAAACCACTTCCCGAACCCACGCCATGGGCTGCCTGGGCGGGGATTGACTGCTTAGCTTGCCTTCCAGTTCATCAAGGACTTGCTGCTGCAGTTCTTGATCCATGCCCTGGATCAATCTATCCACCACTACTACGCTCTCGGTATCCAGACGCGAGGGCCAAATGAGACCCTGTGTAGTAGTAGTTTTGGATGGATTAATTGATGGTTTGGGTGCAACTCCTGCACCCCGTTCGGTCGTAATCTGCACCCCGTTGCCATCAGCTGCACTTCGCTCGGTCACAGCGGGGTGCATTTCCTGCACCTCGTGTCCGAGGAGAGGCATCACGAGGTCGTAGACCACCGGCCGGCGATCCGCACGGCTAATGTAGGCTCCTGCTACCTGCTGCCGACCACGGCGAATGAGACCCAGATCCTGTAGTGATTGCAAAGCAGCCTTGACCGTGCGGATGGAGTAGCCGGTGTCGGCGCTCAGCCGCGCTACAGCAGGGAACGCAGCGGTCCCGTCGGCCCCGGCGTAATTGGCCAGGCAGAGTAGGACGTGCCTACCTGCTGGGCTCTTAACCACCTGTTGCTGGATTGCCCAGGCCATCCCTTGCACACTCACTGCTAGCCTCCCGCTCGGCGGGCGGCAGCAGCTTTGGCCTTCGCCCCGCTCGTGCCCCGCGGCCGACCGCCTGGACTGCGCCGGTGCTCCGCCGGCGGCGGACGCTCGTGCGGATCGCGGGCGCGGTACTTAACGGGCCTGCCAGCGTCGGACTCGACCTGCAAGAAATCAACCCATGCGGACACATCTGCAGGCCTGGAAAATCGTTTTTGGCCTACGAGCACAGTCTTGAGGTGGCCGGCGCGGATCGCGCAAAAGACCACGTCGCGCTTCTGGCCGGAGGCAATGCAAATTGCCTCAAAATTCAGGAGTTGAGGCTCCATCTTGTGCTCCACGGTCGCGCGCTGTCGCGCTGTGAAGCAAATCTATTTGCTACCCCAGCTCAAGTCAGACCCCAAAAATTATCGGGGCTTGACAGAGTAGCCGATCCGTGGAAGCCAAAACTTGTACGCCTTTTCAACGGATTTGAAAGAGCGCTTTTCTTCGGCAGCAACCTCTTCAATTACCTCTGGAATTGATTTTGCTTTTTTACATTTCCTAGACAGCATCCCGGCGAGCTCTCGATCGTAACGTTCGCGATCGGTGCGGTGAGCACCAATGACTTTGCATGCAAGTTGCCTGTTGATTTTTTCACTACTGGTCGGGCGCTCCAGCTTTTCCACTTCACGACCCGGCAGCGGGAAAATCACATCGAAAGGTCGACCTTCAAGTAGATCGATCGCAAGCAATCTGATCAAGTTCTCGTATTCCCAAGGAACACCCTCACCCCGCTCGATTGATTCTAAAATCTCAAGCAAAATGATGGCGTTTTGAATTTTAACAACGCCCTCATCTTCAGGATCATCGTTTGCCGATGCCAAGGCATCAGCAAGCATTTTCTGGCTGTTGTGTTCTAAGCCGGTGGCCAAAAGATTTTTGTAGCTCTTCATTCAATACTCTCCCCTCAAAGAAAGTTGACCGTTGCCAACTTGTCCCGAGCCGCTCCTTGCACTAAGTGACCGTAGTTTTTATTGATCATTTCCACCGACGTGCCCGTCAATCTGGCTGCAGTCACTACATCCATGCCACCAACGATTGCGTCAGTGATCCATGAATGCCGGAGTGCGTAGACCACGGTGTCCGCCGGCAAGCCTGCTTTCGCCACGGCTTTTTTCACCAGGTACGCCCACGCTTGGGCTGTCCATGGCTCCTTATCATTGGTGAACATGCGGGCCGCCGGCAGCTTGTTCTTGGCCAGACGGTCGAACAACACCTTTGTCGCGGGTGAAATCGGGATGGTCCGCGGGCCGGTTTTCGTCCTGAATGTCACGCTGGCGGTGCGGCTGTCGTAATCCTTCCTGAGCAGTGCCGCAGGATCCCCGGGTCTGCAGCCAGTCAACGCCACGCACGTCAGCAGATCGCGCAGATCGCCGTCAGCGGCCCCCAGAAATGCAGCGCGTTGACTCCGGTCCAGATACACCTCGCGGCGCTGGTCCGCGCCCTTGTGTCGCTTGATAGAGCTCCATTCGATTGCGCGAGCCTGAGGAATCTCCCTCCTGCTCAGGGCACGATTAAGCGCAGCCTTGAGCGTGGTCAGGTTGCGGTTCAATGTCGCTGGTGAGGGCTTGCATTTCTTCCGCCCTGACAACTCCCCGGCTGCCATTCGGGCCTGCCATGCTTCAAGATCCTTCTGTGTCAGTCGGTCGGCGCGAATCTTGCCAATGGGGTCGCCGTGAACGATGCGATCCAGAACTTTGCGCGCATCGAGTGCCGCGCGCTTGCGCCCCTCTGCCTCCAGCGCATCGGCATAGTCCCTGCAGATCGCCGAAACAGTTGCAGGCCCGCCACCCATGTCGAGTGGTGCGCCGTGCTCTTGGGTCTCTGCGAGAAGAATGCGAGCCCGCTGCCGTGCCGCTTCGACCGTTACGCCCGGCCACTTGCCCAACGATTTGCTTCGCGTGCGACTCCATTGCACGTTCCAGGACTTGATTCCGGATGGCTGCACTCGCACATGAAGCTGCGGAACCACGGTATCCCAAACGCGATACGGTTCGACCTCGGGTCGCGCCATTTCGACGGCGATCGGTGTTAGTTTTTTCGCCAGTTTCTGGGTCGCCACGCTCGCTCCGTAACTGCGTGATAACTGCAAAACGGAGTGTAGCGCGCAATCGTGCGGAGTCGCAATCTATTGTAAATCAATAGCTTAAAATACAAGCTATTGATTTAGAAGGCCGACTTAATTCCCCGTGTCGGGGGTTCGATTCCCTCCCTGGCCACCATGTTCCGGAAGGCCCGCAGCGATGCGGGCCTTTTCTTTATCGATTCATGGATTCCGGCGTAGGCTTGCCCTGATCGCCCGCAGTCGCCGGCGACGGGAGTCATTCGATGAAACGGATCCTGCTGATGCTTGCCCTCGGCCTCGCCGGCTGCGCGACGTCCTCGCATGTCCTGACCGGCACGGCGCGCCCGGCCATTTCGCCCGACCAGGTGAAGCTGTACTCCGAACCGCCGCAGGGCCGCTACGAACAGATCGCCGTCATCGACGCCATCAGTTCGCAATCGTTCGCGATGACGTCGCAGCAGAAGACCGACAAGGTCATCGCGCGGCTGAAGGAGGAGGCCGCGAAGCTCGGCGCCAACGGCATCATCCTGCAGGGCATCGCCGTTGAAACCAGCGGCGGCGGCACCGGCGTCTCGGTCGGCGGTTATGGCGGTGGCGGACATGTCGGCATCGGCACCGGCGTCGGCATTTCGATCCCGACCACCCGCAAGAACGGCAACGCGCTGGCAATCTACGTGTTTCCATGAAAGGAATTCCAATGCACTTCCCGAAACGCATTCCCGGCCTTGCCCTCGCCGCCTGCCTCGCGCTGCTGCTCGCCGCCTGCTCCTCCACCGGCGGCAAGCGCGTCTCGGAACCCGCTGCCAGCATCCAGCAGTTGACGGTGGACGCGCGCGGCAACTGGCAGGTGCAGTTGCGCCTGCAGAACTACAGCAGCATGGCGATGCGCTTCGACACGGTCGACCTGGCGCTGGAAGTGAACGGCCAACCGGCCGGACACCTCAAGGCAACCCCCGCGCTTTCGATTCCCGGCGAGTCCGCCGATCTCGCGACGATCAACCACGTTCCCGAAGGCGCGGGCCGGCTGGTCGTGGCCGATGCACTGGCGTCGGGACAGGGCATCAATTACACGTTGAAGGGCGACGTCCAGGTCACGCCGGACGGCAACAAGCAGCGCAGCTACACCATCGACGGCAAGAACCAGCTCGGCCCGGTGCCCGGCCTCCCCGGCGTATTACGCTGACAATACGCTGAGGTATGCTTGAAGGAAACCTGCCGGACTCCAGCCCATGAGCACCTACAAAGCGCCCCTCGCCGACCTGCGTTTCGCCCTCCATGACGTGCTCTGCGTCGATCGCGAATTCGCCGCGCTCGGTTATGACGAAGTCACGCCCGACATCGTCGATGCCGTGCTGGAGGAAGCCGCGCGCTTCACCGAGACCGCGCTGGCGCCGATCAACGCCATCGGCGACGAAGTCGGCTGCAAGTTCGATCCGGCCACCGGCGATGTCGTCGCGCCTCCCGGCTTCAAGCAGGCCTTCGACCAGTTCGTCGAAGGCGGCTGGACCGGCCTCACCAATGATCCGAACTACGGCGGCCAGGGTATGCCCGAGGTGCTGGGCGCCGCGCTGACCGAAATGGTCGACGCCGCCAACCTTGCTTGGGGCAACTTCCCGATGCTGTCGCATGGCGCGGTGGAGGCGCTCAACCGCTACGGCGAGGAGTGGCAGAAGGACGCCTTCCTGCGCCCGCTGGTGGAAGGCCGCTGGACCGGCACCATGTGCCTGACCGAACCGCACGCCGGTACCGATCTTGGCCTGCTGAAGACGCGCGCCGAACCGAACGCCGATGGCAGCTACGCCATCACCGGCACCAAGATCTTCATCACCTGCGGCGAACACTATCTCGTTCCGAACATCGTGCACCTGGTACTCGCTCGCCTGCCCGACGCACCGTCCGGACCGAAGGGCATCTCGCTGTTCGTGGTGCCGAAGTTCAAGGTCGGCAAGGACGGCATGATGGGTGACCGCAACGCGCTGCGTTGCGGCTCGATCGAACACAAGATGGGCATCCACGGTTCCGTCACCTGCGTGATGAACTTCGACGGCGCCCAGGGCTGGCTGGTCGGCGAAGCCAACAAGGGCCTGCAGGCGATGTTCGTGATGATGAATTCCGCGCGCCTCGGCGTCGGACTGCAGGGACTGGGACTGAGCGAACGCGCCTGCCAGAACGCGTTGCGCTATGCGCGCGAACGCCTGCAGACGCGCTCGCTGTCCGGGGCGAAATTCCCGGAAAAACCGGCCGATCCGATCATCGTCCATCCCGACGTGCGGCGCATGCTGCTGTCGATCAAGTCGCTGGTCGAAGGCGGTCGCCTACTGGCACTGCACGCCTACTCGCAGCTCGACGCCTCGCATCACGCCAAGGACGCCAACGAACGCGTCAACGCGGAAACGCTGGTCGGCTTCCTGACGCCGATCACCAAGGCCTGCCTCACCGAATGGAGCATCGAGAACACCTACAACGCGGTGCAGTGCTTCGGTGGCCATGGCTACATCCGCGAACACGGCATGGAACAGCTGGCGCGCGATGCCCGCATCACCACGCTGTACGAAGGCACCACCGGCATCCAGTCGCTCGACCTGATCGGACGCAAGACCGCATCGACGCAAGGCGCAGGGCTCAAGCTGTTCATCGCGATGATCGATGACTTCGCGAAACAGCACGAAGGCGACGCCGCCCTCGCCGAATTCATCGGCCCGCTGAAAGCGAAATCCGCCGAGTGGGCGCAACTGACCATGGGCGTGCTCCAGCGCGCGGCGCAGAATCCGGAAGAACTCGGCGCCGCCAGCACCGATTACCTGTTCTATTCCGGCTACGTGGTGCTGGCCTACTGGTGGGCGCGCAGCGTTGCCGCGGCCAATGCCTCCTCGCGCAGCGATGCGTTCAAGCAGGCCAAGCTCGACACCGCGCGTTTCTATTACGCACGCATGCTGCCGCGCACCCTGTCGCACAAGGCCGCGATCGAGTCCGGCGCCGCGCCGCTGATGGCGATGCCGGCTGACCTGTTCGGGGACTGAACAGGCCCCGTACACAAAACGTCAACAAACAGGTATAAGCTGGTTTCCCGTATGGAGCCAGCGCACACGCATCGCCGTTTGCAACTGGCCGCCTCCGAAGCGGAGCCGGCCCCGGGCGTCCTGTCCCTGCCTGCCCGGATCCGCCAAGCCAACGCCGTGCGCCTGCTCGCGCTCGACTCGCATGGCCAGGCCCTCGACTGGATCAGCTGGCAGGATGCCGCCTGCCTTTACGCGCGTGATGCCGTCGCCTGGACCTTGGGCGATCCCTGCATCACCCTGCACGGCGGCACTTCGCGCCTGACCGGCGAACAAAGCGAACTGCTGCTGCATCCGATCATCGCTGCCCGCAACCACGCACGCGGCCGCCCCGGTATGCCGACGCCTGCACTGACCAACCCGGCGCTGTTCGCCCGCGACCAGCACCTGTGCATGTACTGCGGCAATGCCTACAGTCGCAGCCTGCTGACCCGCGACCATGTGCAACCGGTGTCGCGCGGCGGTCGCGATGTGTGGGAGAACGTCGTCACCGCCTGCGTCGGCTGCAATTCGCGCAAGGGCAACCGCACGCCGCAACAGGCGGCGATGCCATTGCTGGCCGTACCCTACCGGCCGAGCTGGATCGAGCACCTGATCCTCAGCAACCGTCACATTCTTGCCGACCAGATGGAATTCCTGAAGGCGCAGCTGCCGAAGAAATCGCCACGCCATTAACAAAACCGCAACAGCGCACTGGTAGATGGGTGCATGACGCCCATAGAATCGGTGGTTTCCAGTCGTATCGGTGGGGCGATGAAGTTGAAACTGGGCATGACGGGCATGGACGGCCAGACGCAGGCTGCGTTGACCGAGGCATTCCAGGCCGCCAACCAGGCGTCCGGCAACCGTTTCGAATTGGCCGACTCCGGCAACGATGCCGACTTCGTCGTGGTCGACATGGACAGCCTGTACGGGCCGATGAGCTTCATGCAGCTGCACAATGCCGGCAAGCACGTGATCGGCTACACCCAGGCCACGCGCACGCAGTCCGATTCGCGTCTCGCGCGCCCACTCGACCCCGTCGAATTCGCCAACCTGCTCGGCATGCTCGCCGACCAGCGCGGCGCGCAGCCGGTCGTCGAGGAGCCGGCCGCGGCTCCTGTTCCAGCCCCCGCTGTCGAACAACCGGTCGTGCGGGAAGAAAAAATCGAACCGCTGGAGCCGCAGTCGCTCGGTGGCGCCACGCCGGCTCCGGCACCGGACTTCCACCTGCCGCCCTCGCCTGCCGCAGCCGTCGCCACCCCGCACCCGGCGCCCGTTCCGGCACCTGTGGCAGTGAACGTCGCCCCGGAACCGGTTCGCCAGGCGACCCTGGCCGATTGGCTGGCACCCGGCGCCCTGAAGGGTGCTGTCGTGTTCCAGCGTGGCGACGGCCCCGAATTGCGCATCCATCCCGGTCGTCGCGAATACCAGGGGCCGGCCGGCCTCAAGCCGTTGATCGCCTATTTCGATGCACCCGTGGCCGAAAGCGACCTGCGCCCCCTCGCCGATGCCGATTGGCAGTCGGGCCAGGCGCAGCCGCTGACGCGACTGGTGTGGCTGGCCGGCCTGCTGGCCGGCAACGGCAGCGTCGTCGCCGGCCTGCCCGACCACGCGCACTACCAGCTCACCAAGTGGCCGCAGACCGAGCGCGAGTATCCCAAGCATTTCCGCATCGCCACCGCGATGATGAAAGGCCCGGCCACCGTCGAGGAAATCGCCGCCGCCGCCAGCGTGCCGGCCAGCGATGTCGCCGATTTCGTCAATGCCAATCTCGCCACCGGCTTCGCGGCGGCCAGCGTGGACGGCGCCAGCGTGCCGGCACCGGGCATTCTCGGCGCCTTGCGCGGCTGAGCGTAAAATGACGGGATGATCGATGCCGACCGTTATCCGCGCCTGTCGCGGATCGATTCCCCCGCCGACCTGCGCAAGTTCGATGCCAGCGAACTGCGCGCCATCGCCGACGAGCTGCGCGCCTACCTGATCGAGTCGGCCGGCAAGTCCGGCGGCCATTTCGGCGCCGGCCTCGGCGTGGTCGAGCTCACCACCGCCCTGCACTATCTCTACGACACGCCGGAAGACCGCATCGTCTGGGACGTCGGCCACCAGGCCTATCCACACAAGATCCTCACCGGTCGCCGCGACCGCATCCATACCGTCAAGCAAAAGGACGGCGTCGCGCCCTTCCCCAAGCGCGAGGAATCGGTCTACGACACCTTTGGCGTCGGCCATTCGTCGACCTCGATTTCCGCCGCGCTCGGCATGGCCATCGCCAATCGCAACGCCGGCAACGATCGCAAGGTGGTTGCGGTGATCGGCGACGGCGCGATGACCGCGGGCATGGCCTACGAGGCGCTCAACCACGCCGGCGGCATGGACCAGGATCCCGACATCCTGGTGATCCTCAACGACAACCGCATGTCGATCAGCGAAGCGGTCGGCGGACTCACCAAGATGCTTGGCCGCATGACCGGCAGCCGCACGCTCAATGCCATCCGCGAAGGCGGCAAGAAACTGCTGGGCGACAAGGACAAGGCGCCGGCGCGTTTCGTCAAGCGCTGGGAAGAGCACTGGAAAGGCATGTTCGTGCCGTCCACGCTGTTCGAGGAAATGGGCTTCCACTACACCGGCCCGATCGACGGCCACGACGTCAACGCACTGGTCGATACGCTGACCACGCTGAAGACGTTGAAGGGTCCGCAACTGCTGCACGTCATCACCACCAAGGGCAAGGGTTACGAGCGTGCCGAGGCCGACCAGATCGGCTATCACGCGGTGTCGCCGTTCGATCCCGCGCAGGGCATGGTGTCGAAGCCGGGCGCGGCGAAGAAGCCGACCTACACCGATGTCTTCGGTGACTGGCTGTGCGACATGGCGGCGACCGATCCGAAACTGCTGGCGATCACGCCGGCGATGCGCGAAGGCTCGGGCCTGGTGCGTTTCAGCAAGGAATATCCCGATCGCTATTTCGATGTCGCCATCGCCGAACAGCATGCGGTGACGCTGGCGGCCGGCATGGCCTGCGAAGGCGCGAAGCCGGTCGTCGCGATCTACTCGACCTTCCTGCAGCGCGGCTACGACCAGCTGGTGCACGACGTCGCGATCCAGAACCTCGACGTGCTGTTCGCGATCGACCGTGGTGGCGTGGTCGGCCCCGATGGCGCGACGCATGCCGGCAACCTCGATCTCTCCTACCTGCGCTGCGTGCCCAACATGGTGGTGATGGCGGCGTCCGACGAGGACGAGTGCCGCAGGATGCTGAGCACCGGTTTCGAATTCAACGGGCCGGCGGCGGTGCGTTATCCGCGCGGCACCGGCCCCGGCGTGACCGTGCAACCAGGACTCGCGACCTTGCCGATCGGCAAGGCCGAGGTGAAGCAGCGCGGCCAGCGCATCGCCTTGCTGGCGTTCGGCGCCATCGTCCCGGCGGCGCAGACGGTCGGTGCGGAGTCCGGATACACCGTGGTCAACATGCGTTTCGTGAAGCCGCTGGATCGCGCACTCATCCTTGATCTGGCGAAAACCCACGATGCGTTCGTCACCCTCGAAGACAACGTCGTCGCCGGCGGCGCCGGTTCCGGCGTGGCGGAATTGCTGGCCGATGCCGGCATCGCGATGCCGATCCTGCACCTCGGCCTGCCCGATGCCTTCCAGCATCACGCCAGCCGCGAGGATTTGCTGAGCGAAGCCGGGCTGGATGCCGCCGGCATTCGCAGGGCGATCGAGGCGCGTTTCCCGGTCCAGCAAGGCAACGGCCTGCGCAGCGCGCAGGCGTGACGGAATCCGGTCAGGGCTCGACGATCTCGTAGCCGCGTGCGCGCAAGGCATCGAGATAGCCTTCCTTGCCGATCAGGCGATCCAGCGACACCACCGCGAGGCTGGTGTCGTTGTTGGCGGCGGCAGCATCCATCGCCTTCAACCAGTTGTCCTTGAAGCGCGCCGGCAGGTTGGCGATGCCGCGCGATGACGCGACCTGCGCATCCATCAGTGCCTGCACGCAGTTGGTCGTGGTATCGGCAATGGGCAACTGGCGCAGGCCCGCGATATCGCCACGCGCCCATGCGTTGGCACGCGTCCTGATCGCCGGAAGATCGTGCTCTGCGAGCGACATGGCACTGGACAGGCAGCCTTCGTCGCCGAGCTTCTCGTTTGCGAATTCCTTCAACGCCTTGCCCGGATCCTCGATCTTCACCTTGACCGACGTCGACGTGACCTTGATGCCATGTTGCTTGATCGCTGCATCCAGCACCGACGACACCACCTGGCGCCCACCCAATCCCTGCGCCTTGTACACCGCCTTCAGCAACTCGCCCGCCGCGAACATCGGGCGCTTGCGTTCCACCTTGCCGTCGTTCGCGAGATAACGCGCCTTCAACGGCGACCAGCGCGCGTAGAGCGCGGGAGGCAACACCTGCTGCAAGGTCTGGCCGCCGGGATTCTCATCCATCTTCCGCAGCGAATTGAACAGGAACAATCCCTTGAAGATCCCGATATCGGCGTCGATGCTCACCGAAGGCTGGTAGATGATCTCCTTCGAATCCGCGAGGATGCCGCGGATCAACTTCGAGTTCCATGTGATGTTGTCGGGCAACGGCGCGACCGTCGCAAGGATCCACACGCTGTGGCCATGCTTCTGCGCTTGCCACAGTCCGGGGCCAGGCTGCGAACCCTCCACGGTGACCGTATCGAATTCGATCGATTGTCGTGCGGGGGCTGGCGTCGTGATGGCCTGCCGTGCGGTAGCCGCAGGAGCCGCGAGGCAGGACACCAATACAAGGGCAAGCATGCGTGTCATTAACATGGGATCTCTTCCTGAATCCGGCAAACCCCGTTGGGACAAGTGGTGTTGTCACAAGTTCCTGCGCGAAGTCCGATTCCGGGACGCCACGGGTCTGATACGCTAGGGATCGCCGGACAGGATTCCGGTGGTGGTCGCTTTGCAAGGGAGAGCAAGATGCCGATCCAGATTGATCGCCGCGCCGGCCTGACCCAGTCGGATTTCCAGACCCAATACGTGGCCCGTTCGCGCCCGGTCATCCTGACCGATGCCATCGATCACTGGCCGGCCCGGCAGAAATGGAGCCTGGATTATTTCGCCGACCATTACGCCGACAAGCAGGTTTTCTTCGATCGCAAGTCCCACCGCATCGGCGACTTCATCGACGACCTGAAGCGCAATGAGGGACGGGACTACGCTCCCTACCTGAAGGAAGTGAAGCTGGACGAGCAATTCCCGGAGCTTTGGGCGGATGTCGGTCGCATTGACCTGGCCAGGGACAACCTGCTCGACAGCCGCCTGCTGCCCCGTTCGATGCGCCTCGACCGTGGGAAGGTGGCGCTGTTCATCGGCGCCAAAGGCAGCGGCTTCCGCAAGCTGCATTGGGACTACAGCTACCTGCATGTCTTCATTTCGCAAGTGTACGGGCCCAAGGACGCGATACTTTTCGCGCCGGGCGATACGCGTTTCCTGTATCCCAATCCACAACAGGACAACCATTCGCTCATTCCCGACCCGTACCACGTGGATCCCGTGGCCTTCCCCGAATTCGCCCTCGCCGACCCAACCCGGTTGACCATTGCCGAAGGCGAAACGCTGTTCCTGCCCGCAGGCTGGTGGCACGCAACGCATATCAACCAGCCGAGCATCGCGATCGCAGAAAGCACGCTCGACAGGTTCAACTGGAAGCAACGCAGGCTCTGGTACGCCCAGAGCCATGCCCGGGACGGCGTGCCTTACGCCAAGCGCAAGGCGGTCAGCCTTTACATGCACATGATCGGCCTGGCCCTGCTCTGACGGCCTGATCCAGCATGGCCGCCGATCGCCTGCCATCGCGTATCCCAAGGCAACAAAAAACCCCGTGGGAACCGGGGCTTTGCTGGCAAGCTGGGTGTTGCCGGACTTCCAAATTGGTCGGGGTAGCCGGATTTGAACCGACGACCACTTGTCCCCCAGACAAGTGCGCTACCAGGCTGCGCTATACCCCGAGAGGGCATCCATTATAGACGCGATCGCCTGTCAGCGCTTCAGCAAGGCGGCGATCTGTTCCAGCTCGATGCGCAGGCTGCGCAGGGAATCCTGGGCCGGCGACGACACCGAGGCGGACGCGGCAGCGACGGACTTGCCCTGGTCGCCTTCCAGGCGCAGGCGCGCGCCGCTGATGGTGTAGCCCTGTTCGTAGAGCAGGCCACGGATCTGGCGCACCATCATCACGTCGGAGCGCTGGTAGTAGCGGCGATTGCCGCGCCGCTTCACCGGCTTCAGCGACGGGAATTCGGTTTCCCAGTAACGCAGCACGTGCGGCTTGACGTCGCACAGTTCGCTGACTTCACCGATGGTGAAGTAGCGCTTCGCGGGGATCGGCGGGAGTTCCTTGTTGCTGCCGGGATCAAGCATGTCCTTCCACCCGCTCCTTCAGCTTCTGGCCCGGCTTGAACGTGACCACGGTGCGCGCGGTGATCGGGATCTCGACGCCCGTTTTCGGATTGCGGCCGGGACGTTCGTTCTTGCGGCGCAGGTCGAAGTTGCCGAAACCCGACATCTTCACCTGGCGGCCATCGGAGAGCGCTTCGGACAACGACTGGAAGAACGCATCGACGAATTCCTTCGACTCGCGCTTGTTCAGTCCGACCTCTTCATGCAATCGGTCGGCGAGTTCAGCTTTCGTCAACGCCATTGTTGCTTCCCCTTATCCGCGCACTACGGCTCCGTGCCTGGATGCCGCAGTATCGATCACCCTCGTGATGACGGCATTGACATCCTGGTCGGTCAGGGTGCGTGATTCCTCCTGCAGAATCAAGCCCATGGCGAAACTTTTTTCAGTGATTCCGACACCGGTTCCGGTGTAGACATCGAACAGGATCAGGTCGCGCAACCACTCGCCGGCAGCGGAATGCACGGTGTTCGCCAGCGTCGCCCATTCAAGCTCGCGCGGCACCACCAGCGCCAGGTCGCGGCGCACCGACGGAAAACGTGACAGCGGCCGCGATGTCGGGACATCGCGCCGCGCCAGCAAGGCGAGATCGACCTCGAAGGCGCAGGTGCGCGCGGGGAGATCGAGCGCGTCGCACAGCGACGGATGCAGTTCGGCGATCCAGCCGATCCGGGCGTCGCTGCGCAGGACTTCGGCGCAGCGTCCCGGATGCGTCCATGCCAGGCGGGCGGGTCGATATTGCAGTGCAACGCCGGCCAGCGCCGCCAGCGAATCGAGATCGCCCTTGAGGTCGAACACGTCGTTGGCGCGTTTGCCGTTGGCATCCCCCCACTGCTCGTCGGCGGCGGCACCGCAGGCGATCGCGGCGATGCGCAGCGTGTGCAACGGCGCATCGCCCGTGGCGTGGAAGACATTGCCGAGTTCGAACAGGCGAACGCGCGATTGTTGGCGCGCCGTGTTACGCGCCAGTGCCTCGGCGAGTCCGGGCAACAGCGAGGTGCGCATCACCGCGAGTTCGGCACTCAAGGGATTGGCCAGCGCGATACTGCCGGCTTCCATCTGCCAAGCCTGCAACTGGCGGGCATCGACGAAGGCGAAAGTCAGCGCTTCCAGGTAGCCGCGCGCGACCAGTTGGCGACGCAATGCGCTGTCCGACACGCGCGTTTCCGACGGCGCGCGCACCGCAGCACCACCGGCCGGCAACGTCGTCGGGATCGCGTCGTAGCCATGGATGCGCGCGACCTCCTCGATCAGGTCTTCCTCGATCGCGATGTCGAAGCGCGCCGTCGGTGCGGTCGCGGTCCAGCCATCTGCAGTCGCGCTCACCACGAAACCGAGCGAACACAGGATGCGTTCGACGTCCGCATCGGCGATCTTCACGCCGAGCACGCGCGCCAGGCGCTCGCGGCGCAACGCGACCGGCTGCGGCTTCGGCAGGTCGGCATCGCGAGTGACCTCGCTCACCGGACCCGGCGTGCCACCGGCGACTTCAAGGATCAGTGCGGTCGCCCGTTCGATCGCCTGCCGCGGCAATTCGGGATCGACGCCACGCTCGAAACGGTGCGAGGCATCGGTGTGCATGCCGAGCTTGCGCGAACGGCCGATGATCGCCGCCGGCGCGAAATGCGCGGCTTCCAGGAACACGTCGCGGGTGTCGTCGGTGACGCGGGTGTCGAATCCGCCCATCACGCCGGCCAGCGCCACTGCACGATCGTTGTCGGTGATGACGAGGAAGCCGTCGTCGACGGTGACGTCGCGGCCATCGAGCAACTTCAGGCTTTCGTCCTTGCGGGCGTGGCGGACGCCGACCGGGCCCTGCAGGCGATCGCGGTCGAAAGCATGCATCGGCTGGCCCAGCTCCAGCATCACGTACTGGGTGACATCGACGAGGAAGCTGACCGGGCGGATGCCGCTGCGGCGCAGGCGCTCGGCCATCCACAGCGGCGTCGCGGCCTTCGCATCGACGCCTTCGATCACGCGACCGGCATAGCGCGGCGCATCGGCGCCGGCATTGAGGGTGATCGCCAGCGTTGCAGTCGACTGCGACGGCACTGCGGCGATCGCCTGTTCGGCCAGCGTCGTGCCGGTGGCAGCCGCGACATCGCGGGCGATGCCGCGCAGGCAGAAACAATCGGCGCGATTGGGTGTCAGGCCGAGTTCGATCACCGCATCCGGCAATCCGAGGTATTCGGCCAATGCGGTGCCGACCGGCGCGTCGGCCGGCAGTTCCAGCAGCCCGGAAGCATCGGCGTCGATGCCGAGCTCCTTGGCCGAACACAGCATGCCGTTCGATTCGACGCCACGCAGCTTGGCCGCCTTGATGGTGGTGTCGCCGATCTGCGCGCCGACCATCGCCAGTGGCGCCTTCAGTCCGGCGCGTGCGTTCGGTGCGCCGCAGACGATCTGCAATGTGCCGTGCGCTCCGGCATCGACCGTGCACACCTGCAGGCGATCGGCTTCGGGATGGCGCACGCACTCGCGGATCTGCGCGACCACGACGTTGTCGAGGCCCTGCCCCAGCAGCTCGCTGCCTTCGACCTCGAGGCCGATCGCGGTGAGCGTCGATTCCAGTTGTTCGCGCGTCGCCGTGGTCGGAACCAGTTCGCGCAGCCAGCGTTCGGAAAACTTCATGCGAATTGCCTCAGGAACCGCACGTCGTTCTCGAAGAACGCAC
>JASLDW010000100.1 GCA_030151365.1 Lysobacter sp. | reverse complement strand
CTGACCGACGAGCCGGGTGCCACGACCAGCGCGAGCATGATCCGCGGCGCCGCGTTCAACCATCCCGACATGGTGTTCGACTGGGCGCTGGCGCACCGCGAACAGGTCGACAAGCTGGTGGATGCGTCGTCGCTCAGCCGCTACTACGCGGGCCTGGGGGCCAGCTCGTCCGATCCGGCGATGGTCGGCAAGATCCGCGCCTATGCCGAGAAGTACCTGGCGCCGACCTCGCGTCGCGATGCCGATACCGCGATCGCGGGCATCGAGTACCGCATCAAGGTGCGTCGTGAGCAGGTTCCGGCAATCGATGCATGGCTGGCGAAGAACGGCGGCTGATCCCGCCCCGACGCTTCACGCGAAAGCCCGCCGGTAGGCGGGCTTTTTCGTTGCCGCCGTGCAGTGGAATGAATGCGGCTTGGGCATTCAGCAAGCTGAGCCGATACTGATGCCGCGCGCTGCTTAATGCGGGTGCGAAGGGAATATCCACGCGTACGCAACGACATGGGCGGCATGGTGGTCGCGTGCACTCCCGCACATCCAACGGAGTTCCGGACATGAACAAGAACGACAAGAACCAGCAACAGCCGCAGGCCGGCAACCAGAACCAGGCGGCGACCGACCAGTCGCAGAATCGCCAGCAAACCACCGCGGGGCGCGAACAGCAGCAAGGCAACCAGCACAACGCCGAGGAAGAAGAGGAATAGCTCTTGCCTTCCGGTTCCGGGAAAAGAAAAGGCGCACATCGTGCGCCTTTTCCATGTCGCGACGGTGAATCCCGTTACATGAACTTGTACTCGAGCAGCATGTTGAAGGAACGCCCGCGCGGATCGGCGACGCGCGCATCCCAGCCGGCGCCGTCACCGTCGTCGAGGTAGCGCAGGGTGAACGGCGGGTCGGTATTGAGCAGGTTGCGGACGCCGAAGGTCATCTTGAGGTTGTGGAAGCCGGTGTAGCTGAAGCTGTAGTTGTAGGTCACGTACGGCTTCACCTTGGGGTTGTAATCCGACGGACGATAGCCGTTGGCGATGCCACCCGGGATGTAGTCCTTGTAGCCGCCGCGGTAGATCTGCGTCAGCGTGTGCGACCAGTTGCCCTTGTTCCAGCTGAAGCCCAGCGTGTGCTTCCACTTGATCGGCAGGTTGAAGTAAGGATCGTAGCTGCCGACCAGGTTGTCGCTGTAGGGCAGGATGTCGAAGCTCTTGGTCTCGAAGGTCGTCAGGTAGTTGCCGTTGAGGTGCAGGTTCCACAGGCCGCCGGCGAGGTTGCCACCGACGTTGGCGTCGAGCTCGATGCCGCGGTTCAAAGTGCCGCCCGTGTTGATGTAGCGCTGGTCGATGTCGATGATCTGGCCGCTGGAATCGCGGATGAAGTTGGCCTGGTACAACGCGTAGTTGTTGCGCATCGTGGTCAGGCTGAAGCCGCTGCGGATCGTGTGCAGGCGCTCGATCTCCCACCAGTCGACGGTGACGTTGACGTTGCGCGTCGGCGCGAGCACGAAGCCGATGCTCTTCTGCTTCGCGGTTTCCGGCTTCAGGTTCGCGTTGCCACCGGTGATGATGTTCGGCTTGATCTGCACGTTGCAGTTGGCGACGTCGGGGTTGTACTGGCCGTTCTTGCAGATCGCGGGATCGGCGAGGTCGAGGCCGGTGTACGGGCTTTCGGTCATGCCGCGGAACAGCTTGGCGAAATCGGGAACCTTGAAACCGGTGCTGTAGGAACCGCGGAACGCCAGCCAGTCGACCGGCTGCCACTTGAACGAATACTTGGGATTGGTGGTGCCGCCGAAGCCGTCGTAACGGTCATGGCGCACCGCGAGGTCGACCGACAGGCTGTCGAGGATCGGCACGTTGAACTCGGCGAAGATCGCCTTCACGTTGCGCGTCTTCTTCGGCATGTAGTTGGCGGCGTCGCCGGGGGCGCCGAAGACGAAGGCGTTGCCCAGCGCCCATTCCGGCATGCCGCTGAACTCGTATTCCTCGCGGCGCATGTCGACGCCGACCGCCGCCTGCACGGCTTCCTTGGCCCACAGGTGGAAACCGAGGCTGCCGCTGAAGCTGGCGTCGAAGGTCGTGGTCGCGGTGGTGCCGGTGTAGAGCTGCAGGCCGGTCGCGTCCGCGGCGGCGAGCCCGTTGATGGCGGCCACGGACTGGCTCTGGCCGGGCATCAGGAACGGATTGAGCGTGCCATTCTTGAGCATCGCCTTGAGTTGGGGCGTGTAGTAGTAGCCGCCTGCCAGCACGGACTCGGCCTGGCTCTGCGCGCGCGACAGCCCGACGTTGTAGTCCCAGGTTCCGAGCGAGCCGGTCAGTCCGAAGAGGATGCGGTAGGACTTGGTCGTGGTCTTGAGCTGGCGCGGTCCGCAGGCTTCGCAGCGCCAGCGATAGGTGATCGGGTTGCCGTAGACCAGGTTGGCCTGCGGGCCGAAATAGGTCAGCAGCGCGTTGTAGACCGAGTCGTAGGTCGCCTTGGTGGTGGGGTTCAACGGATAGGGGTCGAGCTGGGTCGCCGTGGCGTTGATGCTCGAGGTGATCTGCTGGGCCTCGAACTGGCGGATCGAGCTGACCTTCGAGCCCATGAATTCGGCGAAGAACTCGTGGTGTTCGCCGAGCTTGAAGGTAGCGCGGCCCATCGCCTGGAAGGTCTTGACCGGCTGCTGGATGGTACGGGCGCGGCCGTAGTCCCAGGCACAGGCGAAACTGGCGCCCGGGCTGGCCCAGATCGGGTCGCCGTAAGTGCCCATCATGTCGCCGCCGTTGACGCAGCCGGCGCCGCCGGGCAGGCGCAATGGGCTGATCGTGGTCTTGGTGAGGCCGGTGACGGGATCCTTCAGGCCACCGCCGATCATGCTGCCGGTGCCGCTGACGACATTGCCGTAGGGCGTGCCGCGGGTATCGGGCGCCAAGCCGCGGTTGGCCTGGAAGCTGTTGGCGAAATCG
>JASLDW010000022.1 GCA_030151365.1 Lysobacter sp. | reverse complement strand
CGTCGAGATCCAGCGCGAGAACCAGACGCTGGCGAGCATCACCTTCCAGAACCTGTTCCGCATGTACAAGAAGCTGGCCGGCATGACCGGCACGGCGGACACGGAAGCCTACGAATTCCAGAGCATCTACGGCCTGGAAGTCGTGGTGATCCCGACCCATCGCCCGATGATCCGCAAGGACCATCCGGACCTGGTCTTCCTCAATCGCGCCGGCAAGTTCCGCGCGGTCGCCAACGAGATCCAGGACGCGCACAAGAAGGGCCAGCCGGTGCTGGTCGGCACCACTTCGATCGAGGTGTCGGAACTGCTGAGCGACTACCTCAACAAGTTCAACGTGCCGCATGAAGTGTTGAACGCCAAGCAGCACGAACGCGAAGCGCACATCGTCGCCCAGGCCGGTCGCCCCGGCGCGGTGACCATCGCCACCAACATGGCCGGTCGCGGGACCGACATCGTGCTCGGCGGATCGCTGGAAGCCGAGCTCGCCCAGCTGGAAGCCGCGGGCACGCCGGCCGACGACGCGACCAAGGCGCGCATGAAGGCCGAGTGGCAGGAACGCCACGAGAAGGTCAAGGAACTCGGCGGCCTGCACATCCTCGGCACCGAACGGCATGAAAGCCGCCGCATCGACAACCAGCTGCGCGGCCGTTCCGGTCGCCAGGGCGATCCCGGTTCGTCGCGTTTCTATCTGTCGCTCGACGACAACCTGATGCGCATCTTCGCCGCCGACTGGGTACAGAAGATGATGGAGCGCATGGGCCTGAAGGAGGACGACATCATCGAGTCGCCGCTGGTCACGCGCCAGATCGCCAACGCCCAGCGCAAGGTCGAGGCGCACAACTTCGACATCCGCAAGAACCTGCTCGATTTCGACGACGTCAACAACGACCAGCGCAAGGTGATCTACCAGCAGCGCGACGAATTGCTGGAAGCGGAATCGATCAAGGACAACATCGACGGCATCCGCGCCGACGTGGTCGCCGACATGGTGCACCGCTACGTGCCCGAGGAATCGATGCACGACCAGTGGGACCTCGAGGGCCTGCAGTCGGAACTGGCCAACGATTTCGGCGTGCAGATGCCGCTGGTCGAGGAAATCGGCAAGCGCGAGGACGTCGAAGCGTCCGACGTCGAGGAAGAAGTGCAGAAGACGGTTGATGGCCACTTCGTCGCCAAGGAGGCGGAAGTCGGCGCCGACACCATGCGCATGATCGAGAAGCACCTGATGCTCTCGGTGCTCGACCAGAACTGGAAGGAACACCTCGCGCGCATGGACTACCTGCGCCAGGGCATCCACCTGCGCGGTTTCGCCCAGAAGCAGCCCAAGGACGAATACAAGAAGGAAGCGTTCCAGCTGTTCTCCGACATGCTGGAAACCGTCAAGCGCGAAGTCACCACCACGCTCGGCCGCGTGCGCATCCGCAGCGAGGAAGAGATCGCCGCGATGGAGGCCGCCGAGCGCCAGCAGGCCCAGGCCGCAGCCCAGCAGATGCAGTTCCAGCATCCGGACATGGGCGGCTATGGCGCCGACGAGGAAGCGCGCGCCGTGCAGCAGGCCCAGCTCGCCGATGCCAACGGTGCGCCGATGGTCGGTCGCAACGATCCGTGCCCGTGCGGGAGCGGCAAGAAGTTCAAGCACTGCCACGGGCAACTGGCCTGATTGCAGGATGAAACCGATTCACGTCGTCGCCGGCGTGATTCGAGACGTGCGCGGTCGCGTGTTGCTGGCGCGACGCACGCAGGGCCGCGACCTTGCCGGATTCTGGGAGTTCCCGGGCGGCAAGGTCGAGCCGGGCGAAACGCCGGAACGGGCGCTGCAGCGCGAGTTGCAGGAAGAGCTCGGCATCGATGCGCTGGTCGGTTCGCCGGTCATCGCGGTGCCGCAGCACGCGCCGAAGGCACTGACGCTCGACGTCCACGACATCAGGTCGTATCGCAACGCGCCGCGCGGACTTGATGGCCAGGCGCTGGCTTGGGTACCGCCTGACAAGCTCACGCAATATCCGATGCCGCCCGCCGATGGCCCGGTGGTTGCGGCGTTGCTGCAACCGGATCGCTTGCTGATCACGCCGGAGCCCGATGATGCCGATCGCTGGCTGCGCTCGTTGCAGATGGCAGTGACGCATCACGGAGTCCGTCGCGTGCAATTGCGTGCGCCACTGTTCGCGCAAGCGCGTCCGGACGCATGGCGCGTACTGGCCGGAGAGGCGAACGCATGGCTGCGCGAACAGGGCGTCGACGCCTGGCTCAATGGCGATCCCGCCCTCGCGCGCGAACTGGGCATCGGCCTGCATCTGCGTTCGTCGCAGCTGGCAGCAACGGAGAACGATTTCAGTGGTCTCCGGCTGGCGGCATCCTGCCACTCCGTCGCGGAACTGGACGCCGCGGCGGGACTGGGCTGCGCATTCGCGCTGCTGGGTCCGGTGCGGGAAACCCGCAGTCATCCCGGTGCGGCCGGCATCGGTTGGGACGCCTTCCGCGAGATGCGCGCACATGTCCCGGCGATCCCGGTCTATGCGCTGGGTGGAATGCGGACAGGGGATGTCACGATCGCGCGTTGCAATGGCGCGCAGGGCGTCGCGGCGATCAGTGCGTTCCGGGGCGCTTAAGCGGCGGCCAATCCGCGATAGAGGCGGTCGAGCGCATTTGCCGCTCGATCGAGGTCTTCCAGCGTGCCGTTGTTTGCGATGATGTCATCGGCGATCGCCAATCGTTGCGCGCGGGTCGCTTGCGCGGCGATCATTCCGTCCGCAAGCACGGCGTCGATGCCGTCTCGCGCGAGCAGGCGCGTGCGTTGCAGCTCCACCGGGACGTCGACCACCACGATGCGGTCGAGCCAGGGATAGACCGCGCGTCCGCCGCCTTCGGTCAACAACGGGATCGCGGCCACCGCATAAGGGGCTTCCGCGGCCATGCAGGCATCGTGCAGGGCGGCGCGGATGCGCGGATGGGTGATGGCCTCAAGCGCCTTGCGCTCGGCCGGCGCGTCGAAGATGCGTCGGCGCAGATTGGCGCGATCGAGACTGCCATCGGCCTGCAACACGTCCTTGCCGAAATGCGCGGCGATCTCGGCCAGGGCAGGTTGCCCGGGCGCGACGATGTCGCGGGCGATCATGTCGGCATCGGCAAGGAAGGCGCCGCGCGCGCGCAGGCGATCCGCCAGCGCCGATTTCCCGGATGCAATCCCGCCGGTCAGTCCGACGCAGTACATGGCGTCAGGGCCGCAGTCCGGTCACGCGCATATAGGCGTCGATGATCTGCCCGCCCCACATGAAGACGATCCAGCCTGCCAGCGCCAAGTATTGGCCGAACGGCAGCGGCGTCGCCTTGTCGCGGCCCTGCACGGCGAGCAGGATCGCGCCGATCACCGCACCCAGCACCGAGGAAATGAGCAAGGTCGGCAACAAGGCTTTCGATCCGCACCATGCGCCAATGGCCGCCAGCAGCTTGAAATCGCCATGTCCCATGCCGTTCTTGCCGGTGAGCTGCTTGAACACCCACCACACGATCCACAGCGAAACATAGCCCCAGGCCGCGCCGAGGATCGCCGACTTGGCCGGCACGTAGAGATGGTCGCTGGCGGCGATCAGGCCCAGCCACAGCAGGGGCAGGGTGAGCTTGTCCGGCAGCAGCTGGGTGCGGACATCGATGCCGGAGAGCGCGACCAGGAACCAGCTGAAGATCAGCGCCCCCCATCCCTGCCAGCCGAAGCCGAAGCGCCAGACGCAGGCCAGCGACAGCAGCATCGTCAGCAGTTCCACCAGCGGGTACTGCAGGGAAATCGGTGCGCCGCAATGGCGGCATTTGCCGCGCAACGCGATCCAGCTCAACAGCGGGATGTTCTCGTACCAGCGCAACCGCGTCTTGCAATGCGGGCAGTGCGACGGTTCCACCGCGATGCCGGGCGGCGCCGGCTCGTAGACCTCGGGCAGCTCCAGGGCTTCGCGGGCGTCGCGTTTCCACTCCCACTCCATCCGTTTGGGCAGGCGCAGGATCACCACATTGAGGAAACTGCCGGTCGCCAGGCCCAGTCCGGCGATCAGGCCGTAGCCGAGCGCCGGCTGGGTATCGAGGAAAGCCATCCGTCAGCCGCCGACCACCGATGCCAGCTTGAAGATGGGCAGGTACATGCCGATCACCATGCTGCCGACCAGCACGCCGATCACCACCATCACCAGGGGTTCGATCAGGCTGGACAGCGCGTCCACCGAATTCTTGACTTCTTCTTCGTAGAAGTCGGCGACCTTGTACATCATGGTATCGAGCGCGCCGGCCTCTTCGCCGATGGCGGTCATCTGCACCACCATATGCGGGAACAGATTGGTCTGCTTCATCGCGGTATTGACCTGATAACCGACCGCGACGTCGTCGCGGATGCGTTTCACCGCGTCGGTGTAGACCATGTTGCCGGTGGCGCCGGACACCGAATCCAGCGCCTCGACCAGCGGCACGCCGGCGGCGAAGGTCACAGCCAGGGTGCGCGAGAAGCGCGCGACCGCGGAGTTGTTCAGGATGGTGCCGATGATCGGGAATTTCAGTGATACGCGGTCGAGGAAGTGCTGGAACTTGAGCGAGCGCTTGTAGAACCAGATGAGGCCGACAATGGCACCGACCAGGATCAGCAGCACAAGCCACCAGGTTTTCACCAAGAACCGGCTCAGCGCCACCAGCATCTTGGTGAAGGCCGGGAGATCTGCGCCGAAGCTCTTGAAGACCTCCTCGAACTGCGGCACCACGAACATCAGCAGGACCGCGCTGACCAGGATGGCCACGAAGATCACCATCGCCGGGTAGAACAGGGCCTTCTTGATCTTGCCCTTGATCGATTCGATGTTTTCCTTGTAGCTGGCGATGGTTTCCAGCACGGTTTCCAGCACGCCCGCGCTCTCGCCGGCGCGCACCAGGTTGCGGTACAGCTCGTCGAACTGCACCGGATGCTTGCTCAGGGCTTCATAAAGGGATGAGCCCGCGGAAATGTCGTCGCGCAGGCTCATGACCAGCTGCGCCATCTTCGGGTTCTTCTGGCCGCTGCCGATGATCTCCAGCGATTGCACGACCGGCACGCCGGACTTCATCATCGTCGCCCACATGCGGCTGAAGTTGGCGATGTCGCGGGCGGTGATCTTCTTGCCGGCGCCGCCGAACAGCGGCTTGGCCTTGGGCTTGACGACGTCGGGGGTGATGCCCTGCTTGCGCAGCTCGGCCTTGACCAGCGCCTCGTTCTTGGCATCGGTCTCGCCTTTCATCACCACGCCACGCTTGTCCTTGCCCTTCCAGACAAAGGTCTTCATGGCATTGGGATCGGGTTTCGCCTTGGGGGCGAACAGCCCGGGGCGGGCGGCAGTCCTGGGGGAGGAAGACATGCTCAGTCCTTGGTGACTCGGTTGATTTCGGCCAGGCTGGTGATTCCGTTCTTCGCCTTCAGGAGCGCCGACTGGCGCAGGTCACGGATACCGCTGCGTTGCGCGGCTTCCCCGATCTGCAGCATGTTGCCGCCCTTCAGCACGATGGCTTGGATCTCCTCGTTCATCGGCATCACCTGGTAGATGCCGGTACGCCCCTTGTAGCCCTCGGTACAGTCAGGGCAGCCGACAGCCTCATACAATGTGATGCCGGCGTCAACTTCTTCCTGCGTGAACCCCTCCGCCAGCAGGGCTTCGGCGGGCAGCTGGACCGGCCGCTTGCAGTCGTGCAGGCGACGGGCCAGGCGCTGGGCGATCACCAGGGTGACCGAGCTGGTGATGTTGTAGGGCGCGATGCCCATGTTCATCAGGCGCGAGATGGTCTGCGGGGCATCGTTGGTGTGCAGGGTGGACAGCACCATGTGGCCGGTCTGGGCGGCCTTGACCGCGATTTCCGCGGTTTCGAGGTCACGGATTTCGCCGACCATGATCACGTCCGGGTCCTGGCGCAGGAAGCTGCGCAGGGCCGCGGCGAAGGTCATGCCGCGCTTCTGGTTCTGCTGGACCTGGTTGATGCCGCCGACGCGGATTTCCACCGGGTCCTCGACGGTGGAGATGTTGCGCGACTCGTCGTTGAGGATGTTCAGCGCCGTATAGAGGGACACGGTTTTGCCCGAACCGGTGGGGCCGGTCACCAGCACCATGCCGTAGGGCTTCTGGATCGCGTCCTCGAACAATTTGCGCTGGTCGTCCTCGTAGCCGAGCTTGTCGATGCCGAGCTTGGCGGCGCTGCCGTCCAGCAGTCGCAGCACGATCTTCTCGCCGAACAGGGTCGGCAGCGTGCTGACGCGGAAGTCCATCTGCTTGGTGCGGCTGACGTTGAGCTTGATGCGGCCGTCCTGCGGAATGCGCTTCTCGGCGATGTCGAGCTGGGCCATCACCTTGATGCGGGCGGCGACGCGATCCTTCATCTTGACCGGCACGCGGGTCATGATCCGCAGCAGGCCGTCCACGCGCATGCGGATGCGGTATTCGGATTCGAAAGGCTCGAAATGGATATCGGAGGCGCCACGGCGTACCGAATCCAGCAGGACCTTGTTGACGAACTTGACGATCGGGGCGTCGTCGCTGCCGTCGCCCACCGAGACCTCGCTACCGCCGTCCTCGTCGCTGGTATCCACCTCCAGCCCTTCCAGGCCTTCGGCGTCGTCCATCATGGCGCTGAAACTTTCGCCCGCAGCCTGCCAGGATTCCAGGGTGCGCTTGAGTGTGGCCTCGTCGACCAGGATGGTCTCGATGCCGGTACTGCCGGACTGGAAACGGATTTCCTCCAGGCCCTGGGTATGGGTGGGGTCGGAGATGCCGATATAGAGGCGGGTGCCGCGGCGGAACAGTGGCAGCACGCCGTGCTTGGCGATCATTTCGGCCGAGACCAGCTTCATCGCGTCGAGCTGGGGATCCATCGTCGCCGGGTCGAAGACCGGCAGGCCGAACTCCATGGACTGTGCGGCGGCAAGGGCCGGTGTCCCGACCAGGCCGTGTTCCAGCAGGTAATTGGCGATCGGCTTGCGTTCCGCGGTGGCGGCGTCCTGGGCCTGGCGCGCGGCATCGGCGTCGAGACTGCCGTCCAGCACCAGGCGCCGGGCGATGCCGGTGATGCCGAGCAGGTTCTGCGAGGGGGCTGCGTTCATTCCGCGGGCAAGGTTCCAGTCGTTACCGGAAATTTAACGCACCTGCCCGTTGGATGCGAATCGGAGCGGGCGGTACCGTAAACTCGCGTGAAGACGAAGTTATCGGGGAAATGCTGCATGCGGTTGTCGATCATCCTGCCGGCCAAGAACGAAGAGGCTGGATTGGCCAAGGCATTGCCTGCATTGCGGGCGCGTTGGCCGGAGGCCGAGGTGATCGTCGTCGACGATGGTTCGACGGACCGGACGGCGGCGGTGGCGGGCGAACACGGGGCGAGGGTCCTGTCCTCGCCGTATTCCATGGGCAACGGCGCGGCGATCAAGCGTGGGGCCCGTGCGGCCTCCGGCGACATCCTGGTGTTCATGGATGCCGATGGCCAGCACGACCCGGCGCATATCCAGCCCTTGCTGGACCAACTGGATGCCGGCTACGACATGGTGGTGGGCGCGCGCGACGGCAGCGGCCAGGCCAATGCGGGGCGCGGATTGGCGAATGCCTTCTACAACCGCCTGGCCAGCTGGATGACCGGCCATCGCATCCTCGACCTGACCTCCGGTTTCCGCGCGGCGCGCGCCGGCAAGTTCATGGAGTTCCTGCATCTGCTGCCCAACGGATTCAGCTACCCGACGACCAGCACCATGGCGTTCTTCCGCAGCGCCTATCCGGTGGCCTACGTGCCGATCCCGGTGGCGAAGCGCGTGGGGACCAGCAGCCACATTCGGCCCATCAAGGACGGCATCCGCTTCCTGCTGATCATCTTCAAGATCGCGACGTTGTATTCGCCGTTGAAGTTGTTCGCGCCGGTGTCCATGTTGTTCTTCATGCTCGGGCTTGGTCATTACGCTTGGACATTCATATACATGCATCGCCTGACCAATATGAGCGTGCTGCTGTTCAGCGCCAGCGTCATCGTCTTCCTGATCGGGTTGATTTCGGAGCAAATCACCAATCTGACCTATAAAAAAGAAGGTTGACCGGCATTGGATACGAATCCGCACAGCATGAGCCTGTCAGCCGGCGAAAAAAGCAGCAAGAACATAGTCCATCGATCCCTCTTGCTTGGCCTGGCGGTGATAATGCTTCTCGGCGGCTATCTTCGCGTCGAGGCGGCAATGAAGACAGTCGTTCCGTATCCGATACGAGCGGATGCGCTGAATTACTTCAGTTACGCGTACAACTTGCGCCACCATGGGGTGTATTCGCGGACGCCCACGTTTGGCAACGCCGCGCCAGATGTCGCACCACAGCCGGATGCTCTCGTGACGCCCGGTTATCCGGCTATGCTCCTGCCATTTGCAGATGCCGCGCCTACCGGCAAGATGATCATGAATATAGTCTTGCTCCAGGCGCTGCTTGGCAGCTTGATGATTCCGTTGGTATTCGGAATATCGAGAAAATTCCTGCCGGGTGCCTGGCCGTTGTTGCCGGCATTCTTGACGGCCATCTCCCCGCAACTGATCAATGCAGGTGTTTATGTCCTGAGCGAAACCCTGTTCTCGTTCCTGCTGTTGGGTGCGATCGCCTGCATGGTGGCGCAATTTGCCCGCCCGGATAAGAAATTGTTGCCAGTGCTTGGCGGGTTGCTGGTCGGGTTCGCCGCGTTGACGCGACCTACATTACAGTACTTCCTGCCGATGCTGTTCGTGCTGGTATTGCCGCTGTTGCGCAGACGCGACGCCTACCGCCAAGGGACCTGGATGACGATTGGGTTCCTGCTGGTCATGACGCCCTGGATTGCCCGAAACCTGATGACGCTAGGCGTCGCATCCGATCCCACACTGACCATCAGGACGCTGGTTCATGGGCATTATCCGTGGATGATGTTTGATGGTCGGCCCGAGACGCTCGGGTATCCGTATCGCTTCGATCCTCATATTGCAGAGTTGACGGTGAGCGTCGGGGCGGCGATTGAAGGCATCTGGACACGATTCCTGGCCAATCCCATCGAGTATGCGACCTGGTATCTGTTTGGAAAGCCGGTCGCGTTTTTTTCATGGGGTGATGCTGCGGCGAATGGCGGAATCTTTACCTATCCCGCTGCTTACAGCCCGTATTTCGACGTGCCTGTTTTCAAGGCCAGCTTGGTCCTGATGCGGATCACCCATATGGCGTGGGTCATTCTTTCACTCCTTGCAGTCGTCTATTCGTTTGCGCAACGCTCCGTCCTTGGAAAGGCAAGCGGGGTCCAGATCACGCTGCGGCTTCTGGCGTGCATATGGCTCTATTTCCTGCTCGTCCACATGGTTGGATTCCCGATTTCGCGCTATAGCGTGCCCCTGTTGCCGGTGGTATTCATGCTTGCCGCTTTCACCCTGATGAAGGCGAAAGGATGGGTTGCGAGGAAGGCAGGGGCATGAACCGTTCTGAGACGCGCCCATTGCTTGTAATTGTTGGAACGAAGGCGCAGTTCATCAAGACCGCGCCCATCCTGCGGGAGCTGGATCGACAAGAGGTTCCATACCGGTTGATCTATACCGGCCAGCACTCGGAGACATTCGACCTGCTCGAAGCGGCATTCGAAACACGCCCGCCTGATGATGAGCTGGTACCGGGCACGGAAGCTTCCACGCACATGAGCTTTCTTGGGTGGACGATAAGCTTCTGGCGCGCGGCCCTTGTTCGGATCCGCGGATGGCGAGGGGCGCGTGCCGGGTTAGTGCATGGAGATACTGCCTCCACCCTTTACTCCGCGATTGCATTGCGCTTGGCGGGTGTCCCTGTCGTGCATATTGAAGCCGGATTGCGCTCGCCACGATTGTTAGAGCCATTCCCGGAAGAGATCGTTCGGCGATGCGTTTCGCGCCTGACGCGCCTTCACCTTGTGCCCGACAAGATTGCCGCAAACAATTTGACGAAAGCGCCGGGAGTTGTCGTGGATACGCAGGGGAATACCTTGCGCGACTCGCTGGTGCTCGCATTGGCGCGTTGGGGAAAGGTGCCGACCGAAGGCGGTGGCGGCGGATATGCGGTCGTGTCGATGCACCGGAGCGAAAACCTCGGGCGCAAGGAGGATTTCGACTTGTTGATGACGGAGGTCATCCACGCGGCTTCCATTCTCCCAGTCAAATTCGTCCTGCATCCTGCAACACGCGAACGCATTCGCAAGAGTGAATGGTTTTCGAAGTTGCAGGATGTGCCCGGGTTGCAATTGCTCGACCGGATGGACTATCCGGACTTCGTGCGACTCCTCGTGGGGAGCCGTTGCCTGTTGACGGATGGCGGAAGCAATCAGGAAGAAGCAGCCATGCTCGGGCTCCCCACCTTATTGTTGCGCCGCGCAACCGAACGGCCGGATGGCCTCGGCGAGGGTGTCGAGCTTTCCCATCTAAAGCCGGAGGTCATCAGGGCATTCGTTTCCAGCCACACGGGAAACACCTGGATTTTGCGCGCGGTGGAGGGTGTGTCCCCGTCAAGAATCGTGGTGGATGCCTTGGGGAGGTGCATGTCTTGATGCGCAAAGTTTCTTCAGTTTCAGTTCGAGATCGTAGACGAGATCCGGCCATCCGCTGATTGTGGGCTGGACGATGACGGAATTTTCGAGTTGTAAATGGATGGCTTCCGACAAGGCTTGCGCATCCCCGGGCGGGTACAAGAGCCTCGGTTGGCTCGCGAGCAATTCCGACATGACACCAACACGGGAAGCCACGATGGGTAAGCCGCAAGACAGCATTTCATGAGCCTTCTGCGGGAAGCAATAGCGCCCGAACGGCGAGTTCTCTATGGTGATGACGCCAACGTCCAGTGCATTGAACAGGGCGGGCATGTGTTCGTAAGGCAATTGTCCGAGGTAATGCACACGCGTTCCGCTAGGTGGCGGAAAACGCTTCTCGATTGAACCAGCAAGAACCAAGTGGGTATTGGGCCGCCTTTGCTTCAGGATGGACCATGCGCTGTACATTGTGTCGATACCCTTCCCCCTGGAAAGGTTGCCCGCGGTTCCCACCAATTCTGCGTCCATCGGAAGCCCCAGGTATCTACGTGCTTCATCGCGACTGGCCCGGGCAAACAGGTTGCGATCAACGCCATTCGGCATCACTAGCACAGTGCCTTTTGGGTGATATTCCTTTTCAACCTTGTGTTTCAGTGCGCCACTAACGACGGTGACCAGATTGGCATTGCGAACGGCGTGCCTAAGTACACTGATAATGCCGGGGATACGGGCTTGTCCGAAACTCTCGAAATTGTCATACAAATCAATGGCGCAAGGTACCGCAAGGTGGCGTGACAACCACTCTGCCAATGCTGCATGGGGTATGTCCGAGGCCCCGATCACGATGTCCGGTGACAGCGTGCGCATGCGTCGAAGCAGGTGGCGTGGGTAGGCGGCGAGTGCAGGGAGGCGTAAGCCGCCAAGCGGATATGATTCCCATGCAAGCGTTCCGCTTGCGGTTTCATGACGCCATTCACCAGCATCTTGCGTGTGATAATCGAGACAATAGCCATGTACATCATGGCCCATCAATGCCAGCTGCCTTGGAATCTCGTAGAGCCGACCGAATCGATCGGCAATGACGTCGTGACCGGTGTAGTGGCGTTTGCACAGGAAGGCAATTTTCATGGTCTCAGTGCGATATTCCGAATTGGAGTGGCCTGAGTTTCCTACCGCGGATTTTGAATGGACACGATCTGCTGACAGCTTCGCAGTGACGCCTCTTTGTGGGCGATGACCACGATGGTCTTGCTTCCGGACAAGTTGCGGATGGCGGCATTCACGGCTTCTTCGGTGGAGGAATCCAGTGCACTTGTTGCTTCATCCATCAGCAGCACGAGAGGATCGCGATATAGCGCACGAGCAATGCCCACGCGTTGGCGTTGTCCTCCGGAGAGGCGAATGCCTCTGTCGCCGACGTGCGTGTCATAGCCGTTGGGCAGATCGTTCACTACGAAATCATGGAGCTGAGCAGCGCGGGCGGCGCGCTCCACCGCGGACATGTCGATACGTTCCTTTGGCATTCCGAAGGCGATATTCTCGGCGATGCTGGTATCGGCGAGATAGATGTGCTGTGGAACGTAACCGATGGCGCGCTGCCACGCGGCGACATTGGCAGGAGTGATTGGCGTGCCATCCACTTGCAGTGTCCCAGCTTGAGGTTGCAGCAGGCCGAGCAGAATATCCATCAACGTGCTCTTCCCGGCGCCGCTTTTGCCGGCAATCCCCAGGCTTGTATTGACGGGGATGGTCAGGTTGATGTCGTCCAGCGCTGGCTTTCCCGGGGCGGAAGGGTAGCTGTAATGGATGCCTTGCAGGCGGATTTCCCGTTGTGGTGACAACGAGGCGCCGTTCTCGGAAGGCAGCGCTGCATCCGATAGATCCAGGTCGTTGTGGATGTTATCCAGTGCGGCGGCAGAGAATCTGAGGCGTGCGAAGCCGCGATACATGACCTGGGCTGCAGGCAGTAACCGATAAGCGGCAAAGCCATACAGGCCAAGCGCTGGCAATACATGGACAATATCGCTGTTGCGCATCAACAGGAACAGCGCGATAAGAATCAAGCCCGAATAGCCCACCGCTTCCACCATGTAGAGCGGAGAGGTGCTCAGGGTTTCAGCGGTGGCGGCGTGGCGGGAGAATTCGCGGGAATTGCGGATATAAGTTGCAAGCCACGCATCGGCCGTATGCGTCACTTTCACGTCCTTGATCCCTCCCAAGGCTTCGCTGCACGCCTGGTAGCGGTTCGCATTTGCCATTTGGCGCTCATGTCCGATATGGGCAAGTCGCCGGCGAACGGCGAGATAGATCGCACCATAGAGCAATCCGACTGTCGCAATGATTGCCAATGCAACCCGTGGATCAAAGGCGATGATCAATACGATCATCGCCAGGACCATGACTCCCTGCGCAATCAGCATCGAAAGCGGTTGCAAAAGGTCGAAGACCAGCTGATCCACTTCAGATAAAACGTTTTTGCTGAGTTCCGATGGGTTCCGGATCAGGAAAAATTCGTAGGGTTGACGCAAGTAGCGTGACAACAGACGGACGCTTAGCAGATGTCGCTGAAAATGGACGAAGCGATTGACCACATGCAGCGTGATGGTCTTGAACACCGAAGACAGCACGACGACGGTCATGGAGCTTATGCCGAGCGTGATGATGAACGTCCGGGTGTTTGTCATTCCCAGCGCTTTGTATGCACCGAGGAGCCATGTATTTTCGTGAACTGATTCAGGTCGCCCCAAAACGGAAAGAAACGGCATGATCGATATCACGCCCACCGTTTCGGCGAGTGCCATGAGGACAATCAGCCCCAGCATTGCGATTGCCTTGCGGCGCTCGGATGGGCTGAACAGGCCCCAGGTTTTTTTTAGGATCTCAGCCACTGGATGGCATGCGGTGAGGATTGCATCGGAAACAAGATGTTAACCGACCGCTCGGCAGCGCAGCGCAATGGGCTGCCCTATTTCAGCTTTTCAAAGATGCTGACGATTCATGCGGCGTTGAAAGGCCGCTTACATCATCAAGGCTGAAATTCGCAGTGGGCGCTCCCCGTATTGCAGTCGACATCTTTCTTGAGGTTGCCGTTGCCCCTGACTGCCGACGTGAATGACACCGTTCTGGGGGTGGCATAATCGGCCGTGGTCAACCCCGGGTTGGAACTGGCATCGCATGCAGATGGCTTGAAGATTACGGGAGTCACGCCGAGGGCCAGCCCCGCCACGGATGCACTCATGTAGGCCCGGGCCTCGGCGAGACAGGAGGTATTGGCCGAGCGCTGGGTGTAGTTGCGGTATTGGGGTAGTGCGATGGCCGCCAGGATGGCGATGATCGCGACCACGATCATCAGCTCGATCAATGTGAAGCCTTGCGAGTTGCGAGGGTGCTGCATATGTGGCCCCGATATGTGTGATTCCCCATCAGGGCATCAAGCAATATCCGTGCCAGATCATTGCCGATAGGCTTGTTCAGCGGTGGCGGGCAGCTTGCTGCAGTGTCCGGAGTTGCTGGATCCAATCCTCGCGGCCAATGGCTTTCAAGTCGACGAACATCTTGACGATATCTGGGTCGTCCGGCGGGGACAGTTCCACTGCCTTGCGCAGGAAGGGAAGCGCCCGCTCCGGTTGATCCGTCTTGTTGTGGATGTAGGCTGCCATGCGCAAGTCATCGTTGGGCTTCAACTCCGTCCTGGCTGCAATGGTTTCCCAAGCGCCCATGACTCCCTCTTGGTCCAAGGGCATCCCGTGTTCCACATTGTTCAGCAGATTTAGGGCGATCATGATGTTCTGCACGTTCATCGTGACGTGCTGCAGGCATGCGTTCAGCCGCCTCCAGTCCGTGGGCGTGACATCTCCCCGGATGGTCTTGTAGATCGCGACGTTGGACAACATGATCGCCGATCCGGTGATCTCCGCGCCTTGCGCATTTATCTCGATGGCACGGTCGAGCCAAGGGCCCGGCTTGAAGCCGCTGCGATCCACGTAGACAGCGCCAAGCATTGCCCATGCGCGCTCGGATCGGGGCGCCATGCGCAGGGTTTCCGCGGCGAATCGTAGCGGATTCCCCCACGTGTACGCTCTCGATGCCGTGGCGACTCCCAGCGAGATGAGCACGGACGCCACGACCGGAATCGCTGCTTGCGGACGCCAGCCCAGGCGTTTCCAGGCGATGACGGACAGATCGGCGATGGCCAGCACGGCGCCGATCATCGGCAGGTGATTGCGATGCTCGAATACCAGTTCCAGGTTGAGGACATTGCTGGTGATGGCATGTCCCGCAAAGAACAGGAATACTCCCAATGCAAACAAGGGATGTCGCACACGCCAGCGCCAGGCCCAGACCAGCAGGGCCAATAGTGCGCCCCATGCGAAGAGCGTGGTCGGAGGTTGCAGCCATCCGCGCGAAACGACGAAATCGTCGTAGAAGAAGTGCATCGAATCCGGGAAGGGCAGCAGGATCTGGCGGAGATACAGCACCAGCACGCGGCCTTGGGTGAGCAGCCGTTCGGGGCTGGAAAAATCACGGCCTGGATAGGCATCCCAGTGCCAGAAGTGCGGCACCAGCCATGCGCTTGCGGCAATGCCGGCCACGACCAGGGCCTTGTACCCATGCCGCCAGAAGGCAGCCAGTCGCGGTGATGCGGCATCGAAGCGCAGCACGGTCAATTCCAGGGCGAGGGTGTAAAGGGGCAGCAATACGGCATCTTCCTTGCTGGCCAGGGCCAGTACCCAGAACAACGCGGTCAGGACGCCATACCTCCGGCTTCTAAAACCCTGCAGCTGCGCTTCGCGCATGCGCAGGTAGGCCCAGAGCGCCAGCACCATGAACAGCGTGACCAATGTCTGCATGCGCTGTACCACGTACAGTACGGAAGAGACCTGCAGTGGATGGATGGCCCAAAGCATGGCCATCACCAACGCCCCTGCTGCAGCCTCTCGAGGGCGCCATCCCGCCATCTTTAGCAGTTGCCGGAAGAACACCGCCAGCGCCAGCATGGTCGCGACGTGGATCAGGATGTTGGTGGTCTTGAAGGCCCGTGCATCCAGGCCGCCGCGCCAATAGTCCAGCGCGAAACTGAGCATGGCCAATGATCGCGTGCCGTGGCCCGGCTGGAAGCTGTAGGCCGCATATGCAATGTTTTCCAACGTCAGGCGGGTGACGTGAAGCGGCTGGTTGGTGACGATGTTTGCCCTGTCATCAAAAATGAACCCGCCATTCAAGCCGGGTACGAAGCACAGTCCCGCAAGTATCCCGCTCAATACCGCGAATAACAGGAACAAACGTGATGCATGCTTCATCTGGGGCATTGGAATGGCGTCTTCGGGATCAACAAGGCAAGATTGATATGGTGCGTCGGCAGCAGAAAAAAGAAACCCGGCATAAGCCGGGTCTCTTTCAGCAATGAATCGCTGTTGGAATTACTGTTCCTGGCGGCAGGTGGCGCTACCGGTATCGCAATGGGTCTTCTTCAAGAGGTTGGCGTTACCGCGGGTCTGCGGGGTGAAAATCACGGACTGCGGAGCGCTGCCGTACATGGCAGTCGTCAGCTGGGATGTGTCGGTCGATGCACATGCCTTGCCCGCGAAGGTGGTGGAAGTGCGATTGTCGGCGATGTCGGCAACCGCAGTGTTCATCCAGGCCTTGGCTTCGGATTCGCAGGCGCCATTGGACGAACGCTGGGTGTAGTTGCGGTACTGCGGCAGCGCGATGGCGGCCAGGATGGCGATGATCGCGACCACGATCATCAGTTCGATCAGGGTGAAACCTTGCTGGAGCTTCTTCATTTGTATATCCCCATGGAGTGGAAGTTTCGCGTATCACGTGAGCCGGGCCGGGGGATCCAATCCATGGAGCCTGACTTCAGGACACGTGCCGGAAGAGTGAAGCAGGCGTCATGCCAGTCGTCAATCCCTCTCTAACTCATTGATAAATGGTCTGGGAGGCTTGGATATGGGTCACATATTCACAATGCTGAAGCCAAATGTGACAAAACAGGGCAGGAATTGGCAGGAACCCTCATGTTTTCCTGCCTTGACCGTTGTTACTTGTATATCCAATGTCTTGAGACTAGGAAACTGAATATCGCCAATGCAGCATCAATGACTGGTTTTAGCAGCCAGACCCAATGCAGGCCAAAAATTCCGACGAGATAACGAATTGCAAGAGTGCTTAGGCAGGTCGTCAATCCCCATAAGAGCGCAAAACGACCGAGCCTTATCCAGCCCAGCCTTTCTCTCCCCGGATCCCGGAAAGTCACTAGGCCATTCATGGTATAGCCGAACAAGGCTCCTGATATACGACCGCAGACGTTTGCGCCAACCGCCCCAAGTCCCCAAGCCGATAGCCCGACAAAACGGAGCCAATCGACACCGACCTGTATTCCTCCAATAACGCCGTAAGAGGTGGCTTGTCGCGCCAAATGAACGTACTTGCTCATATTATGGCCGCCTCTTTAACGCCCCCAGTCGCCCCGAAATCGGAGTCCTCGGCGTTGACGACGCATCGTGAGCAACAAATGCCAGCAATAACTGGAATCCCAGCAGGATCAGGATGGCTCCAATCATTACAGTACCGGCTGGGGTGGTGACGCCTTTTCCATATGCTTGAAACCATTTCAGGCTGCTGAAAGCGCAGCCTATGGTCAATAAGATCGTGCCGGCAACCAATTCTATGGATGCAGATGACAGGTCTCTAAGGAAATAGTTGTAGAAAATCCTTTTTGCGAAATTCCTGGAATGCTTGAATAGGAATTCATGAAGAATGCGGCTGATCTTGAGGTTGCTCTCCTCATCGGCATAGCGTGCATCCATGGGGACGTCTTGGACAACAGCACGGAATGTCCCCAGCCTAAACAACATGTCGCTTTCAAAAAAATACCCATGGCTGATTTTTGATAGCGGAAGTATGGCTGCAACTTTCCCGCTTATTGCGGTATAGCCATTGGTCGGATCGAACAAATCCCAATATCCGCTTGATAATTTCGACAAAAAAGATAAGGCGGCATTGCCGAAAATGCGAACCGCGGGCATTCGGCCAATGGCAGTCAGGTCGTAAAGCCTGTTGCCTTTCGTATAGTCTGCATCCCCGGAAAGGATTGGTTCAATAAACGCGGGAATGAGAGATGGGTCCATCTGGCCATCCCCATCAACTTTGACAATAACGTCGGCGCCTTCCTGGATCGCTGCATGATAACCAGTCATGACGGCCGCGCCCACGCCTTGATTCACTTCGTGGTAGAGCACCTTGATGCGAGAATCACTGCAATTGGATTCGATGTATTTCCCGCTGTGATCTGGACAAGCGTCGTCAATCGCATAGATCGAACTTACTTCAGGCCCGATCGATTGAATGACATCCAGTACTTGTTTCGTCACCCGATAACATGGGATTACAACGGCAACGAGATTGCTAATTTTCTCCATCAACTCCTCGACCGATATCCCTGTGCTTTTCAGGCTAAGCAAAAAACGGGTTGATTGGAATAAGGCGCGTAATGTATCTGTCTAAAACCAAGGGCATTAGATGAAGAATCTCGGCCGTTGGTGGGCGATGTCTACTCCATCCCCAGCTTTTTCAGCTTGTAGCGCAGGGCCCGGAAGGTAATGCCAAGTGCGGCGGCGGTTCGGGTCTTGTTGTAGCGGTTTTCCAGCAGGGCCTTCTCGATGGCCGCGCGTTCCAGCTGCTCCATGGCGCCGGTCAGGTCGCCATTGGTGCTGGGGGCCGCGGGAATGGCTGCCGCGTAGCTAGGCGTTGCGGGTACTTGGGGGTTGGCTGCCATGGGCTCGACAGCAGGCGGGCCGGAAGCGGGCACTGGCGCCGCCTGCGGCAGGCGCAGGTCGCTGGCGTGGATCTGTTCGCCATCGGCGAGGGTCATTGCGCGTTCCAGGGTGTTCTCGAGTTCGCGGACATTGCCGGGGAAGGGATAGGCGCGCAGGGCGGCAAGGGCATCGTCCGACAGTGAGGGTGGCGTCGGCAATCCGTGGCGCTCCGCCAGCTTGGCGAGGATGGCCGCGCTCAGCACCGGCAGGTCGTCGCCGCGTTCGCGCAACGGCGGCACGCTCAGTTCGATGACATTAATGCGGTAGTAGAGGTCGTGGCGGAAGCTGCCCAGTTCGACCAGTTTCGCCAGGTCCTTGTGGGTGGCCGAGAGGATGCGTACGTCGACCTGTTCTTCGGCCTGCCCGCCGACCGGGCGCACCGATTTCTCCTGGATGGCGCGCAGCAGTTTCACCTGCATGCCCAGCGGCAGTTCGGCCACTTCGTCGAGGAACAGGGTGCCGCCGTTGGCGGCCTGGAACAGGCCCTGCTTGTCGGCGTGGGCGCCGGTGAAGCTGCCCTTGCGGTGGCCGAAGAATTCGCTTTCCATCAGCTCGGCGGGGATCGCGCCGCAATTCACCGGCACGAACGGACCGGACGTGCGGGGTCCGCTGTGGTGGATGGTGCGGGCGACCAGCTCCTTGCCCGATCCCGATTCGCCATGGATGTAGACCGGCGCTTGGCTGCGCGCGACTTTGTCGATGGTCTGGCGGAGGGCTTGCATCGCCGGCGATTGCCCGAGCATGCGTCCCGCAGGCGATTGCGCCTGCGCGCTTTCGTGTTCGGATCGCAGGCGCAAGGCATTGCGCACCAGTTCGCGCAGGATGTTGAGATCGACCGGCTTGCTGACGAAGTCGAAGGCGCCGCGCTTGAGCGCTTCGACCGCGGCTTCGACGTTGCCGAACGCGGTGATCATCGCCACCGGCATGCCCGGGTGGGCGGCCGCGATATGGGTGATCAGGTCCATGCCCGAACCGTCGGGCAGGCGCATGTCGGTGAGGCAGAAGTCGAATTCCTGGCTCGCCAGCTGGGCCTTGGCGGCGGCGATCGTGGCCGCGGTTTCCACCCGCAGGCCCATGCGCGTCAGGGTGACCACCAGCAGTTCGCGGATGTCGCGCTCGTCATCGACCACAAGGGCGCTTTGCGTATCCGCCATGCCGTGAATTCTGATTGTCTCGGGGGAGCCGCCAGTTTAGCGCGGCTGCTGCGTCGTGGTCGGCAGCAACGCGGTGGCGCCCTGCAGGGTGAGCCGGAAGCAGCTGCCGAAAGGCAGGCGCAGGTAGCCGAGTTCGCCCTGGTTGGCGTGGGCCAGTTCGCGGGCGATGTGCAGGCCGAGGCCGGTGCCGTGTTCCGAGGTGGTGAAGAAGGGCCGGAACAGGTTGCGTTCGTCGGCTTCGGCGATGCCGGGGCCGGTGTCGAGGACGTCGACCAGCGCGTGCTGGCGCTCGCGGCGCACGCGCAGGGTGATGCGCGCCGGTTCGCCGGGCATGCGCCCGTAGTAGCGCGCATTGCTGACCAGCACCAGCAGGATCTGGTGGACGTGCTTGGGATCGGCGAGCGCGGGCTGCGGTTCCTGCGAGAGGGTCAGTTCCAGCGTGTCGGCGTCGAGCGGATAGCTGCGCCGGTATTCCTCGGCGAATTCTTCCACCACGGTGCGCAGGTCGATCGATTGCGGATTGGCGCGTTCGCGCCGGGCCATGCTCAGCACGCTTTCGACGATGCCGTTCATGCGCGTGGTCTGCTTGCGCACGATCTCCAGCATCTTGCGGTCCATCACCGTGAGGTCGTCGGACTCCTCGAGCAATTGCGTGGAATAGCTGATCGCGGAGAGCGGGTTGCGGATCTCGTGGGCGAGGCTGGCGGAGAAGCGGCCCAGCGCGGCGAGGGTGATGCCTTCGGCGCGGCGCGATGCCTGCGAAGTGTCGTCGAGGAAGACCAGCACATCGTCGCCGCCGGCGTGCAGGCGCAGGAATTGCGGGAGGATTTCCGCCTGGTCGGGCCCCATGCGCAGCGGTTGCGTGTTGGGCGTGCCGTCGGCCTGCCAGTCGCGCAGGCGTTGCGCCAGCTCCGGCGATGCCAGTCCCAGCGGGCGGTGGCCGTCGCCGGCCTCGCCGAGCAGGGCGATCGCGGCTTCGTTGGCGAGGCGGATCAGGCCGTCGCGTTCGACGATCACCACGCCGGTCGGCATGCGCCGGATGATCAGTTCGTTCAACGCCGCGAGATCGGCGACTTCCGCGCCGCGCCGCGTCACTTCCGATTCGGTGCGGACCATGCGTTGGCCCATCACGTTGGCGAGCCAGGCAATGGCGAAATAACTGGCACCGAAGATCAGCGGTTCGATCCACGGATGGTTCCATTCCGTGCCGAACAGATCGCGCCACACCAATGGCGCGACGAAGGTGAGGGTGGCGAGCGCCGCGGTGACCAGGCCGAACGTCAGCGACAGCAGCAGCGATGCGGCCGCGACGTTGAGGATGAGCATGATCGCGATCACCGGGGTCGCTTCCGGGATCGCGTTGATCGCCGCATTGGCGAAGAACACGTCGATCAGGGTGCCGATGGCGATTTGCGGACCCACGCGCAGGCCGGTGCGGGCGAACAGCATCAGGACGACGGCCAGGGCGAGGTAGCCGCAGCTGATCCAGACGATGGTGTCCGAGACCGGGAATTCGCCCAGCCACTTGCCGCCGATCCCCATCGCCATCGCGGCGATCATGGCGGCGGCGAAGGCGCGGTAGATGGCGTAGGCGCGCAGTTCGCGGCGGACGCTGTCGTCGTCGAAACGCTGCATGGATCGGGTTCGGGCCACGGGATCTCCTGGATCCGGGGAAGTGTATCGGGCGGCCCCCGGGCCGGGTTTTGCCGCAGTGCGTCAACTGCGCGACAATAGGGGGCTGGCCCGGCTCGTCCGCGGCCGGGCTTTCATCCCAGAATTCCCCCTTCCCGACTTCCGGTGCGCCATGAATTTCCACGAGTACCAGGCCAAACAACTGTTCGGCGACTACGGCATTGCCGTCCCCAAGGGCCAGGTGGCCCATTCCCCTGACGAAGCGGTCACGGCCGCCAAGGCCATCGGCGGCGAGGCCTGGATGGTGAAGGCCCAGATCCATGCGGGCGGCCGCGGCAAGGCCGGCGGCGTGAAGTACTGCAAGTCCCTG
>JASLDW010000099.1 GCA_030151365.1 Lysobacter sp. | reverse complement strand
TCACCAGCGCGGAGTTGAGGCCGGAACCGCGGAACCAGCAGATCGTGCCCAGCGCCAGGCCGGTCAACACCACCTGCAGCGCACCGACGCCGAACACCGCGCCGCGCATCACCTTCAATCGCGGCAACGACAATTCGAGGCCGATCACGAACAGCATCATCACCACGCCGATTTCGCTGGCGGTGAGCACGCGCTCGGGATCCGACACCACCTTCAGCGCATGCGGCCCCAGCAGCACGCCGGCGGCGAGGTAGCCGAGCACCGCGCCAAGGCCGAAGCGCTTGAACACCGGCACCGCGACGACCGCGGCCAGCAGGAAGACGAGAGCGAGTTGCAGACCGCTGTCAGGCATTGGAACCTCCGTTGGCCATTATGGGGTGGGTGCAGCCGGCGCGTGCGAAAATCGCGCCATGCATACGCCAGAAACCAGCCTGCTCGGCCGCGAGGTCGCCTATCCGCAGCATTACGATCCGTCGCTGCTGTTCCCGATCCCGCGCGCGCAGGGTCGCGCCGAACTCGGCATCCGCGCCGAAGCCCTGCCCTTCATCGGTCACGACCGCTGGCAGGGCTATGAACTGGGCTGGCTCGATGGGCGCGGCAAGCCGCAGGTGGCGACGGCCGTGTTCGAAGTGCCGGCGGCGTCGCCGAACCTGATCGAATCGAAGTCGTTCAAGCTCTACCTCAACTCGTTCAACGCCCATCGCGTCGCTTCGGCGGATGAGCTTCGCGCCACCATCGAGCGCGATCTGTCGAACGCTGCCGGCGCGCCGGTGCGGATGCGGTTCGGGCTGCCGCCGATGCGCGAGGAGGAAGACGGGGCATGCATCGACGGACTCGACATCGCCATCGACAACTACGGCCCGCCCGATCCGTCCTTGCTGGCGGGCGCCGGGGCGGATGTCGAGGAAACGCTGGTCTCGCACCTGCTGAAATCCAATTGCCCGGTCACCGGCCAGCCCGACTGGGCGACATTGCTGGTTCGTTACAGCGGCCCGCGCATCGACCGCGAGGGGCTGTTGCGCTACGTCGTCGGCTTCCGCGACCAGCGCGAGTTCCACGAACAATGCGTGGAGCGGATTTTCGTCGACGTTCTCGCCCGTTGCCGACCGCGGGCGTTGTCGGTGGAGGCGCGCTACACCCGCCGCGGCGGACTCGACATCAACCCGTGGCGAGCGACCGAAAACGGCGGATTGCCGGAAGTGTGGAGAACGCCACGCCAATGACGCATTGGATGAATACGGGCGTGATGGTGTCTTAACACCCGCCGTGGCATGGTCACCGGGCCTTATCCAATCCAAGGTCCTGGAGTCCAACATGAGCGGTAACGAAGAAAACGTCGATCCGTTGTTCAAAGATGCGCAGACCGGTTCCTTCTCCACCGAAGCGTCCACCGACGGTGGCGGCGGTGCGGGCACGCAGACGTACACGGTGCAGTCGGGCGACACGCTGTCGGCGATCGCCAAGCAGTTCTATGGTCACGCCAACAAGTACAACGTGATCTTCGAGGCGAACCGCGACATCCTCGACGATCCCGACAAGATCAAGCCGGGCCAGATCCTCAAGATTCCGGCTGCCGAATAATTCCGGCGCGTGCGTCCCTCATCCAATTCTCGAGAGAACGAATCCATGAAACAGACCCGTCTACCGTTGGCCCTGTCCGCCGCGCTGATCGCCAGCGTCGCCGTCGTCGGTTGCAAGAAGAAGGAAGAAGCGCCGCCCGCGCCGCCTGCCGCGACCACCCCGGCTCCGGCGCCTGCCCCGGCTGCCGCGACCGCTTCCGTTGCTTCGGTGGATCTCGGCAGTGCCGTCGGCGCCGACTTCAAGGTCACTGCACCGGCCACCACCTTCAAGCCGAAGGACACCGTCTACGCGTCGGTCAGCACCGCGACCAGTGATCCCGCCGCCACCGTGCCGGGCAAGCTGACCGCCACCTGGCAGTACGACAAGGCCGGCACCCAGGTGAAGGCCGGCGAGGAAACCAAGGAAGTGAACTTCAGCGGTCCGGGCACCACCGACTTCTTCCTGAAGAACGAGAAGGGCCTGCCGACCGGCAAGTACAAGGTCGAGATCTCGCTCGATGGCGCCGTGGTCCAGACCAAGGAATTCGAGGTCAAGTAACCGGGCTCCATTCGCCACGGTGTGGACACGACAGGGCGCGGCCGGCAGGTCGCGCCCTTTTCCGTGGGGAAAGTTGTTGCAGCACGGCACCACGGGCGACAATAGCGGTTCTTTCGCACGCGCCCACGCACGGAGCCCGCCCATGGCCGATTCCAGGATCCTTTACACGCTGACGGACGAAGCGCCGTTCCTCGCCACCGCCTCGTTCCTGCCGATCGTGCAGGCCTATGCGAAAACCGCCGGCATCGCCGTTGACACCCGCGACATTTCGCTGGCCGCGCGCATCCTTTCGCAATTCCCGGACGTACTGAAACCGGAACAACGCGTCAACGACGATCTCGCCGAACTCGGCCAGCTCGCCACCACGCCCGACGCCAACATCATCAAGCTGCCCAACATCAGCGCCTCGGAACCGCAGCTCAAGGCCGCGATCGCCGAACTGCAGAAGCAGGGTTATGCCTTGCCGGACTACCCGGAAGATCCGAAGAACGACCAGGAACGCGAATGGAAGTCGCGCTACGACCGCGTCAAGGGCAGCGCGGTGAACCCGGCGCTGCGCGAAGGCAACTCCGATCGCCGCGCGCCCAAGGCGGTGAAGAACTACGCCAAGGCGCATCCGCATCGCATGGGCAAGTGGGCCGGCGATTCGAAGACGCATGTCGCGCACATGGACTCCGGCGATTTCTACGGCAGCGAACAGTCGGTGACGATGCCGGCGGCAGGCAGCGTGCGCATCGAATTCACCGGCGACACCGGCGGAACCTTCCCGCTGCGTGGCCCGGTGAAGGTGCAGGCGGGCGAAATTATCGATGCCTCGACGATGAGCGCGAAGGCGCTCGCCGAGTTCGTCGATGCCCAGATCGCCGACGCCAAGGCCCAGGGCGTGCTGTTCTCGCTGCACCTCAAGGCGACGATGATGAAGGTCAGCGATCCGATCATGTTCGGCATCGTGGTGCGCCGCTTCTACCGGGACGTGCTGGAGAAGCATGCCGACGCACTGGCGAAGATCGGTTTCGACGCCAACAACGGCATCGGCGATCTCTATGCGCGGATGGGCGAACTGCCGGAAGACCTGCGCGCGCAGATCGAGGCTGACATCGCCGCCGAATACGCCCAACGTCCGGGCGTGGCCATGGTGAACTCCGACAAGGGCATCACCAACCTGCACGTGCCGAGCGACGTCATCGTCGATGCATCGATGCCGGCGATGATCCGCGACAGCGGCCGCATGTGGAACGCCAGGGGCGAACTGCAGGACACCAAGGCGCTGATTCCCGATCGCTGCTACGCCGGCATCTACCAGGTGGTGGTCGAGGATTGCCGCAAGCATGGCGCGCTCGATCCCAAGACAATCGGCGACGTGCCGAACGTCGGCCTGATGGCGCAGAAGGCCGAGGAATACGGCAGCCACGACAAGACCTTCCAGATGCCGGGCAACGGCGTGGTGCGGGTGATCGACGACGCCGGCAAGGTGCTGATGGAGCATCGCGTCGAAGCCGGCGACATCTGGCGCATGTGCCAGACCAAGGACGCGCCGGTCGCCGACTGGGTGAAGCTGGCGGTGAGCCGCGCGCGCCTGAGCGGCACGCCGGCGGTGTTCTGGCTGGATCCGCAGCGCGCGCACGATCGCGAGATCCGGGCCAAGGTCGAGCGCTATCTGAAGGACCACGACACCAGCGGGCTCGACATCCGCATCCTGTCGCCGGTCGAGGCGATGCAGCTGTCGCTCGATCGCATCCGCAAGGGCGAGGACACCATCTCGGTGACCGGCAACGTGCTGCGCGATTACCTGACCGACCTGTTCCCGATCATGGAACTCGGCACCAGCGCCAAGATGCTGTCGATCGTGCCGCTGATGGCCGGTGGCGGCCTGTTCGAGACCGGCGCCGGCGGTTCCGCGCCCAAGCACGTGCAGCAGTTCGTCGCCGAGGATTACCTGCGCTGGGATTCGCTGGGCGAATTCCTGGCGTTGCAGGCCTCGTTCGAGCAACTGGCGCAGCACGCCGGCAACGCGCGTGCGCAGGTGCTGGCCGATGCGCTCGACGCCGCCAACGGCAAGTTCCTCGACAACGACAAGTCGCCGTCGCGCGCGCTCGGCGGCATCGACAATCGCGGCAGCCATTTCTACCTGGCGATGTACTGGGCGCAGGCGCTGGCCGCGCAGGCGCAGGATGCCGAACTCGCTGCGCTGTTCGCGCCGCTGGCCAAGGCGCTCACCGACAACGAAGAGAAGATCGTCGGCGAGCTGATCGCGGTGCAGGGCAAGCCGGTCGATATCGGCGGCTACTACCACGCCGACATGGCCAAGGTGTCGGCGGCGATGCGCCCGAGCGCGACCTTCAATGCGGCGCTCGCCGCGTTGTAATTCCTTCCCGCGGCGAAACAAAAACGGGGCGCCAGTGGCGCCCCGTTTCGTATCGCAGGTTGCGACGGATCAGATCGCGATGTCGGCGCGCTTCTGCCGGCGCAGCATCGTGACCACCAGGGTGACGGAGAGCAGGATCGTCGCCACCGCGAAGATGCCCATGCCGAGATAGGCGCCGCCGAGATCGCCGGTCGGCGCACCGCTAGCGTCCATCACCGGGATGAACTTCGCCGCCGCCATGCCGGTGTAGTGCATGCCGCACACGGCGACGCCCATCACCAGCGCGCTGCCGAGCATCTGCACCCAGCCGCGCAGGTTGAAGGCCAGCCACAGCGCCACGCAGGACGCGACGATGGCGATCGCCACCGAAGCGATGACCAGGGTGCCGTCGTACTGGATTTCCGCCGGCATGCGCATCGCGGCCATGCCGGTGTAATGCATGCCGGCCACGCCGAGGCCGGTGAGGATGCCGGCGAGGACCAGCTTGCCCATGTTGAACTGGCCGGTGCCGACGATGGCGAGGCCGACCGCGACGGCGGCCAGCCCGATGATGGCCGACAGCACGGTCAACGGCAGGTCGTAGGTGACCTGCATGTCCATCTTGCAGGCGAGCATGGCGATGAAGTGCATCGCCCAGATGGCGCCGACCCCCAGCGCTGCCGCCGAACCAAGGACCGATTGCAGGCGTTGCCCGGTGTTGCGCGCGGCCGGGATCGAGACCGCCAATTGCAGCGCGGTGAACGAACCGAGCACCGAAACCAGGTAGGACAAGGCGACAAGCAATGGATCGTGGACGCATTGGATCGCGTGGTCGTGCATGGTGTTTCCCCTTTCCTCGTGGATGGTGGAGGCAGCGTGGAAGCGCTGTCGCGGTGATGCCGTTATGCGTGGAACTCGAACCTGCAGCAGTCGTCGCCGTGGGCGCAGCACGTGGATTCGCTGACGCGGACCGTCCCCAGATGGCCCGATTCGGCGAGCAGCCCTTCGAGGAAGCCGCGGAAGAAATGGCATTGCGGCGTCGGCAGGGACTTCTGTCCCGGCGTGCAGAACGGACTGCTGGTGGTGGTCAGGGTGTCGCCTTCCTGCTTGACCGGAATCATCTGCTTCAACGCCGGCAGGGCGAGATGGGTGATCGAGCCGGCCAGCGGCTGGCGCGCGCCGAGGGAGAAATCGCGCTTGAACACCCAGGCGCCGACGCGCGAGCCGATGTGGCGCATGGTGGCTTCGCGCTGGGCCGGATCGACGCTGCGTTCCAGCGCCAGGACCGTGCCGAAGATCTGCGGATAGTCGCGCGCGACCTGCGGCAGCATCTGGTCGATGCGCTTCTGGTCGGCCACCGCGCTTTGCGGCGGCATGGCGTCGATGGGTGCGGATGCCGCGACCGGCGTTGCAGCGGGCGTCGCCGCCGTCGCGGTCGGGATCATCGGCGCGGTGCCCGAGTTCGGGTCGAAGACGCCGGCTTCGAGGCTGCTGACCATGTGGTGCGAGCCGAGCTGTTCTTCCAGCTTCAGCAGGTTGGCTTCCGGCCCCTTGACCATCAACGACATCACCACGCCGTTCTCGATGTTGGCGCGGCGGTGACGCAACAGGGTGAACTGGTTGGCGAGCAGGATGTCGCTCAATGCGATCAGCAGGCCTTCCTTGTAGCTCGACACTACCCGTAATTCGACTTCGATCATCCCCAAAATCCCCATTGCCATTTCTGTTGCGACTCGAAGAGCCGTCACCGACCGGAAATCGGATGCGTTGCGGATCGTCCCCAACGATTTCGCAAAGCTGAACGGATGAACCGAATGTACTGAATCGTTCAGAAGCATGCAATCGGGTATGGTGGGATTTGTCCCCATTCAGACGCAATGCTCAAAACGGCGCCGCAAACTGGGATGCTCATCGCGTTCAACAAACCTTATGGCGTGCTTTGCCAGTTCACCGACCGCAGCACGCCACCCCGACCGACCCTGGCGATGTTCGGCCTGCCGCCGCGCGTCTATGCCGCCGGGAGGCTCGATCACGACAGCGAAGGGCTGTTGCTGCTGACCGACGACGGCGCGCTCGCGCACCGCATCACCCATCCCCGCCACACCTTGGGCAAGCGCTATTGGGTGCAGGTCGAGGGAGATCCCGAGGCCTCGCAACTGCAGCGCTTGCAGGCCGGGGTGCAGCTCAACGACGGGATGACCCTGCCGGCCGACGTGCTGCGGATCGATCCGCCGCCGCTGTGGCCACGCGATCCGCCGATCCGGGTGCGCAAATCGGTACCCGATGCCTGGCTCGATCTCGGCATCCACGAGGGGCGCAATCGCCAGGTGCGGCGGATGACGGCGGCCGTGGGTTTGCCGACCTTGCGCCTGGTGCGCCACGCCATCGGTCGCTGGCGGCTGGACGGATTGCAGCCGGGGGAATGGCGATACACTGATGCATCGAGATTCACATGACGTGAGCAATCCGGGGGGAAGGGTTTGTCAGTCGTGACCCATGCCGGTCGCATCCTGGTGGTGGACGATCAGGCGATCAATCTGCGCGTCGTATCGTCGCTGCTGGAACGCCATGGCTACCGGGTGACCGGCGCCGGTGGCGGCGAGGCGGCGCTGGACGCCTGTCGCGAATTCACCCCCGACTTGATCCTGCTCGACATGATGATGCCGGGGATGGATGGCTTCACCCTGCTCAAGACGATCCGCGGCGATGCGGCCCTGAAGCGGGTGCCGGTGATCTGCCTGACCTCAGTGCAGGACCGCGACCTGCTGGTGCAGGCCTTCGAAGCCGGCGCCGTCGATTACGTCACCAAGCCCTTCATCGCCGAGGAATTGCTCGCCCGCGTCGACGTGCACATCGGCCTGAAGCTGACGCGCGATCGCCTCGAGCGCGTCGCCAACGAACGCCAGGACCTGGTCAACCTGGTCGCGCACGATCTCAAGAACCCGCTGACCAGCATCGCATTCGCCAGCGACATCCTGGTGAACGACGGCGTCAAGCCGGAACGGGTGCCGCGATATCTGCAGATGATCCACGAGAGTGCGGGCGACGCGCTCGGCTACATCCGTCGCTACCTGGAATCGCAGGCGCCGGGCGAAGAGGGTGCGGCCGTCGATTCGGTCGCCGGCCTCGATGCCACGCTCGACTGGCTGCACGATCGCTACGAACTGCAATGCGAGGGCAAGGGGCTGGTGCTGCGCATCAGTCGCGTCGCCGGCGATCCGCAGGTGCGGATCGAGCCGCTGGTGTTGCGCCAGGTCGCGGAGAACCTCGTCACCAACGCGTTGAAATACGCCGACATGGGCGGCGAACTGCATCTTGCCGCGCAGGCGGGTGCGCCGGGATTCTGGCGCCTGATCGCCGAGGATCGCGGTCCCGGCATCAGCGCCGACCAGCAACGCAAATTGTTCAAGCCATTCGTGCGCCTGACCGATGCCGATCCGCTGGCCGGGCTTTCAAGCGGCTTGGGCCTGTCGCTGGCCCGGCACATTGTGATGCGCGCCGGCGGCCAGTTGTTCTACGAGACCCGCGAAGGCGGCGGCGCGCGCTTCGTGATCGAGCTGCCCGGCGCCTGAGTCAACTATGGCGGATGCTGGCGACGCGGCGCGATTCGCCGTCGATGGCCTCGCCTTCTTCCGCCTGGATGCGCTTGGCGCGCCGGCGCGCGGCATACCACAGCAGTCCGGCGCCCGCGACGGCGGCAACGGCGATCGCCGGGTTGCGCCTGACGAACTTGCTCGCCACGCGGGTGCCGGTCCTGACTGCGCCGATGGCGGCGCCGGTTTCGATCCACTGCAGCGCGCGATCGGGGAGATGATCCTTCACCGCGCCGCCGACCCTGTCGGCGAGATCGACCACGCGATCGGTATAGGCATCGAATTTGCTCATGGCGGATGTCCGTGCGGGTAGGCGGACAGTGTCGGTCGCGGGATGTTGCGATGGCGTGAGTTATGTCCCGCGCGGCTTTGCCCGATGCGTCGCGGTCGCGTTCCACGGGTCGTCCGGCCACGGATGCCGGGGATAACGGCCCTTCATCTCCTTCTTCACTTCCGGATAGGTGCGGTCCCAGAAGCCGCGCAGGTCCTGCGTGACCTGCAACGGGCGTCCGCCGGGCGACAGCAGGTGCAGCGTCAACGCGATGCGGCCTTCGGCGATGCGTGGCGTCTCCGCCAAACCGAACAGTTCCTGAAGCTTGACTGCGAGTATCGGTGACGCCGGCGTGCCATCGTCGTGCAGGGCGTATTCGATCGCGCGTTCGAGGCCGGAAGGAACGAGGATGCGCGTCGGCGCCAATGCATCGATGCGTTGGCGCAACGACCACTCGACTTGTCCGCGCAGCGCATCCGACAGCACGGACGATTCCAGCGCATCGATCCGGCGCAGGCCGGCGAAGGCGGGGCGCAACCAGTCGTCGAGCGTCGCCAGCAACGCGGCATCCGACAGGTCGGGCAAACCGAGTTCCGGCATCCATGCGCGCAGGCATTGCACGCGGATGCGCCATTGCGCGAGCGTGTCGTTCCACGGCAGCAGGTCGAGTTCGTTGTCGCGCACGGCGGCGGTGAGCGCGGATGCGGCGAGATCCGGATCGATGTTCCCGGCCGGCCGAGCCGACAGCACGATGCCGTCGAAACGTTCGATGCGTTCGCTGACCAGCGCCTGTTTCGCATCATCCCAGCGCACCTCGTCGGATTCGCGCCAGTGCGCGGCGAAATCCTCGCGCAGGCGCTGTTCGTCGACCGGCAGGCCGCGCAGGATCAGCGCATCGCGCGCCTCGTGGCGCAGTTCGCCCACCACTAGCCACGGTTCGCCATAAAGCGCGCTGTCGTCGAACAGGCGCGCGCTGCGGCCATTGCTCAACTGGTAGCGGCGCGGATCGGAGGGATGCTGGCGGGCGATGCGATCGGGATAGGCGTGTGCCAGCAGGATGCCGAGTGCGTGCGCGGGAACCTGGGCGGGCGATGCTGCATCGACGCGCAGACGGCGGCGCCATTGCGACGACGCGGCATCGATGGCGGCCAGCGCGGAGCGGTTGGCGTCCGCTGGCGTGCGACCGGCGCGGAACGCCGCCAGCGCCTGCCAGCGATCGGCCAGGGCATCGCTGCGACTGCGCAACGGATCGCGCGCTTCCAGCAACGCCGCGAGATCGCAGGCGAGGGCGCGGGTCGTTGCGTCGTGCGCGGACAACAGCATCGCCGCCAGTCGCGGATGGGTGCCGAGCGCGAGCATGCGTCGGCCGCGCTCCGTGATATGGCTGTCGGACGCGATCGCTTCGAGGCGTTGCAGCAGATCGCGCGCGGACGCGAGGTGCCCCGGCGGCGGCGCATCGACGAAACGCAGTTCGCTGCCGCCCCAGGCCGCGAGTTCCAGCACCAGCGCGGCGAGATCCACCTGCACGAGTTCCGGGCGGCGCTGCGGATCGAGTCGCTTCGATTCCGGCCAGAGTCGGTAGGCGTGTCCCTCGGCGACACGGCCGGCACGGCCCGCGCGCTGGTCGGCGGAAGATTGCGCGATCGCCACCGTGTCCAGCCGCGAGAAGCCGCTGTTGGGATCGAAGCGCGGTTCGCGGGCGAGCCCGCTGTCGATCACCACGCGCACGCCGGGCAGGGTCAGGCTGGATTCGGCGACATTGGTCGCCAGCACCACGCGACGGCGATCGCCGGGCTGCAACAGTTTCGATTGCTGCTCGACCGGCAATTCGCCGTGCAGGGCGAGGACATCGACATCGCGCAGCGCATCGTCGAGCAGGCGTTGCGTCTTGGTGATCTCGCGCAATCCCGGCAGGAAGACCAGGACGTCGCCGGGATGCGTGGCGATGGCCTCTTCCACCGCGCGCTTCACCTGATGTTCGAGTGCTTCGTCGCGGCGTGCCGCGAAATGGCCGACATGCACCGGGAAACTGCGGCCGGCGCTGCTGATGCGCGGGGCGTCGAGCCAGCGGGCGAGCGATTCGCCGTCGAGCGTGGCCGACATCACCACGATGCGCAGGTCGTCGCGCACCGAGGCCTGCACATCGAGCGCCAGCGCAAGGCCGAGATCGCTGGCGAGATGGCGTTCGTGGAATTCGTCGAACAGGATCGCGCCGATGCCGTCGAGCAGCGGATCGTCCTGCAGCATGCGGGTAAGGATGCCCTCGGTGACCACCTCGATGCGGGTGCGCGCGGAGACCTTGTTCTCGAAACGAATGCGATAGCCGACCGTCTCGCCGACGCGTTCGCCCAGTTGCGCGGCCATGAAGCCGGCCGCGGCACGCGCGGCGACGCGGCGCGGTTCCAGCATCAGGATCTTGCGGCCGGCGAGCCAGGCTTCATCCAGCAACGCCAACGGAAGTTGGGTGGTCTTGCCGGCGCCGGGCGGCGCTTCCAGCACCAGGCGCGTCTGCGTCGCCAGTACAGCGCGCAGCTCGGGCAGGATGGCGGCGATGGGGAAGTCGGGGCGATTCACCCGGCAAGGATACGGGGTGCGGAACGCACCCTCTAAACTATGCGCATGCAGCTCATCGACATCGGCGCCAACCTGACCCACGACAGCTTCGATCGCGACCGCGACGCCGTGCTCGCGCGCGCGCGCGCCGCGGGCGTGGCGCAGCTGGTCGTCACCGGCGCCAGCCGCGAACATTCGCCCAAGGCGCTGCAACTGGCGCAGGCGCATCCGGGCACGCTGTTCGCGACCGCCGGCGTCCATCCGCACCATGCGACCGAGTACACCAACGAATGCGATGCCGAGATGCGCGCGCTGCACGCGCATCCGGAAGTGGTGGCGGTGGGCGAGTGCGGCCTCGACTATTTCCGCGACTTCTCGCCGCGACCGTCGCAACGCAACGCCTTCGAGCGCCAGTTGCAGATCGCGGTCGATACCGGCAAGCCGCTGTTCCTGCATCAGCGCGACGCGCATGCCGACTTCATGGCGATGATGAAGAACTTCGACGGCAAGCTCGGGCCGGCGGTGGTGCACTGCTTCACCGGCACGCGCGAAGAACTGTTCGACTATCTCGACAACGACTGGCACGTCGGCATCACCGGCTGGCTGTGCGACGAACGCCGAGGCGCGCATCTGCGCGAGCTGGTGAAGCACGTTCCGGCCAATCGCCTGATGATCGAGACCGATGCGCCCTATCTGCTGCCGCGCACGCTGAAGCCGATGCCGAAGGATCGCCGCAACGAACCGGCGTTCCTCGCCCATATCGTCGAGGAACTGGCGCGCGATCGCGGCGTCGCGATGCAGGAAGCCGCGATCGCGAGCACGGACGCCGCGCGCGCGTTTTTCCGCCTGCCGGCACCATGACAGGGCGAATGTTAACAGGTTAAACTTCGCGGAAGATCCTCTTCCGGAAGCGTTCCATGTCATCGTCGATCCGCGGGCTCGCATGCGCCGCCTGCCTGCTCGTCCTCGTGTTGCCCGGTTGCAAGAAGAAGGACGATGCCGCCGCCAAGGCCGCCGAACCCGCGCTGACGGTCAGCGTGGTGCCGGTGCTGCAGAAGCAGGTTGCCAACGGCCTCACCGTGTCGGGACCGGTGTCGCCGGTGGAGGAAATGCAACTCGGCGTGGAAGTCAGCGGACAGCGCGTCACCGCGCTCAAGGTCGATGTCGGCCAGTGGGTGAAGGCGGGACAGGTGCTGCTCACGCTCGACCATCGCATGCTCGACGCCGGACTCGCGCAGGCGAACGCCAACCTGAAGCAGGCGCAGGCCGGCGCCGATCTCGCGAAATCGAACCTGGTGCGTGGCGAAGGCCTGGCCAAGGATCACTTCATCAGCGCGTCGCAGCTCGACCAGTTACGCGCGGCCAAGCAGCAGGCCGATGCCCAGCTCGCGACCGCGCAGGCCGCACGCGACACGTCGGCGCTGCAACGCAGCTTCGCGGAGTTGCGCGCACCGGCGAACGGACAGATCTCCAAGCGGTTGGTGCAGCCGGGGCAGATCGTCGGCGCCGGCACCGAGCTGATGCGCCTGATCCGCGACGGCAAGCTGGAATGGCGCGCGGAACTGCCGTCGTCGCAATTGTCGCTGGTCAAGCCCGGCGATCGCATTGCTCTGCATGGCCGTGATGGTGAAACCGTGGAAGGCCGCGTGCGCGCGGTGAGCCCGGGCGTCGATGCCAGCACGCGCACCGGCACCATTTACGCCGATCTGCCGAATCCCGAAGGCCTGCACCCGGGCAGCTATCTCGAAGGCCGCATCGACACCAGCCTCGCCGATTCGCCCGTGGTGCCGGCGGCGGCGATCGTGTTGCGCGACGGCTTCCAGACCGTGTTCGTGGTCGATGCGCAGAACAAGGTGCACGCGACGCGGATCGAAACCGGCAACAAGGATGGCGGCCAGGTCCAGGTGCTGCGCGGCCTCAAGGCCGGCGATCGCGTGGTGGTCGAGGGCACCGGCTTCCTCGCCGACGGTGACGTGGTGAAAGTGGTTGCCGCGAGCACGACCAATGCCGCGACTGCCACCCATTCCACGAATGCAGGCACCGCTCCGTGAGTGGCGGTGGCAGCGTTTCGTCGTGGGCGATCAAGCGGCCGTTGCCGGCGCTGATGGTCTTCTTCGTGTTGTGCGTTGCCGGTTTGTGGGGCTACCACAAGCTGCCGGTGGCGCGTTTCCCCGACATCGCCTTCCCGATGACGGTGGTGACGGTGGTGCAGCCGGGCGCGTCGCCATCGCAGCTTGAAACCGAGGTCACCCGCAAGATCGAGGACTCGGTCGCCACCATCAACGGCATCAAGCGCGTCACCTCGACGGTGGTCGAGGGCACGTCGACCACCGCGATCGAGTTCAACCTCGATACCGACCTGCTGGTGGCGTTGAACGACACCAAGGACGCAGTCACGCGCATCCGCACCAACCTGCCGCAGGACATCCAGGAGCCGATCGTCTCCAAGGTGAACATCGGCGGATCGCTGCTGACGTTCTCGGTGTCGGCGCCGAACATGACGGCCGACGAGCTGTCGTGGTTCGTCGATCGCGATGTCGCCCGCGCCGTCTACGGCGTCGAAGGCGTGGCCGCGGTCAATCGCATCGGTGGCATCGATCGCCAGGTGCGCGTCGATCTCGATCCGCAGGCGCTGGAAGCCTTCGGCGTCACTGCCGGCGAAGTCAGCCAGCAATTGCTGGCGATGCAGGTCGAACGTCCCGGCGGCAAGTCGGAACTCGGGGGTGCCGAACAGACCATCCGCACCATCGGCACGGTGAAGGATGCGCAGCAGTTGCGCGACTACAGCATCGCCCTGGCCGACGGACGCGCGGTGCGGTTGTCGTCGATCGCGACGATCACCGACGCCGCCGCCGATCCGACCCAGGCCGCCTTCCTCGATGGCAAGCCGGTGGTCGGCTTCTCGATGTCGCGCACCCGTGGTTCCGACGAACTCAAGGTGAAGGCGGGCGTCGAGGCGGCGTTGGCGGATTTGCACAAGGCGCATCCGGAGATCGCCTTCAACCTCGTCACCGACAATACCGTCGAAACCAAGACCAGCTACACGTCCTCGATGGAGATGCTGTTCGAGGGCGCGTTGCTTGCGCTGCTGGTGGTGTGGCTGTTCCTGCGCGACTGGCGCGCGACCTGGGTGTCGGCAGTGGCGCTGCCGTTGTCGATCATTCCGACATTCGCGGTGATCTGGTGGCTCGGGTTCACCCTCAACATCATCACGTTGCTGGCGATGTCGGTGGTGGTCGGCATCCTGGTCGACGACGCCATCGTCGAGATCGAGAACATCGTGCGCCATCTCGGCAGCGGCAAGTCGCCGCTCGAAGCCGCGCGCGAAGCCGCCGATGAAATCGGTACCGCGGTGATCGCGACCTCGATGACGCTGGCGGCGGTGTTCGTGCCGGTCGCGTTCATGCCCGGCATCGCCGGCAAGTTCTTCCGCGAATTCGGCTGGACCGCGGCGACCGCGGTGCTGTTCTCGCTGCTGGTCGCGCGCCTGTTGACGCCGATGATGGCGGCCTACACGCTGAAGGGCGCGCATGGCCATGAACAGCCCGACGGCAAGCTGATGACGCGCTATCTCAAGCTGGTCGACTGGGTGTTGAACAATCGCTGGAAAACGCTGTTGATGGCGACAGCGCTGTTCATCGCGTCGTTGCTGATCGTGCCCTTCATTCCCGCGACCTTCATTCCGCCCGGCGATCGCGGCCTCAGCAATCTGAGTGTCGAACTCGCGCCCGGCACGCGCATCGAGGACACTTCGCGCATCGCCGAAATCGCCCGCAACAAGCTGAAGGCGGCGATTCCCGAACTCAAGCAGGTGTTCACGATGGTCGGCAGCGTGCCCGACGTCGGCGATCCCGCGAAGTCCGGCGTTGCCGACGTGCGGCGCGCCACGCTGGTGCTCGACTGGGGCAGCAAGGACGACCGCAAGCGTTCGCAGGAGCAGCTGGAGCAGGCCGCGCGCGTCGCCCTGGCCGATCTGCCTGGCGTGAAGATCAGCTACATCAGCAGCGAACCGGGCCAGCAGATGATGCTGGTGCTGGCCGGCGACGATCCCGACAAACTGGAAAGCGCGGCGGCGGCCGTCGAACGCGACCTGCACACGATCCAGGGCATCGGCAGCATTTCCTCGTCGGCGTCGTTGCTGCGTCCGGAGCTGCAGATCCGCCCAGACTCCGCGCGCGCCGCCGATCTCGGCGTGTCGACCGCGACGATCGCCGAAGCCGCGAGAATTGCTACTGCCGGCGATTACGTGCAGCGCCTGCCCAAGCTCAACCTCGCCGATCGCCAGATCCCGATCCGCGTCGGTTTCGCGCTCGACCAGCTGCAGGATCCCGCGACCATCAGCCGCATGAAGGTGCGCGGCAAGGCCGGCGCGGTGCCGCTGGATGCGGTCGCCGACATTCGCCAGGGCAGCGGACCGTCGGTGATCTCGCGCTACAAGCGCCAGCGCAATGTCACGCTCACCGCCGAACTCAATGGGCGCCCGCTGGGCGACGTGATGAAGGAAGTGCAGGCGCTGCCGTCGGTGAAGCGCCTGCCGGCGGGCGTGCAGTTCCAGAACACCGGCGACGCCGAAATCTTCGTCGAGCTGTTCACCGGCTTCCTGATGGCGATGATCGCCGGCATCGTCTGCATCTACATGGTGCTGTTGCTGCTGTTCAACCACGCCACGCAACCCGTGACCATTCTTGCGGCGATCCCGCTGTGCGCGGGCGGCGCCTTCGGTGCGTTGCTGATCACCCAGAACATGCTGTCGCTGCCGGCGCTGATCGGCCTGCTGATGCTGATCGGCATCGCCACCAAGAATTCGATCCTGTTGGTCGATTACGCAGTGATGGCCGAGGACGAACAGGGCATGAGCCAGCACGAGGCGGTGATCGATGCCTGCCACAAGCGCGCCCGCCCGGTGCTGATGACGACGATCGCAATGGGCGCCGGCATGTTGCCGCTGGCGCTCGGTTTCTCCGGCGATTCCAGCTTCCGCGCGCCGATGGCGGTGGCGGTGATCGGCGGACTGATCACCTCGACGTTGCTCAGTCTGATCGTGATACCGGCGACCTACACCGTGCTCGACGATTTCGGAAGCTGGATGGCGCGCAAGTTCCATCGCCGGCCGCCGCACGCACCGAAAACGATCGAAGGCTGATCGTCACGCACGAAAAAGCCCGGCATTGCCGGGCTTTTTTGTTGATGCTGCGGTGATGCTCAGGCCAATGCGTCGAGCTGGACGATGCCGCCGAGCAGGCGATCGAGTCGGCCGAGCAACGCCAGGCGATTGCGGCGGATGGCGAGGTCATCGGCATTGACCATCACCTTGTCGAAGAAGTTGTCGACGTGCGGACGCAGGTGTGCCAATCGGGTCAGTGCGGCGACGTAGTCATGGCCATTGGCGTGAACCTCGGCTTCGGTGGCGGCCAGTGCTTCGCCGAGTTCGAGCTCGGCCGGTTCCACCAGCAACGCATGGTCGATCCCGGCGGGGATCTCGCCTTCGGCCTTGCGCAGGATGTTGCGGATGCGCTTGTTGGCGGCGGCCAGTGCCTCGGCTTCCGGCAGCTGGGCGAACTCGCCGATGGCGTCGATGCGGCGGTCGAAGTCGTAGAGCGAATGCGGGCGCTTGCCGGCGACGGCGTTGAAGTGGGTCGCCGGCACGCTCTTGTCGCCGTAGTAGCCCTTCAGGCGGTCAAGGACGAAGTCGTACAACTCGTTGACGTCGGCCTTGACGTTCTTCGCCGCGAGTCCGTCGTTGGCGATGGCGAGGAGGTGCATGAGATCGAGATCGAATCCGCTCTCGATGATCGTGCGCGCCAGTCCCAGCGCATTGCGCCGCAACGCGAACGGGTCCTTGTTGCCGGTCGGCTTGAGCCCGGCGGCGAATCCACCCGCCAGCGTGTCGAGGCGTTCGGCGATCGCCAGCACCTTGCCCAGCGGCGACAGCGCGATATCGTCGCCGGCATAGCGCGGCTGGTAGGCTTCGTCGATCGCCAGTGCGATTTCGCTGGGTTCACCGCCAGCGGCGGCGTAATGACGTCCGGCGATGCCCTGCAGTTCCGGGAATTCGTTGACCATGCGCGACTGCAGGTCGTTCTTCGACAGCTCGGCGGCGCGGCGCGCCTGCGCCGGATCGGCGCCGACCTGTTTCGCGATCGTTTCCGCAAGCGCGGCGACGCGTTCCACCTTGTCGGCGACGCTGCCGAGCTTGGCCTGATAGGTGACGGTCTTGAGGCCATCGCCCATCGCGGGCAGGCCCTGCTTCAGGTCTTCGTCGAAGAAGAACTTGGCGTCGGCGAAGCGCGGGCGGATCACGCGTTCGTAGCCCTTGCGCACTTCCGCGGCATCTTTCGAGTCGATGTTGGCGATGCCGATGAAGTGCTCGCTCAACTGCTGCGCGCCGTCCAGCACCGCGAAGAATTTCTGGTTGGTCTCCATGGTGGAGACCAGCGCTTCGTGCGGCACGGCAAGGAATTCGCGCTCGAACTGGCAGGCGACCGCGACCGGCCATTCCACCAGTCCGTTCACCTCTTCCAGCAAATCATCGGAGATGCGCGCATGGCCGCCGACGGTCTTCGCCGCCTGCTGCGCTTCGCCGCGGATGCGCTCGCGGCGTTCGTCGGCATCGACCAGCACGTGGGCGTCGCGCAGGGCGGCGACGTAATCATTGGTGGCATTGATCCACACCGGCTTGTCGTGCATGAAGCGATGCCCGCGCGACATGCGTCCCGACTTCGTGCCCATCAGTTCGCAATCGACCACCTCATTGCCGAACAGCAGCACCAGCCAGTGCACCGGACGCGCGAAGGCGTAATCATGGTCGCCCCAGCGCATCGGCTTGGGGATCGGCATCGCCGCGATCGCCTCGCGCACGATCTCCGGCAAGAGGTCGGCGGTGCGTGCGCCGGCACGGCGCGAACGATGGACGAAGCGTTCGCCCTTGTTGTCGGTGGTGCGTTCGAGCTGCGTCCAGTCGATGCCGGCCTTGGCCGCGAAACCTTCCAGTGCCTTGGTCGGATTGCCGTCGGCATCGAGCGCGATGTTGAGATACGGCCCCAGCACTTCGCTGGCCTGTTCCGGCTGTTCGTCGGCGACCGCGGGCAGCAGCACCGCGAGTCGACGCGGCGTGTACAGCGGCTTGGCATTGTCGCGATCGAAAGCGATGCCGCGCGATTCCAGTCCGGACATAATGCCGTCGAAGAAGGCCTGGGCGAGGCCGGGAAGCGCCTTGACCGGCAACTCGTCGGTGCCGAGTTCGATCAGGAGCGGAAGCTGTTGACTCATGGTGCGGACCTTGTTTCCTGCGCTCAATTGGTTTTCGGCGCGTCGAAGGGGGCGTAGAACTGCTGAAAACGCGGCAGGGCTTCATAGCCGTCGACGCGGGCCTGCAATGCCGGGAATTTCGCGAGGTCGAACGGCACGGCATCGCGCAGATAAGTGGCGGCACAGGCAAGCATGATGTCGGCTTGCGTGATCGCGTCGCCGACCAGCCATTCGCGGTCGGCGCGTTCGCGGCAGATGCGATCGAGTTCCGCCAGCGCGGCTTCGCTCTGCGCGCGGCAACGCTTGAGCCACGGCGCGTGGTGCATCTCGACCGGACGGAACAGGCGTTCGTAGACCAGCAGGATGCCCTTGTCGAGTGCGCCGACCGCCAGCGCGGTGATCCTCAGCGCATCGCGGCGCTGCGGATCGGTCGCCGGCAGCAACTGGTGTTCGTGACCGGGCAGGCGATCGAGCCAGTCGACGATCAGCGCCGATTCGGTCAACGCTTCGCCATCGTCGAGCACAAGCACCGGCACGCGGCCTTGCGGATGGAATTCGCGGATCTTGTCCGCGTCCTTGCCCACCGACCAGTTGCGGTGCTCGAACGTCTGCCCGAGCAGCGACAGGCTGATGGCGACGCGCCGCACGAACGGCGAGTCGTACATTCCGATCAGGATCATGCGGCTTCCTTGTTGTGCTTGAGCCCGGGGAATCCGAGCTTCTCGCGCTGGGCGAAGTAGGCTTCGGCGACGGCCTGCGCCAGCTTGCGCACGCGCAGGATGTAGCGCTGGCGCTCGGTCACGCTGATGGCGCGGCGGGCATCGAGCAGGTTGAAGCTATGACTGGCCTTCATCACCTGTTCGTAGGCAGGCAGCGGCAGGCCGACTTCCACGAGCTTCATCGCCTCGGTCTCGCAGGCGTCGAAGCGATGGAACAGTTCGGCGACATCGGCATGTTCGAAGTTGTAGGTGCTCTGCTCGACTTCATTCTGGTGGTAGACGTCGCGATAGGTCACCGCGGTGCCGTCGGGCCCATAGGTCCACACCAGATCGAACACGTTGTCGACGTTCTGCAGGTACATGCACAGGCGTTCGAGGCCGTAGGTGATCTCGCCCAATACCGGCTTGCACTCGAGGCCGCCGGCCTGCTGGAACCAGGTGAACTGGGTCACCTCCATGCCGTTCAACCACACTTCCCCGCCGAGTCCCCAGGCGCCGAGCGTCGGCGATTCCCAGTTGTCCTCGACTAGGCGTAGGTCATGCACCAGCGGATCGACGCCAAGCGCTTTCAGCGAATCGAAATACAGTTCGACGATGTTGTCCGGCGACGGTTTCATCACCACCTGGTACTGGTAGTAGCGCTGCAGGCGGTTGGGGTTCTCGCCATAGCGGCCGTCAGTGGGACGGCGGCAGGGCTGCACGTAGGCGGCGTTCCACGGTTCCGGTCCCAGCGCGCGCAGGAAGGTGGCGGGATGGAAGGTGCCGGCGCCGACTTCCAGGTCGAGCGGCTGGATCAGCACACACCCCTGTTCGCCCCAGTAGGCGTTGAGGCGCTGGATGAGTTCCTGAAAGGTGATGGAAACGCGTGCGGCAGGCATCGGAACGGCCATTGGAAAGTCTTTCATTAGTATAGATGGCGTGCCCGCAGACCCGAATCCATCGATGACGCCCCGCTTCCTCATCCTCCAGACCGGACAACCGGTGCCCAGCCAGCGCCGCCACGGCGGATTCGCCCACTGGATCCGCGTCGCCGCCGGCCTGCGCGGCCACGAAACCGAGGTGGTGGATGTCGAGGCCGGCCAGCCCCTGCCGGCGCATCGCGGCTACACCGGCGTGCTGGTCTCGGGATCGCCGGCGATGGTGACCGAGCGCCACGACTGGAGCGAACGCAGCGCGGAATGGCTGCGCGATGCCGCCCACGCCGGCATGCCGATCCTCGGCATCTGCTACGGCCACCAGTTGCTGGCGCATGCGCTGGGCGGCGAAGCCGGCGACAACCCGCGCGGCCGCGAGATGGGCACGGTCGACGTGCGGCTGGAAAGCGCCGCCAACGCGGATCCGCTGTTCGCCGGATTGCCCCGGACCTTCCGCGCCCAGGTGACCCATCGCCAGAGTGCGCTGCGGATGCCGGAAGGCGGCGTGCTGCTGGCGACGTCCGACCTCGACGCCTGCCAGGCCTTCCGTTGGGGCCGCGCGACCTGGGGCCTGCAGTTCCATCCCGAATTCAGCGCCGCGCGCATGCATGGTTACGTGCACGCCCGTGCCGACACCTTGCGCGCGGAAGGACAGGATCCCGACGCGATGTCGCGTAACATCGGCGCCGCGCCGGTGGCCCGCAAGGTGCTCCGCCGCTTCATCCGGCACGCACGCAATCACGGAAACAGATGACGATGGACGAACCTCGCAAGATGCCGGCTTCCGCCGGCGCGCAATGGCTGATCGACGGCTTCATGCTGCTGAAGGCATCGCCCGGTGGGTTTGGTGTGATGGGCGTGTTGTACGGCGTGTTCGCCGCGATCGTCATCGGCATGGCCGTGTTGGTGCCGCAGCTCGGGTTCGCGCTGCAGGCATTGCAGATTCTCGCCGCGCCGATCCTCACCGGCGGGATGGTATGGGCCGCGCGCGAAGTCGCGCAGGGTCGCGAGGTCGGCCCCGCGGCCTTCGGCGAACCGTTGCGACAGGGCAAAGTCGGCGCCTTGCTGCTCACCTTGTTGCCGCAAGTCGTGCTGGGTCTGTCGATGGCGCTGCTGCTGGTCGTCCTGGTCGGCGTCGACAATCTGCAGATCATCGCCAACGTGATGGACAAGATGCAGAGCGCGGGGCCGGGCGCACAACCGGATCCGGCATTGCTTGCCAGCCTGCCCGCGGGACGCATGCTGCTGTGGATGCTGTGCGTCGTGGCCTTGGCATTCGTGTTGCTGCTGATGACGTTCGTCGCGATTCCCGGCGTGATGCTCGGGGGGAACGGCGGCATCGAGGCTTTGCGCCGCAGCTGGCGCGCCAGCGTGCGCAACCTGCCGGCGGTGCTGGTATTCGCCATCGTGCTGTTCATCACCCTGATCGGCATGACCGTCCTGATCGCGATCGTCGGCATGATCGTCAAGCTGATCGCGGGCGAAATCGCGCAAGTCGTGGTGTCGCAATTGGTGATGATGACGGTGCTGGCGCCCGTGATGTCGGGCGCGATCAGCAGTGCGTGGGGTTCGATGCTGGGTGACGCCGCCGACCAGCCGCCGACGTTGCCGATGGGCCAGTTGCAGGCGTGATTGCGTCATGACACAAGTTTTAAGCTGGGATATGTAACAGGTAGCTTGATTCCACCCCTTTGAGTTACATTTCGCTCTTATCGGCGTTCAGACCGAATCAGGGGAAGGGGAATCATGGGAAGCAACAACCGTGCGACCGCGCGTGCGCCGAAGAGTGCGGCTGCGTTCGGAAATGTGCTGAAAACCGGTATTCCGGCGCTGCTGGCGCTGGTGCTCGCCGCTTGTGGCGGCGGAGGGGGCGGCGGTGGAGGCTCCGCGGGAGGCGGCGGCAATGTCACACCGGCCAACCAGGCCGGTACGGTCACGATTGCAGGCACCGCGACGCAGAACCAGATCCTGACGGCCACCGTGGCGGACGGCAATGGCGTTCCCGCGACGGTCGCCTACCAGTGGATGGCGAATGGCGCCGCGATTGCCGGTGCGACCGCCAGGACCTATGGCCTGACCCAGGCCGAGGTCGGCAAGACGATCACGGTCAAGGCGACCTATACCGACAACAACGGTTATGCCGAGGCACCGGTGAGCGCGGCGACGGCGGCGGTTGCCGACGTGAACGATGCGCCTGCGATTTCGTTTGCGCCGAGCGGGGTCTCGTTGCTTGGAAAACTTTCAGGCAGCAGTCGCGGAATGGGTATTCGTCGCCTTGCGTCGGGGCAGATTCTGATCTCCGGAGTCGTGAATACCGGCGGGGATACCGGCATGGATTTCATGATGGAGCGCCTCAATGCCGATGGCTCGCTCGACTCGAGCTTCGGTAGCAATGGCGTCGTGACCACTGACTTCAACAAGATGTCCGATTCAAGTACGGGACATCCGGTGATCCTTGCCGACGGCAGGATCCTGCTGGGCGGCGCTGCAACGGTGAATGCCGCCGATGGCACCGATTTCGCAGTGGCACGTTACAACCCCGATGGTTCGCTCGATACCAGCTTTGGACAGGGCGGAAAGGTCACCATCGACTTCCAGCATGGCCTCGACCGGATCAACAAGGTGTTGGTGCAGCCGGATGGCAGGATCATTGCGATGGGCGGCGCGTACGACGCGACGCTGAAGAATCTTGAAACCGCGATGGTTCGGTTGATGCCGGACGGATCGTTGGACCCCTCTTTCGGAATCGGCGGCAAGCTGATCGGCAGTTTCACCGTGGCTGGCAGCAGTGGCGAAATCGAGGATGCTGCGTTGATGGCCGACGGGCGGATTGTCGTGACCGGTGAATTGGGGGGCTCTACTTTTCTGGCGCGCTTCATGCCAACCGGAGCGCCCGATCCTGGCTTCATGGGTGGTTCCTACAGGAACACCAACATGATTACCAGCTATCGCTTGGCGCTGGCTGCCGATGGCGGCGTCTACGTGATCGGCGATCGTGACATCGGCAGTGGCAATCTCGAATGGATCATCGCCAAGTACGGAAGTGGCGGGCAACTCGATCCGGCATTCGGCACGGTGGGTGGCGAAGCATTGATGGATTTCTCCCCCACGCCTGACGTCCCGATGGACATCGCCATGCTCGGCAACGGCAGTTTGTTGATTGCGGGTTATGCGGATTCCGAGGCTTACTCTGGCCGTTACAACATGGCCATGGTCAAACTCACGCCCGCGGGACAACTTGATACTTCATTCGGTGCCGGCGGCCGTCTCGTTTATGACTTGTCCGGGAGTTATGACATCGCCTATGGAATGGATGTTGCTCCGGACGGACGCATCCTGCTGTCGGGTGCGATCTACAACCAGGACACTGCAAGTTACGAGGCCGCCGCAGGTCGCCTGTTGCCGACCGGTGATCCCGATACCAACTTTGGACAGCCCATCGGGCGCTATATGGAAAGCCAGGGTGCGGGGATGATCGTGGGTGGCGCGCATGCCGTGGACATCGATGTTCCTGCAGGGGGCAATTACGCAGGCTATACCTTGAAGATCCAGCGTTCTGGTGGCGCCAAGGGCAGTGACGTGATCGCGGCTACGGGCAGCGTGCAGTTCAGTAGTGGACGGTTGCTGTGCAATGGCCTCGATGTTGGTTCATATGCGAACGCCGGTGGCGCGCTCACGCTGACGTTCAACGCCGCAACCACGCAAAGCGTATTGGATCAGGTGGTGTCATCGCTGGCGTTTTCCAGCACGGATGTGCATGACAGCGGCAAGCTGACCTTTGACTGGACGCTCACGGATCCGCAGGGATTGTCCGGATCGGCGCAATCGGTGTTCTACATCGGCGACGATTTTGCCGATGTGCTGGACAGGCAACTCACGTTCTATTCCATCGGCACGATGTATTCGCCCTGGCAAAACAATGGCATGGTGCTTTATGCGGGAAGCACGTCGACGACCCTCGCCACGTTCTCGCGTTGGCTGACCGGAAGCCCCAGTGGGTTGTCCGAATACAACAGGGCGAACTTGTTGGCCACGCGGGCATACAACAGCCTTAACGTGAAAATGCTGGATCTGGCCGAAGCGCAAGCTGTCTTCGCAAACAGTGCACGGCCACCGGCATATGCCAGTGGCGAGTTCTGGACTGCAACTGGCGGTGGTGGACAATACGCGGTCATCAACATGGGAACGGGCGCCGTGCGTTATGCAGCCAGTGGCACCCTGAGCGAGAGGCATCCAGGATTATTCAGCGTGTACTGACGCAACGAATTGAATGATCGTCGGGGATTGCGGCCCGACGATCTTCAGCCCGCTCCCCCCAGCAACCGTTCGCTCAACGGCACCAGCCGCAACCCGACCTGTGCAACGCGTTCGCCATCCAGGCGGTGCACGGTGAGTACGGCGTTGCCGATCGAGAGCTGGTCGCCGGGTTGCGGCTGGTCATCGAAGCGTTCGTCGAACAAATGCGCGGCCGTGTGCCTGGCGAAGCGCTTCGGCAGGTGCAGCCCGTAGAACTCGGCGATGTCCCCCAGCGGCGCGTCGCCGCCGAACTGGAACTCGCCGAAACCGGGCCGCAGCGCGGTTTCCGACTCCATGCCGCGACCGGCGAAATACCAGTCGAGCCGGCGTGCCGAGGTGGTGGGCGCCAGCATGTAGGCGTAATCGCCCGGGCTCAGGTCGCCGATTTCATCGCCCTGCAGGATGCGACCCTCGCGCACCACCATGGCGACGCGCACGTCGAGCGGCCAGCTTGCGGTGTCCAGCGCCCTCGATCCGGGCACCACCCGGTAGCCGAGCAACTCGTAATTGAGCTGGCCGGGCAGGTCGAGATGGACGCGACGGGTATCGGGGTCGTTGCGCGGCACGGCGACATCGAAGGCATGCGCCGCGCGCTCCAGCGTCCAGCCCTGGATGACCAGCGAGGCCAGCACGACGACGAAGGCGACGTTGAAATACAGCCATGCGTTCGGCAATTGCGCGAGCAACGGGATCGACGCCAGGAAGATGCTGACCGCGCCGCGCAAGCCAACCCAGGAAATGAAGCCGATTTCGCCCCAGCGATAGCGGAAGGGCAGCAGGCACAACAGGACCGCGGCCGGGCGCGCGATGAACATCAGGAACGCGGCGACGCCCAAGGCCGGCCACATCACGTTCAACAGCGCGTGCGGCGTGGCGAGCAGGCCGAGCAGCAGGAACATCACCAGCTGCGCAAACCAGGTCGCGGCATCCTGCACCGACGACACTTCGCTGCGGGCGCGCACCGGGCGGTTGGCGACGATCACGCCGGCTGCGTACACCGCGAGATAACCGCTGCCGCCGATCAGGTTGGTGAGCGCGAACAACGTCACCGCGCCGGCCATCGCCAGCCATGGGTGGAGGCCGGAGGGAAAGTCGTAGCGATTGAGCGCGGCGACGATCAGGCGTCCGCCGCCGTAACCCATCAACGCACCGCAACCCATCGCCCATACCACTTGCAACGCGATCGCGGCGACGCTGCCGTGCCCGCTTCCGGCGATCCAGCCGGTGAGCGCCATGGTCAGGAACACCGCCATCGGATCGTTCGCCCCCGATTCGATTTCCAGGGTGCTGGCGGTGCGGCGTTCCAGGTGCAGGCCGCGCGCGCGAATCAGGAAGAAGACCGCGGCGGCGTCGGTGGAGGCGAGCACGGTACCGAGCAGCAGCGATTGCAGCGGCGGCAGCTCGAGCAACCAATGCGCTGCCGTTGCGGTGAGCGAAGCAGTGACGAGGACGCCGATGGTCGAGAGCACCAGGGCTGGACGCAGCGCGGTGCGGACCTGCGAGGCACGCGTCTGCAGGCCGCCATCGAACAGGATCAGGCAGAGCGCGAGCGCACCGATCTGGTAGGTGAATCCGGCGTCGTCATAGCGGATGCCGCCGGGGCCGTCGACGCCCAGCAACAGGCCAAGGATGAGGAAGACCAGCAGCAAGGGCGCGCCAAAGCGACGCGCTAGCAGGGACGAGCCGATCCCTGCCAGCACGAGGACGGCATAGCCGAGCAGGCGGTTGTCGATGTGGTGCAGCTGCTCCAAGCGCGCATCCGTCGACCGGGGGATAAGGCCATGCTAGCAATACCGCATTGCATGGCGCGGACAGTCAGGCATAGGGCGTCGCCGGCCGGTAGCCGAGCGCTTCTGCGAGATGGGGCGTGGCGATGTCGCCGCTGCCGTCGAGGTCCGCAATGGTGCGGGCGACGCGAAGGATGCGATGCATCGCGCGGGCCGACAGTTGCAGGCGTTCGACCGCGGTTTCGAGCAGGAGTTGATCGTCGGCGGAAAGCCGGCAATCGCGCATCACTTCGCGGGGTTGCAGGCGACTGTTGATGGCGCCGGCACGCTCCAGCTGGCGCTCACGGGCAACGAGGACGCGTTCGCGCACGGCCGCACTGGATTCTCCCGGTGGTGCATCGGGGCGCAGGTCGGCGGGCGGCAGGCGCTGGACATGGATGTGCAGGTCGATGCGATCAAGGATCGGCCCGGAGATGCGCGAGCGATAGCGCTGGATCGTTTCCGCGCTGCAATTGCAGCGACCGCTCGCGTCCCCCGCCCAGCCGCAAGGACAGGGATTCATGGCCGCGACAAGTTGGAAACGCGCCGGGAATTCGGTGCGACGCGCCGAGCGCGCGATATGCACGACTCCGGTTTCCAGTGGTTCGCGCAGCATTTCCAGCGCACGGCGATCCCACTCGGTGAACTCGTCGAGGAACAGCACGCCGTTGTGCGCCAGTGAAATCTCGCCGGGACGCACGTCGGCGCCACCGCCACCGATCAGCGCGGCCGCGCTCGACGAATGGTGCGGCGAACGGAATGGCCGCTGGCGCCAGCGCGAGGCATCGAAGAACCCACGGCCGCTGATCGATGCCAGTGCCGCCGATTCCAGCGCTTCCTGTTCGCTGGCTTCGGGCAGGATTCCAGGCAGGCGCGCCGCGAGCAGGCTCTTGCCGCAGCCCGGAGAACCCGTCAACAGCAGATGATGGCCACCTGCGGCGGCAATCTCCAAGGCGCGGCGCGCATGTTGCTGGCCACGGACATCGCAAAGATCGGGATGGACGATCGCGGTGTCGGCATCGGCGGATGCGCGCGGAAGCGGCTGGTCTCCCCGCAACATCGCGCAGACTTCCGACAGCGTGCGCGCGACCTGGATGTCGGCATCGCGGGCGAGCGCGGCTTCGGCGGCGTTGCCCGGTGCGACGATCAGGCGTCGACCCTGCGCCTGCGCGGCGAGCGCTGCCGGCAGCACGCCGTCGACCGGGCGCAGTTCGCCGGTGAGCCCGAGTTCGGCGATGCATTCGACGTCATTCAATGCTTCCTGCGGAATTTCGCCGGCAGCGGCGAGGATGCCGAGCGCGATCGGCAGATCGAAGCGGCCGCCATGCTTGGGCAGGTCGGCGGGCGCGAGATTCACCGTGATCGCGCGCGACGGGAATTCCATCTGCGCGCAGGAGATTGCCGCACGTACGCGATCCTTGGCTTCACGGACGGCGGCTTCCGGCAAACCGACTACAGACATTCGCGGCAATCCACCGGCGAGATGCACTTCCACGGTGACGGCAGGCGCGGACACGCCGACCCGCGCACGACTGTGCGCAAGCGCGAGTTGCATGGCGGTGTTCCGGAGGCTTAGTGCTGGGTGCCGCTGGCGCCGCGATGCGCGGCTTCGAGTTCGGCGACCTGGCGTTCCAGCGCTTCGAGCTTTTCGCGGGTCCGCAGCAGCACCGCGCGCTGGACGTCGAATTCCTCGCGGGTGACCAGATCGAGGCGGCCGAGGCCGGCCTGCAACACCGACTTGAAGTTCTGCTGCAGTTCCTCGCGGCTATCTCGCAGGCTCTGCGGGACCAGGTTGCTGAGGCGGCGGGCGAGGTCGTCGAGTTGGCTGAGGTCGATCATGGCGTGCTCCGTGGTGTCGTGTCGCCAGCGTCGCGCGGCATCGGGTCCGCGCCCATCGGCGACTGCCGCGACCGGACCTCGGAAAATTCCGGGTCCACGCGCTAAGCTGTCGACAAGGATACCCGGAGGCCGTGCATGAAAATGGTGATGGCGATCATCAAGCCGTTCAAACTCGACGACGTGCGCGAGGCGCTGGCCGACATCGGCGTGGCCGGCATCACCGTGACCGAGGTCAAGGGTTTCGGCCGCCAGAAGGGCCATACCGAGCTCTATCGCGGCGCCGAATACGTGGTCGATTTCCTGCCCAAGCTGAAGCTGGAAATCGCCGTGCCGGGCGACCAGGCCGAGGCGGCGATCGAGGCGATCATGAAGGCCGCCGGCACCGGCAAGATCGGCGACGGCAAGATCTTCGTGTGGGACCTCGAGCGCGTGGTGCGCATCCGCACCGGCGAGCTGGATGCGGACGCGCTGTAACGCCTGATCAGTCCTTCAGCGCGGCCTTCACGAACGGCGGCAGCGCCGCCGCGCCGCGATGGATGTCGGCGGTGTAGTACTTCGTCTCGAACGCCTTTGCCGCGGAATCGGCCTCGCGGAAATCGAAGCCGCCCCCGCTTTTATCGGAATGCTTGCGCGCCATCGTCACGCTCCACCAGCCGGTGGGATAGCACGGCTGCGGGAACGGCAGCGTCTGGAAGGTGGTGAAGCCGGACTTGCGCATTTCGTCGCGCATCTGGTTGATCAGGCCAAGCAGCTTGAGCGGGGATTCCGACTGCTGCACCAGCAGGCCGTCGTCCTTGAGCGCGCGGTTGCAGTCGGCAAAGAAGGCGGCGTTGAACAGGCCTTCGGCCGGGCCGATCGGATCGGTGGAGTCGACGATGATGACGTCGACGCTTCCGGCCGGGAGATTCTTGACGTAGGCGAGGCCGTCGTCGAACAGCAATTCGGCGCGCGGATCGTGGTTGGATTCGCACAGCTCCGGGAAATACTTCTCGGCCATGCGCGTCACCTGCTCGTCGATGTCGCACTGGGTCGCCTTCTCGACGCCCTTGTGCTTCAACACTTCGCGCAGCGTGCCGCAATCGCCGCCGCCGATGATCACCACGCGCCTGGGATCGCGGTGGGTGAACAGCACCGGGTGCGCGATCATCTCGTGGTAGAAGAAGTTGTCGTCGGTGGTGAGCATCATCGCGCCATCGATCAGCATCAGGTTGCCCCAATCGGTCGATTCGAAGATCTCGATCTTCTGGAACGGCGACTGCACTTCGTCGAGCTTGCGGGTGATGCGGAAGCCGATGGCCGAACCGGTGGGTTCGAAGGGTTCGTAGTGCCAGTTGGTGTCGGTCATCTGCGGGCTCCGCTCAGCGATATCAGGCCTGCGATTTTAACAGGCCCCGCAATTCGCCTTGCGGTCGCAGGCGAATTGCTCATCGCCAGTCGACTCCCCTCTCCGGCGATTCGCTCAGAGAGGTGGATCCACCCCACGCCACCACGCCTCGGCGGGCGGCGGATCGCCGATATCGATGCGCTGGCCGATCCGCGGCGTCGCCAGCCGCACGCCGTGCTCGCGCGCCAGCGCGGTGACCCGCTCGAAGGGATCGAACCAGGCGTGCATCGACAGGTCGAAGGTGCCGTTGTGGATCGGCAGCATGACCTTCGCACCAAGATCGATGTGGGCTTGCACGCTCTGCTCCGGCGCCATGTGCACATAGGGCCAGGCCGCGTTGTAGGCGCCGTCTTCCATCAGACTCAGATCGAACGGGCCGTGGCGCAGGCCGATCTCCCGAAAGCCGTCGAAATAGCCGCCATCGCCGCTGAAGAAGATCCGGGTGTCGCCATGCGCGATTACCCACGAACACCATAGCGTCGAATTGCCGTCGCGCAGTCCGCGTCCGGAAAAATGCTGAGCCGGCGTGCACACGAGTTTTACGTCGCCAACCTGCGTTTCCTGCCACCAGTCGAATTCGTGCACCTTTTTCGCGGGCACGCCCCAGCGGATCAGGCGCTGGCCGACACCGAGGGTGGTGACGAAATCCTGCACCTTCGGCGCCAGCTTGCGGATCGCGGCCTTGTCGAGGTGATCGTAATGATCGTGCGAGAGGATCACCGCGCGGATCGGCGGCAGGTCTCGGATCGAGACCGGCGGCGCGTGGAAGCGGCGCGGGCCGAACCATTGCACCGGCGAGGCGCGCTTGCTGAACACCGGGTCGGTGAGGAAGAAAGCGCCGCCCAGCTTCATCAACACGGTGGAATGACCGAGCCGCCAGAGACTGTGGTCGGGCGCGGCCTCGAGATCGGCGCGGGTGATCGCCTGCACCGGTATGGTGCCGTGGGGCACGGTGTCCTTGGGCTTGTTGAAGAAGAAGTCCCACAGGGTGGTGCGGTTCTCGCGGTTCACCGTCGGCGGCGCCGGCACCTTGTTGCGGAAGCGGCCCTGCGACCACTGTGGCGAGGCCGCTCGGACATCGGCAGGGGACAAGGGAAAACCACGGGTCGGCTGGTCCATGGGACCAATATGGGCCCTGTCGACGTCCATGCAATGGCGGCGGCCATCCCGTTGTGGTGGCGTTTTGCCCGGGGACCGACGGTGCGCCCTTACACTATCCGCCCGTTTTCCTCGCTTGGCCCGCCTGAAATGACCTGGTCCCTCGACCTCGCCCGCAAGACCTATTCGATTCCGCACTGGTCGGACGGCTATTTCGATGTCGACGGACAGGGCCGCGTCGTGGTGCGACCCAAGGGCGCTGGCGGTCCGGAAGTCGCGCTGTCCGATGTGGTCGATCGCGCGCTTCTCAACGGCGCGCATTTGCCGCTACTGGTGCGTTTCCCGGACGTCCTCGGCGACCGTCTGGCGAAGTTGCAGGCGGCATTCGCGCAGGCGCAGAAGGACTGGGACTACAGCGGCGGCTATACCGCGGTCTATCCGATCAAGGTCAACCAGCACGCCGGTGTCGCCGGCACGCTGGCCTCGCATGCGGGGGAAGGGTTCGGACTGGAAGCCGGCAGCAAGCCCGAGTTGATGGCGGTGCTGGCGTTGTCGCGACCCGGCGGAGTGATTGTCTGCAACGGTTACAAGGATCGCGAATACATCCGCCTTGCGCTGATTGGCCGCAAGCTCGGACTGCAGACCTTCATCGTCATCGAGAAGCCGTCCGAGCTGAAGCTGGTGCTGGAGGAGTCGCAGGCGCTGGGCGTGACGCCGGGCCTGGGCGTGCGCATGCGCCTCGCCTCGCTGGGCGCCGGCAAATGGCAGAACTCCGGTGGCGACAAGGCCAAGTTCGGCCTGAATCCGCGCCAGGTGCTCGATCTCTGGAAGCATCTGCGCGATGCCGGCATCGGCGACTGCCTGAAGCTGCTGCATTTCCACATGGGTTCGCAGATTTCCAACGTCCGTGACATCGCCAACGGCATGCGCGAGGCCACGCGTTACTTCATCGAACTGTCGAAGCTCGGCGCCAAGATCGATTACGTCGACGTCGGTGGCGGTCTCGGCATCGACTACGAAGGCACGCGTTCGCGCAGCTACAACTCGGTCAATTACGGCCTGCACCATTACGCGTCGAGCATCGTCCAGCCGCTGGCCCAGGCCTGCGAGCAGAACGAGCTGCCGCAGCCGCGCATCATCACCGAATGCGGCCGTGCGATGACCGCGCATCACGCGGTGCTGGTCGCCAATGTCTCGGAAGTGGAGCAGGCACCGGAAGGTCGCGTTCCGCCGCAGAACGACGACGAATCGCAGCCTGTGCGCGACCTGCGCGAGTTGCATGGCGAACTGGCGACGCGACCGGCTGTGGAAGTGTTCCACGAAGCCGCGCAGTCGCACGCCGAAGGCCTGAGCCTGTACGCGCTCGGCCAGATCGACCTGGTCCAGCGTGCGCGCATCGACGATCTGTTCTATGCCATCGCGCATGAAGTGAAGTCGCGCCTGACCTATGACGAGAAGAGCCACCGCGATCTCCTCGACGAACTCAACGAGCGCCTGGTCGACAAGTACTTCGTCAACTTCAGCGTGTTCGAATCGATGCCGGACGTGTGGGCGATCGACCAGGTGTTCCCGATCGTGCCGATCGAACGCCTGAACGAAGCACCGTCGCGCCGTGGCGTGATCTGCGACCTCACCTGCGATTCGGACGGCAAGATCGACACCTATGTCGAGAACGAGGACCTCGACACCTCGTTGCCGCTGCACGAACTGGTGCCCGGGCAGTCGTACCGGATCGGCTTCTTCCTGATCGGCGCCTACCAGGAAATCCTCGGCGACATCCACAACCTCTTCGGCGATACCGATGCGGTGGAAGTGCGCGTCAACGGCGACGATTGCGTGATCAGCCAGCAACGCCGCGGCGACACCACCGACGTCATGCTCGACTACGTCGGCTACAAGCTCGACGACCTGCGCCGCATCTATCGTGCCCGCGTCGAAGCCGCCGACCTGCCCGCTGGCGAGAGCGAACGCCTGCTGCACGCGCTGGAAGCCGGGCTCACCGCCTACACCTACCTCGACGACGCGCCGCTGGAGTGATCGCGGCGCGGTTCGTCGCAGCGGTGGCACGGTTCGACGCAAAACGGCCACCAGGGCATGGTGACGATGGATCGATCGTGGGCTAATGCAGGCTCCCAACGGAGAAGCCGCATGACACCGATCAAGAAAACCGTCTTGGCAACACTGATCGTCCTCGCATCGAGCCTGCAGCCGGCATTGGCGAAGCAGAATGATCCTTCCGACATCGCCGCGATCCACAAGGTGGTCGAACAGTTCCGCACCTCCATCATCAAAAAGGACAAGCCGGCGTTCACCAGCCTGTTCTTTTCCGACAAGCCGGACGAAGTGACCTGGCAGTGGGTGGTCGATGATGTCGGCATCGCCATGCTCCGCAAGCGCAAGCCCGACGCGCGCAAATCCGTTCATGTTCCCGGCGAGAATTACCTGAGCTTCATCGATTCGATCGTCAAGTCCGACGCCAGGCCGGCCGAAGAGAAATTCTCGGGCGTGAAAGTCGATACCGACGGCGAAGTGGCATCGGTGAACTTCGATTATTCCTATCTGGCGGATGGCAAGGAAACCAACTGGGGCCGCGAGATGTGGCACCTGGTGCGCACCGACGCCGGATGGAAGATCATCTCCGTCATCTACTCGGTGCGTCCGCCCAAATCGATGTGATGGATTCGAATACCCCGGCAATCCCGATGACGCCGCCGTCATGGCGGGTGGCGTGGCTGGCCGCGGTGCCGGTCGCGCTCTGCCTGCTGGTGATGGCGTTGCCGACGCTCGGCCACAGTCATGCGCTGGCCTACCGGATGTTGTATCTGGTGGCCAATGCGTTGTGGGTGCCGGCGCTGGTGGTACTGCAGCGCTGGCTGTGGCGCAATTCCGTCGCGTTGTGGCCCTCGATCCTGGCGCTGCTGGCGGCGACTTATGTCATGGCGGTGGCGAACAGCGCGCTGGGCGTGGTGATGGCATGGGCCATGGACTGGCCGGTGCCTGTGCCGTTTCCGTGGTGGCAGTTGCTGAGCGGACTCGACGGCTGCTGGCTGGCGTTGATCGCGTTCTGTGCCGCGCACGCGATGATCGGGCACTACGCCGCGTTGAAGGAGGAGCAGCGGCGCCTGGGCGAAGCCGAACTGGCGGCACGCGAGGCGGAACTGCGCGCCTTGCGTTACCAGCTGCATCCGCATTTCCTGTTCAACGCGCTCAATGGCGTGTCGGCGCTGGTGGCCGAGAAGCGCGACGACGACGCCCGGGAGATGATCGCCCAGCTCGGCACCTTCCTGCGCGCGACACTGGATGGGCGCTCGCACGAAGTGCCGTTGGCCGAAGAGCTGGCGCTGACCGAAACCTATCTGTCGATCGAGAAGGCGCGGCTGGGCGAGCGCCTCCAGTTGCAGTGGAATGTCGGCGCCGGCGTGCTCGATGCCATCGTGCCCGCCTTGTTGCTGCAACCGCTGGTCGAGAATGCGATTCGCCATGGCATCGCCAGGCGCAGTGCTCCCGGGCGCATCGAAATCGACATCGAGGCGCGCGGCGATCGCCTGCACCTGCGGGTCCGCAACGATGGCGCGGATGTGCCGGCGGCGGATCCGCGGACGAACGATGCGTTGGGCCAGTCCAATGTGCGCGAACGACTGATGCGCCTGTATCCGGATCAGCATCGCTTTTCTGCAGCGGACATGCCATCCGGTTACGAAGTGGTGATCGAAATTCCCTTGCTGCGGCCTGCCGCGACGCCGGTGGCTGCGTGATGCGCGTACTGGTGATCGATGACGAGCCGCTGGCCCGTGGTGGCGTCCTCGTGCAGTTGTCGAAGTTCGACGACGTCGAAGTGGTCGGCGAATGCGGCGACGGCATTTCGGCGGCGACCGGAATCCGCGAGCATCGCCCCGACGTGATCGTGCTCGACGTGCAGATACCCGGCAAGGATGGCATCGACGTGTTGCGCGGCCTTCCGGCGGATGAGCGCCCGCTGGCGATCCTGCTGACGGCGCATGAGTCGTTCGCGGTCTCGGCATTCGAACTGGATGCCATCGACTACCTGCTCAAGCCGCTGGATGACGAACGCTTCGCCGAAGCGATCGCACGGGCGCGCCGGCGGTTGGGAAAATCCTTGCACGCAGCGGAGCGCACGTCGTCGCTGCCTGCGCAGGAGCCACAACGCTTCGAGGTCCGCGTCGGTCGCCGCAGCGTTTTCGTGCCAGTGGAGAATGTCGAGTATCTGCAATCCGATGGCGATTACGTTGCCCTGCATGTGGCCGGGCAGCGCCATCTGATCCGCGAGTCGCTGCAGCGCTTGCAGGAACGGCTGGATGGAGAGCGCTTCCTGCGCATCCACCGCTCGGCCATCGTCCGTATTGATCGTGTCGCGGAGATGCGATCGCTGTCCAATCGCGATGCCCTGTTGCGTCTGCACGACGGCACCTTGCTGCGCGCGAGCCGGACCTACGTCGATACCTTGCGCGCACGCTTGCGCCTGTTCGAGACATGACGATGCAAATTCGGGGGAAACGCAGTGGCTGGTGGCGCCTGGTCCGGCGATTGCTGATCGGACTGGTTGCCGCATTGGTACTGCTTGGATGCGCAGGCGCTGTCTGGAATTTCCTGGCGGTCCGACGCGATCGTGCAGCCAATCCGCCGCCGGGGCGCATTTATGCCGTCAACGGACACGCCATGCATCTGTATTGCACCGGCACGGGATCGCCGACGTTGGTGCTGGAATCCGGGCATGGCGACGATTTCACCGTCTGGGGCATGGTGCAGCCGGCGCTCTCGCGTGTGACTCGCACCTGTTCTTACGACCGCGCCGGATTCGGGTGGAGCGCGGATCAGCCGGGAGTGCGCGATGCGGTGCATATCGCCGACCAGTTGCATGCATTGTTGACCGCAGCCGGCATCGCCACGCCCATCGTGCTGGAAGGCCATTCCGCCGGGGGGCTTTATGCGCGCGCCTATGCCTCGAAGTTTCCCGAGGACGTCGCCGGCCTGGTGCTCGTCGATGCCACCTCTCCGACGCCCGCGCCGCAACCGCCTTTCAGCATCGCGCTGGATCAGCACAGCGACGCGGAATTCGCCTTCGTCAAGGCGAGCGTATTGCTGGGTGCTGCCCGGTTGATGGGGCAGTGCGATGCCGTGCCGCCGGGATTGGAAGCCTATGCCGGTTGGATCAGGGCCAGTGCCTGCCACTACCCCCAGCTGGATGCCTACGTGCGAGAATCCGAGGCATTGGGCGAATCGCTCAAGCAGGCGGCGGCCACCGGTCCATTCGGAGATCTGCCCATTCTGGTTCTTTCGCAGGATCCGAAGCAAGCGATGCCTGGCTTGCTGCAACATCGCGTCAGCCAGAAAGACTGGATTTGGTTCACCACCGCCCACGACAAGGATCAAGCCACGTTCCTCGGGTTGTCCACGCGCGGTCGTCGGGTGGTCGCCACCGGCAGCGGGCATTACGTCCAATACGACCGGCCCGATGTGCTGGTCGCGGAAACGACAACATTCATCGAACAGTTACGGTAACGGTCTTCATGCAACGCCAACCCGGGCTCGACCTCCTGCGCGCGATCGCCATTCTCTGGGTGATGCTGTTCCACAGCTTCATCGTCGGCGGTCTCGGAGACGACTGGGGCTGGTTGTCGAAATACGGCTGGATGGGCGTCGACATCTTCTTCGTGCTCAGCGGCTACCTGATCGGCGGGCAGGTATTGGAACGTTTGCGCGATCAGGGTCGACTCGATTTCGGCGATTTCTACCTGCGCCGCGCGCTGCGCATCCTGCCGGCGTTCTGGGTGGTGCTGGCGATGTACGCGCTGTTTCCCGCGTGGCGCGAAGTCGATGGCATGGAGCCGTGGTGGAAGTTCGCGGCCTTCATCTACAACCTCGATGTCGACTACAACGCGCATGCCGCGTTTTCGCATGCGTGGTCCTTGTGCGTGGAAGAACATTTCTACCTGCTGTTCCCGCTGCTGACGGCATGGTTGTCCCGGCGCAATTCGCTGCTGCTGGCGATCTCGCTGTTCGTCTTCGTGCTGCTCGGCGGCATCGCCCTGCGCAGCGCGATCTGGCTGCACGACGATGCCTTGCAACCGGATCGCAACTGGTTCATCGAGGACCTCTACTACCCGACCTGGTGCCGCCTCGATGGCCTGTTGGTCGGGGTCGCGCTGGCGGCAATGCGGGTATTCCGTGCGCAGTGGTGGAAGTGCATGCGTGGCCATGCGAATGCGGCAGTCCTGCTCGGTGCCATCGCCGTCGTCGTTTCGTTCTTCCTGCACGCACGGCGCGGCGGCTTGCTGGCCAACGGCATCGGCTGGCCGGTATTGTCGATCGCCTTCGGCCTCCTGGTATTCGCCGCCGCCGAACGCGACAGCTGGATCGGGCGTTGGCGCGTGCCCGGTGCCGGCTGGATCGCCGCGATTTCCTACAGTCTTTACCTCAGCCACAAGCTGGTGATGCACGGCGTCGATGTCTCCATCGACGGCCGACTGCATGGTGTCGCCTCCTTCTCGTTGCAAGTGGCGGCGATACTCGCGGCGGGCGCATTGCTGCACTACGCGGTGGAACGGCCGGGCTTGCGGTTGCGTGAATTCACGTTGGTGAAACTGCGGAAAGCACCTGCTTTCTGAACAATTCAGTGATGGCGGTCGTGATGAGTGCGTCACGGCCGCGAAAAATCCGAACCTATACTCGCCCCCGGAACGATGTTGTGGATTGAACAGATCCGGGGGGATCGCGATGGAATGCTTGAACGTGGCGCGGGACGCCATGCGCCGGATGATGCAGCGGGCGATGCTCGCGGCAATGGCGGTGACGATGTCCGCACCGGTGGCCGCGCAAGTGCAGCGCAGCATCATCAACCCGTCGTTCGAAGCGCCGAACCTGACGACGATCGGATGCCGCGTCTACATCAACGAGTCGCAGGTGCCAGGCTGGACCACCAACCACGCGCCCTACCAGACCGAGAACAGCGGCGGCTGCATCGTCAATGGCAGTGCCGGAACGACCAATCTCGGTGCTTCGCCGGGACCGATCCTCGAGCTGTGGAAAACGCCGCGCGACAATGCTTCCGGCGGCATCGTGAACGCGCCGGATGGCAGCCAGATCGCCGAATTGAACGCGCAGTACGCATCGCGCATCTACCAGAACGTCTGCCTGATCAATGGCGAGTCCTTCAACTGGACGTTCAGCCATCGCGGCCGCGGCAGCGCCACGAGCTACGACACCGCCAATTTCGTGGTCGGTGCCTCGACACTGATCGCGCAAGTCGGGACGACCAACAACGGCGCCTACCAGGCGCCGATCCCCGCCACGGTGACGGCGGCAAACGTCTCCGGCAATGCCACCTGGGTGAAATACAGCGGTTCCTACACCTATTCCGGCGCAACCGGCGTCAACAGCCTGGGCTTTGAAGCCACCAACGGCAGCACGTCCGGCAACCTGCTCGACAATATCCAGATACAGCTGGCGCCGTTCGTGGAATTCGTCCAGGCCTCGAGTTCGGGACTGGAGGCCGCAGGCGACAACCTGCCGCAGATTCGCGTCAACGGAACCGTGTTTTCCGCGATGACGGTGACGGTCCTGATCACCGGCGGGACCGCCACGCGCGGCGCGACCGGCGCAACCAACGTCGATTACACCACCACCGGCGGCAGCGCCACGCTGACCATCAACGTGCCGGCAGGCATCTATGACGGCACGGCCGCGACCAACAGCCTGTTCACGGTGCCGGTCACCATCGTCAACAATTCGACGCCGCAATCCAATCGCACCATCAACTTCCAGCTGCAGGCATCGACGGCTTCGCCCAAGGCGTATCTGCTCAATTCCAGTACCAGTTGCGGCGCGGCGGCGCAGGCGACCAGCACCTACACCATCATCGATGACGATTCGGTCCTGACCCTGAGCAAGAATGTCACCAGCTACGCGGCCGGAGCCACTCCGGACCAGTTCACCATCGTCTACACCATTACGGTCACCAACCCGTGGACGGGCTCGGGCAATGGTGCCGTGAGTTATGGATTGACGGATGCTCCCGGCTTCGATCCGGACGTCACCATCACCGGTGCTTCGTACACGTTCGATGGCGGCGGCGCGACGGCACTGGCGGGCACCGGGCCATGGACGCTGGCAACCAACCGCAGCATCACCAAAGCCAACACGCCGGATACCTACGTCGTCACCGTGACGGGCACGATCGCGCGTCCGGGCAGCACCGCGAACGATGCCTGCACGGGCGCCGGCGGAAGCGGCCTGTACAACCTGGCCACGCTGACCCAATCGACCAGCACGTTCACCGCAAATGCCTGTCGCCCCACCCAGACGCCGGGCTGGCTGACGCTGTCGAAGCAACTGGTTGGCCGCACGGCGAGCGGCGACCAGGCACAGCTGCGCCTCTATGCCGGCGGCATCCTGTCCAATACCGCCAGTACCAGCGGAACGGGGACGACGGCATCGATCGGACCGCAGGTCTTCGCATCCGGTACCGCGATCGAGTTGCGCGAAACCATCCTGCAGGGCGGCACCACCGCGACCGCGCCGTCCAACGGCTATGCGACATCGATCAGCTGCACCAACGGCGGGCCGACGTCCGCGTTGCCGAGCGGCAGCGGGACCACGACGGGCACGGAACAGGCGTGGAACGGCATCGCACTGGCCGCCGGCGACGACATCAATTGCACCATCACCAACACGCCGAAGGCGGATCTCTCGATCACCAAGAGCAATGGCGACACCAAGGTCGTCGCAGGAGTGCAGACGGCGGTTTACACCATCACGGTATCCAACGGCGGACCGGCGACGGCGGTCAATGCCGTGGTCAAGGATGCCCCCGATCCCGCCCATCTCGCGAATTGCCAGGTGACGACTCCGTGCAGCGTCGTCAACGGCACGGCAAGTTGCCCGGCTCCCGCGAACCTGACCATGGCGAACCTGACCGGGAGCGGCGTGCAGGTTCCATCGATGGCCGCCGGCAGCAGCATACAGTTCAAGGTGAGCTGCGACGTACAGTGATTCAGCGCTTCTCCATCGTCGCCGCGTGCGCTGGCGCCGACCGCCACGGCGCCGCAACCAGCACCACCCCCGCCATCACCAGCACCGCGCCGGCGATCCGCACCGCATCCACCGTGCGCGGCGCGTTCTGCAGCACGCCGAACTTGTCGAGCAGCAATGCCGCGGTCACTTGCCCGAAGATGACGAGGCACATCATCGTCGCCGGGCCGAGGCGCGGAATCAGCAAGGTAACGACGGCGACATAGAACGCGCCGAGCAGTCCGCCCATCCACACCCATGCCGGCATGCCGCTTGCCGAGCCGAGTCCGATCCGGTGGCGCGCGACGGCGAGATAGGCGCCGAGCACGACCGTGCCGACCAGGAACGACATGAAGGCGCCGACGATCGGTCCGCCGATCTGTGCACCCAGGCGCGCATTGATCAATCCCTGCAGCGGCAGCATCGCGCCGACCAAGATGGCGAGGCCCATCATCCACCACGCATTGCCGCTCATGCCTTGTCCCCGCGATGGATCTGGAAGCCGGCGAAACTCTGGCTGGTCGGCATCACTTCCAGTCGATTGACGTTGAGGTGCGGCGACAGGTTGGCGACCCACCACGTCGCTTCGGCGATGTCGTCGCCGGTGATCGGGTCGGCACCACGATAGAGATCGTCCGATGCCTGCCGATTGCCGCCGGTGCGCACCAGGGTGAATTCGGTTTCGGCCAGGCCAGGTTCGATGCTGGTCACGCGCACGCCGGTCCCGTGCAGGTCGCTGCGCAATCCCAGCGAGAACTGGCTGACGAAGGCCTTGGTGCCGCCGTAGACATTCCCGCCGGTATACGGATAGGTCGCGGCAATCGAACTGATGTTGACGATGGTGCCGCGCGTTTCGATCAGCCGCGGCAACAGCGCATGCGTGAGATTGACCAGGCCGAGCACGTTGGTCTCGATCATCTGACGCCATTGCGCGGGGTCGGCTTCCTGCGCCGGTGCGGTGCCGAGCGCGAGGCCGGCGTTGTTCACCAGCAGGTCGATGGCGCGCAACGATTCCGGCAAGCCGGCAATCGCGGCGCGGACGGCATCGCTGTCGCGGATGTCGAAACACAGCGGATGGATCGCATCGCCGAGTTCGATGCGAAGCGCCTCGAGGCGATCCATGCGCCGGCCGGTGGCGATGACCTGCCATCCTTCCCTGGCGAAGCGCGTGGCGATGGCGCGACCGAAGCCCGAAGTGGCGCCGGTGACGAAAGCGATCCTGTTCGACATGGGGACGTGTTGCGGATGGGGAACCGCGATTGTGCCGCAGCGCGACGGCGGATCACCACACGAAGGGGATCAGCCGCCTGGTGGTGCGGGCGTATTCCGGGTAATCCCCGGGGAACGCCAGCGACAGTACCGACTCCTCGATGCGGATGCGATGGAGGAAGGCGAGCGTCGGTGGCACGACCAACAGGACCAGCGCGGCCCAGCTGCCGAGCATCAGCCCGACGCCGTAGAAGCACATCAGCGCGCCGGTGTACGAAGGATGGCGCAATACCGAGTACGGCCCGCTGCGAACCAGCTTGTGATCGTCGCGGATGGCGACGTCGACGGTGAATTGGCGCGACAGCACGCGGATCGACCACGCGCGCAATACCAAGCCGGCGAGCAGCAGGACCAGCCCGGCCCATGCCAGTGGCGCAACGACGGTCGACGGAAACGGCGCCCAATGCGTCAGCCCGGCATAGACGGCCATCGCCATCGAGGTCCACAGCACGATGCTCAGCAGGCGCAGTGAACCCTGGTCGCGCGACTGGCCGGCGGAGGCACGGCGTGTCAGTGCCAGCGCGAGTTCGCCCAGGCCCCACAGGATCATCGTGTCGCGCATCAGCCACAACGGCGGCATCGTCAGGTTCATGGCGTCTTCTTTTTCGTACGTGATTTGGCGGGGGCCGGTTTCGGTGCCGGTTCGGATGCGGCAGCAGGCTTGCGCTTGCGGTGCGCCGACGACGCCTTGCCGCTGGTGCGCGATTTGGTGGCGCGATGCTTGCGCAGCATGTCCTCGGCCAGCACGACGTCCTCGCTGAGGATGCCGGCGGCCTTGGCGATGGCGATGCGCGCCGCGGCCTTGTTCTCGTCGGGATTGGCCAGCAGCAGTTCGCGAATCGCTTCGCGCAGCGCCTTTTCGGCGTTGTTCTGCAGATGCACGTTCTCGCCACGACGCAACAGCGCCATCAGCGCGTCGACGACGGGTTTGATGAGCGCGGACTCAATGGGCATGAATCGATGGCCTTGGCGACGCCCTTCCGGGGGAGTCGCCAGTGTGCCGCAGCGGCATCTCAGGGGTCGAGAATGCCGGGGAGTTCGAGGTCGGTCAGTGCACCTTGACCGCGACCGCCGCCACGCCACCACCGCTCAGCTTCGACTTGGCACCGGCCAGTTCGCCGGCGCTGGCATACGGGCCCATGCGCACGCGATAGACCGTCTTGCCGCCGACATCCGCCGATTCCACCCGCGCGTTCAGCCCGAGCATGGCGATCTTCGCCTTCACCGCTTCGGCCTGGCCGGCATCCCCGAAGGCACCGGCCTGCAGGAGGTAGGGCGTCGCGTTGGTGGCTTCCACCGACTTGGAGATCGGCACGCTGGCGCCGTCGGCGGCCTTGGCGTGGGCGACCGTCACCGGCGCCGGGACATCGTCATCGTCAGTCTTCGGCTTGTTCGCCGCCGCCGTGGCCGGATGCGGAGTCGCCTGGGTCTTCGCCGGTTCGGCCTTGGCGACCTGCTGCGCCGAATCGATCGGCTGCGGCAATCCGTTGTTGCCGCCCTGGTCGGCGTCGGTCTTCGGCTTGGCCTTGGCGGCGTCGGCCTTGCGCTTGGCTTCGGCCTGCGCCATCGCCGCGAGTTGCGCGTCGGACAGGCGCACTTCGTTCTTGGGCAGGACGTCGTAGAAGGAATAGTCGTCGCCGGCGGCGGGCTTGGCATCGGCCGGCTTGGCCGCGGCATCCGCGGTCGGCTTGGCGTCGGCGGTCGGCGCCGGCGCGACTTCTTCCGTCGGCGCGGCGGTCTCGGCCTTGGCATCGGGATTCGGCGTCGGCTTGAAGAAGCCGCCGTCACCCTTGGCCTTCATCAGGCGCGGCGCGCCGATCACCACCACCAGCGTCAGCAGCACGCCCATCACCAGCCAGGCCCAGCCCGGCATGCCCGATCCACCACCACCGCCACTGCCGTTACGTCGGGCCTGCGAGCGTCCGCGTTGTTGCGCCATTTACATCGTCTCCGGGGCCGTCATGCCCAGCAAATCCAGACCATTCTTCAACACCTGCGCGGTGGCGGTGCACAGCGCCAGGCGCGCATTGCGTTCGGCTTCAGCTTCCACAAGTACCGGCTGCGCGTGGTACGCGGTGTGAAAGGCGGTGGCCAGTTCGCGCAGGTACTGGGCGATGGCGTGCGGCTCGAGCTCGTGGCCGGCCTGTTCCACCACTTCCGGGAAGCGCGAGAGCTCGCGCATCAATTCGCGGCTGGCGTCGTCGGTGACGAGGTCGAGGTGCGAAAGCCCTGATTCGACATCCGCAGTAAATCCTTTTCCAGCCGCTTGGCGCAGCAGGCTACAGACGCGGGCGTGGGCGTACTGGACGTAGTAGACCGGGTTGTCGTTGGACTGCGAACGCGCGAGGTCGATGTCGAAGGTGAGTTGCGAATCCGGCTTGCGCGCGACCAGGAACCAGCGCGTGGCATCGCGGCCGACTTCCTCGATCAGGTCGCGCAGGGTGAGGTAGCTGCCGGCGCGCTTGGACAGCTTCACTTCCTCGCCGCCGCGCATCACCGTGACCATCTGGTGCAGCACGTAATCGGGGTAGCCCTTGGGGATGCCGAGGTCGAGCGCCTGCAGGCCGGCCTTCACGCGCATCAGCGAACCGTGGTGGTCGGCGCCGAGTTCGGTCACCGCGCGCTGCCAGCCGCGCTGCCACTTGCCGAGGTGGTAGGCGACGTCGGGCAGGAAGTAGGTATAGGTGCCGTCGGACTTGCGCATCACGCGGTCCTTGTCGTCGCCGAAATCGGTGGTGCGCAGCCACAGCGCGCCGCCTTCTTCATACGTATGGCCGGCCGCGGTCAGGCGCTGCACGGTCTCGTCCACCTTGCCGTCGGCATAGAGCGACGATTCCAGGAAATAATTGTCGAAACTCACGCCGTAGGCGGCGAGATCGGCGTTCTGCTCGCGACGCAAGGCGGCGACGGCGAATTTGCGGATCGCATCGAGATCGTTCGCATCGTTCTTGCCGGTGACGACGTGGCCTTCGATCTCGACGCTGTCGCCACGCAGATAGCTTTGCGCGACATCGGCGATGTAGTCGCCGTTGTAGGCGTCGGCCGGCCATGCGGCATCGCCGGGCTTGTGGCCCTGCGCACGCGCCTGCACCGAACGCGCAAGGTTCTCGATCTGCACGCCGGCGTCGTTGTAGTAGAACTCGCGGATCACCTTCCAGCCGTTGGCGGCGAGCACGCGCGCGATCGAATCGCCGATGGCGGCGGCGCGACCGTGGCCGACGTGGAGCGGGCCGGTCGGATTGGCGGACACATATTCGACGCCCACCGTCTGGCCGGCGTGGCCGGTGTTGCGACCGTACCCGGGGCCCTGGGCGTGGACATCGCGCACGACCTGTTGCCAGGCCTGCGGCGCCAGGTGGAAATTGATGAAGCCCGGTCCGGCGATCTCGACCTTGGCGACGGCGTCGTTCTTTGGCAGCGCCTCGACCAGTTGCTGCGCCAGCGCGCGCGGATTGGTGCGCGCGGCCTTGGCCAGCACCATCGCGGCATTGCTGGAGAAGTCGCCGTGGGCGCGCTCCTTGGGACGTTCGATCACGAAGTCGGGGGTCGCGGTGCCTTCGGGCAGAGTGCCGGCGGCGACCAGGGCGTCGATGCCCTGCGAAACGAGGGCGCGGAGCTGGGATTTCACGGGATTTCGGGCAACGGCTTGATAGCCGTGCATTGTACGGCTTCGGGGCCCGGCCCCCTGCATTCACATCATCCCGCGCGCCGCCATCGACACCGCCGGGCCGTCGCCGACGACGAAATGGTCGAGCAGGCGGATGTCCATCAGCGCTAGCGACTGCTTGAGGCGCTGGGTCACCGCGCGGTCGGCGGCACTGGGCTCGGGATTGCCGCTGGGATGGTTGTGGCCGACGATCACCGCCGCCGCGTTGTGGGCCAGCGCGCGCTGCACCACCTCGCGCGGATGCACTTCCGAGCCGTCGATGCTGCCCTGGAACAGTTCCTCGAAGGCGAGGCTGCGATGGCGGGTGTCGAGGAAGAGGGCGGCGAACACCTCGCGCTGGCGACCGCGCAGGCGCTTGCTGAAATAGCGGGCGGCGACGTCGGGATTGGCCATGGCATCGCCGCGCTCGAGCTGCCCGGCGAGGTGGCGGCTGCCGAGTTCGAGCGCGGCGGCCAGCCGGCAGGCGCGGGCCGGGCCGAGGCCATGGAGTTCGGTGAGGCCGGCGGCATCGCGATCGAGCAGGCCGCGCATGCCGCCGGCATCGGCGAGCAGGCTGCGTGCGGTCGCCACCGCATCCTGTCCGCGCACCCCGGAGCCGAGGAACAGGGCCAGCAGTTCGGCATCGGAGAGCGTGGCCGCGCCCAGGCGCAGCAGCTTTTCGCGGGGACGTTCGTGTTCGGGCCAGTCGCGGATGTGCATGGTCGTTCGAAGCTTGATCTGCCACCCACTCTGGCGTTTGCGGGCGCGGCGCGGCATCGGAATTCCGGGGCCATCGGGTAAGCTGGCAGCCTGTGAGTGCGTCGGAAAATGCCGTCATGGCCGCCCCTGCCAACATCCTGCTGTGCGTGTGCGGAGGGATCGCCGCCTACAAGTCCGCCGAACTGGTGCGCCGCCTGCGCGACACCGGTGTCGAGGTGCAAGTGGCGATGACGGACAACGCGCAGCGCTTCGTGGCCGCGCAGACCTTCCAGGCGCTCAGCCATCGCCCGGTGCGGACGTCGTTGTGGGATGAGCACGCCGAGGCGGCGATGGGCCATCTCGAACTGGCGCGCTGGGCCGATCACATTGTTGTTGCGCCGGCGACCGCCAACACGCTGGCGAAACTGGCGCATGGCTTCGCCGACGATCTGGTCAGCACGCTCTGTCTCGCTTCGACTGCGGCACTGACGGTGTGCCCGGCGATGAACCACGTGATGTGGAAGCATCCGGCGACGCAGGCCAATATCGCGACCTTGCGCGCGCGCGGCGTGCAGGTGGTCGGTCCGAACGATGGTCCGCTGGCCGAAGGCGAAAGCGGTCCGGGACGGATGAGCGAGCCGGCGGAAATCGTTGCCGCGCTGACCGGAAAACATCCGGCATGAGCGCGCTGAACGGCAAACGCGTGCTGGTGAGCGCGGGTCCGACTTTCGAGGACATCGATCCGGTGCGCTTCATCGGCAATCGCAGCAGTGGCCGCATGGGGTTCGCGATTGCGGAAGCGGCGGTCGCGCGTGGCGCGCAGGTGGTATTGGTCGCCGGTCCGGTCCATCTGCAGACGCCGGCGGGCGCGCAACGCGTCGACGTGCGTTCGGCGGCGCAGATGCACGATGCGGTGATGTCGGCGTTGCCGGCCGACATCTACATCGGCACCGCGGCGGTCGCCGATTTCACCCCGCGCGCCGTCGCCGGCCACAAATTGAAGAAGGTGCCGGGACAGGACACGCTGGTGCTGGAACTGGTCAAGACGCGCGACATTCTCGCCGATGTCGCCTCTGCCGCGAACCGCCCGCAGCTTGTCGTCGGCTTCGCCGCCGAAACCGACGACGTCGAGACCTACGCGCGCGGCAAGCTCGCGGCCAAGCGCATCGACATGATCGCGGCCAACCGCGTCGGCATCGCCGGCTGCGGGTTCGAATCCGACGACAACACGCTCGACGTGATCTGGACCGACGGCCAGCGCCGCCTCGGTCCCCAGAGCAAGCGCGTGGTCGCCGAAAGCCTGCTCGACCTCATCGAAGAGAGAATTTCGAACGCATGAACCATGTGTTGCAGATCAAGCTGCTCGACCCGCGCTTCGGCGGCGAGTGGCCGTTGCCGGAATACGCGACCGCGTCCAGCGCCGCGCTCGATCTCCGCGCCGCCATCGACGCGCCGTTGACGATTCAACCCGGCCAGGCGGAATTGGTGCCGTCGGGCATCGCCATCCACCTCGCCGATCCGACGCTGTGCGCACTGGTGCTGCCGCGTTCCGGGCTCGGCCACAAGCACGGACTGGTGCTCGGCAACGGCACCGGCCTGATCGACGCCGACTACCAGGGCCCGCTGATGATCAGCGTGTGGAATCGCGGGCGCGAGTCGTTCACGATGGCGCCGGGGGATCGCATCGCGCAGCTGGTGGTCATGCCGATCGTGCGCGTGGCGCTGGATGTGGTGGACGCGTTCGAAGACAGCGCCCGCGGTGCGGGCGGATTTGGCCATACGGGCCTGCGCTGAAGCAGACCCGCGACAAGGAACGAACGACGATGAAGACGCTGAACCTGGGCGATGCCGGATCGATGAAGCGCATGCTGCCGTTGCTGGCGGTGCTGCTGGTGTTGTTGGGCGCATGGGCCGCGTGGTCGGCGCTGCGCCAGTGGCGCGAATCCGGGCAATCGACGCGGCTCGCCGCGACGCGGGATGGCGTCGCCAACGCGGTGTCTTCCGCGCTCGCGAAGCAACTGGCCGCGGCGCAGAAAGCCGCGCAATCGCCGGCGGTGATCGCCGCGGTGCAGGCCAGCGACTATCCGGCGGCATCGCAGGCGTTGGCGACGGCGTGGCCGGGCAGCGAGCATGCGGAAGTCGCGGCGCCCGACCTGCAGGCGATGATGTCCGCCTTGCCTGCCAGCGGCTATGGCCGTGCCGGCGCGGCGCAGACGGCACTCGCCAATGGCAGGCCCGCAGTGGTGATGGCGCGCGAGGGCGGTCAGCCAAGGCTGCTGATCGCGTTGCCGGTTGCCGGTGGCGGCGCCGTTGCGGTGGCGGCGCAACCGGCGAAGGCGTTGACCGATGCGGTTGCCAAGGCGAATGCCGGCGGCGGCTATCTGGCGCTCAAGCAGGCCGATGCAACGTTGGCGCAGGTCGGCGACAAGGGCCTTGAAACACGCGGCGACAAGTCTTCGGCCACGATCAAGGGCAGCGACTGGAACCTGCTCGCGTACACGGCGCAGGTCGAACCCGGTCCGCTCGGTTTCGGACGGGTGATGACGGCGATCCTCGCGTTGCTGCTGGTCGGCGCCGGCATTGCATTGCTGTGGCTGCGCCAACGTTCCGCGAAACCGGAAGCGCCGATGGAAGAGGACGCGGCCGCCATTGCGACGGACAACGATGAACCGACCGTCGGCGATCTCACCGCGCAGAACCAGGCCGCCGCCGCCGAGGCCGCCGCCACCCGGGCGGAAGCGGCGAAGGCGGATGGGCCGGCGCTGCCCGATCCCGGGATCTTCCGCGCGTATGACATCCGCGGCGTGGTCGGCAAGACGCTCGACGTCAACGTCGCCCGCCAGATCGGCCAGTCGATCGGCACGCTGATGCACGAGCACGGTCTCTACGACATCGTGATCGGGCGCGACGGTCGCCTCTCCGGCCCCGATCTCGTCGGCGGCCTGACCGAAGGGCTGCGCCGCGCCGGCCGCAACGTGATTTCGATCGGCATGGCGCCGACGCCGCTGGTCTACTTCGGCGCCTACCACCTGCGCACCGGCTGTTGCGTGGCGGTCACAGGCAGCCACAATCCGCCCGACTACAACGGCTTCAAGATCGTGGTCGGCGGCGAGACGCTGTCCGGCGACACCATCACCGCGCTCTACACGCGCATCGCCGAAGGCACGCTGCACGAAGCCGAACAGCTTGGCCGCGTCGAGGAGCGCGACATCTCCGACGATTACGTCAATCGCATCGCCTCCGACATCCGCCTCGAGCGCCCGCTCGACGTGGTGGTCGATGCCGGCAACGGCGTCGCCGGCGACCTCGGCCCGCGCGTGCTGGAAGCGATCGGCGCCAACGTGTTCCCGCTGTTCTGCGAGATCGACGGTAACTTCCCCAACCACCACCCCGATCCCAGCGAGCCGCACAACCTCGAGGACCTGCGCCACATCGTGCAGACCCGCAAGGCCGATCTCGGCGTCGCTTTCGACGGCGATGGCGACCGCCTCGGCGTGATCACGCCCGAGGGGCACAACATCTTCCCCGATCGTTTGCTGATGCTGTTCGCCGCCGACGTGCTGGAACGCAATCCCGGCGCGATCATCGTCTACGACGTGAAGTGCACAGGCGCGCTGGCGCCCTACATCATGGGCCGCGGCGGCAGCCCGCTGATGTGGAAGACCGGGCATTCGCTGATCAAGTCGAAGATGCGCGAAGAGGAAGCCGAACTCGCCGGCGAGATGAGCGGCCACTTCTTCTTCATGGAACGCTGGTACGGCTTCGACGACGGCATCTATTCGGCGGCGCGCCTGCTCGAAATCCTCGCCGCGCGCAGCGAGGACGCCGATGCCGTGTTCGCCACGATCCCGGAATCGATCTCCACGCCCGAGATCAAGGTGCCGGTCGCCGATCCGCACGCCTTCGTCGAGAAACTGGTGGCGAACGGCGGTTTCGACGGCGCGCGCGTGACCACGCTCGACGGCGTGCGCGCGGACTGGAGCGACGGCTGGGGACTGGTGCGTGCGTCCAATACCACGCCGGTACTGGTGCTGCGCTTCGAAGCCAATACCCAGGAACGCCTGGAAGAAGTGCAGGCATTGTTCCGCAGCCGCCTGCGCGCGGTCGATCCGGCGCTGGAACTGACGTTCTGACCGGAATCAGGGTTGCGGTGTCGCCGCCGGGGCGATGCCGCCGTTCTGCTTGTAGTCGCGGTATTGCCGTAGCGCCTGCTGGAGCTCGCCGTCCATCGCCGCGTACTCGTCGCGCTTGCGTTGCAGGTCGGCATAGGCGGTGGTCACCGCGCCGGCCTGCTGGGCGATGGTGTCGTTCAGCGGCTTGTTGACCGGCCTGCCCTGCAATTCGCTGTTGGTGGCGCGCAGCAGCGAACGCGCCAGTTCCAGGCGATGGCTGGCCAGGCTCGATTGCGCGGCCACCAGCGAGGCATGCACGTTCTGCGAACGTTCCGCGTATGCCTTGCGCAGCGCGTCTTCGCTGGGGTAGGTCGTGGCCAGCGCCATCTGCTGGCGAGCCTGGCTGGCCTGCGCCGCGACGCGCGCGGCTTCGGCCTTGTCGGCGGCGTCCTTGGCGGATTGTTCGGCTGGCGTCAGCGGGCGCGGAATGGTCTTGATCGTCACGCCGCTGGCATTGATCTCGCGCTGGGCGCTGTCGGTGGCGCTGGCCGGCATGGCATCGCCGCAGATGGTTTGGCCGTGTTCGCTCCAGCAGCGCACGGTCTTGCCCGCGGGCTTGGTCTGCGCCTGCGCGGACAGTGCGACGCACAATCCTGCCGCCAGGCCGGCAGCGGTCGCGAGGCGTCGCAGGTCAGGGTTCGGTCGACGTGCTTCCATAGCGCGCACGATACGCCAGCAGGGCGGGCTGGTCAGCACCCGAGGCGCCATTGCGGGCGCTCCACTCGAGGAGATCGTCGAGGGTTGAGACAGCGATCACGGGGACGCCGGCGCTGTCGCGGACGCGCTGCACCGCCGAGCGGCGGTCGCCGTCGTCCAGGACTTCCTGGCGATCGAGCGCAACGACAATTCCGGAGACGATGCCGCCACCTCCGGCGACCAGGTCGAGCGCCTCGCGGATCGCGGTGCCGGCAGTGATCACGTCGTCGATGATCAACACGCGCTTGTCTTGCATCGACGCCCCGACCAGGGTGCCGCCTTCGCCGTGGTCCTTGGCTTCCTTGCGATTGAACGCGAGGCCGACGTCGCGCCCGCGTCGCGACAGTTCGCAGGCGACCGCGGTCGCCAGCGGAATGCCCTTGTAGGCGGGGCCGAACAGGACGTCGGCAGCGAGGCCGGCGTGTTCGATGGCATCGGCATAGCAGGACGCGAGGCCGGCCAGGCGCGCGCCGCTGTCGAAGCGGCCGGCGTTGAAGAAATAGGGGCTGATGCGTCCCGACTTCAGGGTGAATTCGCCGAAACGCAGGGCGTCGGCCTGGATGGCAAGTTCGAGGAAGCGTTCGCGCATGGGGGGATGATAACCTCCTGCCATGCGCATCCTCAGTTTCAACGCCAACGGCCTGCGGTCCGCCGCCAGCAAGGGCTTCTTCGACTGGTTCGGCAAGCAGGACATCGACGTCATGTGCGTGCAGGAAACCAAGGCACAGGAACACCAGCTGCGGGTGCCGGAACTCCAGCCGCCCGGATACAAGTCGTGGTTCCGCGACGCCACCACCAAGAAGGGCTATAGCGGCGTGGCGATCTACAGCCGCCATGAGCCCGACGAAGTCCGCACCAATCTTGGTCGCGGCGACTTCGACGAGGAAGGCCGTTACATCGAGGCGCGCTTCGGCAATCTCTCGGTGGTGAGTTTCTACATTCCTTCCGGCAGCTCCGGCGAAGTGCGCCAAGCGGTGAAGGAAGACGTGATGCAGTGGCTGAAGCCCATCCTCGACGAATGGCTGGCCAGCGGTCGCGAATATGTCCTGTGCGGCGACTGGAACATCGTGCGTGCGAAGAACGACATCAGGAACTGGACCGGCAACCAGAAGAACTCCGGTTGCCTGCCGCACGAACGCGCGTGGATGAACTCGATGATCGCCGATGCCTGCGGCGACGGCCTGGTGGAGTCGCCGACGCACGGCTGGAAGGACAGCTTCCGCGTCGCCAAGCCCGATGCCGTCGAATACAGCTGGTGGAGCCAGCGCGGGGCGGCGCGTGCCAACAACGTCGGCTGGCGCATAGATTACCAGCTGGTGACGCCGAAGCTCGCCGAATCGATCCGCCACGCCGAGATCTTCGCCGAACCGAAATTCTCCGACCACGCGCCCTATCTGGTCGACTACGCGACCGGGGAGTTCACGCGTTGAAGACATCGATGCGCGAGCGCTGGACCCAGTCGCTGGGCGTGTACGCCAATCCGCGCGTGCGCGCGATGCTGTTCCTCGGCTTTTCCTCGGGCCTGCCGTTCGCGCTGGTGCTGACGACGCTGTCGGCGTGGTTGCGCCAGTCCGGGATCAACCGCGCCACCATCGGCACCTTCAGCCTGGTGGGACTGGCGTATTCGCTGAAGTATTTCTGGGCGCCGATCGTCGATCGCCTGCCGATCCCGGTCCTCGGACGGCTGGGGCGCCGCCGCAGCTGGATGCTGCTGGCGCAGTCGTGCATCGTGGTCGGTCTGGTGATGATGGCGACGACCGATCCCGTCACCGACGTCGCGCGCATGGCGATGCTCGCGGTGTTCACCGCCTTCGCGTCGTCGACGCAGGACATCGCCGTCGACGCCTATCGCATCGAGGCCGCCGAGGAAAAGGACCAGGGCGGCATGGCCGCGGCCTACCAGATCGGCTACCAGGTCGCGCTGATCTGCGCAGGCGCCGGCGCGCTGACGGCGGCCGCCGGCTACGGCTGGATGACGTCGTACCTGATCATGGCCGCCTGCGCCTTCGTCGGCATCGTCACCACCTTCGTGATCGCCGAGCCGAGCGCGCGCGTCGATCGTGCCGCCTTGCCGCCGGAACCGCTGGTGGAACGCTTCGAGCGCTACGCGGTGCAGTGGCCGGAAGCACCGCGCAAGCTGGTGGCGTGGCTGGTGGGTGCGGTGATCTGCCCGTTCGCCGACTTCTTCCAGCGCAAGGGCCTCAAGATCGGCCTGCCGATCCTGCTGCTGATCATCACCTTCCGCTTCAACTACACCACGATGGGCGTGGCGGCGAATCCGTTCTACATCGACATGGGATTCACCCTGAAGGAAATCGCGCTGGTCTCGAAGGTGTACGGCGTGATCATGACGATGGTCGGCGCGGTGCTGGCCGGCGTGCTGATCCGCCGCTTCGGACTGCTGCGCACGATGCTGTTCGGGCTGGTGATGCTGAGCGTCGCCAACCTGCTCTACGCGCACATGGCGGCGATCAAGCCGACCCTGGCGTGGCTGGCGACGATCGTCAGCGCCGACAATCTCGCCAACGGCATCGCCGGCACCTCGTTCATCGCCTACATGTCGTCGCTGACCAGCGCGCGCTACACCGCGACCCAGTACGCGTTGTTCGGCACGCTGTGGAGCCTGCCGGCGAAATCGCTGGCCAGCCAGTGGGGCAAGATCGTCAATGCCTGGGGCTATCCGGTGTTCTTCACCTACACGGCGGCGATCGCGATCCCGGCGATGTGCCTGTTGCTGTGGATGCTGTGGCGCGAGCGTCGCGGCGAAACCACCGGGGTGGATGCCGCCGAGCCGGGCACGCGCTGAACCTCAGCGCCGCCGCGGCAATAACCGATCGCGCACCTTGTTCGAGAAGGTGATCGCCGGCGCGTCGACGAAACGGTGGAACACCGTCGCCGCGAGATAGATCACCGGCAGCACGATCGCACAGGCGACGATCGCCGCGGCGTCGTAGTCCCAGTCGCGCGCCTGCAGTGCGTTGAAGATCATCGCGGCGAGGCTGGCGACGATGCACAGGTGGATCAGGTAGACCGAAAACGACACCTTGCCGAGGAACATCAGCAGGCGGGTCGCGGCCAGTTTCGCGAACACGGAATTGAACAGCAGCGCGGTGACGATCAGGCCGCCGGCGATGAAGTTGCCGACCATGTAGGCGTGTTCGCCGAGTAGCGGCTGCATCCATGCGTACGACGCCGAGGTGTTGTGGACGCCGGCGAAATACAGCCCGGCGGCCAGCATCAGCAACGAGACGATGCCTGGCAGGTCGCGCAGGTACAGGCGCACGGCGCTGCCGATCACGAACGCCAGCAGGCCGTACATCATTTCCTCGTCGAGGATCTTCGTCGCGCCCAGCAGCGCGAGCGCGACGGTGCACGCGGCCAGCAAGGCTGCACGCAGGCGCGACCAGCGGTTGAAGGCGTAGCACAGCGCGAAGATCATCCACGATCCCCACAGCTCGATCCGCATCGTCCACAGGATCGGGTTGTAGCGGCTCTGTCCGGTGATGAAGACTTCCCAGGCGCCGTTGCGCAGCGCGCCGAGGAACGAGGACTTGAAATCGCCGTAGCCCTGGATCCACACCGAGAGGTCGCTGTAGTCGACGTCCATCCACTCGATCACCGCCCACGCGAACACGCAGGCGGCGATGCAGGGCAGCGCCAGGCGCGGATAGCGCTTCAGCACCAGGCCGAAGACGTCGCGGCCGCTGCGACCGGTGGCGACGTGGGTGAGGATGTAGCCGCTGAGCACGAAGAACACGAAAACCGCCGCGCTTCCGGAATAGAGGAAGGCGAAGGGCGAATCGTGGACGAAGCGCTGGACCGGATGGTCGTCGGGATCGGCGACGCCCCAGAACGCGTGCAGCCACGGCCAGAACACCAGCGCGAAGTGCGAGCACACCACCTGCAGGCAGGCGAGTCCGCGGATGGCTTCGACGGGAGCGAGTTTTGCGGCGGCGGGTTGGGCGTTCAAGCCGGATAGATTGCACCAAGCACGCGCGGCCCGCGAGCACCGGTGACCGACGGCAGGTTGCCGGGCAGGCCGAGCATGGTTTGGCGCGCCAGCCAAGCGAAGCCGATCGCTTCGACGTGGTCGGGATCGATGCCGTGTTTCGCGACCGATTCCACCGTCGCCTGCGGCAGGTGTTCGCCAAGCTTCGCCATCAGCACCGGATTGTGCGCGCCACCGCCGCAGACCAGTACGCGGCGCACGTCCGGCAAGGTCGAGTTCAACGCGTCGGCGACCGTGCGCGTGCTCAGCTCCGCCAGCGTCGCCTGCACGTCGGCGGGCGATTCGCCGCCACGCAGGCGCGCTTCCAGCCAGCGCATGTGGAAATGTTCGCGGCCGGTGCTCTTCGGTGGTGGCGTGGCGAACCAGGGATCGTCGAGCAGGCGATCGAGCAGCAGCGCATCGACCTGTCCCGATGCCGCCATCGCGCCATCGCGGTCGTAGCGCTCGCCGGTTTCGCGTTCGCACCAGATGTCCATCAGCGCATTTGCCGGGCCGGTGTCCCAGCCGCGCACGCCGTCGCCGTTCGCGGGCAACAGGGTGACGTTGGCGATGCCGCCCAGGTTCAGCACCGCGCGATCCTCGCCGGCATCGTGCAGGAGTGCAGAATGCAGCGCCGGCAGCAGCGGCGCGCCGTGTCCGCCCGCCGCCATGTCGCGACGACGGATGTCGCCGATGGTGGTGATGCCGGTGCGCTCGGCGACGAGGTTGGGATCGCCGATCTGCAGGGTGAAGGGCGATTTCGCGTAGGGACGATGACGCAACGTCTGGCCGTGCGAACCGATCGCGCTGACCTGCGCGCGATCGACCTTCGCTTCGGCGATCAACCGGTTCGCGGTCGCGGCGAAGGCGGCGCCGACTTCGTGGTCGAGTTCGCCGAGTTCGTCGATCGAATAGACGTCGACGCCCTGGCCGAGCGTGAGCAGGCGCTGGCGCAACGCATCATCCCACGGCTGTGCGAGCGCGTGCAGGCATTCGGCGTGGAGGCGACCGTCGCGGTCGTCGAAGCGCACCAGCGCGGCATCGATGGCGTCGACGCTGGTGCCCGACATCAAGCCGATGTAGAGGCCGTCGGCGGCGGCCATGTTCAGTTGCGCGCCGACTTGGCTTGCGCCGGCGCGGTGCTGGCGACGACGGTGTCGCGATCCATGTCGGGATAGATGATCTTCTCGACCGTGCGGATCTTGGCCATCGCGCGCTGGGTCTGCTGGCGATAGGCCGCCAGCATCGCGCCGGACAGCGGCGCCGGCGGCGCCATCGTCACCGTCAGCGGATTGCGGTAGACGCCGTTGACGCGGAATTCGTAGTGCAGGTGCGGGCCGGTGGACAGGCCGGTGCTGCCGACGTAGCCGATCACCGTGCCCTGTGCAATGCGTTCGCCGGGACGGATGTGGGCGAAGCGCGACATGTGGGCGTAGAAAGTGCTCTGGCCGCTGCCGTGGTCGAGTTCGACCACGTTGCCGTAGCCATGTTGCTGGCCGACGAACTTCACCCGGGCGTCGCCGGCGGCCATGATCGGCGTGCCGACGCTGGCGGCGTAGTCGACGCCCTTGTGCATGCGCATGCGGCCGAGGATCGGATGCATGCGGTTGCCGAAGGTCGAGGACAGGCGCGCATACGGAATCGGCATGCGGATGAAGGGACGCTTCAGCGAACGGCCATCGGCGGAGAAATATTCCGGCTTGCCGTCGCGCACGTAGCGGAAACCGGTATGCAGTTCGCCATCGACGGTGAAGGTCGCGGCGAGCACGCCGCTGGTCGTCACCAGCTCGCCGTTCCTCCACGCCTGGTCGACCACCACGCTGAAGCGGTCGTTCGGCGAGAGGTCGGAGTCGAAGTCGATGTCGTACTTGAAGATCTCGTCGGTCATTTCCTCGACGTTGGCGCGGGTCAGCCCGGCCTTGCGCGCGGATGCCCACAGATCGTCGCCGACGGTGCCCGACAGCACCACCGTGCGGATTTCGGTTTCCTGCGGCAGCACCTTGGCGGCGACCGCGCCGCCGTCCTTCATGCTCAGTTCGACCTTGTCGCCGCCGCGCTGGAAACGGATCGCGCGCAGCAGGCCGTTGCCCGGCGCATCGATCGACAGTTCCGAACCGGGACGCAGCTTCGCCAGCGAGGCGCGCGCGTCCGGCGACTTCATCATCTGCGCGATCTGGGCCTTGCTCACGCCCAGCGAACCCAGCAGCGCATTCACCGATTCGCCCTTGCGCAGGTTCACCACCGCCCATTGGCCGCCGGCCTTGGGCACCGGCTGGCTGATCTGCGGCAGCGGCAATGCCAGCGACGCCAGCGGCGTGTTGATCGGGCGTGCGAAAGCGTGGTCCATGCCCGGCACCAGCACCGCGCACAGCACGGCGATGCTGGCCAGCAGGCTGGCATGCGCCCAGTGGCGGTGCGTCCAGCGGCCATGGAAGCCCGGCGGCAGGCGCGAAATGACGTGGCGAGTGAGAGCGGCTTCGCGAAGTTGGCGCAGGCGGGAGCGGCGCGCCGCGTCGGCAGTCGGATCTTTCATTCAGCAGAGTCCACACGGCGTGAAAACCGCCGGAAGCGGGCACCTTAGGACAGCCACCGGCCCGGGTCAAATCCATGATTCCATTGGATTTTCAGGGGGCGGACGGTTTAACGTAATGTTGACGTTTCGTCCTCTCCATTTTTCCCCATTCAGGAATTTGCCGTGTCTGCTGCCGCCTCCGACCTCGATCTGATTGCCCGTGGGGCCGATGAGCTGCTCAAGCGCGAGGAGCTGGAGGCGCGGCTGAAGCTCGGACGCCCGCTGCGGATCAAGGCCGGTTTCGATCCCACCGCGCCCGACCTGCACCTCGGCCATACCGTGCTGCTCAACAAGATGCGGCAGTTCCAGGACCTCGGCCACCAGGTGATCTTCCTGATCGGCGATTTCACCGGGATGATCGGCGACCCCACCGGCAAGAACATCACCCGCAAGCCGCTGACCCGCGAGGACGTCAAGCGCAACGCCGAGACCTACGCCACCCAGGTGTTCAAGGTGCTCGACCGGGATCGCACCGAAGTGCGCTTCAATAGCGAGTGGTTCGACCAGATGAATTCCGCCGACATGATCAAGCTGGCGGCGCAGCACACCGTGGCGCGCATGCTCGAGCGCGACGATTTCGCCAAGCGCTACGCCGCGCAGCAGTCGATCGCCATCCACGAATTCCTCTATCCGCTGGTGCAGGGCTACGACTCGGTGGCGCTCAAGGCCGACGTCGAGCTCGGCGGCACCGACCAGAAGTTCAACCTGCTGATGGGCCGCGGCCTGCAGGAGCACCATGGCCAGCCGGCGCAGATCGTGTTGACGATGCCGTTGCTGGAAGGCCTCGACGGCGTCCACAAGATGTCGAAGTCGCTGGGCAACTACATCGGCATCGACGAGCCGGCGATCGACATCGTCACCAAGACCATGAAGATCGGCGACGACCTGATGTGGAAGTGGATCGACCTGCTCAGCTTCGAGATCTCGATCGACGAAGCCAGGCAGTTGCGCGCGGCGATCGAAGGCGGGCAGCTCAATCCCCGCGACGTGAAGCTGCGCCTGGCGCGCGAGTTGGCGGCGCGCTTCCAGGGCGGCGCCGAAGCCGATACCGCGGTCGCCGGCTGGCACGCGGCGGTGCGCGGCGAGGGCGACGTGAGCAACCTGCCGCTGCACGAAATCGTGATCCCGGCGGAAGGGCTGCGCATCGGCGCCTTGCTGACCGCCGCCGGCATTACCCCGAGCAATTCCGAAGCGAACCGCAAGCTCAAGGAACGTTCGGTGCGCGTCAACGGCGAGGTGTTCGAGGACGCCGCGCATGTCTTCCTGCCGGGTTTCGAGGGCGTGCTGGCGGTGGGCAAGCGCAACTTCGCGCGGGTGAAGCTGGTCGCGCAGTAACTCGTCTCAACCCCTGCTACCGACATGGCGCACACTGCAACGATGGGTGCCGGACGTTACTCGCAATCGCAGGCCAAGTGTTCCGACAGCCAGGCGCATGGCGCCGGCTGCGAACTGATCCTGGTCGAAGGCGATTCCGCCGCGCGTTCCGTCCTTGCCGTGCGTGATGCGCGGACCCAGGCGGTGTTGCCGCTGCAGGGTAAGCCGCTCAATGCCTGGCGCGCCGATGCCGCGAAAGTGCGCGACAACATTCTTTACCGGCAGATCGCGCGGGCGCTGGGCCTGCCCGACGCCATCATGGAGGAGCCTGCGAGCGGTCCGCAGGAGATGCGTTTCGAGCGCGTGGTGCTGCTGTTCGATCCCGACGCCGACGGCATCCACATCACTGCGCTCATGCTGCTCTATTTCGCGCGCTGGCTGCCGGAGTTGCTGGAATGCGGGCAGGTGTGGATCGTGCGGCCGCCGATGTTCACGCTGGCCAGCACGGTGACCGGCGAGGTGGTGCAGGCGTATTCGCCGGACCATCGCGATGCGTTGAAGCGAGCCATGGGCGGACGCGCGGACTGCCATCGCCATCTCGGGCTGGGCAGCTTGCCGCCGGAGTTGCTGCGGCGCACCTGCGTCGATCCGCGCACGCGCCAATGCCGCCGCGCCAGTTACGAGGATGTCGAGGCGGTGCTGGCGGGCCTGATGCTTTAAGCCACCCGCGCGATCGCCATCCCCATCAGTGCCAGCATGCAGGCCAGCCCCGCGAACCACGACAGGCTGCGGAACTGATGCTTGTTCCCGACATAGAACACGCCGTGCAGCACGCGGAACGCGATAAACGCGACCGCCAGCCAGGTGATCGTCGCATGATCGACACTGGCGAATTGCGCCATGAGCACGGATGCGGCGAATGCCGGAAACGCCTCGAAACCGTTCAACTGCGCGGCATTGGCGCGACGGCTGCGCGCATTCTCCTGCCGCGCCAGCCATGCCCGCGGATCGCGGTTGTCGAAGCGTTCGCCGCCCGAGGATTTTGCGATCACCACCCAGACGTAGGGCAGCAGCGCGGCGATCAGGATGCAGAGATAGGGAATGGTCATCGCGCAGTCGTCGGCCGAGTTGCCGACGATGCTAGCGCGGAACGGACCCCTCGGTTTACTTCACGGGTGCGGTCGGCGTCGAGAACGCGATCGCGGTGGCGCCTTCGATCGGTCCGGTCTTGGCGCTGGTGTGGACGTAGAGCTTGACTTGGTGCTCGAACACCATGCCGCCCTGCACCACCGCATTCGGACCGATGATGATGGTGGGGATGCGGCTGATCTGCAGCGGCATGCCGTTCCAGCCGCCCTTGGACTTCTTCACCCACAACTTGCCGGCGACATGGGAGCCGATGCCGATGGTGACGTCGCCGTTGACCGTGGTGATGTCCTTGCCGACCTGCGTGCGCACCAGGCCGATGCCGCCGTTGACGGTGGTGATGTCGCCTTTCACATTGCCGCCATCCGGCACGTAGATGTCGCCGTTGACGGTGGTGATGTCGCCGTTGACCGTCGCCTTGGTGCCGAAGTGGATGCCGCCGTTGACCGTGGTGGCGTCGTCGTCGACGGTGACCGAATTGCCGGCCTTGATGCCGCCGTTGACCGTGGTCGCTTCCTTGACGCTGGCGCCGTCGCCGATGTTCACGCTGCCATTGACCGTGCTGGCCGTCCCGGCGTGCTCGCCGGCCGCGACTTCGACGGTGCCGTTGACCTTGGACACGTCTTTCTGGGCGTACGCGGTCGAACATGCGGTGAGCAGGGACAGAACGATCAGGGCGCGATGCGGGATCATCGGGGGCTCCGGAAGTGCGGGATTGGCAGGAAGGATAGGACGCCTCCGCTACAATCGCATGCGCCGAAAGTCACCAGGTCCAAAGGCCCGTGCCCGCATCCGTCTCCGTTCGTCCCAAGCCCGTCGTCCTGCTCATCCTCGATGGCTGGGGCCATCGCGAGGATCCCGTCGACAACGCCCTGGCACAGGCCGACTTGCCGAACTGGCGCCGCCTGCTGGCGACCTGCCCGCACACGCTGATCCATACCGAAGGCCGCCACGTCGGCCTGCCGGATGGCCAGATGGGCAATTCCGAAGTCGGCCACATGAACCTCGGGGCCGGCCGCATCGTCTACCAGGACCTGACCCGCGTCGACGCCGCGATCGAGGACGGTTCGTTCTTCGCCAACAGCGCGCTGGTGGATGCCTGCGTCGCGGCCAAGCGCGATGGCGGCACCCTGCACGTGATGGGGTTGTTGTCGCCGGGTGGCGTCCACAGCCACCAATCGCACATCTTCGCGATGCTCGAACTGGCGCATCGCCAGGGCGTGGCGAACGTCGCGGTGCATGCCTTCCTCGATGGCCGCGACACCCCGCCGCGTTCCGCCGCCGCCAGCATCGAGGCATTGCAGGCGTTGTGCGATCGCCTCGGCAACGCCCGCGTCGCCAGCGTCAGCGGCCGTTATTTCGCCATGGATCGCGACAAGCGCTGGGATCGCGTCGAACGGGCATGGGGCGCGATCGTCGAGGCACGCGCCGAGTTCGCCGCGCCCACCGCGATGCAGGCGCTGGACGACGCCTACGCCCGCGGCGAGAACGACGAATTCGTGCAGCCGACGGTGATCGCCGGCGCCATGCCGATGCGGGATGGCGATGCCGTGGTGTTCATGAACTTCCGTGCCGACCGCGCGCGCCAACTCACCGCGGCGTTCGTCGACCCCGGATTCGACGGCTTCGTCGCGCGCCGGCCGAAACTGGCGACCTTCGTCTGCCTCACCGAATACGACGCGAAATTGCCGGCCACGCTCGCCTATCCGCCGGACGCCCTGCACAACACGCTGGCGGAAGTACTGGCGGCGCATCACCTGAGCCAGTTGCGCATCGCCGAAACCGAGAAGTACGCGCACGTGACGTTCTTCTTCAGCGGCGGTCGCGAAGACCTGTGGCCGGGCGAGGATCGCGTGCTGGTGCCGAGCCCGAAGGTCGCGACCTACGACCTCCAACCGGAAATGAGTTGCCCGGAAGTGACGGCGAAGCTGGTCGACGACATCCGCGCGCAGCGCCACGACGTGGTGATCTGCAATATCGCCAATCCCGACATGGTCGGCCACACCGGCTTGCTGGATGCGGCGGTCAAGGCGGCGGAAGCGGTCGACGTCGCGATCGGCGCGGTGGCCGACGCCGTACGCGCGGTGCATGGCGCGCTGCTGATCACCGCCGACCACGGCAATCTCGAACAGATGAGCGATCCCGCCACCGGCCAACCGCATACCGCGCACACCGTCGGTCCGGTGCCGTTCGTCTACGTCGGCGAACGTGATGCCCATCTGCGCGTCGGTGGCGCCTTGCGCGACGTCGCGCCGACCATGCTCGACCTGCTCGGCATCGCCAGGCCGGCGGAAATGACCGGTTCGAGTTTGATCGAGGCAGGCCTGATCGAACCATGAGTCGCACACGCCTCGCCATCGCGACCCTGTTGCTGGCGACGGCGGCACTCGCGTCGGCGCAGCAGTCGCAGCGCGCGACCGAGCGCAAGCTCAAGGAAGTGCGCAAGGAAATCCGCCAGGTCAGCAGCGAGCGCAAGGAAATCGGCGGCGAACGCGTCGACGCCAGCGCAGATCTCAAGGCCGCGCAACAGAAGGTGGGAGACACGTCGCGCGCGGTGGCCAAGGCCGATGCCGACATCCGTTCGCAACAGGGCGCGCTCGATGCGCTGGAAACGAAGCGGGTCGAACTGGAAACACATCTCCAGTTGCAGCAGAAGGCGCTCGCCGGATTGGTGCGCCAGGCCTATCTCGCCGGCGACAACGCGCCGCTGAAGGTCTTCCTGTCGCAGGATCGTGTCGCCGAAGGCCAGCGCGCGCTCACCTATTACGCCTACCTGCAGCGCGACCGCAGCGCGCGCATCCATGCGATCAACGCCGATCTCGCCGCGCTGAAGCAGACCCGCGAGGACATCCGGCGGCGCCAGGGCGAATTGCAGGCGTCGCGGCAGAAGCAGCAGGCGCAACTGCTCCAGCTGGAGCAAGACCGCAAGGCGCGCAGTGCGCTGCTCGCGCAACTCGACGTGCAGTACCAGCAGCATGTCGAGCGCGAACAGCAACTCGGCCAGAACGCGAAACAGCTGGAAGGATTGCTCGCCAACCTGCGCGCGGAAGCGGCGCGCGCAGCCCGCGAGCGCCAGCTCGCTGCCGAACGCGCGCGCAAGGCCGCGGCGGAAGAAGCGGCGCGGATCGCCAGGGAACAGGCGCGGGCCGAGGACGCCGCGCGTGCGAAGGGTCTGCCGCCACCTCCGCCGCCCAAGCGCGAGCCGCCGAAGCAGGTGGTGCATGGCCCGATGATCCAGGTCGGCGGACTCGGCTGGCCGGTGTCGGGCACGTTGCTGGCCGGGTTCGGCGGCGAGCTTCCCGATGGCGGCTCGAGTTCGGGCCTGCTGATCGCCGCGGCGGCCGGTACGCCGGTACGCGCGGTCGCCGACGGCCGCGTGGTGTTCGCGGAATGGATGAACGGCTACGGCCTGATCAGCATCGTCGACCACGGCAACGGCTACATGAGCCTGTATGCCCACAACGACGCGCTGTTGCGCGACGTCGGCGCGACCGTGCATCGCGGCGACGCCGTCGCCAGCGTGGGCACCTCGGGGGGGCTGTCACGTCCCGCGGTGTATTTTGAATTGCGCCGGAATGGCAGTCCGGTGAATCCTTCGGCATGGCTGCAGAAACGCTAGCCTAGCCGCTGTTCCATTCGCCAGGTTCGCACGGAGTTCGCGCATGCGTCGCATCATCCCCTCGATCGTTCTCGCCTTCGTCGCGTTGCCGCTCGCCGCGCAAACCGCGCCGTCGACGCAGGATTCCGCGCAGGACAAGAAGGCGGGCAAGGAGATCAGCGCCAGCGACGATCCATCCGCCGCGACCAGCGAGAGCAAGGCCGTCCCGCTTGGCGAGATCCGCCGTTTCGTCACCACCTACGAGGCGGTGAAGAACGCCTATGTCGAACCGAAGACCGATGCCCAGTTGATGCATTCGGCGGTGCGCGGCCTGCTGCTCGACCTCGATCCGCACAGCGTCTATTTCGACCATGACGATGCCGAACGCTTCGACGAGGACGCCGAAGGCCAGTACGAAGGACTGGGCATCCAGGTCCAGCAACAACCCAATGCGACGTTGAAGATCATCGCGCCCATGGACGGTTCGCCGGCGCTGAAGGCCGGGTTGAAGTCGGGCGACATCATCACCGCCATCGACGGCAAGCCGGTCGATCGCGACAACGGCAATCGCCAGTTGCGCGGCAAGGCGGGCACGCCGGTGCGCCTGACCATCCGCCGCAAGGGCGTCGCCAAGGCCTTCGACGTCAAGGTCGTGCGCGCGAAAATCGTCGTGCCCAGCGTCGAGGCGAAGATGCTCGAGCCGGGCTTCGGCACGGTGCGCGTCAGCGGCTTCCAGGCCAACACCGCGGTCGAGTTCGAGCAGGCGATCGCCAAGCTCAAGCAGCAATCCGGCGGCAAGTTGCGCGGATTGGTCATCGACCTGCGCAGCAATCCCGGCGGCCTGCTCAACGCCGCGGTGCAGATGGCCGACGACGTCGTCAATTCCGGGACGATCGTCAGCACCCGTGGCCGCCAGAAGGAAGGCGACACCGTCTACACCGCCGCGCCGGGCGACCTGCTCGACGGCGCGCCGATCGTGGTGCTGGTCGATGCCGGTTCCGCCAGTGCGTCCGAAGTGCTGGCCGGCGCGCTCAAGGATCTCAAGCGCGCCCGCATCGTCGGCAGCCGCACCTTCGGCAAGGGCTCGGTGCAGAGCCTGTTGCCGCTCGACAACGGCGATGCCGTCAAGCTGACCACCGCGCGCTACTACACGCCGAGCGGCAAATCGATCCAGGGCGTCGGCATCAAGCCCGACGTGATCGTGCGCGCCGACGGCAAGCAGGCATCGGCGGGCGACTATCGCGAATCGGCATTGCCGGGCCACCTGCGTGGCGACGACGAAACCGATGGCGGAGACGACACCGGCGGCGAAGTGCTGGACGGACAGGCGCCGCTGAACGCGGCATTGGCGGAACTCAAGCGCATGGCCGGCGCCACCGTGTCGAGCGCGCCCGCGCCCGCGACGAAGCACAAGGCTCAATAACCGCTTTGGCGGCGCAGCCGGCGCGCCACCGCGCCGCGCTCGAGGAAAGCGAAGGCGAGGCCGAACACGAAGCCGGCGAGGTGGGCGACCCAGGCGATCTCGCCGAAGGCCGGCCCGATGTAGGCGAAGCCGACCTGCAGCAGCGCCCAGATGCCGATCAGCAGCGACGCCGGCGCCCGCACGAATTCCAGGAACAGCCCCAGCGGGATCACCACGCCCAGCCGCGCGCGCGGGAACAGCGCCAGATAGGTGCCGATCACCGCCGACACCGAGCCGCTGGCGCCGATGATCAGCCGGGTCGGGTTGTCGATGGTGGCGGCCGTCGCCAGGTTCGCCACCGCGCCGCCGAGCAGGAACAGGACGAGCAGGCGCAGGCTGCCCAGCTTGCGCTCCGCCGGCATGCCGAAGATCAGCAGGAACACCAGGTTGCCGAGCAGGTGCGCCCAGTTGGCGTGGAGGAATTGCGAGGTGAGCAACCGCAATGCCGGGTGGATCAGCGCCGCTGGTCCTTGCCGCACTGCGGAATAAAGATTGGCCGGAAGGGTTGCCCATTCGTTCAGCAACCGGCCGGTCACGGCATCCGATGGCGCCCATACTGCGATGAAGCCCGCGACCATGGCCAAGGCCAGGACTGGCGTGGCCCAGGGCCGGCTCGGGTGGGCATGGTCGGGGACGGAAATGAACATCGGGCAGGCGCCTCGCGGGGGAAACGGGGGGCTCGCCCGGCATGTTACCAATCGGTTAAAAGCACGCTATAGTCCGGCCCACATACCCTGCCGTACCGAACCGCCCTTATGGGAAATGACCGCCACGGTGGCGAGATTCCCGAAATGCTTCCGGAGATTTGCATGCACAAGTACACCCAGCGTCTTTCGATTCTCGCGATCGCCGTGATCGGCGCGGTCGCCGCCGGCCAGGCTGGCGCGTCCGGCTTCCAGCTGCGCGAAAACAGCGTCAAGAACATCGGCAAGGCCTATGCCGGTTCGACCGTCGCCACCGACGGCTCGTCGGTCTACAACAACCCGGCCGCCATGGTGAATGCCGGCAGCAGCCTGTTCCAGGCCGACGTGGCCGGAATCGACCTGACCGCCAAGTTCAGCGGTTCGGGCAAGTACGCGACCGGCCTGCCGATCTCCGGCGGCAACGGCGGCGATCCGGGCAGCCTGACGGCGGTCCCGGCGATGTCGGCCATCTTCAAGATGAAGGGCAACCTGGAAGGCCTGGCCCTCGGCGTCGGCCTCGATGCGCCGTACGGCCTCAAGACCGAATACGAAAAGGGTTGGGTCGGCCGCTACCAGGCCACCACCTCCAGTGTGAAGACGGTCGACCTGACGCTCTCGGCCGCCTACGAGTTCTCGCCGATGGTGAGTGCCGGCATCGGCCTGGTGTACGAGCGCATCGACGTCACGCTCGGCAAGGACATTCCGCTCGGCACCATCCTGGCGGGCGTGAATCCGGCCCTGATCAATACGCCGGACGGCAACAGCACCCTCAAGGGCAAGGACAACGCCGTCGGTTTCATCGCCGGCCTGCAAGTGAAGCCGAGCGAAAACCTCACCCTCGGCTACGCGCATCGCTCGGCGATCCGCCATCACATCGTCGGCAACGCCGACTTCACCACGCCGGCGGCCTTCCAGGGCATGCAGCCGGGCTTCCGCGCGCTGGCCGCCAACCCGGCGCTGCCGGCCGCGCAGCGTGCGCAGCTGGCGGTGCTCGGCAACGGGTTCGTCGACGCCAAGGGGTCCGCGTCGGTGTCGACGCCGTCGACCGACACCCTGAGCGCCGACTGGAAGGTGAGTGATCGCGTCCACCTGTACGGCGAATACCAGTGGACCGACTGGAGCTCGCTGAAGAGCGTCGACATCACCTTCTCCAACCCCTACCAGCCGAAGAGCAGCGAAGCCTTCAACTGGAAGGCTTCGAACTTCGTGTCCGTGGGCGCCGACTTCAAGCTCAGCGACAGCTTCACCCTGCGTGGCGGCGTCGGTTTCGACAAGACCCCGACCAACGACACCGACCGCACGCCGCGCCTGCCCGACAACGACCGCACGTTGTATTCGGTCGGCGCCACCTGGAACGCGACCAAGGCGTTTTCGGTCGATGCCGGCTACACCCGCGTCGAGATCAAGAGCCCGACGGTCAACCTGCCGGTCGATGCGGCTGCCGGTCGCTACAACTCGTTGCAGGGCAGCTACAAGGGCCACGCCGACGTATTCGGCATCGCTGCTTCGTACAAGTTCTGATCGCGATATCAGCTGCACAAAAAAGCCCCGCTTCGGCGGGGCTTTTTCTTTTGCGCGAACGGCGATCGGAACGATCAGTCGCCCAGGGTCAGCAGGCTGGCGTTGCCACCGGATGCCGTGGTGTTGACGGTCACCGTCTTCTCGGTGGCGAAGCGCGGCAGGTAATGGGGGCCGCCCGCCTTCGGGCCGGTGCCCGACAGTCCCTGGCCGCCGAACGGCTGCACGCCGACCACCGCGCCGATCTGGTTGCGGTTGACGTAGATGTTGCCGACCTTGGCGCGATTGACGATGCGATCGATCGTCGCGTCGATGCGCGAATGCACGCCGAGGGTCAGGCCGAAACCGGTGGCGTTGATGGCGTCGACCACCTTGTCGAGGTCTTCGGCCTTCCAGCGCACCACGTGCAGCGCCGGACCGAAGTTCTCGCGGGTGAGCTGGTCGATCGACTGCAGTTCCCATGCGGTCGGCGCGAAGAAGGTGCCGTGTTCGGTGCCCGGCTCGAGCTTGGCTCGGGCGATCGGCTTGGCGACCTGCTGCATGCGCGCGGCGTGTTCGTCCAGCGAGCACTTGGCATCGGTATCGATCACCGGACCGACGTCGGTGGACAGCAGCCCGGGATCGCCGACCTTCAATTCCGCCATCGCGCCGGCAAGCATCGCGATCACTTTGTCGGCGATGTCGTCCTGCACCAGCAGGATGCGCGCGGCCGAGCAGCGTTGGCCCGCCGAAGTGAACGCCGACGCCAGCGCATCCTTCACCACCTGTTCCGGCAGCGACGACGAATCGGCGATCAACGCGTTCTGGCCGCCGGTTTCGGCGATCAGCACGGCGAGCGGACCGGCATCGCGGGTGGCGAGCGCGCGGTTGATCAGGCGCGCGGTATCGGTGGAACCGGTGAAGGCGACGCCGGCCACGCGCGGATCGCGGGTCAGGGCGGCGCCGACGGTGGCGCCGTCGCCCGGAAGATATTGCAGCACCGCCGCGGGCACGCCGGCTTCGTGCAGGATATTCACCGCTGCATCGCCGATCAGGTTGGTCTGTTCGGCGGGCTTGGCGATCACCGAGTTGCCCGCCGCGAGCGCGGCGGCGACCTGGCCGGTGAAGATCGCCAGCGGGAAGTTCCACGGGCTGATGCAGACGAAGACGCCGCGACCGGACAGTTGCAGGGTGTTGCTTTCGCCGGTCGGGCCCGGCAGCGCCTCGACGGTGAACTGCTCGCGCGCCTGCAGGGCGTAGTAACGCAGGAAGTCGACGGCTTCGCGTACTTCGGCGACGCCATCGGCCAGCGACTTGCCGGCTTCCTTGGTGCACATCGCCATCAGCTGCGGCATCCGCGCTTCCATCAGGTCGGCGGCCTTTTCGAGAATCGCGGCGCGCGCATCGACCGGCGTCGCGTCCCACGCCGGCTGTGCAGCGACGGCGTTCTTCAGTGCCTGTTCGACGATGGCTTCGTCGTCGTCGCGCCGGTGGCGGACCACGTCGCGGCGATCGGCCGGGTTGGTGACATCCTGCACCGGGCCACCCGTGCCCGCGCCCGGCACCTGCGGACCCGCGGTCCAGCTGCCGGCGCCCGCATTGTTGATCTGTGCGGCGAGCTGGCGCAGCTGGTCGTCGTTGGCGAGGTTGTAGCCCATGGAGTTGTCTCGTGCCTGGTGTTGCGCGCGATAGAGCTGCCGCGGCAGCGGAATGCGCGGATGGGGAATGGATTCGAAGCCGGCGACGACTTCGATCGGATCGCGGATCAGGTCCTCGACCGGGATCGATTCGTCGGTGATGCGGTTCACGAAGCTGGAGTTGGCGCCGTTCTCGAGCAGGCGGCGCACCAGGTAGGGCAACAGGTCTTCGTGCGAACCGATCGGCGCATAGACGCGGCAGGGCACGTCGAGGCGATCGGCCGGAATCACTTCGGCGTAGAGATCGTCGCCCATGCCGTGCAGCTTCTGGAATTCGAAGATGCGACCCTTCGCCATTTGGTGCACGGCGGCGATGGTCTGCGCGTTGTGGGTCGCGAACATCGGGTAGATGACGTCGCTGGCATCGAGCAGCCGGCGCGCGTTGGCCTGGTAGCTGACGTCGGTGTTCTGCTTGCGGGTGAACAGCGGATAGCCGGCCTGGCCTTCCATCTGCGCGCGCTTGATCTCGCCGTCCCAGTACGCGCCCTTGACCAGGCGCACCGGGATGCGGCGGCCGAGTTCGCGGGCCTTGGCGGCGATGTAGTCGATCACGAACGGCGCGCGCTTCTGGTAGGCCTGGACCACGATGCCGAACCCGTTCCAGCCGGCCAGCGAGGCGTCGGCCAGCACCTGGAAGATCAGGTCGAGCGAGATCTCGAGGCGGTCGGTCTCCTCGGCGTCGATGGTCATGCCGATGTTGTAGCGCTTGGCCTGCTGCGCCAGCGCCAGCAGCCTGGGGCTGAGTTCGGCCAGCACGCGCTCGCGCTTGGCGTGTTCGTAGCGCGGATGCAGGGCCGAGACCTTGACCGAGATCGATTGCGCCGAGATTTCATCCGCGAACGGGCCGGTCGCGCCGATGGCGTCGATCGCCTTGCGGTAGGCCTCGAAATAACGGTCGGCATCGGCCTGGGTGAGCGCGGCTTCGCCCAGCATGTCGAAGGAATAGCGATAGTTGGCGAAGTCGCCCTTGCGCGAACGCTCCAGTCCTTCCTCGATGGTGCGACCGAGCACGAACTGGTGGCCCATGATCTTCATCGCCTGGCGTACCGCGCTGCGGATCACCGGCTCGCCGAACTTGCCGATCATGCGGCTGAGCGCGCCGTAGGCGTCGCGCTGGGTGTCGTCGGCGAGGTTGACCAGCTTGCCGGTCAGCATCAGGCCCCAGGTCGAGGCATTCACCAGCAAGGAATCGGACTGGCCGAGATGGCGCTTCCAGTCGGCATCGCCCAGCTTGTCGCGGATCAGGGCGTCGGCGGTGGCCTGGTCGGGGATGCGCAGCAGGGCTTCGGCCACGCACATCATCAGCACGCCTTCCTCGCTGCCGAGGTCGTACTGGCGCATGAAGGCCTCGACCACGCCCTGGTTGGCGGCGCGGGCCCGGACCCGGCGCACCAGGTCGGCGGCGGTGGCCTGGATGGCGGCGCGATCGGCGTCGGGCTGGCGCGCCTGCGCCATCAGGTCGCGGACATGGCTGGCCTCGTCGAGGGTCCAGGCATGGGTGATGGCGTCGCGCAGTGCCGACGGCACGGGCGGGAGTTCCGGGGAAAGCAGCTCGGACATGTCTCTGGAAATGGGGCCGGGGGAGTGGCCGGGAAAGGCCCTCATTCTAATGGCGCTGAGACCCCCGCGGTTGCCGGTCCGGGGCCGGGGCCGCTAACATGGATGGGTTACGCCTGTTCCCTGGGGTTCAAGAATGATGCAAACGCGTTTGTTGCGATTGGGGGCTGCACTGGCAGCGTGCGTGCCGATGGCGGCGTGGGCGCAGTCGGCCGACCCGCAGCGCTGGCAGCTCAACATGGGCAAGGGCGTGACCCCGATGGCGCACAACGCCTACAACACCCATATGTGGGGGTTGTGGATGTGCGTGGTGATCGGCGTCATCGTCTTCGGCGCGATGTTCTACGCGCTGTTCGCGTTCAGGAAGTCCAAGGGCGCCGTCGCGGCGAAGTTCAGCCACAACACCAAGGCCGAGATCATCTGGACGGTCATCCCGATCATCATCCTGGTGGTGCTGACGATCCCGACCATCCGCAACCTGATCTACGTCTACGACACCAGCAAGGCCGACATGACGGTCCGCGTCACCGGCTACCAGTGGATGTGGAAGTACGACTACCTCGGCGAGAACATCGACATCACCAGCCGCCTGTCGAAGCAGAGCAACGACATCCGCCAGAGCGGCAAGGATGCGCGGACCTTCAACGACCCCACCTACCTGCTCGACGTCGACCACCCGCTGGTGCTGCCGGTCAACACCAAGATCCGCTTCGTGGTCACCGCCGACGACGTGATCCACTCATGGTGGGTCCCGGCCTTCGGCCTCAAGCAGGACGCCATCCCCGGCATCGTCAACGAAGCCTGGGTCAACATCGAGCAGCCGGGCATCTATCGCGGCCAGTGCGCCGAACTCTGCGGCAAGGACCACGGCTTCATGCCGATCGTGGTCAGGGCCGTGCCGATGGCCGAATACAAGGCGTGGATTGCCGAACAGAAAGCGGCCAAGGCCGCCGCAGCGGGCTGAGCGCGCCGCGCGCGCCGCCCTGACACAGATACAGCGAGGTTCCTCCCATGTCCGCGACCCATCCCGCCGTTGACCACCACGACGATGCCCACCACGGGCACAAGCAATCGTTCGTCGAGCGCTGGTTCTTCTCCACCAACCACAAGGACATCGGCACGCTGTACCTGCTGTTCGCCTTCGTGATGGCGATCATCGGCGCCGCGCTCTCGGTCGGCATCCGCGCCGAACTCATGCAGCCTGGCCTGCAGTACTTCAAGCCGGAGACCTTCAACCAGCTGACGACGATGCACGCGCTGGTGATGATCTTCGGCGCGATCATGCCGGCCTTCGTCGGCCTCGCCAACTGGATGATTCCGCTGCAGGTGGGCGCGCCCGACATGGCGATGCCGCGCATGAACAACTGGTCATTCTGGATCATGCCGTTCGCCTTTACCCTGCTGCTGTCGACGTTCTTCATGAAGGGCGGCGCCCCGGCCGGCGGCTGGACGATGTACCCGCCGTTGATGCTGCAGGGCGGCGCCAACGTCGCGTTCACCGTGTTCGCGGTGCACATGATGGGCATCAGCTCGATCATGGGCGCGATCAACATCATCGCCACCGTGCTCAACATGCGCGCGCCGGGCGTCGACCTGCTGAAGATGCCGATCTTCTGCTGGACCTGGCTGATCACCGCCTTCCT
>JASLDW010000056.1 GCA_030151365.1 Lysobacter sp. | reverse complement strand
GTCGGCAGCAGCGGCCGGAGCGGCAGCGGCGTCGGCCGGCTTGGCGGCGTCAGCGGCCGGAGCCTGGTCGGCCGGCTTGCAGGCGGCCAGGGCCAGGGTAGCGGCGGCGAAGAGAGCAGCGATCTTCAGGTTCATTCGAATGTCCTCGGATATTTCGGTTGTGGAGTTACAGCGGTTGGAACTCTGTTGCCGAAAAGCCGCCAGCAAGCTGGCGGCTTTTCATGATCGTGATTGGCGATCGATTACTTCTTGGTCTCGGCCTTGGCGGCGTCGGCACCCTGCTTGGCAGCGTCCTTGGCCTTGTCGGCAGCCTTGGCGGCGTCGGCGGCAGCGTCGGCATGCGCGTCGGCGGCGGCGGCCGTCGGAGCGGCAGCGGCGTCGGCGGCCTGCTTGGAAGCGGCGTCGGCGGCGGCGGCGGCGGCATCGGCGCTGGTCTGGGCAGCCTGGGCGGTGGAAGCGTTGGCGCCGGAAGTGGCGGCGGCCTGGTCAGCGGATTGCTGGGCCGAGTTGGCAGCCTTGTTGGCGTCGGCGGCGGCATCGCTGGCCTGCTGCGAGTTCGAGCAGGCGGAGAGCGCGATACCCATGGCCAATGCCAGGAGAGCCTTGTTCATGGTCATGTCGGGATCCTCGTGAGTGGGTGGGTAACGCGAACGGTGGCGCGTTGAGTCACATCATGACCCAATGCTGAGCCGTGTCAAGAACCTTGGCCGGTTTTTTTGCCGATTGCGTTACGCCGGGTTTAGAGCCGCTTCAGCCCCGCCTTCACGCCAATTCAACAGCCATGGCCGTGGCTTCGCCGCCACCGATGCACAGCGAGGCGACGCCGCGCTTGGCGCCACGCGCCTGGAGGGCATGGATCAGCGTCACCAGCAGGCGCGCGCCGCTGCAGCCGATCGGATGGCCGAGGGCCACCGCACCACCATTGACGTTGAGCTTGTCGTGGGGGATGCCGAGCGCCTTCATCGGCGCCATCGCGACGACCGAGAACGCCTCGTTGACTTCGAACAGGTCGACGTCGGCGACCGACCAGCCGGCCTTTTCCATCACCTTGCGGATCGCTTCGACCGGCGCGGTGGTGAATTCCGCAGGTGCCTGCGAATGCGTGGCGTGCGCAACGATGCGCGCCAGCGGTTTGGCGCCGGCGGCCTTGGCGGCGTCGGCCGACATCACCACCAGCGCGGCGGCACCATCGGAAATCTTGGAGGAAGACGCGGCGGTGAGCGTGCCGTCCTTGCCGAAGGCCGGACGCAGGCCGGGAATCTTGCTGGTGTCGATCTTGCCGGGCTCTTCATCGGCATCGACGACGACATCGCCCTTGCGGCCCTTGACCGTCAACGGGGCGATTTCGGCCTTGAAGGCGCCGGATGCGATCGCGGCCTGGGCGCGACGCACGCTTTCCGCCGAATAGGCATCGACTTCTTCGCGGCTGCAATCGAGCGCCTTGCAGGTGGCGTCGCCGAAGACGCCCATCGCCTTGCCGTCTTCCGGATTGGTCAGGCCGTCCCATGCCATGTGGTCGAGGAGTTCGGCGCTGCCGTAGCGGATGCCGGTGCGCGAACCATTGAGCACGTGCGGGGCATTGGTCATCGATTCCATGCCGCCCGCGATCACCGCGTTGGCGCTGCCGGCCTTGATCAGGTCGTGGGCGAGCATCACCGCCTTCATGCCGGATCCGCACACCTTGTTGATGGTGGTCGCGCCGGCCTTGTCCGGGATTCCGGCGGAGCGCGCCGCCTGGCGCGCGGGCGCCTGGCCGAGGCCGGCCGGCAACACGCAGCCCATGATCACTTCGTCGATCGCATCGGGCTGGATGCCGGCGGCTTCGACCGCAGCCGCAATCGCGGTCGCGCCGAGGGTCGGCGTGGGGACGCCGGTGAACTGGCCGAGCATGGAGCCGATGGCGGTGCGCTTGGCACCAACGATGACGATGTCAGACATGAGGATTCTGGTCTGGAGGGGGACAGGTCCCGATTATCGCCCAGACAGTGGCCGCCTGCGACGCATTAAGCGGTCGACCTCGCATTCCTGCCTTGTCACGCCGAGTGCCGTTGCGCTACAAGACCGCCACATCGATCACGTTCCGGATGTGCCCGGGACCCCCTTCGGAGGGAAGGTTGCAATGATGATTCCCCGGCGTAGCACGTTGTCCGTTGCCCTTGTCCTGGCGATTTCATCCATGGTCCTTGCGGGGTGTGGGGGAGGCGGCGGAACCAAATCATCAGGAAGCGGCGGCACCGTGGTGCCGCCGTTCACGCCGACCATCGCCAATGATTCGACCCTCACCAACACCGCGCCGCCGACCATCGCCGCCGAACCGGCACCGGCGACTTTTTCCGACGCCAACCTTGCGCAGATGCATGTGCTGATCAATGACGCCGGTGCGCTGGGTGCAGGCAAGATCGGCACGGGGGTGGCGATCGGATTCCTCGATACCGGTGTCGACCACACCAACCCGTCGATCGCAGGACGGGTATGGCGATCCTCGACGCCGCCGTATTACTGGGGATTCATCAACGTCGACTCCTCCACCAACGATCTTTCAGTGGATGACAAGGACGGTCACGGCACCATCGTCGCGTCGCTCGCGGCAGGCAAGCCGATGGCGGCCAATTACCTCGACGGTAGCAACAATGTCGTGAAAACCTCCGTCTGGCAGGGTGGCGTGGCCCAGGGCGCAACGATCATTTCGTCGCGTTTCATCAACGACACGCCGCCGGTGGACGACGGCACCGGACAGGGCGGCAACCCGATCCTCGCGGGCAAGGGCTATGGCGCCTATTTCCAGGCATTGAACGCGCAGTTGAACAGCGCGGGGGCGAAGATCATCAACAACTCCTGGGCCGGGCTGTACTGGTCGGATCCGGCCCTGACGACCGAATTGCAGACGGCGTGGGAGGATTTCGTCGTCAACCGCGGTGGTTTGGTCGTGTTCGCCAGCGGCAACGATGGTGCGACTGCGAACCTGCGTCCGAATCCTTCGAACAACGCGATGTTGCCGAGCATGGGGAGCGGGGACGCGGCGCTGGCAAAAGGCTGGTTGACGGTCAGTGCGCTGGATCCGGCGAACCCGACGCAGCTCACGTCGTATTCGCAGCAGTGCGGCGTGGCGATGAACTATTGCCTGGTCGCGCCGGGCGATGTCGTGATCGCGCAGCATTACAACTCGACCTCCGCCTACGGCCTCTACAACGACAGCGGCACTTCGTTCGCCGCGCCGCAGGTGAGTGGGGCCGCGGCCGTGGTCTGGGCGCAGTTCCCTTACTTCAACAACGACCTGGTGCGGCAGACATTGCTCGGCACCGCCAAGGACCTCGGCGCGGCCGGCGTCGATCCGGTGTTCGGCTGGGGGCTGCTCGACGTCACCAAGGCGGCGAACGGCCCGGGCAATTTCGCCTGGGGCGATGTCACCGTCTCGTTTTCCGGGAGCTCCATCTGGCGCAATTCGATCATCGGCGCCGGGGGCCTGATCAAGCAGGGCGACGGCACGCTGTCGCTCACCCAGGCGCAGTCCTATACCGGTGCGACGCAGGTGCAGGGCGGTGCGCTCGATATCCGCCAGGGATTGGCCAATTCGGCGTTGTCGATATCGTCCGGCGCCCGCGTCTACGCCAGCGGAACCTTCGGCAAGACGGTCAGCAATTCGGGATTCTTCATCAACGGTCGCGATTCCGGCGCCACGATCGCCGGCAATTACATCCAGGGTTCGACGGGCAACCTCGGCATCTGGTTGGGTACGCCGTTGCAGGTGAGCGGCACGGCTTCGATTGCTGGCCAGTTGAGCCTGCTGGGGACGCGAACGGGGTACACCACGCAAGCGAAGGAAACCCTGCTGACCGCGAATGGCGGGCTCACTGGAACTTTCGGCGCCATCCATGCGGCGCCCAATGTCTTCCTCGATGCGACGGTGAGCTACGACACCAAGAGCGCCGTGCTCAATATCAACCGCATCAGCATCAGTGCCGCCGCCGCGAGCCTGGGCCTGACGACGACGGCGGTCGCTTCGGCAACGCGTGTCGAAAGCGCGATGGCGGCGATCGATGGCCAGCTTGCGAAGGGCGTCGGCGCGATTCCGACCGGTTTCATCGACGGCGCGGCGGCGATCCAGCAATCGCCGGATGCGCGCGTCGCGGAACGCACGCTGTCGTCGCTGTCCGGGCAGCTGCAGGCGGCCTCGACGACGATGACGCTGGAATCGCTGGATGCCGGGCGCCATGCGCTGGATCGTCGCTTCGCGCATCTGTCCGATAACGCCTTGCTGAAAGGCGCGTGGTCACAGGACCTGCAGCGCGACGGCACCTTGGCGCAGTCGGGCCTGAACAGCCTCGGCATGAATGTCGATGGCCAGATGTCGGGCTACGACCAGCGCATCGGCCAGGACGCGGTGATCGGCATGACGATGAGCCAGACGCGGCTCAACGGCTGGATGAGCGTGCTGGGTGATCGCGCGCAAGGCCATCAGTCCGAAGCGCAGATGTACGCCGGACTGTGGCGCGGCGGCTGGTTCGCCCTGGGCAGCGCCGGCGCGGGACGCTTCGATCGCCGTACCGATCGCATGCTGCAGCTTGGCCTCGATAACGAAGGCGCAAGTGCCCTGCAGCGCGGCAGTTATGCCTTCGCGAATGCCGAAGGCGGTTATCGCTTCACGCTTTCCGGGTTGAGCCTCACGCCTTACCTGGGAACGCAGTACGCGTCCATCCGCAATGACGGCTTCCGCGAGTTCGATGCCTCGGGGTTCGGCTTGCAGGCGAATGCCTGGCGCAATGATCGCTGGCAGGGGTACGCCGGATTGCGCTTGAATCGCGACTGGCGATTGGCGAACGGTTGGCGCGTCGGCGTGGAAGCACGCGGCGAGTTCCAGCAGCTGTTGCACGGCAACGACACGCTGATGGCGAGCTTCACCGGTGTCGACCAGTGGATGCCGGTGAGCGGGCTGGGGCTGGCGCGCCAGGGCAGCCTGTTCGGATTGGGCTTCAATCTCGATCCGTCGGCGCAGACGCACTTCCGTTTGGATCTCAGTCAGCGCAGAAGTTCGCTGGGCAATGCGCGGACGTGGATGGCGCGTTACGAACGGGCTTTCTGATTTCTAGCCCGGCTTAGCGCCTGTGTCGGTTGTCCGTATGGCCGACACGCCGTGAACCCGTCCATGGGGGCTCGACTCGGCATCCATGCCTCGTATGGTCGGCCATGCGGACGAACCGCACTGGCGCTGCCGGTGGCAGAGACTCAGCTCTGCCCGTTGAACAACTCGCGGCCGATCAGCATGCGGCGAATTTCGTTGGTGCCGGCGCCAATTGCGTAGAGCTTGGCATCGCGCAGCAGGCGTCCGGTCGGGAACTCGTTGATGTAGCCGTTGCCGCCCAGTGCCTGGATCGCTTCCAGCGTCACGTCGACCGCGGCTTCCGACGCATGCATCAGGCAGGCCGCGGCATCGACGCGGCTCTTGCGGCCTTCGTCGTAGTCGCGAGCGACTGCATAGGCGAAGGCGCGGCTCGACTGCAGCGCCGTGTACATGTCGGCGATCTTGGCCTGCATCAGCTGGAAGGTGCCGATCGCGGCATCGAACTGCTTGCGCTCGCGCACGTAGGGCAGGGTGATGTCGAGCGCGGCCTGCATCAGGCCGAGCGGGCCGCCGCTCAGCACCAGGCGTTCGGTATTGAGGCCGGACATCAGCACCTTGACGCCGTGGTGTACTTCGCCGACCACGTTTTCCTGCGGGATCTCGCAGTTCTCGAACACCAGTTCGCAGGTGTTGGAGCCGCGCATGCCGAGCTTGTCGAGCTTCTGCGCGGTGCCGAAGCCCTTCATGCCCTTCTCGACGATGAAGGCGGTCATGCACTTGCTGCCGGCGTCCTTGCCCGCGGTGCGCATGTAGACCAGCAGCACGTCGGCTTCGGGGCCGTTGGTGATCCACATCTTGTTGCCGTTGGCGATCCACACGCCGTCGCGCAATTCGGCGCGGCAGGACATCGATCCCACCACGTCGGAACCGGCACCGGGTTCGCTCATCGCCAGCGCGCCCTTCCATTCGCCGCTGCACAGCTTCGGCAGGTACTTCTCGCGCTGCGCCCGCGTGCCGTTGGCGTACAGGTTCGACACGCAGAGATTGGAATGCGCGCCGTAGCTGAGGCCGACCGAACCGGAGGCTCGGCTGATTTCCTCCATCGCCACCATGTGGGCGAGATAGCCCATCTCGCTGCCGCCGAATTCGGCGGGCACGGTCATCCCGAGCAGGCCCATCTCGCCGAGCTTCGGCCACAGGTCCTGCGGGAACCAGTTCTCCTCGTCGATCTTGGCGGCGCGCGGCGCGATTTCCGCCTCGGCGAAGCGGCGAACCGCGTCGCGCAGCGCATCGATGTCTTCGCCCAGGCTGGGAGTGCGCATCAGTGGCGGATCCGGCCCTTGAAGCGCGCGCTGCCGCGGCCCATCGGCAGCTTGAGCTTGCCGATCGCGTTGATGCGCTCTTCGGCGAGACGGTCGGCGGCCTGGTAGGTCGGGATGCCGTCGCGCTCGGAGATCTCGTAGATGCGGCCGAGGTTGTGATAGATGGTGCGCATCATGCGCATCGCGCGTTCGCGGTTGTAACCGTCGATTTCCAGCGACACGTTCATCACGCCGCCGGCGTTCACCGCGTAGTCGGGCGCGTAGAGGATGCCGCGGCGCTGCAGTTCGTCGCCGATCTCGTTGGTGGCGAGCTGGTTGTTGGCCGCGCCGCAGATGATCTTGGCCTTGAGGCGGGGCAGCGTCTTCTCGTTGATGGTGCCGCCGAGTGCGCACGGCGAGTAGACGTCGGCGTTGACGTCGTAGATCTCGTCGAGGCCGACCGCTTCGGCGCCGTATTCGCTGACGGCCTTGTCGACCAGCTGCTTGTTGATGTCGGTGACGAAGATCTTGGCGCCGCGTTCCTTCAGCAGCTTCACGAATTCCATGCCGACGTGGCCGAGGCCCTGCACGGCGTAGGAGTGCTTGCCGACTTCCTCGTCGCCGAACTTCTTGTGCAGTGTCGCCATCAGGCCCTGCAGGGTGCCGTAGGCGGTGAACGGCGAGGGATCGCCCGAACCGCCGTGGACCTGCTGCACGCCGGTGACGTATTCGGTTTCGCGGAACACGAATTCCATGTCGTTGACATCGATGCCGACGTCTTCGGCGGTGATGTAGCGGCCGCCCAGCGATTCGACGAACTGGCCGAAGGCGCGGAACAGCGCTTCCGACTTGTCCTTGGCGGGATCGCCGATGATCACGGCCTTGCCGCCGCCCAGGTTCAGGCCGGCCACCGCGTTCTTGTAGGTCATGCCGCGCGACAGTCGCAGCACGTCGTTCAACGCCTCGTCCTCGCTCTTGTACGGCCACATGCGCGTGCCGCCCAGCGCGGGGCCGAGCACGGTGTTGTGGATGGCGATGATCGCCTTGAGCCCGGCATCCTTGTTGTGGCAGAAAACGATCTGCTCGTGGCCGGTGGTGTCGAGGGTTTCGAAAATCATTGGGTGAACTCCGATAAGCGCCGACGACCATGCCGGTGCGGGTCCGGGGGTGGGAACGATGCCATTCGCCGGTCGGCGAGGGCGCCATATTCTAGTCCTTCCGGCACGGGCGAGCATTCCCGGCCGCACGGATGGCCGATGAATGCAGGGTTGACATCCACCACCGCACTGGTGTGCGGAAAGGCCGCCGCGGACGCCCGCGCTACAATCGCGGTTTCCCGCAATCCGCCGTGAATTCCGCCATGAGCACGCCTGCCCAGACGCTGACCGAAAGCCAATCCACCACCGCCAGCGAGACCGCGGTGCCGTTGCGCTTCGTGACCGCCGCCAGCCTGTTCGATGGCCATGACGCTGCGATCAACATCATGCGCCGGCTGATCCAGTCGCAGGGCGCGGAGGTGATCCACCTCGGCCACAACCGCAGCGTCGAGGACGTGGTGCGCGCGGCATTGCAGGAAGACGCCGACGGCATCGCGCTGTCGTCCTACCAGGGCGGCCACGTCGAGTACTTCAAGTACATGGTCGACATGCTGAAGGAACGCGGCGCGCCGCACATCAAGGTATTCGGCGGCGGGGGCGGCACCATCACCCCGGAAGAAATCCGCGAACTCGAGGCCTATGGCGTCGAGCGCATCTACCACCCCAACGACGGCATGAAGATGGGGCTGGTGGAGATGATCGAGGACGTGGTCAAGCGCGCCAACGACGGTCGCGGCGAGCACGCGAACAAGGCAGTCAACGACGCGCCCGGCATCGACGACGAGATCGGCATCGGTCGCGTGTTGTCGGCGATCGAGGACGGCCAGCTCGGCGAATCCGAACTCGCCCACCTGCGCAAGCAATGGCAGCTGGCCGGCGGCAAGACCCCGGTGGTCGGCATCACTGGCACCGGCGGCGCCGGCAAATCGTCGGTGACGGATGAATTGCTGAACCGTTTTCTTTCCAACTTCCCGCAGATGCGCGTCGCGGTGATCTCGGTCGACCCGACCCGGCGCCGCACCGGTGGCGCCCTGCTGGGCGACCGCATCCGCATGAACTCGCTGCGCAGCCATCGCGTCTACATGCGCTCGATGGCCACCCGTCGCCAGAACGTGGCGACCAACGCGGTGCTGAAGGATTGCATCAGCTTCCTGAAGTCGCTGGGCTACGACCTGGTGATCGTCGAAACCGCCGGTATCGGCCAGTCGGATTCGGAGATCGTCGATCTGGTCGATTTCCCGATGTACGTGATGACCAGCGACTACGGCGCGGCGTCGCAGCTCGAGAAGATCGACATGATCGATTACGCCGAGCTGATCGTGCTCAACAAGTATGACAAGCGTGGCGCCGAGGACGCGTTGCGCGACATCCGCAAGCAGTGGAAGCGCAACCGCGTCGCCTTCCAGACGAAAGACGAGGATGTGCCGGTCTATCCGACCATCGCCTCGCAGTTCAACGATCCCGGCATTAGCTGGATGTTCGCCAATCTGTGCCGCCTGCTGCGCGAGAAGCTGGCGCTGCCGACGGAGAAGTGGTCGCCGGCCATCGATACCGCGCTCAAGGAGCCGCGTGCGACCGTGCTGATCCCCGGCGCCCGCGTGCGTTACCTCGCCGAGATCGCCGAGCAGGGCCGCTCGATCAACGGCCAGATCGGCAAGCAGTCCGAGATCGCCAATCGCGCCCAGAGTTGCTGGGAAGCGCTGCGCGAGCTTGACGACGCCAAACTGCCGAAGGCGCTGGAACTGTATGCCGGCGACGATGTGCAGCCGGGCGCCGGTGATATCGACCGTTCGCTGCTGACTTTGCGCCAGCGCTACAACGACGCCGTGCAGTCGCTGACCAGCGAGAACCTGAAGCTGCTGCGCGAGTGGCCGCAGCGCCTGAAGTCGATCACCGACGAAGTGAACGAATACCAGGTGCGCGGCAAGACTATCCGCGTCGAGAACTACCGCGAATCGCTGAGCCACCAGAAGGTGCCGAAGATCGCTGCGCCGACCTACAAGTCCTGGGGCGAGCTGCTGACCTTCCTTGGCAAGGAGAACCTGCCGGGTTCCTATCCGTACACCGGTGGTGTCTATCCGTACCGCCGCACCGGCGAGGATCCGATCCGCATGTTCGCGGGCGAGGGCACGCCGGAGCGCACCAATCGCCGCTTCCATTACCTCAGCGTCGGCCAGCCGGCCGCGCGCCTGTCCACCGCGTTCGACAGCGTGACGCTGTACGGCGAGGATCCGGCGCCGCGTCCTGACATCTACGGCAAGATCGGCAATTCCGGCGTCAACATCCCGACGCTGGACGACATGAAGAAGCTGTATTCCGGCTTCGACCTGTGCGCGCCGACCACCTCGGTGTCGATGACGATCAATGGTCCGGCGCCGATCATCCTCGCGATGTTCATGAACACCGCGATCGACCAGCAGGTCGAGAAATACCTGAAGGAAGATCCGGCGCGCTGGGCCGAGGCGCAGAAGAAGATCGATGCGTTCTTTGAAGGTCGCGAGCGGCCGCGCTACCACGGCGACCTGCCGCCGACCAACAACGGGCTCGGCCTGGGGCTGCTCGGCGTCACCGGCGACCAGCTGGTCGATGCCGAGACCTATGCGCGGATCAAGGCGGAAACGCTCAAGACCGTGCGCGGCACCGTGCAGGCCGACATCCTCAAGGAAGATCAGGCGCAGAACACCTGCATCTTCAGCACCGAATTCGCGCTGCGAATGATGGGCGACATCCAGCAGTACTTCGTCGACCACGCCGTGCGGAATTTCTATTCGGTGTCGATCTCCGGCTACCACATCGCCGAGGCTGGTGCGAACCCGATCTCGCAGCTGGCGTTCACCCTCAGCAACGGCTTCACCATCGTCGAGTACTACCTCGCGCGCGGGATGAAGATCGACGACTTCGCGCCCAACCTGTCGTTCTTCTTCTCCAACGGCATGGATCCGGAATACACCGTGATCGGCCGCGTCGCCCGCCGCATCTGGGCGCGTGCGATGCGCGAGCGCTACGGCGCCAACGAGCGCAGCCAGATGATGAAGTACCACATCCAGACCTCGGGTCGTTCGCTGCACGCGCAGGAAATCCAGTTCAACGACATTCGCACCACATTGCAGGCGCTGTACGCGCTATTCGACAACTGCAACAGCCTGCACACCAACGCTTACGACGAGGCGATCACCACCCCGACCGAGGAATCGGTGCGTCGCGCGGTGGCGATCCAGATGATCATCAACAAGGAACTCGGCCTCAACTTCAACGAGAACCCGTGGCAGGGCAGCTTCGCGGTCGAATACCTGACCGATATCGTCGAAGAGGCCGTGTACAAGGAATTCGAGGCGATCAGCGAACGCGGCGGCGTGCTCGGCGCGATGGACACCATGTACCAGCGCGGCAAGATCCAGGAAGAAAGCCTGTATTACGAACAGAAGAAGCACGATGGCAGCCTGCCGCTGGTCGGCGTCAACATGTTCCTGCCCAAGGAACACGCCGGCGAAGTGGTCACCGAGATCGAACTAATCCGCTCGACCGAGGAAGAGAAGGGCCAGCAGATCGCGAACGTCCGCGGCTGGCAGACCTCACGCAACCACCTGGCGCCGCGCGGCGAGACCGAGCATGGCCACGTGATCGAGGATTCGGCGGTGGACGGCGAGGTCCATGACGGGCATGGACTGGGCTATCTTCAGAAGACGGCGCGGGATCGCCGCAATGTGTTTGCCGCGCTGGTGGAGGCGGTGAAGACGCATAGCCTGGGGCAGATCAGTCATGCGTTGTACGATGTGGGTGGGGAGTACCGTCGCAACATGTGACGCCGCAGGCTGCGAATCCCCTTGAAGCGCCATCAAGGGGAGGGAGAGCATGCGTCGGATTCGCCTGGAGTTTGCATTGCCACTGATACTCGCCTGCGCTTTTGCAGGCGGAGTGACCGTACATGCACAACCGGCATCGGATACGAGCATTCAGCCTTTCGTGGATGGCCCGGTCGAAGGCGCCTCGCTTGCAGAGTGGACGGCGCGCTGGTGGCGCTGGGCCGAAGCCTCGCCGATCGAACCTTATCTCGATCCCGACGGCCGCCTGTGCGAGTCCGGCCAGGATGGGCCGGTATGGTTTCTTGCCGGCACGGACGGCCAGTTTGAACCGAAACGCGTCTGCGTGATCCCGGAAGGCAAATACCTGCTGTTGCCGGTGATCAACATGATCCAGTGGCAACGAACGGATGTCCGCAAGCGTTCGACCTGCGCCGAACTCCAGGCCGGCACGACCGTCAACAATGATCATCTGGTCAGCGCCGTCGTCATGCTGGATGGAAAACCGCTGGGTGACATCAGGCGCCATCGTGTCCGCAGCAATGGGTGTTTCCCGATGAATCCAGAGGACAGGCTGTCAGCGTTGGCCGCGGCCGATGGCTACTGGCTGATGCTCAGGCCGCTCTCGAGAGGACGCCATACCTTGGCCGTGGGTGCGAACTACCATTCACCTGGTGAGGCCTATGGCGAGATGCATCAGAATTTCGAGTATGAGTTGGATGTCGGCGGGAGCACGTCCCTCGGGATGCAATAACCGGTTCGGCGAGCGTTGTCGTCCCTGTCACATTTCCTCCGGGTCACGCGTCCTGGCTTGATCCACCGAACGAATCAGACCATGGATCCCCAGACCATCCTGTTCCAGCAACACCGCTCGCGCCTGTTCGGCCTGGCTTACCGCATGCTCGGGACGCCTGCCGACGCCGAGGACGTCGTGCACGATGCCTGGCTCCGCCTGCATTCGCAGGATCTCGCCGCCCTCGATGACCCCGAAGCCTGGCTGGTCACCGTGACTACCCGGCTGGCGCTGGATCGCCTGCGCCGGGCCAAGACCGAGCGCGAGCACTATGCCGGTCCGTGGCTGCCGGAGCCGCTGGCGCCGGAGAACGAGAGCCCGGATGCCGAACATGAGCGCAGCGAGAGCATCAGCCTGTCTTTCCTGTTGCTGCTCGAACGACTGAGTCCCGAAGAGCGCGCGGCTTTCCTGCTGAAGGAAGTGTTCGATTACAGCCATGCCGAGGTGGCGGCAATCCTGGGCATCGGGGAGGATGCATGCCGCCAGCGCGTGCATCGTGCCAAGACACGGCTGCGCGAGGGACGTCCGCGTTTCGATGTGGATGCACGGAGCCAGCAGCGGATGCTGGAGCGTTTCGTGGCGGCGATGGCGGATCCGAATCTGGAAACGCTTCAGGCATTGTTCGCCGAGGACGCGGTCCACATTTCCGACGGTGGCGGCATCGTCAATGCGACGTTGCGCCCGCTGCATGGCGCCGATCGTCTGGCACGGTTGTACCGGCAGATCGCCATCAATACGCACGAACTGTCGCCGCGTTACGAACTGGCGATGCTCAATGGCGCCCCGGCCTTGTTCATCTGGCAGGATGGGGCGTTGACTTCGGCCATGTGGGTCGAGTGCGAGAGCGATTGCATCACCGCCATCCATGCGTTGCGCAATCCCGAGAAACTCGCGCGCATTCTGGCTGTCACGAAATCGACGATTCCTGCGTCCTTGCATTAGAAGACGGCCAATTCCGGTTGTCTCAAGCCAAGGAATCTGCCATGAACCGTTTTTCCGTGATGAAGCACTATCCCGCCATGCAGCCGCTGGCTGCGATCACCCAAGGCATCCGCGATGCAGGGCGGCTGGAGAATAGCCTGGTGGAGTTGGTGCTGATGCGCGTTTCGCAAATTAACGGCTGTGCGTTCTGTCTCGACATGCACAGCAAGGACGCCCGTGCCGCCGGCGAAACCGAGCAGCGCCTGTACCTGTTGCCGGCCTGGTGCGAAACGAAGCTGTACAGCGAGCGCGAGCGCATCGCCCTGGCCTGGGCCGAAGAACTGACGGCGTTGGCATCACCGGAGGCATTGCCCGATGCCATGTACGAGCAGGCTCGCCAACACTTCGAGGAAGATGCGCTGGTCGATCTGACGATGCTGATCGTCACCATCAACGGCTGGAACCGCATCAATATCGCCGCGCGGACAATTGGCGGCCATTACAAGCCGGGCTCGCATTGATCGACGCCCCGGATTTGGGCTTGCCCACACTGGAGGAAACGAATGCCTACAGCCGAAACACTTGAGCGTTTCATTGCGCGTGTCGAAGAAAACGCCCACGCCGAAGCTTGCGAGGAGTTCTACACCGCAGATTCGACGATGCAGGAGAACCAGTCGCCCCCGCGGGTCGGGCGAGACGCACATGTGGCAAACGAGCGACAAATCATGGCGCGAGCAAGGTCGGTCTGGTCGAAGTGTGTACGTCCTGTCTTCGTCAACGGAGACAACGTGGTCATTCGCTGGATTTTCCACTTCGATTGGGCCGACGGCACGGTCACGCACATGGAAGAGATCGCATACCAGCGCTGGGAGGGGGAACGCATCGCGGAAGAGACGTTCTTCTATGACCCGGCCCAGCGCATTCCCAAGAAGATCAGCAAAACAGATGCCTAGAGGAAATTCTCATGTCTGACGCAAAGCGCCAAAAGCTCGGCGAAGAAACACTTTCTGCCATTACGGGCGGAACGGGTGCCGCTGTCGTTGAAAGTCTCAAGGATGTCGCCCCGGATCTCGCGGATTGGATCATTTCCTTCTCTTATGGCGATGTCATGTCCCGTCCCGGGCTGGACAAGCGCTCTCGCCAACTTTCGACTGTCGCCGCGCTAACGGCCATGGGAACTGCTTCCCCGCAACTCAAAGTGCATATTCACGGTGCACTCAATGTCGGTTGTTCGCCTTCGGAAATCGTTGAAGTCATTCTGCAGATGGCTGTCTATGCAGGATTTCCTGCAGCAATCAATGGCTTGGATATTGCTCGTGAGGTCTTCAAGGAGCGCAGCGTAACAGTCGGCACCTAACCGATCGTTGCTCGGGTGTAGTGTGTGCGAGCCGATCCGGGAGAAAGTCATGCGCCGTGCGTTCGCGGTGTTGCTGCTGTTCCTCTTTGCCCAGTGCGCGGTTGCGCAGACGACGGTGAAGCTCTGGCCCGGCCCTCCACCGGGTACGGAGCATTGGCAGCAACACGAACAAACCATCACCGGCACCCCCGTCGGCACCATCGTCATCAACGTGACCGAGCCGGCGCTCACGGCCTATCTGCCCGCGAAGAGCAAGGCGACCGGCGCGGGCGTGATCGTGGCGCCGGGCGGCGCCTTCGTGGCGCTCGCGATCGGGCTTGAGGGCGACGACGTGGCCCGCTGGTTGCAGCGGCACGGCATCGCTGCCTTCGTGCTCAAGTACCGCATTCCGGAAAAGCGCGGGCAGGGCATTCCCGCCGACATGGATTTCGATGCGGCAGCGAAGTACGGCACGGCGGATGCATTGCGCGCGCTCGCATTGGTGCGCGAACACGCGAAGGAATGGGGCGTCGCTCCCGGCAAGCTCGGCATCATCGGGTTTTCCGCCGGCGCGATGGTCGCGAGCAATACGCTGTTGCAACCGGACGCTTCGGCGCGTCCCGATTTCGCGGCGCTAATCTACGGCGCGCCGTTCGGCAAGATGCCGACGATCCCGAAAAAGCTGCCTCCGGTATTCATGGCCTGGGCGCAGGACGATCCGATGGCGCTGGAGGAGATCGATCGTTTCTATTCGGCGCTGAAGGCGGCCGGCATCAAGCCGGAAGTCCAGGTATTCGCGGCTGGCGGTCATGGCTTCGGCATGAAACATCAGGGAACCAGCAGCGACCGCTGGCCAGAGGAGTTCCGGGACTGGCTGGTGGCGCAGAAATTCGTGCCGTGATAATTTGAGATTTCCATCACATTTGTGGAATGCGATGAACGATCGGTCCGGACGTATCCAGATTCCTGCCATTGCCGCAGCACTCATTCTTTCGGGGTGTACCAACATGAGCAATCCATCCGGCCAGCAGCATGGCTTCAACACCCAGCAGTCCGCCGCCCAGGCGCGTGCGCAGATCGGCCAGTGGGTCAAGCCGGGCGCGACGCTTGCGGATGCGGTCGCGCGGATGCGATCGGAAGGATTCGATTGCCAGGAGACCCAGGCCGGTTCCGGCGGCTCCGCGCATTCGACCTTGTGCACGACGAAGACCGCAAGCTCGAATGGCGAATCGACGACCGCAGCGCCGACGCCGGTGAACTGGTTCGTGACCCTCGACTCCAGCGACGGTCGTGTCGTGAGCGCTGTCGAGGTCGCGCGTTCGCCGAAGGACATCGGAGGCTGAGATGCCGGACGACCAGAAAGAGGCGCAGATCATCGTCGGGACCAGTCCGGTCGCGGCCGGGCGCAGGCATACCTATCTCCTGTTCGAATATTCGGATGGCAGGCAGGTCGTGGTTCGCGGCGGGCCCGATGCGCGCAGCGAAGGCAACGGCATCTCCAATCTGGCGGGCAGCACGCTTCTCGGGTCCGACAACTACGGCAAGATCCGTGTCGATGCGGCGCCCTATGTCGCGCCCTACGAAGCGGCATACCGCAGGCAGAAGGATGGCATCGAACCGGTTCCAATCGGGCAGGTGCAGGACGACGACAAATCCATCATTCGCGACAAGGCCGGTAAGCCCATCACCCAGATGCAGCGGGCGCCCGATTGGCCGCTGCCCGGGGAACACCACGAACGCCTGACCGTCTGGAAAGGCAGTGACGCCGACCTCGAAAGGAAACTCGGTGCGGCATTGCAGAAGGGCGAGCAGATCAACGATGCCGGGCTGGAATACTCGCCGCTGTACAACAACTCCAATGGCGTCGCGAGCACGCTGTTGCAGGCCGCCGATGTGAAGCCGGCGCTTCCCAAGGGTGCGGACGGCGAGCCTGTCGATGCGCCGAATTTCGGCGAGAACCTGCATCAGGATGTCGGCCCTCTCGGTCACAAGAGCGGATATTGGCTCGACCATGGCAAGCAATGGCGCGATGGCGACGACCGCAAGATCCAGCCGCCGATATCCGGGGATCCGGTCGTTCCGCTGGATCCGCGCGAACCGAAGAAAGGCTCGGGTTCCGGAGTCTCGATGAACGGTGGCATGGGCAACGGCGATGTTCCGGCGCTTGCCGGCAACGATCGACGCTTCTTCGACGACCTGCGCGGCCGCATGCCGTCCCAATACAACGACGACCAGGTGATGGCGGCCATGGTCGATGCCAAGAAGCTCGGATTTTCCGGACCGGAAAGCATCGAGAAATCGGCGAGCACGCAGGATGCCTTCTATGCGCGCGGCGATCACACCACTGGCTATGCGACGGTCAAGGTAGCGCTGGATCAATCTCCACCTGATCGGCAGCAGCTGGAGTCCGAGAACCAGGCCTTGAACCAGCAGCGCGATCACGCACGAACCGCGCAGCAGCAACAGACTCAACAGCCCGTTCACTCCGGGCCGGTCATGGCCTGATTCGCGGCGGAATTACCAGCCGCGTCCCGGCCACCCACGCTGTGCGTGGCCAGGGCCCATGCTGCTTTGGCCGATGCCGATGCTCACACCGACCTCGTGGGCGTTGCCGTCGTCGTCGTAATAGCGCTTGCAGCGATTGAGCTGGGCGGCCTGGAAGTTACTGTTGCCCCAGTGGCTGGAATAACCGACGCCGACCGTGGCGCTACCGTGCGGTTTGCCGTCGCAGCTGTCCTGCACGGCTTGCGCCTGTGCATGCATCGGGGCGTAGGGCGCCGCGAAACGTTTGGCCGGATCATAGGGATTGGCGCTGCCGCGCGGATCGGTGGGCGCATAGGAATAACCGGTCGGCGCGGGCACGCTGAGATCGAGCTTCCTGGCGGCATCGGGATCGGACTGTCCGCCGCCTGCGGCCAAGGCAGAAGTGGCGGCGATCATCGAAAGCATCAAGACCAGGACAGGCTTCATCGTGCCACTCCGCGCCTGCGGGAGAGCAGGCCATGGAACACGCTAGCAATGCCAGCTTGAATGCATGCTGTCCTGTGTCCGCCGTTGGCTGCGATCTTTGCGACTGCCTGGGTCAACCCGCCCGGAACGAAGGCGTTGCGGCGACCTCAGCGCTTGACCGCCAGCACCCCGTCCAGCGCCAGCTCGGCCTTGAAGCCGGCGTTCTCCAGCCGCTTCAGGACTTCGCGGGGGACGTCGCGGCCGCTGGTCAATTTGTTGGGACTGCCGGTGTAGTGGAACAGTCGGCCGCCACGGCGCAGCACCCGCGCCAGTTCGTTGTAGAAAGCCTGCGAATACAGTTCGCCGGCGATGCCAAAGCGCGGCGGATCGTGCAGGGCGGCATCGAACGAGGCATCGGGCAGTTGCAGGATCGCCGTCGACACGTCCCCGTGGGCAAGTTGCAGGCGACCGCCGCTGGCGGGCGCATTGGGATCGGGCGACCACGGGTTGATCGTGCGCAGCCACAGCACATCTTCGTTCTTCTCGAACGATTGCATGTGGGCGACGCCGGCATCGAGGCAGCAGGCGGCGAAATAGCCGAGCCCGCCGCAGGTATCCAGCACGGTCTTGCCGGCGGGCTGGATCAGCGCGACCTTGCGCCGCGCATCGTCGAGCGGCGATTCCTTCGCGCTCGGCAGCATCTTGATGCCGTCGATCTCGAAGGTCGGGACGTTCCATTCCGTCGGCACCAGCTTGATCAGCTTGCCGGCATAGCGCGAGACTGCGGCGAATTCGTCGCCATCCCACCAGTAGATCGTGCGTTCCTTGAGCTTTTCCGGATATGGATAGCGCCTCTCGCGATATTCCCAGTCGTCCGCCAACAACCGCACTTCATCACTGCTGCGACCGAGATCGAGAGACCCCGTCCAGGTCGACGCGCCGCTGTCACGCGTCGCGAGCAGGGCATCGCCCGTCTCGCGAACAAGCAAGGGGCCGGAATAACGGGTCATGCGCGGGATTGGTCTGTCGAATCGATCATGCGCCATGATACGGTGGGGTGTGACCCAGGCCAGCCCATCCCCCGATGTGGTCCAGTTGCGCGATCTCGCCCGCCTGCGCCGCGTGCGCGACCGCATGGATCGCGAATACGCCAAGCCGCTCAACGTCGACGCACTGGCGCGCGACATCGGCATGTCCTCCGGGCATCTCAGCCGGCAATTCAAGTTGGCCTTCGGGGAGTCGCCCTACAGCTACCTGATGACGCGCCGCATCGAACGGGCGATGGCGCTGCTGCGGCGCGGCGATCTCAGCGTCACCGAGGTCTGCTTCACCGTCGGTTGCGCGTCGCTCGGCACGTTCACCACGCGCTTCACCGAACTGGTCGGCGTGTCGCCCGGCGTCTATAAGCGCGACGCGGCTCAGGCGACGGCGGGGATGCCGTCCTGCATCGCCCGGCAGGTGACGCGACCGATCAGGAATCGAGAAGCGCAGGAACGCGAGCCCACCTAGCATCACGGCTCATCACCCACGCAGCGAGCACGACCCCATGGACATCACCATTCATTCCAGTTTCCTCCCGCAGATCGATCCCGAGGCCTCGCTGGCCTTCTACCGCGACGTGCTCGGCTTCGAATTGCGCAACGACGTCGGCTACAACGGCATGCGCTGGCTGACGATGGGGCCGCCCGACCAGCCCGGTGTCTCGATCGTCCTGTTCCCGCCGGCTGCCAGCCCGGGCGTTACCGAGGAGGAAAAGCGCACCATTGCCGAGATGATGGCCAAGGGCACCTACGCGATCATGCTGCTGGCGACCAAGGATCTCGATGCCGCCTTCGAGCGTATCCAGGCCAGCGGCGCCGAGATCGTCGAAGAACCAACGATGCAGCCCTACGGCGTCCGCGATTGCGCCGTACGCGATCCGGCCGGGAACCTGTTGCGCGTGCAGGAGCGCGGCTGAGACCGCCTTCCACCCCATCCAGAAAATTCGAGGAACCGACATGGCAACCACCAAGAAAACCGCGAGCAAGCCGGCGAAGAAAGCCGCGACCAAGAGCGCTGCGTCCGCAGGCTTCAGTGCCGCCGAAAAGGAAGCGATGAAGGAACGCGCCCGCGAACTCAAGGCCGAGAAGAGCCGCGCCGAAGGCGAAGCGGACCTGCTGGCCAAGGTTGCGGCGATGCAGGAGCCGGATCGCGCGATGGCCAAGCGCCTGCATGCGATCGTGACCTCGGTGGCGCCCGGCCTGATGCCCAAGACCTGGTACGGCATGCCGGCCTATGCCAACAAGGACGGCAAGATCATCTGCTTTTTCCGCGATGCCAGGAAGTTCGACGACCGCTACGCGACCTTCGGCTTCAACGATGCCGCGATGCTGGACGACGGCGCGATGTGGCCAACGTCCTATGCCTTGAAGTCGCTGGGTGACGCCGAGGAAAAGAAGATCCGCGCGCTGGTGAAAAAGGCGGTTGGCTGAGGCCTGAAGTTCAAGCCAGGACTTCGCGTCGGTCCATGCGCCATGACATGGCGATGAACAAGAAGCAGCCTCCGATGAAACCGATCGCCAATGCCAGCAGTGCGCGTTCCGGGTTGCTGGCGAGCTGGTTGACCGGGATTTGCCAGGGCATCACCACGCCGATTTTCGCGGAGGTGGCGACGACCGCGAAGAACGTGCCACCGATTCCCGTCGCCAGCGCGGGGACGAAGCTCGAATAGCGGAGCGCGATCCACAATTGCACCGCGACCAGCAGCCATGCGGACAGATAGATGCGGGCGAGCAGGAGCAGATAGGCGCTGTAATCGGGTACGCCCGTGGCTGCCACCGCGGGTTTTGCCAGGCCAGCGGCATGAATGGCCAATGGCACCAGGATGGCCATCAACACGCTCATCATCGCGACAATTCCAAGGATGCACAGCGACTTGGCGGCATAGAGGTGCCAGCGCGGCAGCGGCAGCGCACGCAGATGATCCCAGGCGCGAGGCCCGTGCTCGGTGTGGGCAATCAGGGCGGTGAGAGCGGTGACGCTCATCGGCAGCATGAAGAACGCCCAGATTGCCGGGGCGAATTGCAAAGACATCGCCCAGGACATGCTTTTTGGCTGTCGGATCAGGTTGAAGAAAACGAAGACCGCGATCAATGATGGTGCGATCGCGGCCAGGAGCAATGCCAGGGAGCGGCGCAGTTTGTAGGCTTCCACCGCAAGCACGGTCATGAAGCGGGGAGCGGGATGGGAATGGCTCATTGTCGAAGGCCCGGGAGTTCAGTCGATACGGAGGTCTCCGCGGCTTGTCGATACAGCGTTTCCAGCGTGCGCTGGCGCGGAATGAGCGCATGGACATGGATTCCAGCCGCGCACAGCACGTGATTGAGCGCGGCAGCGGCATTGCACGGATCGCGATCGGGGGCGAAACGGGCGATCAGCGAATCTTCCAGGTGCTCGATGGCGAATCCGTGCTGGCGGGCGACGGCAACAGCGCGCGCGGGCATGTCCGTTCCGATCATGACTTCATTCGCGAGGTCGGCCTTGAGGGCGTCCAAGGCACCTTCCAGCACCAATCGTCCCTGGCTGACGATGCCGACGTGGGTCGCGATCTGTTCGATTTCGCCCAAGAGGTGGCTGGACAGGAGCACGGTGGCGCCACTGCGCGCAGGCAGTTCACGCAAAAAACCGCGCATGTCGGCAATGCCCTCCGGGTCGAGTCCGTTGGTGGGTTCATCCAGGATCAGTACCGATGGCGCCCCGAGCATTGCGCGTGCCAACCCTAGCCGCTGGCGCATGCCGAGCGAGTAGTCGCCGACGCGACGCCGGCCATGCGGAGCCATGTCGGTGAGGTCCAGCACGCGGTCGATCTCCGCGGCGGGCAGGCCCAGCAGGCGCCGGCACAGGTCTAGATTTTCGCGACCGCTCAGGTGTGGGTACATGCCATGGGCATCCAGCAGTGCCCCGAGCTTTCGTGCGGCCTCGCGACGATGGGTTGCGATATCGATCCCGGCAATGCGCACGACACCCGCATCCGCCTTCAACAGACCGAGCAGCAGCCGGATGGTGGTGGTCTTGCCGGCGCCATTGCGGCCAAGGAAGCCATAGATGCTGCGCTCGGGCACGGTCATGGAAATTCGATCGACGGCGAGACGTTCGCCGTAACGGCGGGTCAGGTCGTGCGTTTCGATGGCGGCGGCCATGACGGCGGGCTCCAAAAAATTTAACTGATACTTAAATTTATAAAACAGCAAAAATTTTAAGTCAAGGTTAAAATCGATTCCCCAGACAGGGATCCTGCCCATGCCGGTCTCCGATCGTTTCCGCCGCCATTGCCGCCTGTTGCGGATCGCAGCCATCGGCGTGTTCGTCGGCCTGTCCCTGTTGCTCGGTCTGGGATTGGCGGGAATGCCATGGATGTTTCCGTCCAGGGCGTCCGCCCCGGGAACCTGGGCATTGTTGGGGCTGGTCCGCCTCCTGCCCGGGCTCGGCTATCTGTGGGCGTTGTGGGCCGTGCAACGGGCATTGGGCGATCTGGCCGCCGGACGCCTGTTCCAGTCCGCCGTGGGAAGGGCAATCCGCCACATCGGCATCGGCGTGCTCGTCGGTGCCTTGCTCAACGTGTTCGCGGTGACCAACCTGTCGCGCTGGATCGTGGGCGGGCATGGCAGTTATGCCTATTTCGATTTGTCCGGCATCGTTCTTGGCGTCGTCGGCGCTGCGCTCGTGCTGTTGTCGCGGCTGGTGGATGAAGCGCGCGCGTTGCAGGAAGAACTGGACGAAATCTTCTGATGCCGATCCGGGTGACACTCGACGAAATGCTGGCGCGCCGCGGCATGAAGGCGCGCGAACTGGCGGCCGAAGTCGGCATCAGCGAGACGCAGCTTTCGTTGTTTCGCAGCGGAAAAGTGAAGGGCATCCGCTTCCACACGTTGGCGAAACTGTGCGCGGTGCTGGAATGCGTGCCCGGCGATTTGCTCGATTACGAGTTCAGTCCCGCCGACCTGCATGGCGGGGACGCCGAAGAGAATTGAGCCGTGCTTCAGTGCGCGTTCGCAAGCAGTTGTTTCAGCCGCGCGCGCTCGCTGTCGCCGAGGTCGGACACAAGGGCGGCCGGTTGTCCGCCCAGCGTGAAGGCGTCGATGGAATAGCCTTGTTGCGACTGGCTCGCGGCTAGCGTCGTGCCCTGCGGCAGCACGAAGACATCGGCGAGGTGCTGGCCGTGGCGATAGACCAGGACCGGTACGCGGCTGTCGCCGATGTAATCGATGCGGCCGCCGATCAACGGGTAGCCTTCGCCCGCGAAATCCTGCACCAGCGGCGAGATCGCGAGCTTGCCGGCGAACCACGGCTTCACCGTGTGGTGATCGCTGGAAACCACATCCACCGGCGATGCTGCGGCCAGTGCGCGCAGGTGTCCGGTGAGCAGGTCGCGGGCGAGGGGAGCGGACGACGGCTGGCGTGAACCCGGCTGCATCGTCCACATCAACGCGCCACCCAACAGGAATGCGGCAGCCCACGATGCGGCGAGTGCAAGCGGCGGCCAGTTGGCGGGGCGCTTGCGTGGCGCCGAGGCTTGCGCGATGCGTTGGCGCAACACTTCCGGGGCGGCGTGACGGGGCGCCTGCGTGCGGATGGCGTCGCGCAGGACCTCGAGTTCGGCGAGACGGGACTGGCATTCCGCGCAGGCATCGAGATGTGCCTCGAAGGCACGGCTGGTTTCCGCGTCGAGTTCGCCATCGAGGTACAACGGCAACAATTCGTGGCCGGCTTCAAGCGCCATCGGTGTCTCCCTTCGATGCGGACAGCGCCTTCTGCAGCAATGCGCGCCCGCGGGCGAGTCGCGACATCACGGTTCCGATCGGGATCGCGAGGATGTCGGCGATCTCGCGGTAGGACAATTCTTCCAGCTCGCGCAGCACGATCGTTTCGCGGAATTCCACCGGCAGGGCTTCCATCGCCTGGACCAGGCGGTCGTGGCGGCGGATGTCGTCGACCAGGCGTTCCACGCCATCGCCGTCGCTGCGCGGCATCCACGCGGCGTGATCGTCGTCGTTCGCGGCGATATTGCGGGCATCGCGCTTGCGCAGCGCCAACCGCGCATGGCAGCAGTTGCGGACGATGGCCAGCCACCACGCGCGGGCGTCGCCTCCGGCATACGTCGCGGCGAAACGGCTGGCGCGCAGATAGGCATCGTGCACGGCGTCGGCGGCGTCCTGTTCGTTGCCGAGGAGCCAGCGTCCGAGGTTGTAGGCGGCGTCGAGGTGGCGCAGGGCCAACTCGTCCACCGCCTCATGGCCGGATAGTGCGCTCACCCGCGGACGATCCTCATTGCGAAATCATTCCGGTCACGTGCTCCGGGCCACCAGTATGCGCCGCAGCACGCCGTCGCGATCGATGAAGGCGTGCTTCAGCGCGGCGCCGATGTGTCCGACCAATAGGATGCACAGCGTCCAGGCCAATGCCTCGTGCAGGTTGTGGGTGAATACCCGGAACGGTTCGTCCCTGGCGATGATGTCCGGCCAGTTGAACAGGCCGAAGAAGCTGACGTCGTGGCCGCCGGCGAGGCGATGGAGATAACCGCTGAATGGAAGCACCAGCATCAGGATGTAGAGCAGCCAGTGGAGCGCGTGCGCGGCGCCGCGTTGCCAAACGGGGATGCTGCCCGGCAGCGGTGGCGGTTGGTGCGTGAGTCGCCAGCCCAGCCGCATCACGGCGAGCAGGAAGATCAGGCTGCCCAGCGAGGCGTGCCAGAACAGGATCGCGTTGTGCTCGGGATCTTCCTTGGGGTAACTGGCCATCAGGAAACCACCGGCGATGTTGAGGAGGATCAGGGTGGCGATGGTCCAGTGCAGGACGATCGCGGTTCGGGTGTAGGAAGTGGTGGTCATGGCGGTCCCGCGGAGTCGGCGAGGGGAGTCCTCGGGGAATAGATCATTCGGGCCGCGGTTTTATTCCCGGGATGTGAGCGAGGCCGTAAGCTGGGGGATCCGTACGCCCAGCTGCAGGAATTTCCATGCTTCGACGTTTTCCGATTCTGCTGGCGTTCCTCGTCGCCGGAGTCCTCCCTTCGCCGCAGGCTGCCGCTGCCTCGCCGGACAAGGTCGTGGGCGCTTATTACTCGGGCGGCACGGTGTCGCGGTATCCGGTCGACAACATCCCGGCTGATACGCTCACCCACCTGTTCTATGCGTTCGCGGTGATCAAGGGCGGGCAGTGCAGTGTCGCTGCGGATGCCGATGCCAATTTCGCCGCGCTGGACAAATTGAAGCGCGAACATCCGGAACTGCGCACGATCATTTCGATCGGCGGCTGGAACGCCGGCGGGTTCTCCGACGCGGCGTTGACCGATGCCAGCCGCAAGCGCCTGGTGTCTTCATGCATGGCCCTGCTGTTCGATCGCCACCGAGGCAGTTTCGATGGCGTCGATCTCGATTGGGAATTCCCGGTCTCGGGGGGTCCGAAGGAAATCGCCGCGCGTCCCGAAGACCGCCACAACATGACTTTGTTGATGCGCGAATTCCGCCGCGATCTCGATGCGCTCGGCAAGAAACGCGGTCGGCATTTCCTGCTCACCGCGGCCTTGCCCGGGGGACGCATGGAGTCGGCAGGCCCCTACGATCCCGCGCAAAGCTACGAGTTGGCGAGCGTGGCGAAGATCCTCGATTTCATCAACCTGATGAGCTACGACATGGGCACCACGTTCTCGCCGGTGGCGTCCTTCAATTCACCGCTGCGTGAAGTGCCGGAGGATCCGCTGGCGCCGGACGTGCGGCGCTGGAACAGCGTCGAAGGTGCCGTCGATTATTACCTTGCACATGGCGTGCCTGCCGACAAGATCGTGGTCGGCGTTCCGTTCTACGGGCGCGGCTATCGCGTCGCCAGCGATGCCAATGACGGTCTTTACCAGCCCTATAGCGGAACATTTCCGGTGGGCGACTGGCGCACGATCAAGGCGGAATTCCTGACGAACCCACAATGGCAGCGGCACTGGCATCCGGTTGCCCAATCGCCATGGCTGTTCAATGCGAAGGAGCATGTCTTCGCCAGTTACGAGGATCCGCGCTCCATCGGCATCCGCGCGAAGTTCGCCCACGACCGTGGCCTGCGTGGGGTCTTCACCTGGGAACTGGCGGGTGACGATGACGACCGCAGCCTGCTGAAGGCGATGGCGCAGCCGTTCAAGTGATGCGCCACCACTTCCGGGTCAGCGATTGACGGCAGGCCCGTTCACGCCGGCATAGCCGTTGGCGCAGCCGGTGGTGCAGGTGGTCGCCAGCATGTTGTAGACGATCCGGCCGGCGTTGCTCTTGGAGCGGAAATGGCCGACGCCGTTGCTGGTGTCGCCACCGCCGAGGTTGTAGGGGCTGCCGTCGTTCCAGTTCCAGTCGTAGGCATAGGCGCTGCTGCCGAAGCCGATGTCGACCTGCGCCTTGACGTTGCTGGCGGCATTGAACAGCGCGCCGCTGTCGCAGCCGCCGGAATAGCTGGTGGTGAAGCAGTGGACCTGGTCGTAGAAGCCGGCGGTGATGGTGTAGAAGCTGACCGCCGTGAACACTGATGGCATCGCGCGCAGGCTGTCGTTGCCGCTGCCGGTCCAGCGGTTGTAGCCGTAATAGACGACGCCGGTGCTGGGATAGAAGCCGAAGGTGTAGTAGTCGTAGGGCCAGACGTAGGCTTCGGCATTGCAGGTGGGTGCATAGCTCGACTGGTAGCCGCTGGCGTAGCAGGTGTTGAGTCCGCGCAGGCCGCCGCCGATGTTGATGAAGCGGCGCACGCTGGGCTGGTAGCCGTAGTACTTCATCATCGCCAGCGCCATGCTCGAACCCATTGAGTGCGCGACGATGTCGACCTGGCTGCGCCCGGTATAGGCCTTCACCTTGTCGATGAAGGTCTTGAGGATCTGGTATTTCGATGGCGAATGGTAGTTGTATTGCGGCGACGCGCGTTCGCTGGAATCGAGGTAGGTGATGCCGAACAGTTCGCAGTCGTTGTAGCCGCGCGCCTTGAGCTCCGCGTAGATCGAGTTCGCCGGCGTGGTGTAGCCGCTGACCGCCCCGGCCGGCATGTCGAAGCTGATGGCGCTGTCGCCGTTGCCGGGGATGAACACGACCGGCGTATGGGTCGCGGTGCAGGTCCCGCCGCCGAAGCCGCCGCTGCCGACGCCCGGGTTGAAGCCCCCGGCGTATTGCGTGGCCGTGCCGGTGCACATGTAGCCATTGTTGCTGCCGCAACTCAAGGCATGCGCATCGCGGGGAAACAGTAGTGCGCCAATGCCGAGCAGTGCGAACACGAGTAACGACAACGCGAAGCGAAACATGGGTGTCTCCCGATGGCGAAGGGCATTCGCGCCGATCCTGATCCCGCCCTCGCCGCCCGGCCATTGCACGAAAGGGCATGACGCGGCGCGTCATGCGCCGATGCGCGTCCTACAATGGCGTTCCGGAACACGCGAACGAGTGAAGCAATGACGCCTGAATCCTTCTATCCCGTCGGCACGCCCGGCCAGCCTTGGGGCACGGCGGAAAAGGCCGAATGGCGCGCCCGCCAGCGCAAGCAGCGCAGTTATGCCGAGGACGTGGTCGGTGTCATCGATGGCCTGCGCACGCGCTTCGATGTCGCGGAATACGGCCGCCTCGACTATTCACCGGATGGCGTGTATCCGCTGTTCGCCGTGCGCAGCCACGACTGGAGCAACGCCTTGCCGGTCGCGCTGGTGACGGGCGGCGTGCATGGCTACGAGACCAGTGGCGTCCACGGTGCGTTGCAATTCATCGATCGCCATATGCAGGACTACGCCGGTCGCATCAACCTTGTCGTCGTGCCTTGCGTCAGCCCCTGGGCCTACGAACGCATCAATCGCTGGAATCCTGATGCGCTCGATCCCAACCGTTCCTTCCATGCCGACAGCCGCTGCGGCGAATCGGCGGCGTTGTTGCGGCTGGTCGAGCCGCTGAAGGGCCGCGTGCTGATGCACATCGACCTGCACGAAACCACCGACAGCGACGAGTCGGAATTCCGTCCGGCGCTGGCCGCGCGCGACGGCAAGCCGTTCGAGCCGGGCACGATCCCCGATGGCTTCTATCTCGTCGACGACAGCGAAAACCGCCAGCCCGATTTCCAGAAGGCGATCATCGCCGCGGTGGAGCAGGTGACCCATATCGCGCCGGTCGATCCCGACGGCACCATCATCGGTTCGCCGGTGGTGGCGCCGGGGGTGATCGAATATGCGCTGGTCTCGCTGGGGCTGTGCGCGGGCATCACCGGCGCGCGCTATACGACCACGACCGAGGTCTATCCCGACAGTCCGCGCGCCACGCCGCAGCAATGCAACGATGCCCAGGTCGCTGCGGTCCGTTCGGCGCTGGGCTACGCGTTGGCGCACCCCTGACCCGGCGGGACCGACCACGCTAACATCCGCGTTTTGACCGGGGGAACGCCATGACTGCATCACCGCGCCAGGCATTCCGCTACTACGACATGCTGGTCGCCGGCATGGTCGCGGTGCTGCTGTGCTCCAACCTCATCGGCCCGGCCAAGGTCAGCGTGATGGACGTGCCGGGCCTCGGGCCGCTCAGTTTCGGCACGGGCAACCTGTTTTTCCCGATCGGCTACATCTTCGGCGACGTCCTCACCGAGGTGTACGGCTATGCGCGCGCGCGCCGCGCGATCTGGGCCGGCTTCGGCGCGATGATTTTTGCGACGGTGATGGCGTGGGTGGTCGTGCACATGCCGATGAGCCCGGCCGAGCCGTTCAACAAGACCTTGCAGCCCGCGCTCGAGGTCGTCTTCGGCAACACCTGGCGGATCGCGCTGGCGTCGATGATCGGCTACTGGGTCGGTGATTTCGTCAACGCTTTCGTGATGGCGCGGATGAAGGTCCTCACCGGCGGCAAGCACCTGTGGACGCGCACCATCGGCTCGACGGTGGTCGGGCAGGCCTGCGACAGCATCACCTTCTATCCGATCGCCTTCCTCGGCATCTGGGAAAGCACCACGCTGGTCAAGGTGATCCTGTTCAACTGGACGATGAAGGTGCTGGTTGAGGTCGTGCTGACGCCGGTGACCTATGCGGTGGTCGGCTGGCTCAAACGCGTGGAAGGCGTCGATACCTACGATCGCGGCACGCGCTTCAACCCGTTTTCGCTGCGCGACGAAGGCGAAATCACCGCGCGCGAGTCGTAATCCTCAGCTCGCCTGGATCTGCAGCTTGAGCCCCAGCCCGGCGACATCGGACTGTTCGCCTTCCAGGTCGGCGCGCAACAGCGGGCGTTCGTCCAGCCAGCGTCCGGAGAGTTCCAGGCGCAACGCGTTCTTGTCGGCGCGCAGCTTCAGGCGCGGGATCGCCTCGCCTTCGTGCGAGCGGTGCAACAACACCGCCAATCGCAACAAGGCGGAGAGCCGGCGCGTGGTTTGGCGCAGGCGCGCCGGCAGCACGTCGAACACCGATTTCGGCAGGCTGCGGCGATGGCTGCGCACCAGGATCGCCAGCATCTGCTGTTCCTGCTGGGTGAAGCCGGCGACGTCGGAATGCTCGATCACGTAGGCGCCGTGCAGGTGGTACTGGCTGTGGGCGATCACCAGGCCGATTTCGTGCAGGCGCGCCGCCCATCCGAGGATCCGGGCATCGTCGGCATCGAGCTTCCAGCTGCGTTCTGCCTGGTCGAACAATTCCATCGCGGTGTGCTCGACGCGCTGCGCCTGCGCCATGTCGACGCCGTAGCGCTGCATCATCGCGGTGACCGAGCTGTCGCGCGGATCGTCGCCGCCGGCGCGGCCGATCATGTCGTAGAGGATGCCCTCGCGCATCGCCGCCTTGCTGACGTCCATCTGGCGGATGCCGAGCGTCGCGAACGCCGCTTCCAGCACCACGACGCCACCGGCGATCACCGGCGTGCGATCTTCGGACAACCCCGGCAGCTGGATCTTGCCGATGCTGCCGGCCGCGAGCATCAGTTCGCGCACGTGCCACAGCGCCTCCGGCGTGATCTCGCCATTGCCCATGCCGGTGCCGGCGCAGATCTTCCCGATCGCCTTGATGGTGCCGGATGACCCCAGCGCATCCTCCCAGCCGAGGTCGCGATAGGTGCTGGAGAACTGCTGGAATTCCGCCGCGACTTCGGTCAGCGCCTGCCGCCACTTCTTGCGGGTGAGCTTGCCGTTGGCGAAGAAGCGCCGGGTGGTGGCGACGCAACCGACCTGCAGGCTTTCGCGTTCGATCGGTTCCAGTCCGCGCCCGATGATGCATTCGGTGGAACCGCCGCCGATGTCCATCACCAGCCGCAACTCGCCGTTCCTGGGCGGTTGCGCATGGCTGACGCCGAGGTAGACCAGTCGCGCTTCCTCGCGGCCGGACACCACCTCGATGGAATGACCGAGGGCGATTTCCGCGGGCACCAGGAATTCCTGGGGATCGCGCAGGCGGCGCACGCTGTTGGTGGCGAGTGCGCGCACGCGCCACGGCGGGATGTCGCGGATGCGCTGGCCGAAACGCGACAGGCAATCGAGGGCGCGTTTCTGCACGACGGTGTCGAGGTGGCCAGAACGATCGAGGCCTTCGGCCATGCGCACCATTTCGCGGATGCGATCGACCACGCGCAACTGGCCGAGGGTGTATCGCGCCACCACCATGTGGAAACTGTTGGAGCCGAGATCGACCGCGGCCAGCATGTCGCCGTCGCGCAGGGGTGTTTCGGCGGTGATGGCGCGGCTCGGGCTCATGGCGGGCTAGCTTAGTGGGTCATCCGTGATGGCGTGCGGTCATGCGATCGGCGTCGGCCCATCGATGCGTTCCAGCAGCGACAACTGCGCCGAATGCGGCGGCTGGCTGTCGATCGGTTGCAGGTGCCGGTATTCGCCGTTTTCCTGCAGGTCCCAGGCCTGGGTGTTGTCTTCCAGGTAGTTCGCCAGCGCCTCGTCGTAGACGCGCCGCGCCAGCACCGGGTCGAGGATCGGGAAGCAGGTCTCCACGCGTCGCAGCAGGTTGCGCTCCAGCCAGTCGGCGGACGAGCAGAAGATCTCCGGTTCCCCGTCGTTGGCGAACCAGTACACGCGATGGTGTTCGAGGAAGCGGCCGACGATCGAACGCACGCGGATGTTGTCGGAGACGCCGGGCACGCCCGGGCGCAGCGTGCAGGCGCCGCGCACGATCAGGTCGATCTTCACTCCGGCCTGCGACGCGGTATACAGCGCACGCACCACATCGGGTTCGTTCAATGCGTTCATCTTGGCGATCACATGCGCCGGCTTGCCCTTGCGCGCGTGCATGGTCTCGCGCTCGATGCGTGCCAGCAGGCCGCTGTGCAGGGTGAACGGGGAGAGCAGGAGGCGCTTGAGCTTGATCGCCGAGGCCATGCCGGAAATCTGCTGGAAGGTGCGGCTGACGTCCTCGCCGATGTCCTTGTTGCAGGTGATCAGGCCGAAGTCGGTGTACAGGCGCGCGGTGCTGCTGTGGTAGTTGCCGGTGCCGAGGTGGACGTAGCGGCGCAGGCCCTTGCCCTCGCGGCGGACGATCAGCAACATCTTGGCGTGGGTCTTGTAACCGACCACGCCATACACCACCTGCACGCCGGCTTCCTGCATGCGGTCGGCGAGGCCGAGGTTGGCCTCCTCGTCGAAACGGGCGCGCAGTTCGACGACCACGGTCACGTCCTTGCCGTTGCGCGCGGCGCGGATCAGGTGGTCGACGATCGCCGAATCCTTGCCGGTGCGATACAGCGTCTGCTTGATCGCCAGCACGTCGGGATCTTCCGCGGCTTCACGGATCAGATCGACCACCGGCGTGAACGCGTCGAACGGGTGGTGCAGCAGCACGTCGCCGGCGGCGACGCGGCGGAACATCGACTCCTCGTCCATCTGGCGGGGAATCATCGGCTGGAACTTGAGGTCGGGGCGATCGCGGATCAGGTCGTAGACCTGCACCACGCGATTGAGGTTGACCGGTCCGCTGATGCGGTACACCGCGTTCTCGGTCAGTTCGAAGTTTTGCAGCAGGAAGCGCTCGATCTCGGGCGGGCAGGTTTCCGCCAGTTCCAGGCGTACCGCCTTCAGGTAGCCACGACCGATCAGTTCGTCGCGCAGCGCATGGGCGAGGTTGTCGACTTCCTCCTCGTCGACGATCAATTCGGAATTGCGCGTGACCCGGAACTGGTAGGCGCCCTGGACCTTCAGTCCAGGGAACAGTTCGCCGACGAATTCCGACAGCACCGACGACAGGAAGACGAAGTCCTGGCCGCCGGCGCCGGTGAGGTCGGGGATCTGGATTATGCGCGACAGCGAACGCGGCGCGCGCACGATGGCGAGATGGCCCTTGCGGCCGAAGGCGTCGCGCCCGCGCAGGACGACGACGACGTTCAACGCCTTGTTGAGGATGCGCGGGAACGGATGCGAGGGATCGAGCGCGATCGGCGACAGCACCGGCATGATCTGTTCGCGGAAATACTTGCGCAGCCATTCCGTCTGTTCCGGCGACCATTGCGCGCGTTGCAGCAGGCGGATGCCTTCGGCGTGCAGGGCGGGGCGCAGTTCGGTGTCGAAATTGGCGTACTGCGCCTTCACCAGCCCGGCGGCGCGTTCGTGGATTTGCTGCAGCACCGTCGCATGCGAGCGACCGTCCGGCCCGGGCTGCAGGCCGAGATGCTCGGCGTGTTGCAGGCTGCCGGCGCGGATCTCGAAGAACTCGTCGAGGTTGGTGCAGGAAATGCACAGGTAGCGCAGGCGTTCCAGCAGCGGGATCGACGGATCCTGCGCCTGCGCCAGCACGCGGAAATTGAAGTCGAGCTGCGACAGTTCGCGGTTGAAGTACAACGCGGGGTCGTGCAGGTCGGGCTTGACCTTGCGCGAAGACGCCTTCATTCCGCGGCTGGTCGCGGGACGACGCGTTCCTTTCCGAAGTGACATGAGAACGTGCTTCCTTTGCCGACCTCGCTGTGGATGTCGAGGCGGGCTTCGTGGTGGTTCAGGATGTGCTTGACGATGGACAGGCCAAGCCCGGTGCCGCCGGTTTCGCGCGAGCGGCTGGTGGAGACACGATAGAACCGTTCGGTGATCCTGGGAATATGCGCGGCGGGAATGCCGTAGCCGCTGTCGGCGACTTCCAGCACCGCGCCGTCGCCTTCGCGCGCGAAGCGGACATCGATGCGGCCGCCGGCCGGCGTGTAGCGGATCGCGTTGCTGATCAGGTTGGAGAAGGCGCTGTGCAGTTCCTTGTTCGATCCCCACAGATCGACATCGGCATCGTCCGTGATCGAGATGGCGTGGCGTCCCTGGCTCAGGGCATCGGCTTCGCGCCGCAGCACCGCCAGCATCAACGGCATCGCCACGTGGTCGTCGGCGAAGCGTTCCTGCGATTCCAGCCGCGACAGCGTCAACAGGTCTTCCACCAGTTGCGCCATTCGCTGCGATTGCTGGCGCATCTCGGCGAACATCCGCGACGTCTCGCTGCCGTCGTCATCGTCCATCATGTCGAGATAGCCGTGCAGCACCGTCAGCGGCGTGCGCAGTTCGTGCGAAACATTGGCGACGAAATCGCGGCGCATCTGTTCGAGATGCAGCAGCTTGCTGACGTCACGCGCGATCAGCAGCCAGTATTCGTCCGAATACGGGATCAGGCGCAGGTTCAGGCGCAGGTTGGGATCGACGGGAGAAGCCGCGTCGTGCATCGGTTCGGCGTTGCGGCCCGCGGCCAGCCAGCGCGACAGCGGAAGCGATTGCAGGCGTTCGCCGATCGGGCGGTTGATGTCTTCGGGATACTTCAATCCGAGCAGGGTCGTCGCGGCCTTGTTGAACCACAGCGTGCGCTGGCTGTTGCGCCTCAGCACGACGACGGCATCGGGTAGTGTCGCGGCCGCGGCGCGATAGGTGCGCAGCATCGCCAGCAGGCGTTTCTTGCGGGTGCGGACTTCGCCTTGCTGGCGCGCGAGCAGGCGCTCGAGTTCGTTCCAGATGCCGGCGCCTTCCGGCGCGCGGATGCGCCGGCGCGCGGCGATGCGGTTGATGATCGTGCGCATCCGCCAGTAGTGCCAGGCGAGCACCGCGAGCGCGGCGATCGCGAGCGCGGCCCAGATGTACCCGCTGAAGATCCCGACCAGTGCCGCGAGTGCCAGCACGACGCCCAGCGGCAACAATGTCGCGAACCAGGCGGAACGGATGCTCATTCGCACATCATCGGGTCGGTCGGGCCTGGCGTCAGGCGGAAATCGAGAAGCGATAACCGGCGCCGCGGACCGTCTGCACCATGTGGTCGAGCGCGTGCGGTTCCAGCGTCTTGCGCAGGCGACGGATGTGGACGTCGACCGTGCGCTCCTCGACGTAGACGCTGCCGCCCCAGACATGGTCGAGCAACTGCGAGCGGGTGTAGACGCGTTCGGGGTGGGTCATGAAGAAATGCAGCAGGCGGTACTCGGTCGGGCCGATCGCCACCGGGGAATTGTCGTCGCCGATCTGCGCGAACACGCGATGGGCGGCGCCATCGATGCGCAACGCGCCCAGCGCGACATTGCCTTCCTCGTCGTCCTCGCGGGAACGGCGCATCACCGCGCGGATGCGCGCCAGCAGCTCGCGCGAGGAGAACGGCTTCACCACGTAGTCGTCGACGCCGGCCTCGAGGCCGCTGACGCGATCGTTCTCTTCGCCGCGCGCGGTCAGCATGATGATCGGCACGTCGCGGGTCATGCTGTCCTTGCGCCAGCGCCTGGCCAATTCCAGGCCGCTGGTGCCGGGCAGCATCCAGTCGAGCAGGATCAGGTCGGGGAGGCGGTCGGCGATCGCGTTCTGGGCCTCGCGGGCATCGCCGGCGTGGACGGCGTCGTATTCGGCCTTGCGCAGGGCGAAGGCGACCATGTCGCGGATGGCGGGCTCGTCGTCGACGATCAGGATGCGCTTCTGCACGGGATGAACCCAAATGGCGGGATCGCGACAGGAGACGACAGTTTATTGACAATACGATGACAACGTCATCGCCATGGATGAACGCCAAATTTATCTCAGTGAATCAAGCGCTTGCCGAAGGTTCCTGTCCTCGTTTGGACCTGCGTCCATGTCCTGGATGCCCTGTTTGCGCATGTCCAGCACCTCTGGCGTGATCGCGGCGATGCGGGCGTCGATGCGGGTGCGCGCGTAGTAATCGAGGTCCGGACGGTTCTTCAGGGTGTGGAGCTGGAGCAGGGCGCGGCGCGGATTTCCGTTCAGGTAGGCGGCCTGGGCATAGGCCTCGCCGGCGCGGATGGGGTCGCCCGCCTGTTCGGCGGCGCGCCCCAAGGTGCTCTGGAAGGTCGGGTCGTCGCCACCGTCGGCGGCGAGCGGTCGCAGGATCTCGACCGCGCGCTGGCCGGCATCGCGCCCGCCACGCCGGTTGAGGATCTGGGCATAGGCGATCGCGATGGCACGATTGCCCGGCATGCGATGGATTAGGGCGGCGAGGCGCGAATCCGCTTCGGCACGACGACCGATGCCGTTGTCGGCCTCGGCCATGCCGACCGCCAGCCACCAATTGTCCGGGTGCTTCTGCAGCAACGAAGCCAGGGAAGCATCGGCCTGGGCGAACTGGCCGGCGGCGAGGCGGGCCACGGCCTCGCCATAGCGTTGCGCGTCGCTGAGCGGGCGCCGGGTCGCCAGGCGTTCGTATTCCTGCACGGCCTGTGCCGGCGTGTCCGCGCTGAGCGCGCGCATGCGTTCCTTGGCGTAGTCGAACATGCCGCTGGCACTGCGTTGCGCGACCTGCACGCGCACGCCCGGCGGCAGCAGCGGATTGTCGCGGCTGGCGATGTTGGTCACGACCGGCGCGCTGCTCATCTGGGCGGCGCGCGCCTTGGCCTCGGCGATGCGGCTGCCGGTGACCGGGTGGGTGAGGAGATAGTCCGGCGTCTGTTCGCGGTCGCCGCCACGGTTCGCCCGCATCGCGGTTTCCATGCGCTCGAAGAATCCCGCCATTGCGTTGGGATCGTAACCGGCGCGCGCCAACAGGCGGATGCCGACGCGATCGGCTTCCGATTCGTTGCTGCGCGAATAGTCGAGCTGGCGCTGCACCATCAATCCCTGCGCGCCGGCGACCGCGGCCATCGTCGCGTTGCTGGAGGAATTGCCGCCGCCACCGGCCTTCTGCGCCACCACGATCGCGCCGAGCATCGCCAGCAGGATCGGCAACTGGTCGCGTTGCGCGCGTTCGACCGCACGCAAGACATGCGACTGGCTGACGTGCGACACCTCGTGCGCCAGCACCGCGGCGACTTCGTCCTCGCGTTCGGCGGTCAGCACCAGGCCGCTGTTCACCGCGACGTATCCGCCCAGGGTGGCGAAGGCGTTGATTTCGCGTTCGCGCAGCAGGAAGAAGGTGAAAGGCGTGCTATTGGCGTCGCTCGACGCCACCAGGCGGTTGCCGACGCCCTGCAACCAGTCGGCCAGCAGCGGATCGTCCAGCGTGTAGTCGAAGCGGCGCAGCTGCGCCAGCGTCATCGCGCCGTATTCGCGTTGTTCCGCCGGGGTGATGATGCGCGCCGCCGACGATCCCATGTCCGGCAGATGGCCCTGCTGGGCGCGGGCCACGCCGATGGCGAGCGTGATTGCAAGGGCGAGGGCGGTGGGAAGGTGGCGGTGCACTCGGGACATCCGGTGGCGGGGTGGGTGGATCGCGTCACATCATGTGGCGCCGGCGGGGCACAGGCGTGAATTTGCCGTAAACCGTACCGCCGGGGCAATGCAAAGCGGCTCCCGAAGTCGCATCATATGTAGGTCAATCGCCGCATCCCGACCATGTCCACGCCAGAAATCACCCTCTACACCACCCAGGTCTGCCCGTACTGCGTGGCCGCCAAGAACTTCCTCAAGAGCAAGGGCCTGGAATGGCGCGAAGTGCGCGTCGACCTCGATCCCGCCGAGCGCGAGAAGATGGTGGCGATGGCGAAGCGCACCAGCGTGCCGCAGATCTTCGTCGGCGAGACCCATGTCGGCGGTTATGACGACATGATGGCCCTGCATCGCGCCGGCAAGTTCGAGCCGCTGCTGCAGCAAGCCTGAAGCCTCGCGCGCGGCCCCATGCGCCGCCGTCTGGCATAATCGACGCACCGATTTCCCGCGTGGACGCGCCTCGGGCGCCATTTCGCCACGCCCGTACTCCAGAGAAGGAAACACCAATGACCCAGACCATCACCGTGATCCGCGGCGACGGCATCGGCCCCGAGATCATGGCCGCCACCCTGCACGTGCTCGACGCGATGAAGCTTGACCTCGCCTGGGAGGAAGCAGACGCCGGCATGGTCGCGCTGGAAAGGCATGGTGAGCTGTTGCCGCAGGCCACGCTCGATTCGATCGCGCGCAACAAGGTCGCGCTGAAGGCGCCGCTCACCACGCCGGTGGGCGAGGGCTTCACCTCGATCAACGTCACCCTGCGCAAGACCTTCGACCTCTACGCCAACGTGCGCCCGGCCAAGAGCTTCCCCAACACCAAGTCGCGCTTCCCAGCGGTCGTCGACCTCATCACCATCCGCGAGAACACCGAAGGCCTGTACATCGGCGAAGGCCAGACTGTGTCCGAAGACGGCGAAGTCGCGACCTCGACCTCGCGCATCACCCACAAGGGCGCCGAGCGCGTCGTCCGTTACGCTTTCGAGATGGCGCGCAAGATCGGCCGCAAGAAGGTCACGATCGTGCACAAGGCCAACATCCTCAAGTCGACCTCGGGCCTGTTCCTGAAGACCGCGCGCGTCATCGCCGCGCAGTACCCGGACATCGAGTGCAACGAGATGATCGTCGACAACACCTGCATGCAGTTGGTGATGCGTCCGGAGCAGTTCGACATCATCGTCACCACCAACCTGTTCGGCGACATCATTTCCGACCTCTGCGCCGGCCTGGTCGGCGGCCTCGGCCTCGCGCCCGGCGCCAACATCGGCGACAACGCCGCGATCTTCGAAGCGGTCCACGGTTCCGCGCCGGACATCGCCGGCAAGGGCATCGCCAATCCCTGCGCGTTGCTGCTCGCCGCGGGCCAGATGCTCGACCACCTCGGCATGCCGGAACAGGCCGCGCGCCTGCGCAACGCCATCATTGCCACGCTCGAGGCGAAGGACGACCTGACGCCGGACCTCGGCGGCGGCGGCACCACGACCAGCTTCGCCGAAGCGATCACGCGCAGACTGTAAGTCGCACGCGGGCCACGGCAATTTGACAGTGCCGCGGTCGGACGCGACAATGCCGCACGTTGTTTCGCGAGCGTCGTTGCACGGTGTGCGGGGACCGCAGGGCGGGGCAGGAAGAACGGCTCTCGTCGGGGTATAGCGCAGTCTGGTAGCGCGCCTGCTTTGGGAGCAGGATGTCGGGGGTTCGAATCCCTCTACCCCGACCATCTCTTCCTCCATCGATTTCCTTGCGCCCGTAGCTCAACCGGATAGAGCACCGGCCTTCTAAGCCGGTGGTTGCAGGTTCGAGTCCTGCCGGGCGCGCCAATCGCGTAGCAAAAGTTTCAATGGTGGCTGTAGTTCAGTTGGTTAGAGCACCGGATTGTGATTCCGGATGTCGGGGGTTCGAGTCCCCTCAGCCACCCCATTTTTTCTCTTGAATCTCAGTGACTGAGCGAGGATTCGAGGGGTTCCATGAAAGACCCTACTGTGCCATCGTCTAGTGATTGTGCCGTCAGTAGTGGATGTACTTCCGGAGATGACGGCATCTGCACATCTGCACGTCCATCCAGAAGATGCGCTTCAGCCACAAGTGCATTCGGTTGTAGGTGGGCGTACCGCTTGGTCACCTCGATGCTGGAGTGCCCCAGCCAGAGCATGACCTTGTAGATGTCGGCGCCATTTTGGAGCAGGCGCGACGCCGTGGTGTGGCGGAGGATGTGCAGGGTCACACCCTGAATCCCACAGTCCTTGAGGATGCGCTTGAACTTCTGGCCGGCGAGCTGGCTGGTCCAGTTCGGCTCTCCCTTAGAGTTCAACCCGTGGTACGGCGAGGCGATCATCCGAAGGGCCGCCTGGGTAGCTCGGGCGGACAGGGGGACCACGCGGCCCTTGCCGTTCTTCGTGGAGCCGTGCTTCAGGTGGACGCCGATCTTGCCGCCCTGGAGGGTCCGGAAGCTGGCCGCGCCCATCTCCTGCATAGCCTCCGAGCAGCGCATCCCTGAGTCGATCAGGACCACGAACAGGTCGCGGCTGTACGCGCCCAGGTCGTCGCCCTTGGCGATGTTGTCGCCGTACCACTTCAGGATCGCCGCCTCCTCGTCGTCGGACACGTAGCGTTCCTTGATGTTGTTTTCTTCCCAGTGGGGCCACACGGGCATAGCAATGGAGGGGTTCGCCTCCCGTGCCACGGTGTAGGCGGCCGAGAGCATGGCCACGTAGCGGTTCTTCGTCGCCGCTGCGATCGGCTTGGGATTGTTCTTGCCGGTGGTGATGCCGTCCAACAGATCGCGCACCTTGGCCGCCGTTATCGACTCTCGGCGCCAGTGCCCGGCCAGGCGAATGAGCTTCTGCATTCGCTTCTTGTTGCTGTACTTGTTGGACTTCTTGACGTCCGGGGCATTCCAGAGGACTTCCCAAGCACGACGCAGCATCGACTCAAGGGTGTCCCCGGTGTAGCCCTCGACGGGTTTGGTGCCGGCCGCTTCGAGCCAATACTTCGCGACGACTGTATGTGCCTTTACGGAAGCATCATCTTTACTGGATGTATCGGTCGAAAGACGAACTCTCTGGCCGCCTAGTCCAGTGAAATGCACGTACCACGTGCCGCCTTCGGTTCGCTGCTTGAGTTTCATAGGATTCCCCTGTGTATTGCCCAGCAGATCGCCCCAGTGACGAGGAGGGCGGTGTATACCGGGCCGGCCTTTACAAATTCAACGATGTGCTTCACTTGTCGATGGTCCCTAGGAGCTTCTCGACGAACTTAGCACCCTTAGAGGTGAGACGGGTAAGCCGGAAGCGCCCGTCGTTTGGATCGAGGAAGTAGTCGGCCATTCCGTGTTTGACCACGAGCCACTTCAGGTGACGGGACGTGCCCGCCTGCGAGGCCTTGAGCCGAT
>JASLDW010000088.1 GCA_030151365.1 Lysobacter sp. | reverse complement strand
CGACTACTACGGCACCCTCCAGCCGATGGCCAGCGACGCGGTGTATTTCGTGATGACCGATCGCTTCGCCAACGGCGATCCCTCCAACGACCACCGCAACCAGGGCAAGGCCATGGGCGCGGCGTTCTACACCTTCGATCGCCCGGTGCCCAGCGCACCCGCAGGCAAAAGCGACAACGTCGGCTACATGGGCGGCGACTTCAAGGGCATCGTCGACAATATTTCCTACATCAAGGAAATGGGCTTCGGCGCGGTGTGGATCACGCCCATCGTCGACAACCCGGACGAAGCCTTTACCGGCGGCGAGCCGGTGAAATGGGGCGGCCACTTCACCGACGGCGGCAAGACCGGCTACCACGGCTATTGGGGCGACAATTTCTGGGTGGTGGATGAACACCTGCCGAGCCGCGGGCTCGACTTCCGCGGTTTCACCCGCGCCATGCACGCGCATGGACTGAAGGTGGTGCTCGACATCGTCTGCAACCACGGCTCGCCGGCGTTCACCATGCCGAAGGACCAGCCGAAGTACGGCAAGATCTACGACAAGCACTGGCGGTTGATGGCCGACGAGCAGAACCTGGCGCCGGACAAACTCGATCCGAAGCACAATCCGCTGCACGCCTGGTACAACACCAGCGGCAACCTGGTGCAGCTCTCGGACATGAACGAGAACAACCCGGCGGTGCTGGAGTATTTCGTCGGCGCGTATTCGCAGTGGATCGACCAGGGCGCCGATGCCTTCCGCATCGACACCATCGGCTGGATGCCGCATGCCTACTGGCATGCCTTCGTCGATCGCATCCGCCAGAAGCGCCCGGGCTTCTTCATGTTCGGCGAAGCCTTCGATTACGACGCCAACAAGATCGCCGAGCACACCCTGAAGCAGAATGCCAATGTCAGCGTGCTCGATTTCCCGTTGCGCAAGGCCCTGCAGGCCACCTTCGAGCATGGTGGCGGTTCGTACGCGGCGCTCGCCGAACCGCTGCATCTGACCAATGGCCCGTACGCGAATCCGTACGAGCTGATGACCTTCTACGACAACCACGACATGGCGCGGATGGATGCCAGCGACAACGGCTTCATCGACGCCAACAACTGGCTGTTCACGGCGCGCGGCATCCCGGTGATCTATTACGGCTCGGAGTCGGGCTTCGAGCGCGGCGCCGCCGAGCACGCCGGCAACCGCAACTACTTCGGCACCAAGGGGATTGCCGAGGCGCGCAAGAGTCCGATCCGTGCGGCGATGATCCGCATCGCCAAGGTGCGCCAGGCACATGTCGCCCTGCAGCGCGGGTTACAGGTCGATCTCGAACTCGCGGGCGATCGCGCGGCGTTCTGGCGCGTCTACCAGCACGATGGAAAGAACGAGAGTGCGCTGGTGCTGCTCAACAAGGGCGACACGCCGCAAGAGTTCCGCATCGATGATGCACAGGCCGGCAACTGGACGTCGGCGATCGATGGCAGCAAGCGCAGGATCGCTTCGGGGCAGGCGCTGACCAGCCGTGTCCCCGCGCACGGCGTACAGGTCTATACGTTGGCGGCGAAAGTCAGCGATCCGAAACTGCAGTCGGCGCTTGATGTCGCGATGTCGGGCGCGCGCAGGAAACAGGATTAACCGCCACTCGATGCCCGCACCGCCAGTTGCGGCGCGATCATGATGCTGTTCGTCGATTGCTCGCGGATCAGCATCAGCAGGCTGTCGACCAGCAACCGTCCGGCGAGCTGCGTGTCCTGCACGACGGTCGTCAGCGGCGGCGTGCTGTAGCGCGCCTGCGGCATGCCGTCGAAACCGACCACCGCGACATCCTGCGGAATCCGCTTGCCGGCGCTGCGCAGGGCCGCCATCGCCCCGATCGCGATCAGATCGCTGCCGGCGAAGATCGCATCGAACTCCAGACCGCGCGCCAGCAGTTCGCGCGCGGCGCGATGGCCGTCCTCCTCGCTGCTGCTGGCGTCCACCTGCAATGCACGATCCAGCTTCAATCCCTGTGCCTGCAACGCCGCCTCGCAGCCGTTGAAGCGTGCGAAGAATTCCGGATAGTGCGACGAGGCATCGCCGAGGAAGGCGATCTTCCTGCGCCCCAGCTCCAGCAGATGCGCACCGGCAAGCTGGCCACCGAGATGGTTGTCGCAGCCGATGGAAATCCCGATCTGGCCCGCGCGTACCGGCCCCCAGCGCACGAAATGCGTGCCCTGCGCGTGCAGGTGCTCGAGCTTCTCCTGATACAACACGTCGTCGCCATAGCCGAGCAGGATCAGGCCGTCGGCCTTCATGCTGTCCTCGTAATCGGCATGCCAGTCGTCCGACAGTTGCTGGAACGACACCAGCAAATCGTGGCCCTGGCGCGCGCACTCGCGAGTGATCGAACCCAGCATCGACAGGAAGAACGGATTGATCACCGCGTCCTCGGGACCGGGCTCCTCGAACAGCAGCAACGCCAGCGTGCCGGCGCGTTGGGTGCGCAGGCTCGAGGCATGGCGATCGACCTTGTAGTTGAGTTCGCGCACGGCTTCTTCGACGCGTCGGCGGGTTTCCGCATTCACCAACGGGCTGCCGCGCAACACGCGCGACACGGTGGCCTGCGATACGCCCGCGCGATGCGCGATGTCGAGCGAGGTGATCCGGGACTTCTTGCGCGAAGGCTGCATCGGCGCAGTGTAAACCGCATTCACCCCGCGTCGCGATTTGCGAGTATCGTCACGGAGAATGCTGCAACGCGGAAATCGGCATGCCCTCCTCGCAATCGTTGCTCACGACCCGCGCCGGCCAGTTCCGCGACCTCTATCGCGAGCTGGAGCGCTATCCCGCGGCGTTCCACTCCACGCCGGTCATCTTCTGCGAGGGCGATTCCTGGTTCGCCACGCCGCTGGCGATGAACCTGCTCGACTGGCTGGTCTATCCATCACCGGAGGACGAAGCCGCAGGCGTTCCCCTGTTCGGCGGTGGCGGATTGTTCTTCCGCACCGAGCGCGTTGGTGATCTCGCCATCGACATGTTCTCGCCGACCGGTGTCGCCGATCTCTCCGGCCGGTACCGCGATTTCGCCTTCGACCTGGTCCTGCTGAGTGCCGGCGGCAACGATTTCGTCGGCGATTTCCTCTGGCAGCTGTTCAAGGGCATGGGCGAAATGAGCGTCGATGCCGCCTTCGCGCGCGTCGAAACCAGTGGCCGTTACGATGCCGTGCGCGCGGCCTACCATCGCCTGATCGAGGCCTTCCGTGCGATCAAGCCGCAGACACCGATCCTCGCCCACAGTTACGATTATCCGCAGCGCATGGGCGAGCGCGCGAAGTTCACCCTCGGCAACCTCGGACTCGCGGCATTGTTCACCCACGGCACCGGACCGTGGATCGCGCCCAACATCGCCAGCGCCCTGCCACGCGTCGAACAGCAACGCGAATTCGCCAAGGCGATGATCGACGGATTCGTCGACAAGGTGCTGGTTCCGTTGCGCGACGATCCCGCCAGTGGTCGCGTCTTCGATTTCGTCGACCTGCGCGGCACCCTGCCCGATCCCGAGTACTGGGCCGACGAGATGCATCCGACCAGCGTCGGCTTCGCAATGTTGGCGCGGGTGTTCCGCCGCCAGATGCGCAGGAAATTGTCGATCAAGCTGGGGCCGCCTCCGGATCGCGACACCCTGGACGGCTGATCAGCCCGATAGCGCGGGATCGCTGCGGCTGGCGCGCCCGGTTTCGACATGGCCGGCGAAACGGCGCTTGAACGATGCATCGCCTTCCAGCGCCACCTGCAGGTCGTACCAGTGATCGGATGCGGCGATATCGCGACTGTCCTCGACGTGCGCTCCCGGTGCCAGCACATGCGTGCGCGCCGCGCCGTGGTCGTACTGTCCCGGTGCCACCCGCAACATGCAGACGGTATCGCCATCGTTGCGCATCCGCAGCACGCAGCGATCGCCCCGTGCGACGAATTCGACTTCCGGGCGCGCGCCCTTGCCCACGACCCTGCCGCTGAAGGTGCGCAACCAGCCATTCGGTCCCTGCACCTCGAAAGCGTATCCGCCGTCGGACGCAAGATCCCAGCGGTGGCGCAACGACTTGCCCGCTTCCACCGTGAACCACCAAGGGCCGGCATCGCTGTCGTCGGTTCGATACACGGTGAACACTGCGCCGGCCTTGCCCGAATTGACGAACTCGAGCTCAATCGTCCGCGCGGCGTCATCGACGCGCGCCGACGCCGACAACGCATACGGCAAGGCCCGCGCCGGACGCCGCCCGGGCTCCTGCACCGGCAATGCCGCCGGAGCGGTCGGCGTTTGCGGGATCGCCTGCTTGCAGCTGGCATCGGCCCATTGCTGGCGACCGGAGGCATCGGGCATCTTCGGCCAAGCATCGTCGCGGACATCGAATGCCAGCGTCGAAGTGAGGTCCCCACACACCGCGCGCCGCCACGGGCTGATGGTGCCGCAGTGCACGCCGAAGCGTTCCTCCATCAGGCGGATCACCGAGGTGTGGTCGAACACCTGCGAATTCACCCAGCCGCCGCGGCTCCACGGCGAGACCACCAGCATCGGCACGCGCGGCCCGAGGCCGACCGGCACGCCGTGATAATCCTCGCCATCGAGACGCACGGTGCTGGCACCGATGCCCGCGGCATTCGAGCCGATCGGCGGCGGCACATGGTCGAAGAAGCCGCCGTTCTCGTCGTAATTGATGATGAAAACGGTCTTGGCCCACACCTCCGGATTGGCCGCGAGCGCCGCCAGCAACTGCGCGCTCAGCGATTCGCCGTACGCCGGTGTCGCCGCCGGGTGCTCGCTCATGATGTAGGGCGGAACGATCCACGATACTTGCGGCAACTTGCCCTCGCGGACGTCGCGCGCGAATTCTGCGATCACGTGCTCGCCACGCGTCTTCGGTGCGTTGTCCTTCGTCGAGCCATCGGCGAATGCGCGACCACGCCGGTACAGCGGCGATGAACGATCGAGCCCGCGGAACGCCGCGAACGACTGCAACGGGTTGTCTCCGTAATTGTCGTATTCTTGGTAGACCTTCCACGCCACGCCGGCGTCCTGCAACTGCTCGGCATAGGTGCGCCACGCGAACGGCGTGAACCCTGCCTTGTCCGCCGCCATGTCGGCGCTCCAGTTGCCGTCGTCGACGTTGGTGACGGCTTGCTTGCCGGTGTTTCCCGCGGTCAGGCCACTGGTGCCGGAAAACAGATGCAGGCGGTTGGGATTGGTCGGCCCGAAGATCGAGCAATGATAGGCATCGCAGACGGTGAAGGCATCGGCCAGCGCGTAATAGAACGGCAGGTCGCTGCGGGTGAAGTGACCGAAACACATCGGCCCCTTCACCTTCATCCAGGCGTCGTGGTGCCGCCACAACGCGTGCGAATCCTTCCAGCCGTGGTCGATGTCTGCGAGGCATTGCGCCGCCGTCGCGTTCGAATCGAGATGGAACGGCGTGATCGCTGGCTCGCCCCCCGGCAGTGCCGGCTGCTCCCAGACCGTGCGCCCGTTCGGCAACGGCGCGGGCCGCGGATCCCCGAATCCGCGCACGCCGCGCATCGCCCCGAAATAATGATCGAACGAGCGGTTCTCCTGCATCAGCACCACGATGTGCTCGACATCGCGCAGGGTCCCGGTGACGCGCGCCGGCTCCACCGCCAGTGCCGCGCGGATCGCCGGCGGGATCAGCTGCAGGCCGAACGCACCTGCAGCCAGAGCCGAACCCTTGAGGAAACGCCGGCGTCCGTCGGAGACCATCTCGATCAGAACTTCGCGGTGACGGTCAGCATGCCCTGGCGCGGCGCGCCGGCCTGCATGGTGGCGAAATAACCGCCGACGTCGCTGGCGGCGAAGCCGTTCGAGCCAATGGTGCCGAAATAGTGCTTGTTGGCCAGGTTGGTCACGTTCAACGCCACGCGCAGATCCTGCATGAAGCCCGTCTTGCCGAAATCGTACCCCGCCGATGCATTGAACAGCCAGTAGCTCGGGACCGGGTTGTCGTTGAGATAGGTGTAATAGCGCTTGCCCGTGTAGTTGCCGGCCAGGCGCAGATCCCAGCCATTCGCCGCATAGCCCAGCTCGGTGCTGAACAGCAGTTTCGGCGAATCCACCGTCGTCTTGCCCTTCACCGGAACCAGGGTGGCGCCATCGGTGTAATCGTCGGCATAGGTCGACTTGTTGTACGACAGCGTGTTGTACCAGCGAAGGCCCTGGATCGGCTTGAGGATGAAGGTGGCCTCGGCGCCGCGGCTGTTCACCGTGCCGACGTTGGCATAGGCCGACGGACACCCCTGGATGCCGGACGTGCACTGCGCGATCGACAGCAGGCGATTCTTGAACTTCACCGTGTACAGCGCCATCGAGCCTTCGAACAGATCGCTGCCGTGGCGATAACCGGCTTCCAGCGTCGAGGATTCTTCCGGCTTCAGCTTGCCGCCGAAGGTGTCGAACGCCACTTGCGTGGTCGCGAGGGGGCCGCTGATGCCGGCCTGGAACGCGGCGATGTTCTGCGCGTACGACGCGAACAGTTCGTTGTGGTCGTCGAACTTGTATCCGAGGCCGACCTGCGGCAACACGCCCTTGCCGGCCTTCAGGCGGCCGTTGGCATAGGAACCCAGCACCGAAGTCGACGTCGTGGTGGTGTGCGGGCTCTTCACGCCGAGGTCGATGTGCATGCGACCGTCGAGCAGCGTGATGCTGTCCTGCAGGTAGAACATTCGTGTCCGCGTGTTGTAGCGCTGGTAGAACTTGCGGATGTTCGGGTTGTGCAGGAAGTAGCTGTCGTCCACCGGGCCGCTGATGAAATAGAAGTTTCGCTGCACGGTGTGCTTGCTGTCCTCGCCCCATACCCCGGCCTGCAACAGGTTGTTGCCCAGTACCCACTCGACATCGGCCATCAGGCCGGAACGGTTGATGCCGTATTCGGTGGTCCGGATCGCGATCGGCGTTTCCTGCGCGGTGCCCGCGAACGACGCCTGGTACGGCGTGAACCAGTGGCCCTGGCCGCGATTCTCGTGGTGATAGGCGGTCGCCTTCAGGCGCACGCCTTCGGCCAGCGCGAAATCGCCGAACAACGAACTCACGCTGTCGTTGCGCAGGCCGCGACCGGCGTAATAAGCGTCATCGCAGGTATAGACATAGGTGGCGCCGCACTGCGTCTTCGCCGCATTCACCGCCGCCTGCCAGTTCGGTGCGTAGTTGTCCCAGTTCCAGCCCAAGCGCTTCAGCATGTCCCAGGACAGGTCCTGGTAGTCGGTCTCGTTGCGCTTCGAGGTGGTCAGCAGCGCGCCGACCTTGCTGTCGCCGAAACTGTAGACGGCCTTGCCGTTGAACTGGAACTGCTTCTGCTCGCCGTCGCCCTTCCACTTGTCGGCCTTGGCGGATTCGGCAGAGAGATACATCGCGAACCCGTGGTGATCGCCGGTGTCGAGGCGGCCATAGGTGCGATAGGTACTGTCGCTGCCGATGGTTTGTGCCACCATCACGCCGTATTCCGGCGCCGGATCGCTGGAATGGAACTGCACCGTGCCGCCGAGGTTGCCGGTCGACGCCGTGCCCAGGGCGCCGATGCCCGAGGCGAGTTCGGCGCCGCCAAGGTTCTCCGAGATCAACGCGCGGCTGATGTGCAGGCCATTGTTGTTGCCGTAGCTCATGTCGCCCAGCGGGATGCCGTCGAGCGTGAACCCGAGATGGGTCTGGTTGAAACCGCGCAAACTGATGCGCGTCGACCACTCGTAATTGCCGTAGCTGTCGGCCGATTCGAAATGCACGCCCGGCAGTTTCTCCAGCACCTTCAGCGGGCTCGCGCCCGGCGGCAACGTCTTCATGTCCTTCGCGCTGATGCGCTGTACCTGGCGCGTCTCGCCACGACCGATCACCGAAATGGTGTCGAGATCCTTGCTGGTGGTGTTGCCCGGCTGCGCGTCGGCGGGACCGGGAACGGCCTGCTGCGCGGACATGTCCTGCGCGGAGACGGAACCCATTGAGGCGATGAGCGACAGCGCGAGCAGGCTGCGCGCGGGGAGACGTGCGGAGGAAGACATGTGGAACGATCCTTGGAATCGGAATGGAAGATGGCGCGCCGCTTCGATACGCCGGCGGACGGCGCAGCTTGGAGATTTCCGATTTCAGTTCCGTGACGTCCTTCTTTCAATTTCCGGTCGGATGTGTTCCGCGCGGTCGCGAAAGCCCCATGGTTGTGTTGTGCCGCAACCAGGCAGCCGCCGCGTCGATCGCGGGATCGCGTTCGTCGGCGGCAATTGGTGTCAATTCATCAGGCTGCATCACGCCGCCGAATGCCACGCCGTTGCGGTCGACATCCACTGCAGTCGTCAGGAATAACAGGCTTCCATCAGCAAGCTTGTACGAACCATTGACCGTCGATCGACCATCCGTGGGCTGGCCGAACGACCGCGTTGCGGGGCGCCCGTGGAATGCGACCGCGACCGCCTCGCCCGAACTGCTCGTCCTCGGCCCCAGAAGCACCGCGACTCTGGCCATGGTCAAGTCGATGCCTTCTTCCGCGGATTCGATCCGCCATTTCCGTTCCTGGCCGTTCCTCCCCCGGGCGCCGCCGACGGCATCCTTGCCCAGCAACGATTTCAGGGCCGCAAGCATCGGCCACATGTTGCCACCGGTATCGTTGCGAAGATCGACGATCCAGCCTGCCGTGGCCTTGGCCGCGATGCCTTGGATTTCGCCATTCACCAAGTGCTCGAATTGCATTGCTCCTTGTTCGTCCCGACCGACGAAACCTGGCATCGACACATACCCGACTCCTTCCGGGAGCAGTTTGACCACGGCCTCGGTGCGCGCACTTGCCGTCGTCTCGTGCTGCCGCGCAGCTTCCGCGTTCACATGGAAACTGTGGCCGTCGCCGAGCATGGACAGCAATTCGCGGATCGCCGGATAGACGTCCGCAGGCGTGCGCGCACCTCGCGTTGCGACCCGCATGTGTTCCGGCACGACGTTCCAATCGATGGCACCCGCTTTCAATGCGTTGTCCCTGACGATCTTGAGTGCCGATTCCATGACATCGGACGCACGGATCGCGCGCAAGCGAAGATCGGTGGCTTCCACGCCGCCATTCCCTTTCATGACAACGCCGAAGATCAGCTGCGTGGCATCGTCAGGCACCACGATGCTGGCTTCGCGATGGGCCGGCGCTGCACCAGCGATGATCGGAAGTCCCTGTGATGTGTCGAACTGCAGCCTCCCGGCCACGCCATCGGCGCGAATCCAGATCGCTGCCCCATTCGTGCCCGGGATGGCGGAAAGATTGGATGACAGGATGACGCGCTGGCCACGAAAACCGGCGGCATCAAGACTGGCGATCGCGCCTCCGAACGCTTCGGGCGCATTGCCCGTGGCGCGAATCGAGACATGGGCGTCCTCCTTTGCCGGATCGCCCTTGCCTTCCACGCGATAGGCGCTTTCGGAATTGATGGATTTCCACGCCGAATTATCCGGCCTGGATTCGCCTGCAAGAACGGAGCCTGCCAGCCCCAGCAGAAGCATCACGATCCACAGCCGCATTTCACTCCTCCCCGGAAGCCGGCATGGACTTCATACCATGCAACCCGTCGCATCGTCATGACCCGATGATCCGCCGGGAATGAAAAAAGCAGGCCGGAGCCTGCTTTTTTCGTGTTTCGCACCGGATCGGACGATCAGGCCGCCGGAGCGCCCTCGCCTTCTTCCACGGCCTTCATCGACAGGCGGATGCGGCCCTGCTTGTCGACTTCCAGCACCTTGACCTTGACCACGTCGCCTTCCTTGAGCTTGTCGCTGACCTTCTCGACGCGCTCGTTGGAGATCTGCGAGACGTGCACCAGGCCGTCCTTGCCCGGCAGGATGGTGACGAACGCACCGAAGTCCATGATCTTGGCGACCTTGCCTTCGTAGATGCGGCCCGGCTCGACGTCGCTGGTGATCTGCTCGATGCGCTGCTTGGCGGCAAGCGCCGCGGCGTTGTTCACCGAAGCGATGGTGATGGTGCCGTCGTCCTGGATGTCGATCTGGGTGCCGGTTTCCTTGGTGATGCCCTGGATGGTCGCACCGCCCTTGCCGATCACTTCGCGGATCTTGTCCGGGTGGATCTTGATCGTCAGCAGGCGCGGCGCGTACTCGCTCAGCTCTTCGCGCGGCGTGGTGATGGCGTTCGCCATCTCGCCGAGGATGTGCAGGCGGCCC
>JASLDW010000106.1 GCA_030151365.1 Lysobacter sp. | reverse complement strand
CTGCTGGTTCCGCGGTTCCGGCCTCAACTCCGCGCTGGTGATCGGCGTCGCGCTGGCGCTGTCCTCGACCGCGGTCGGCCTGCAACTGCTGTCGGAACGCGGCGAGATCGGCAGCGACCACGGCCGCCTCGCCTTCGCCATCCTGCTGTTCCAGGACATCGCGGCGATCCCGCTGCTGGCCGCGATCCCGCTGCTCGGCAACGTCCAGCACGCGGACACCTCGCCATGGCTCGCCGCCGGCAAGGCGATCGGCGCCATCGCGGTGCTGCTGCTCGGCGGCCGCCTGCTGTTGCGCCAGCTGTTCAAGATCGTCGCGCGCACCGGCATGCCGGAAGTGTTCACCGCGGCCGCACTGCTGGTGGTGCTGGGCAGTGCGTGGTTCCTCGAACTCGCGGGACTGAGCGCCGGCCTCGGCGCCTTCATCGCCGGCGTGATCCTCGCCGATTCCGAATTCCGCCACGAACTGGAATCACAGATCCAGCCGTTCGAAGGCCTGCTGCTCGGCCTGTTCTTCATGGCGGTCGGCATGAGCATCGACCTGCGCCAGGTCGCCTCGCATCCGGTCCTGATCGCCTCCGGCGTCGCCACCTTGATGGCGGTGAAATTCGTCTTCCTGTTCACGATCGGACGCTTCCCCGGCAAGCTCGACACCCGGGGCGCATTGCTGCTGGCATCGGTGCTGTCGCTCGGCGGCGAATTCGCTTTCGTGGTGTTCAACGAAGCCGAACGCGTGCGCCTGTTGCCGACGGAGCTGCGCGACCAGCTGACCGCGGTGGTCGGCCTGTCGATGGCGGTGACGCCGTTGCTGGTGATCGGCGTGAGCAAGCTGGTGGGACGCAAGCGCAAGAAGAAGGATGATCGTCCGTTCGACGACATCCCCGACGACCAGCCGCAGGTGATGATCGCCGGCTTCGGTCGCTTCGGCCAGATCGTCGCGCGACTGTTGTTCACCCAGAAGGTGCGCTTCGTCGCCATCGATTCCGATGTCGAACAGGTCGAATTCTTCCGCCGCTTCGGCAACCCGATCTATTACGGCGATCCCACCAAGCCGGAACTGCTGCGTTCCGCCGGCGCCGAACACATCCGCCTGTTCGTGGTCGCGATGGGCAGCGTCGAGGACAGCCTGCGCACGGTGCGGTTGATCCGCCGCTTCAGCCCCGACGCCAAGATCCTCGCGCGCGCCCGCGATCGCCGCCACGCCTGGCAGCTGATGGATTTCGGGGTGACGCCGATCCGCGAGACGTTCTTCTCCGCGCTCAAGACCGGACGCGAGGCGCTGATCGCACTCGGCTTCCCGCCCGAAATCGCCGACGACCGCATGCGCCGCTTCAAGGAAGCCGACGAGCGCATGCTGTCCGCGCAGCATCTGGTCTACGACGACGAGGAAGCGTTGCAGCAGACCTCGGCGGAAGCGCGCAAGGAACTGGAGCAGCTGTTCGCCGCGGATCAGGGCGAGGGGTTGTTGGGGTCGGTGGTGCGGGAGGAGGTAGCGCTGCCTGTGGTGACGTCGGAGGGGGAGCCGGATTAGGTAGGATCATAAAGCGCTGATCGATTCAGTTCTCGCGCAAGCCACACGCTAACAATCGCTATCGCCACACCGCAGAAGCCCGCGCATTGCGCGGGCTTCTTGATTTACGCGCGTTTAAACAACCATTCTTCATACAGACTCGATCCAATCGGGTCGTTTCTCAGATGTCCCCGACCAACCCCAATCCCTTAAAACGTCGATTAGATCGAGTCTGTCGTACGCATTCTCTGGGGCGTCAGACATTACGGAATAGCCAAACCCTTCCGCGATGATCTTCTTCTCAAGACCATCTACCGTCTCCGCTTTGTGGAACACGAGCATTCCACGTCGTGCGCCAAAATTCTTGACAAGATAATTGGCCTTTATACGCTCACCTGCTAATTCGAGAACGTAATCCTTTTCGATTTCAAGACCTAAGTCTTTAGCTGCCGAATTCCAATAACTCATCACTTTTCCTCGGGTGCTTTTGGCTTTGGCGGCGGAGGTGGGGGCGGATCCTTGATCGGTATGTGATCGACAGGACCAACATGACCATGCGGTTCTTTACCATATGGCCGATTAGGATGCTCTTCAGGTCCACGCACTTTATTTTCAGGGAACGGATCAGGAAGCTCCTTGTTTAGAGCCTTGTACGCTTCCATATCAGCTGGCGCAGACCACGCGCTAACAATCGCCACACCACACAGCAAGAAGCCCGTGCAATGCGCGGGCTTCTTGCTGTGGAACTATTGGCTTAGATAGCGCTCAGAAAGCGCCTCCATAAATCTTTCATCACCGTACACAACAGTGCGAAGGTCATTGTAGAGCGCTGCGAACCAACTGCCTGATGGCGATACAAGTACGCAATCGAAATGACTCATCAACTCGCCATTTATCTTTTCAAAATCCACATATTCCATTGGAACTTTTAAGGGGCGGAACTCATGATTCAATGACTCCACCTCCAACAGGTAAGCATAAAAATCTCCGCAATGGTGCGCAGCATGCCGGATAGCATTGAAATCATCTGCACTCATTGATGTCCCGCCGTAAAAATCGCGAGAGCCCCAAGCCGGGTCGTTTGGCTTAATTGCATCCCCCTCTAAGCTCGCAATTTGATCAAACAGGTCTAAAGCTAGTTGAGATTCATTTTGGCTCATCGAATCTGACCTTGATTACTTCCTTAGACTGCGCAGGGTTAATTTGAATCGTTGGCACGTTTCCGGAACCTTCTGAAGAAAATGTTCTCAAGGACACATTGGTGCCGTCTCTTAACTGAGCAGTCGTGACAGTACCCTTTGCAGTTTCTACAGTTTGTGTCTTTAACCCTTTCGTCGCATCCGAGAACATTTTTGTCGCTGCATTCTCTCCACCAGTACGCGCAATAACTGTTGTTCGACCATATTGCGTTATAGATTCTGCCCCTTGCGCCATTCTGGTTGCAAATGTCTCTGCCGTCATGCGCAGTCCTACATTTGCAGCAGCATTTAAAGCTGTACGCCCCAAACCAACCGCGCTTCTTGCGGCGCCAAACTCAATCGGCGTAACTACCTGCTGTATTGGACAATCGCCTCTGCACGAATAAGTAACATCCGTTCCGAACAACAAATACCCAATAGTGCGCTCGGCTTCACGCGGATTGGTACTTAAGCAGGGTGTTCCCGTCGTTACGCAAGGCGACTCTCGTCCATCAGGATCTGTAAATCGATACGGATTGTTCAGGGCATAAACATACCGGTTGAAATTGGTCATCGGCTTTTCATAGGCCGTGACTGGATCTGTGCTTAAGAACCTCCCGATCGTCGGATCGTAATAGCGCTGTTGCATGTAGGTCAGCCCAGTCGCGCTATCCATCACATGCCCGGTGTACCCCACCCGATCATTATTCGTGTTGCCAAGCGCACTACCATACGGCTCGTAGTCCGTTCTTTCGACTATCTGGCCCGCTTGGTTCGTGATCGCCACCGGGCTACCCAGCGCATCGGTATGCTCGTATTTCAGCTGCCCGGTGTTGGTTGAGG
>JASLDW010000112.1 GCA_030151365.1 Lysobacter sp. | reverse complement strand
CTGCTGTTTTTCTCGGGTCATTTTATGGCCAGCAATGTCATCGGACTGGAGCTCGCCTTCGAACATCGGAATCACTTCCCAATGATCGGGGTAATTCTTGCCATGGGTGATCTGCTGGCCATGGCTTGGCAACACTTGCGTGCTGGTTCCGCAGCTCGCGTAGTGAGTTGCTCAATACTGTTGTTGGTTCTCGGGGGAACGACAATTGTTCGTGCACAGATCTGGGGAAGCCCGCTAAGCATTGCGACCACGAGTACGGAATTCGCCCCGAACTCCGCCCGCGCCTGGAATTCAGAATGCCTGTTTTACTACAACCTAGGCGGTGGGAAAGCCTCTGCCAACCCCTACATCGACAAGGCCATTGAACTCTGCGGAAAGGGCGCATCGGCGGCGCCATACTCCGTCACGAGCTTGGTCAATTTGATTGTTTTCAAATCCATGCGTGGCGCTGCCACAGAAGCGGATTGGAATGTGCTGCTGGATAGACTGGCGCATGTCAATCTGGGCCCCGAAAATATGAGCACAATCGGCGTTCTTATGTACAACGTAAACGATGGCGTGCCCCTGGACGAAAACGGAGTGCTTGACAGCCTCGACATCATTTCGAGCAGGGCCACGCTGGGGATGAATGAATTGGCATCCATCGGCTACTTCGTCCTAGGCCAGACTCATCAGCCGGATCGAGCCTATCCATACTTTGTACGTTCCGTGGAACTCGCCCCACCACGGAATTCATTCCCGGAAAAAATCGCCGCGGACATGAGAGAACAAGGAAGATCGGAGTGGGCCGACAAGCTGGAGGCCATCGCGCGTGAAAAAAGCCAAAAGCAGGATGTGCGCTGACGGAAACAGACGACTCAGAAATCTGCGCGCCGGTACATAAGGAACTTCGTATAACCGCCTTCCCCGTGCTCCACGGGTTGCGGCAACATTGCTTCGGCCTCGATCATTCTCACGAACGCCGTGAAACGAGCATCGATGTCAGCCTCCACTGGACGGTGACGCACATGGCGGAGCGTACGAGGGGCATCGGCTATCGATGTCGCGTAAACAACAACAAAGCGGCGACCTGCCCCAAACAACCTTTCCAGATGGGAAAAGTAGACTTCGTCCTCGACCAAGTGGAATAGCACGTCGAGCGACAATGCAAGGTCGGCAGTTTCCCCCGAGTAGTTCTCAAGCAACTCGAACCGCTTGCCGGCGTCTTGTCCGAAGCGCGCACGACAACGGGCAATGGCATTCGCACTGATATCCAATCCCAGATAGGACGGATATTCAGCCAATTCGAGTTGGCGACCGTCCCCGCAACCGAATTCAATGACATCATTGATGTCATTGCCGCGCACAAAATCATTCAAGACCTGTGCCTTGTAGGCCGCGGCCACTCCCTCCGAACCAACGCCGGAATCGCCTCCCAAGCGATAACGCTGCTGCCAATAATCATTGGAACCGCGAAAATTAAGCAGCGGCAGCCATCTGGCGATCCATTTCATGTTTGATTACCCCTTATTCCGACTCGATTCGCAAACAAGACCGCGATCCCGCCAGCACATGCATCGAGAATACTATTGAGTATCCGTAGCAAGGCCGTCAGGAAGACGGCTTGCTCTGTCTTGAGCCAATGGGCCGCCAATCCTACCAACACAACTTCTCGCACACCAATGCCTCCCGGGGCAAATACCGCGAGCATGCCCGCGGCAACCGCAAGCAGGAAAGTGCCAGCTACGCCCAATGCTGCGAAGCCATCCAGGTGATATAGCTTGTACGCGAGAAAAGCGACCAGAATTCCCCACGCCAACTGCTGGGCAACCTGCACCATGGCAGCGACCAAGAGTTTGCGCCGCGGGAAGGGTAAGGAAGGATTCGTGTATCGGCGCAAGAGTGGCAGCCCCACGGCCGAACGATGCAGCACCTGCATGCCAATGACACAAATGAATGGCAGTGGGAGTGCCAGGTACAACCAAACCAGGTCATTCCGCATGGCTGCGAGATACAAAATACACCCCACGGCAATCGACAAGGCGACGCCCACGATTTGCTCGGAAAGCCCAGCCCAAAACAACCGGTCGCGGGACGCGCTTGCATCGTCGTACATCCTAGCCAGAAAACCGAACACACCACCCGGAACATATTTGCCTATGAGCAACAGCCCCAATTGGCGCATTGCGACACGCCAACCCGGATCCCGCTCGGTATAGGCTGACAGATAGCGGCGCCATGCCAGAACCGCAAGCAACCATGCGGACGCCAACAAGAACCCGATGGTTATCCATCCCGGGAAATTGATCCGGCCGATGGCGTCGCCGGCCACTTCGCGCGCACGCCACAGTGCGAAGACGCATAGCAACAACCCGACCCAAAGCGCAACCCGCTTGATCATCGTCTTCATCAATTCAGGCCGACTTCAATACGGAGCTCAGCAAGCGATCATAGTCGTCCGCGACTTTTCCCCAGTCGAAGCGACGGCCAATCGTCTGCCGCAGCAGTGCTGCGCGTTCACGCGCCGTACCCGGATCGTCCAGCACCCCGATGATCCGATCGGAAAATCGCGCGACGTCCAACGGATCAACCGCCATGTCGGGGAAATCGGTACCTATGACTTCGGCCAAGGCTGGCACATTGCCAGCCAGCAGCGGACACCCACAGCCCATCGCCTCCACCAACACCAGGCCCAACCCTTCCTCATCCCCGGATTTCGCGCGTATGAACGGAGCTACGAACAAGGCGGCGCGCCGGTACAAGGCCGGAAGTTCCGCCTGGGACACCGCCCCGAGGAAACGCACGTTGCGCGCCAAGCCCAGCATCGAAACCTGCCCTTTCAATTTTTCTTCTTCCGGGCCGAAACCGACGATTGTCAGGATCGCATCAGGAAACCGTCGCAGCACGAAAGGCATGGCATCCAGCAAATGACGCACCCCCTTCTTCTCGACAAGACGCCCGACAAAAAGGAGCTCTCGACTCGATCGTTGCACCGATTCGGCGGTGCTGAAGCGGGCCTGAACGTCCACGCCCATCGGCAACACCGACACCTTCATCGGATCCACGCCAAGCGCACACAATTTTTCCTTCATCCCCCCACTTACGACCGTCGCCGCCGCGGATCGATTTGCAACGAAACGCTTCAAATGATTCATTGCCCCACCTCGCAGCGCATGAAGGTCCGCGCCGTGCGACGTCACCAGGAATGGGACTTTTCTACCGGGCAGGAACTGCAACACCGCTGCAGCAAGCCCCTGAGGTACCAGCCAATGCGCATGAACGACATCAACCCCTTCCCTTCTCAGGATCCGCCAAGCGTGCCAGATCTGGGCAAATACGAATCCGGGAATCAGAAAATATTTCCAGTGGTTCGCGCGCAGGTTGGCGACAATGCCGCCATCATTGACCAGTGTCTCCCATTTGCCCGGCGCATAACGGTAGCGAACGATCTCCACGTCATCCAGGATCTCGCGCGAGGCCGCTCCGATCGCATGCGGACAAAGGACAATCACGCGGAAACGACCGACAAGTCTTTTCGCCAGTTCGTGCACGAAGCCGGGCTCAGGATCACCCTTCCATCTCGGGTAAGTCGAAGCCAGCACCAGCAGGATTGGGCGCCTGTGGAGCGTCATGGGCCGGGCTTCCTGGCCAAGACCCGATAGCCGATGGACAAGGCACTCCAGGATGGCCACAGGCCGGCAATGATCCACGCCGCAAGATTGACGATTGGAAGCGCAAGTAGAAGGAAGGGGGTTGCCACCAATGCCACCAACGGACGTCTTCCGTGAAAAGGTCCCGCAAGAGCCAGGCACAACGTCGTGGCAGCGGCATGGAGCGAATGCCCTCTTGCTTCGATCAGCTCCGGTTTCAGCCCCGCCTGCTCCAAACTCCTTGTCCAGCCGTGATGCGTCCAGCGCTGGTAGTCGTATGGCGCGTCATGGATCGGGTAGAAGAATGGCATGGTGAATTCGGCCACGCCTCCGGGCACCAGTACCCTGGCAACCTCCGCAAGCAAATCGTCAGGACGACTGACGTGCTCCACGACTTCATAGCAAGCGACGGCATCGATACTTCCGTTCGCGATCGGCATCCGGCATGCGTCGGCATAAATGCGAGGACGCGTCCCGTAAAGGCCAATTGCCGTCATCGGGTAATCGATGGATATATATTCCGCACCATGCCGCAACCGCGTGGCCAACCAGCCATCCGCTGCGCCCACGTCAAGCACGCGCCCCGGGCAATCCCGAATATCCGCGCCCACCGTTCTTTTCGGCATTAACCATTGCGGATGGAATGGCGTATGCCGCAACCATGAGGCACCGCGCCTCAATGATGCGCGCACATCACGATTCGCGGCCATTCGATTCGCGGGCTGCAAGATAGGTGAGATTCGTGATCTGTTCTGAAACCAGCCCGATCAGGAACACGATCACTGCTGCACTTAACAACAACATGCTCATGTTGGTGAAGCGACCCGCCTCATGGAATGTCCACGCATACCAACTCAGTCCCGCCAACCCGAAACATGCAGCAATCGGCACAAACAATTTCAACGGCGAATACAGCGTCGCGATCTTGAAGATGATCAGCAGGAAGCGGATGCCGTCCTTGATCGGGCGAATGTGGCTGCTGGTGCCCACGCGCTTCGCGACCGGAATCGGCACGTAGGCCACCGGATACGCGCTGCGGAAGAACGCCATGGTGCTGGTGGTTGGATAACTGAAGCCGTTCGGCAGCAGATGCAGGAACTCCATGAACCTGCCGGCGCGCACCGCGCGGAAACCGGACGTGAGGTCGAGGATGCGATGCCCCGTCATCCAGCTGGCAAGGCGGTTGTACAGGGCATTCGCGAGGCCACGCCCGGCATTGGCCTGACCACTGCAGTCGCGCGCACCCACCACCATGTCGTAACCGGCATCGAGCTGGTCCAGCAACGACTGGATATGCGTGGGGTCGTGCTGGCCGTCTGCGTCCATGAAAACAAGCGTATCGCCCGTGGCGACGCGCGCACCGCGCTTGATCGCGGCACCATTGCCCATCGAATACGGCGAGGACAGCACCCGTGCCCCATGGTCGCTTGCCACGGCCGCGGTCCGGTCCGTCGAACCATCATCGACCACGATCACCTCGGCCTCCGGCCAACGCGCCCGCAATGCAGGCAAAGCCTTGGCCAGGCCGGCCTCCTCGTTCTTGGCCGGCAGGATGATCGACAACTGCATGCAGCATTTCCCCAAAGGCGTTTGACACGAGTTTAAGGTACCTCGATCGCCCGATTCGCTTCCGGCGCGCAGGTGCGTTAAATTTCCGGTAACGACCGGAGCCCTGCCCGCGGAATGAACGCAGCCCCCACCCAGAACCTGGCCGGCATCACCGGCATCGCCCGGCGCCTGGTGCTGGATGGCGCCCTCGATGCCGACGCCGCGCGCGAAGCCCAGGAAGCCGCCACCCGCGACCGCAAGCCGATGGCCACTTACCTGGTGGAACGCGGCCTGGTCGGCTCTCCCGCCATGGCAGCGGCGCAGTCCATGGAGTTCGGCCTGCCGGTCTTCGATCCGGCGACCATGGACCCCCAACTGGATGCGATGAAGCTGGTGTCGGCGGAGATGATCGCCAAGCACGGCGTGCTGCCGCTGTTCCGGCGCGGCAGCCGCCTCTACATCGGCATTTCCGACCCCACCCATACCCAGGGCCTGGAGGAGATCCGCTTCCAGTCCGGCAGCACCGGCATCGAGACCATCCTGATCGACGAGGCCACCCTCAAGCGCACGCTGGAGGCCTGGCAGGCCGCCGGCGAGAGCTTCAGCGCGATGATGGA
>JASLDW010000104.1 GCA_030151365.1 Lysobacter sp. | reverse complement strand
AGGGAATCTGCTGCCCGGAACTGACAATATCTTCCAGCGCAGATGCCAGCAAACGGTGGTCTTTAAACTCCAGCCATAAGGCAAAGCCGGCGTTCACCGGGGCTATCTTTATATTGTCGCCAAACCTGGAATCCAGCAGATAAACCAGCTGGTAAAGGTTATCCTCCAGAGATTTCCGGGCGGTGCGCACCGCATTTCGCAGATCTCCGTTCTGCATCATGTCCATGACTGCAAGTTCCTCAATCAAGTCCCTGAATTCATGCTGAAAAGGCTTCAGCTGGTTTAACCGTTCAATCAAGGGGCTGGCAGCGCAGACAATACGTGTATTCCGCATGTAGACGGAAAGCTGGCTGAGCGGGGCAAGGTAAATCACATGGCCATGGTGCATCCGTTTTGCCAGATGAGCAGGCCTTTGTTTTCCCCACCAAAACTCATGATACTTGTCTTCTTCTATGATGTAAAAGCCGAACCGAATCGCCAGCTCCAGGATTTGCCGGCAAAGCTCCGGCTCCAGGGCAGCTCCGTCCGGGTAATTGCACTGCGGCCGCAGGTAAATGGCCCGTAGTGAAGTGGTAGCAGCCAGGGTCTCGAGACGGGTTAAGAAATCGGGTGAACTGGTCTCCAGATAAAAAGGGGAAATACCCTTACGCTGCAGTACCTGGGCCAGCAAGGAATCGTGGCGACAAGTATTTACGAAAGTGGCGCCTGGAAATAATAAACTGCTGAGTACGTCGTCCAGGCATTTATCCCGCCCGTAAACGACGGCTAGGGTCCCCGGGTTGAGCTGCATCTGGTAGTTCTGGTTAAAATAAACCCTGGACGCCTCCGCATAAGCATCGCTGTGTAAATCCCGCAAGTGGTCCAGTTGCGAATACCGTGCATACCGGTCACGGTGTTTTCTCCTGTACCTGTTCAGCACCGCATCCGGATAGTAGACCGGGTTTAAGGTATCTAATCCCACCGAAAGGAAATCCTGCGCCAAAAGAGGGCTTCCGGGTTTTAAAGCCGCGTTATCCGGCAATTGCAGCGGCAACTCATCTGAAAATCCGCTTTGCGGGAAGCTGCCTCCGGGTACGTTCAGATTTGCTGAAACATAGGTACCCGATCCGGAAACCGCATATAAAAGACCTTTGGAGAACAACCGGTCATAAACGTTGCGAACGGTGTTGGCATTGATATTGTTGAGCCGTGCCAGTTCCTTTTGCGAAGGAAGGCTGGTTCCGGCACAAAGCTCGCCGGAAAGTATGAGCTTTTCAATATGCGCTGCCAGCTGATGTCCAGGCCTCCCACCTCGCTCAAAAGAAAATTTCCACTGGAGCACATCCGTTTTATTTCTCATAAAAGCGCTTAGATAATTCTTGAATAAATAAGTTAGTGCAGCGAAGTTAATTAAACCATATTAATCCCACAGACAACAAAAATCACCCTAAAGAAAATTTCCGAAAGCACGCCAAAAACTAATACAGGAATTTGTGGAAATTGCTATTGCACCTGCCGGTCTGGAAGGACGCAGCCGGGCTGGCGGGTGTTATTATCAATAGGCGCTTTCATCACCAGCAAACACCTGCCAGACAGTAAGGAAGATGATTTTCAGGTCCAGGAACATAGACCAGTTTTCCATGTACCAGATGTCTGCCTTCACCCTCGCTTCCATGGCTTCGTCTTCCTGGGTTTCACCACGCAACCCGTTTACCTGGGCCCAGCCGGTGATTCCAGGTTTCAGGAAATGACGCACCATAAATTCATCAATGAGGTCAGAGTATAATTTGGTATGCCTGAGCATATGAGGCCTGGGGCCCACTACAGACATATTTCCGGCCACCACATTGAAGAACTGCGGCAGTTCATCCAGGCTGGTCTTACGGAGAAATGCACCCACCCTGGTAATCCTGCTATCATTTTTTGTAGCTTGTCTGCAATCTGCATCAATATTGACCTGCATACTTCTGAATTTCAGGCAATAAAAAGGCTTATTGTTTTTTCCCGAACGGAGTTGCCTGAAAAACACAGGTCCCTTCGATTCGATCTTAATCAGAAGCGCAATAAACGGCGCCAGCCAGCTTAAAATAAAAATAATAACGAACAGGGAGAACATTATATCGAATATTCTTTTTAACAAAGCGCTTATAAAATTCTCCAGAGGTTCCACACGCGGACTGAATACCGGAAAATGCCCCAGCATACTCACATTTATGTTTTTTCTGAAGTAGTTCTTCACATCAGGAACTATCTTGAATCTGACAAGTTGCTTATCTGCCTGGCGCATCAACCTGTTGATCTTCTCGTGAGCGTAGTCGGGCAAGGTACAATAAATCTCCCTTACCTGGTGATTGCAGACATAGTCTACACATTCCTCGACATTGCCAAGTATATGAATAGAATCATTACCTGTTATCCGGTCATCAAAAAAACCAACAACACGGTAACCAAGACTCGTCTCACTTTCCATCATCTTTTTCAGCTCCTGTCCTACAGTGCCAGCTCCTACAATTACTATCCTGGTATAATCAATCAACTTTGCGCGATGTGAGCGCCTGAGCAGCAAAAAAAATATCTTACCAACAAAAAGTACCGGAAAGAAAATGATAAACGTAAAGAAAATCAGCGCTGATGACAAGGTAAGCTCAGGGACATAAAAAACGAGACCAGATAGAAGTGCAGCAAAAAGCAACAGTGAAAAAAGTGTCTGTTTGATTGTCGGTATCGCATCCTTTGCAAAAAGATCTTTATAGAGTAAGCTTACTTGCGTAACGTTAAACCAGAGAAAATTTACCAATAAGATTTGCAGCACACTGATGCGCATCATTTCCGCCGAAGTCAGAAACAGGGTAACCAGATAT
>JASLDW010000025.1 GCA_030151365.1 Lysobacter sp. | reverse complement strand
GATCGATTACAAGGATCTCGGCACCCTGCGCCAGTACATCACCGAGAACGGCAAGATCATCCCGAGCCGCATCACCGGCACCAAGTCGCACTACCAGCGCCAGCTGGCGACTGCCGTGAAGCGCGCGCGTTTTCTCGCCCTTCTGCCGTACACCGACAACCACGACGTCTGATCCATCCGGACAGCATTTGTTGCGATCCCTGATCGCTAACGGAGATACATAAATGAAGCTCATCCTCCTGCAGAAAGTGCAGAACCTCGGCACCCTCGGCGACACCGTCACCGTGAAGCCGGGCTACGGCCGCAACTACCTGGTGCCGCAGGGCAAGGCCGTGCCGGCCACCGCTGCCAACCTGGAACAGTTCGAGGCCAAGCGCGCCGAATACGAAGCCAAGGCCAAGGCCGTCCTCGACGAAGCCGAAAGCCGCCGCGCCAAGCTCGAAGGCCAGAGCGTGACCGTGAAGTCGCACGCCTCGGCCGAAGGCAAGCTGTACGGTTCGGTGACCCCGCGCGACATCGCCGAAGCCCTGACTGCCGCCGGTTTCCCGGTGCAGAAGAGCGAAGTGGTGCTGGGCGAAGGCCCGCTGCGCCACGTCGGCGAGTTCGACGTGATGGTGCACTTCGCCGCTGGCGTCGAGACGCCGGTGAAGGTGATCGTCGAAGCCGACGCCGCCTGATCCAGCTCCAGTTGCATTGAAACGGGCGCTTCGGCGCCCGTTTTTTGTTTGCGTCGTCGCAGTCGGTGAGATGCGCACGGGTTATCCCTGCGATATCCACGGGATAGCACGGGTTATCCACAGCATGTCCCCGCGAACGCCACAGAATTCCCCCCGGTTTGTGCGCAACACCCTCGCCACGCTCCGTGATTAGATGGATGCTTCGACCCTCCATCACCCCCATCCACCGGTGCGGGCAGTTTGATGCCTGCAGAGAGAGGTTTTGCCCCGATGTCGTCGCGCCCGCGTTTCAACCGCCAGGACAATCCATCTGATCCGCGCATCGAGCACTTGCGGGTGCCGCCGCAATCGGTGGAAGCGGAGCAGGCGGTACTGGGCGGCCTGATGCTGGTGCCGGAGTCGTTCGACCGCGTCGCCGACGTCCTCACCGAGCGCGACTTCTATCGTCGCGACCACCAGCAGATCTATCGCGCGATCCGCGAGCTGAGCGAGAAGGGCAAACCCTTCGACGCGGTGACCCTGGGCGAATGGTTCGAGTCGACCGGGCAGTCGGAACTGGTTGCGGGTGGCGCCTATCTGATCGAACTCGCCAGCACCACGCCGTCGGCGGCGAACATCCGCGCCTATGCCGACATCGTGCGCGACAAGGCGGTATTGCGCCAGCTGATCGACGTCGGTTCGGACATCGTCAACGACGCCTTCCAGCCGGAAGGTCGCGATAGCGCCGAGATCCTCGCCAAGGCCGAGCAGGAAGTGTTCAAGATCGCGGAAGCGGGCAGCCGCGGTCGCGAGGATTTCGTGCCGGTGCTGCGCGCGCTGAACGAGGCCGTCGACGTGTTGCAGGAACGCAGCGATCGCGGGGGCGGCATCACCGGCCTGCCGACCGGTTACACCGAGTTCGACGAGATGACCGCCGGCCTGCAGCCGACCGACCTGGTCATCCTCGCGGCGCGTCCGTCAATGGGCAAGACCACGCTCGCGCTGAACATGTGCGAATACGCCGCGTTCAAGAGCAAGAAGGCGGTCGCGGTGTTCTCGATGGAAATGTCGGCCAGCCAGCTGGCGATGCGCCTGATTTCCTCGGTCGGCCGCGTCAACGCCACGCGCCTGCGCACCGGCCAGCTCGAGGACGAGGACTGGGCGCGCGTGACCCATGCCGTGAGCATGCTGCGCCACGCCAAGATCTTCATCGACGACACCCCGGCGCTGTCGCCCGACGTGCTGCGCTCCAAGGCGCGCCGCTTGAAGCGCGAGCACGACCTTGGCCTGATCATGATCGACTACCTGCAGTTGATGGCGGTGCCCGGCAACAGCGAGAACCGCGCCACCGAGATCTCGGAGATTTCCCGCAGCCTGAAGGCGCTGGCCAAGGAGCTGAACGTGCCGGTGATCGCGCTCAGCCAGCTCAACCGCTCTCTGGAAACGCGTACCGACAAGCGCCCGGTGATGGCCGACCTGCGCGAATCGGGCGCCATCGAACAGGACGCCGATCTCATCACCTTCATCTACCGCGACGACTATTACAACAAGGAAAACTCGCCGGACAAGGGCCTGGCCGAAGTGATCATCGGCAAGCAGCGTAATGGCCCGACCGGATCGGTGAAGCTGAAGTTCTTCGGCGAATACACGCGGTTCGACAACCTCGCGCACGACAACATCGGCAGTTTCGAATAACGCGTTTCGCGTTACAACGGCTGGCCGAAATACAGGGTATTCCCTTGGTCGTCCTCGATCACGAACTCGCGCGTCTGCCAGTCGGTGTCGCAGATATCCGAGACTAGCGAGACGCCACGGCCACGCAATGTTTCGGCGAATGCACGGGCATCGTCGACTTCGAAATAGAGATGGAAGTGTCCATGTTCGCGCACGTCGTCGATCGATGGGTCGCGTTCGTCGATGCGCTTGAGGTGGACGATGCGGTCGCCCGAGCGAATCCCGGCGTAGAAGTCCTGGTAGCGGAATTCCAGGGCCATCCCGAGTTTCGAGGTGTAGAAGTCGACGCTGCGATCCAGGTCGGTGGTGCGCAGCTGGGCGATGATGTTGCGGATGGTCATGGCGCGGTCTCCTTCAACGGGGACGATTCAATGCCTGGGAGCTGGATCAGGCGTCGTTTCCAGCTGGGTCTTCGTCGCGTTCGAGCGCGATCAGTGCGGCGAGGCTGCGGCGCAACTGCGCGACCTGTGCGCTCCCGATCCTGTCGGCGAGCCGCGCATCGATCCGTTCACGGGCATCGGCCTGGACCGCTGCAGCGGCGCGACCGCGTGCGGTGAGACCGACCACGAGTCGGCGCCGATCCTGCGGATCCTCGCTGCGTTCGAGATAACCGCGCAGAACCAGGGTATCGACCAGTTGGCCGGCGGACTGCTTGGAGATGCGCAGGCTGCGGATCAGTTCCGACAACGGCACGTCGCGCTGTTCACCCAGGGCGAGACCGCCGACCACGTACAGACCGTTCTTGGGGATATCGCCATATCCGGCGTGTTCCAGCGCTTGGCGCATGGCGCTGCCGTAGGTGTTGCGCGCGTGCCGCAGCAGTGCGGGGATGGCGACGATGTCGTACCAGGGTGTCTCGGGCATGACTTTATGTCCAATTATTTGATAGTAAAAATATTGTACTAAATGACGGATGTCAAATGCACGCCTGAAGCTCCGCATCGGCAGCGAGGATTCTTCTGGAAGCATTCACGCCGGCGTGGTGCAATATCGCCATGACCACGCCGTTCACCCAGCGCCCGACCCATATCGACGTCGATCTCGACGCGATCAGCCACAACCTGCGGGCGATCGCCGGCCATGTCGGCGTGCCGGTGATGGGCATCGTCAAGGCCAATGCCTATGGTCACGGACTGGTGCCGGTGGCGCGGTATCTGGTGGCGCAGGGCGTCGATCAGTTGGGTGTCGCGTTCGTGGAAGAAGGCATTGCGCTGCGGCAGGCCGGCATCACGTCGCCGATCCTCGTGCTCGGCGGCATTTTCGGGCCGCAGGTGGCGCGCTTCCTCGAGCACGATCTGGAGATCACGGTGTCGTCGCTCGACAAGCTGCGCCAGGTCGAGGCCGCCGCGCAGGCGATGGGGCGCAAGGCGGTGGTGCATCTCAAGGTCGATACCGGGATGGAGCGCATCGGCGTCCACAGCGAGAGTGCCGGACCGATGATCGAAGCCGCGGTGGCCTCGCCGTGGTGCACGATCAAGGGCGTGTATTCGCACCTGGCGTGTTCGGATGATCCGCAGTCGCCGATGACGCGTGCGCAGCTCGAACGCTTCCTCGAAGCGTGCGGGCATTTCGAACGCATCGGTGCGCCGATGCCGATCCGCCATCTCGCCAATTCCGGTGGCGTGCTGCATTTCCCCGAGACCTGGCTCGACATGGTGCGTCCCGGCATCATTCTTTATGGTGTTTCTCCGGGAGAAGACGCGCGTCCGCCGTTCGAGTTGCAACCGGCGTTGTCGCTGCTGTCGCAGGTCGTCTATTTCAAGGTTGTGAAGGCCGGTCGCACGGTGAGTTATGGCGCGACGTGGACTGCGCCGCGCGATACACGCGTGGTGACGGTGCCGATCGGTTACGGCGATGGGTATTCGCGCGGTCTTTCATCGCGCGGGGAAGTGCTGATCCGCGGCCAGCGCCATCCCATCGTCGGGCGCGTGTGCATGGACCAGTTCATGGTCGACCTCGGGCCGCAGGGCAGTGCCTGGAACGAGGACGAAGTGGTGCTGATCGGCCACCAGGGCGGCGATGCCATCACCTGCCAGGACGTGGCCGACTGGGCGGGAACGATTCCCTACGAAATCCTGGTGGGGTTGAACGAGCGCATCCCGCGCGAATATCGCGGCGGTTGAACCGCGATCAGGGCGTTTTCGCCGGAGGCGCCGCCAGCAAGGGTTGCAGGTCGGCGGGAATCGTCGCCTCGGGATAGCGCGATTTGTATTCCAGCAGGCTGCTGCGGGCGCCGTCGCGATCGCCTTGCGCCATCAGTTCGCGGATGCGCTTGAGCCAGTCGCTGCGCACGCTGCTGTCCTGCACGGTTGCCGGCGGTCGCGCGTCGTAGCCGTTCTCGGTGCCTTCCGCCGCTTTGGCGCGCGTCGCACTGACGGTGACGGACGCGGGTGCGGGCTTCGGTTGTTCGCGCGACTTGGCCATACCCTCGGCTGGAGCTGCAGCAGGAGCTGCTTCCATCGATTGCACAGGCGGTGGCGGTGCCGGAGGCGCAGGCGGAGCGGGCGGCGGCGCGAGCACGGGTGCGGCGGCAGCGGGGGGCGGAGCAGAGTAGGACGAGACATCGTTCGCGGACGAGACGATGGGCGGCTGTGGCATCGGTGGTACGGGGCGCGCTGGCGCCGGGCGTTGCGGCTGCGGTGGCAGGATCTCCTTGGGCGGCGGCACCGCGGCGGCGGCCTCTGCACTCGCCTTGTCGCCGATTGAATCCTGCGCAACGCTTGCGTCGTCCTGGGCTGGCGGCGCCTCGGCGACGGGCTTGGGCGCTGGCGGAACCGGAGCCGGTGTAGCCGCGTGTTCGCTCCGCTGCACGTGCGCCGGCCACATCTGCCATGCCAGCCCTGCCGCGAGTACGCACACGGCTGCGGCGCTGGCATAGCCGGGCATTCTGCGATACCAGGGCGCCGGACGGCGTCCGCCACCCGCGGTGCGCGCCATTGCGAGGATGCGCGCATCGAGATCCGGCGCAGGCTCGCCATGCGGCGGCAGGCGTCGCAATTGCGCGGCCAGTGCGCGTTCCTCGGCGTCCAGTGGTGCATCCTCGTGGCGCTTCATGGCTTCATCTCCACCCGCAATTTGTCCATGGCGTAACGCAGCCTGGATTTCACGGTTTCCCGGCCGACGCCGGTGACGATGGCGATTTCCTCCAGTGTCAGTTCCTGTTCCAGTCGCAGTGCGACCACTTCGCGTTGTTCGCGCGGCAATGTCTCGAGCGCGAGTTGCAGGCGCCGGCGCTGCTCGAATTGCGAAACCGCGCGTTCCGGCGTGTCCTGGTCGGGGATCGCGGCGACGCGTTCCTCGGCGTCGATGGGGGCGGCGGGGCGATGGCGGCGCGCGCGCCAGTAGTCGTTGATGCGATGGTGCGCGATCTGGTAGAGCCAGCCGCTGAACGAGCCGCTTGGCCGCCAGCCGTCGCGGGCGCCGATCACCCGCTGCCAGACGTCCTGGAACAGCTCGTCGGTGGCCGCGCGATCGCGCAACAGGCGCAGGATGTAGCGGTACAGGCCGGCGCGATGACGGCTGTACAGGAGTTCGAACGCTCGCTGGTCGCCCGTGGCATAGGCGGTCATGAGCGCATTGTCGTCGGGCTCGCTGGGCACGCCATCCATCCGCCATAGGATAACGGTTGCGCGCGATGTTGCCGTGCAGGCCTCCATGCCGATATCAACGGCTGGCAGGCGCGAGCGGGGTTGCCGTGGTGAATGGGCGGCGGCGGGGTAATCTATCCGGGCCATGAACGCCGCCATTCTTCCCGAGGCTTCGGTCCTGCCCACGCAGTGGGCGGGCCTGCGTTCGCATTCGGCGGTGCGGGGCCTGCTGGAATCGCTCCACGCACTGGTGCCGGCCGACGTCACGTTGGCCCTGGCCTGGCGCGATGCCCAGGGCGGGAGCGATGTCGAAGCCTTCGGTCCGCGCGAGGCGTTGGCCCGCGGCGCGGCACTCGATGCCTTGTCCGGCAAGCGCAACGAGGGCCATTGCCTGCAGGCGCGGCTGGACGACAGCGTGCCCTATGTATTGCTGGCGCATCCGCAGGGACGGGTGGAGGCGCCGGGATCGGGATGGATGGACGTGATCCATTCGGCGATCCACGCCACGCTGACGCGCCTGCTCGCCGATTCGCGCGTCCAGGTATTGTCGGAGGCGCATCGCATCCAGCGCGCGCTGTTCCGCATCTCGGAGTTGTCGCAATCGGGGCTGGACCTGCGCACCACGCTCGAGCGCATCCACGACGAAGTGGCGGGGCTGATCTACGCCCAGAACATCATGATCATGCTGTGGGATCGCGACAGGGACGAAATCCGCATCCCGTATTTCGTCGACCAGGTCGACCACTGGCCGGTGCACGAGGGGGCGGTGCCGCTGGCCCAGCTCAAGAACAGCCTGACCGTATGCATGATGCAGAAAGGCGAGCCGATGATGGGGCCGTCGAGCGCGCTGGCGGCACAGTTCGGCATCGCCGAGGACGATGGCATCGGACCGGCCAGCCTGTCGTGGCTGGGCGTGCCGATGGTCAGCGACGGCGAAGTGCGTGGTGCGGTGGTGGTGCAGAGCTACGATCGCCCCAATCGCTACACGCGTGAATCGGCCGAGGTGCTGGCCTATGTCGCGCAGCACATCGGGATCGTGCTCGACCGCCGCGATGCCAAGGTCGAACTGGAAGACCAGGTTGCGCAGCGCACGCGCGAACTGCGCGATGCCAACGCGATGCTGGAACTGGAAATCCAGGAGCGCAAGCGCGCAGAACGCCTGCAGGCGGCGCTGTTCCGCATCAGCGAGATGTCGTCGAGCCAGGGCGATGGCTGGAATTTCTACAGCGGCGTGCACGCGGTCCTCGACGAGCTGATCGACAGCCGCAATTTCTTCATCGCGCTGGTCGGCGAGGATCCCGGATTCCTCGATTTCGTCTATGTCGCCGACGAGCTCGACGACATCCCGGCGCGGGTGGCGCGCGGTCGCGGCGTCGCCGATTACGTCGTCAACAATGGCCGGCCGCTGTTGCTGGACGAGGCGACCCTGCAGCGATTGCAGCGCGACGGCCTGATCGACGTGCGCGGGCAGATGGCGGTGTCGTGGCTGGGCGTGCCGCTGCTGCGCAACGGGATCCCGGTCGGGTTGATGGCGATCCAGAGTTATCGCGACGATGTCCGCTTCGGTGCGCAGGACATGGAGCTGTTGTCGTTCGCGGCGCAGCATGTGTCGGTCGCGCTGGAGCGACGCGGCCTGCTGCAGGAACTGGAGGGCCACGTCCGCGACCGTACCCGCGAGCTCGCCGAAACCAATCGCACGCTGCTGGCGGAAATCGGCGAGCGCATCCGCGTCGAACAGCGGCTGCAATACCAGGCGAGCCACGACGGGCTGACCGGCCTGCCGAATCGCCAGCAGTTGCTGGAACGCCTGCAGCTCAACATGCTGACCTCGCGCGGCTCGGTCGACATGCCGGGATTCGCGGTGCTCTATCTCGATCTCGACCAGTTCAAGCTGATCAACGACAGCATGGGCCACGCCGCCGGCGACGAGATGCTGGTGCAGGTCGCCAAGCGCATCCGCGGCCAGCTCGGGCCGCACGACCTGGTGGCGCGCCTCGGCGGCGACGAATTCGCGGTGCTCGCCGAACTGGTGTCCGGGGTCGACGAGGTGATCGCGTTGGCCGAACGCATCATCAAGGCGTTCGAGGCCCCGATCTTCGTCCACGATCGCGAGCTGTTCCCCTCCGCGAGCGTCGGGATCGCGATGTGGCGCCCGGGTTACGAATCGGGCGAGGAAATCCTCCGCGATGCCGATGCCGCGATGTATCGCGCCAAGGCCAACGGGCGCTCGCAGGCGATGGTGTTCGACGAGGCGATGCGCGCCGAATCGCTGCGTCTGCTCGATCTCGAGGCCGACCTCCGGCGTTCGATCAACGCCGACGCCTTCGACGTCCACCTGCAACCGATCGTGCACCTCGGCAACGGACGCGTCGTCGGTCACGAGGCGCTGGTGCGCTGGCGCCACGAAACCCAGGGCCTGCTGGCGCCGAGCGCCTTCATCGGCGTCGGCGAGGACAGCGGCCTGGTGCGTGAAATCGACTGGCTGGTGTATCGCAAGGTCGCGGAATGGATGGCGGGTTCGCGCACCCGGGGCTACGTGTCGATCAATGTGTCGCCGCTGCATTTCCGTTCGCCGGAATTCGCCGCGCGCCTGCTGTCGACGCTGGACGCCGCCGGCGCCGATCCGGCGCGTTTGCGCATCGAGGTCACGGAGGCATCGTTGCTCGAGGACAGCGGTCGTACCTTGGAGCAGCTCAACCGGCTCAAGTCGCGCGGCGTGCTGGCGATGCTCGACGATTTCGGCACTGGGTTCTCCGCGCTGTCCTACCTGCGCAGTTTCCCGTTCCATGCCTTGAAAATCGATCGCAGCTTCGTCGCCGGGCTGCAGGATTCCAGTCGCGACGAAAGCGAGGCGCTGGTGCGCGCGATCGTGTCGCTGGCCGACGGCCTCGGCATCGATTGCATCGCCGAGGGCGTGGAAACCCGCCAGCAACGCGAATGCCTGCGCGAGGAAGGTTGCCAGTACGGACAGGGTTTCCTGTTCGGCCGGCCGCAGCCGCTAACCGCCTCCGGCGCGAAGAACGGATGACTCAGGACTTGATCACGAGCAACCTGCGCTCGGTCATGTCCTCGATCGCGTAACGCACGCCTTCGCGGCCGAGACCCGATGCCTTGACCCCGCCATAGGGCATGTTGTCGACGCGGAAGCTCGGCACGTCGCCGACGATCACGCCACCGACTTCGAGGCGATCCCAGGCGCGCATGGCATGGTCGAGGCGGGCAGTGAACACGCCGGCCTGCAAGCCGAAATCGCTGGCGTTGGCGCGGTCGAGCGCGTCGTCGAAATCGTCGAAGGTCTCGAGCATCGCCACCGGGCCGAAGGCTTCGCGCTTGTAGAGGTCGCAGCCGTGCGGCACGTCTTCCAGCAATGTCGCCGCGATCATCCGGCCATTGCGCTTGCCGCCGGCGAGTTTTTTGGCGCCGCGCTTCATCGCGTCGGCGATCCAGGCCTCGATGCGGTCGGCGGCGCCGTCATCCACCACCGGGCCGATGAAGGTCTTTTCGTCGCGGGGATCGCCCATCTTCAAGGCCTTCACCGCTTCCGTGAGCTTCTTGCGCAGCGGCTTGGCGATGTCCTTGTGGACGAAGATGCGTTGCACGCTGATGCAACTCTGGCCGCTCTGGTAATAGGCGCCGAAGACCAGTCTTTGCACCACGGCGTCGAGATCGGCACCGGGATCGGCATCGACGATGCAGGCGGCATTGCCGCCGAGTTCCAGCACCACTTTCTTGCGACCCGCGCGCGCCTTCAGGTCCCAGCCGATCAGTCCGCCGGTGAACGACAGCAGGGCGATGCGCGGATCCTCGACCAGCAGGCCGGCGTCGTCGTTGGAGCAGGGCAGGATCGAGAACGCGCCTTTCGGCAGGTCGGTCTCGGCAAGGACCTCGCCGATGATCAGCGCGCCGATCGGGGTCTTTGGCGCCGGTTTCAGCACGAACGGGCAGCCCGCGGCGATCGCCGGCGCGACCTTGTGCGCGACGAGGTTCAGCGGGAAATTGAAGGGTGTGATGAAGGCACAGGCACCGATCGGCACGCGCTTGACCATGCCGCGATAGCCGCGCGCACGTTCGGACACGTCGAGTTCGATCACTTCGCCGTCGCCGCGGGTCGACTCGCCAGCAGCAATCCGGAAGGTGTCGATCAGGCGCAGCACTTCGCCGCGGGCATCATGGATCGGCTTACCGGCCTCGATGCACAGGGCGAGGGCGAGTTCGTCCTGGCGTTCCTGGAAGCGGCGCACGCAATGTTCCAGCACGTCGCGGCGCGCGTCCGGCGGGAACGCGGCCATCGCCTCGCGCGCCTTGTGCGCGGCGACGATCCCCTTGCGCACCGTGGCGGCATCGGCGAAGGCGACGCGGGTCGCGCGTTTCCCCGAATATTTGTCCAGCACTTCGAGGTCGGTGTTGGCAGCGACCGGGCGATTGGCGAGGTAGTAGGGATAGGACTTCCGCAACATGGTCAGGACTCCGTGGCGGAGGGAAGGATGGCGTCGACCTGCAGCGCGAGTTCGCCATCGCGCAGGCGGGCGTGGATGCGATCTCCCGGCGTGACCTGCGCCGCCGATTGCACGGGAACGCCGCGTTCATCACTGAGGATGGCGTAGCCGCGGGCGACGGTGGCGAGCGGACTGACCGCATGCAGGGCGCGGACCGCGGAGCGCAGGCGCAGGGTCTCCTGTTGCAGCTGGCGGGCGATCGCCAGGTGCGGGCGTCCGCCGATCGCGGCGAGGCGTTCGCGCAGGTGCTGCAGGCGCAGCTGCGGATGGCGCGCACGCAATACCGCCTGGGCATGGCGCAAACGCGCACGATCGCGTTCGAGCGCGCGTTGCCAGGTTGCGTTCAGTCGCTGTCCGAGTTGCAGCTGCCGCAGAGCCAGTGCGTGCAGTCGAGCGGCCGGTTTCTGCGCATCGAGCTTGAGCCAGGCGCGATCGAGCCGTTGCGCGAGATCGCGCAGGCGTTGCTGCTGGCGCTCGCGCAGGCGGCGTTCCAGCGATTGCAGGCGGCGTTGCAGGTCGCCGCGATCCAGGCTCAACAGCTCCGCCGCAGCCGATGGCGTCGCCGCGCGGATGTCGGCGGCGAAATCGGCGAGCGAGACGTCGCTCTCGTGCCCGACCGCCGACACCACGACGACCGTGCTCGCGGCGATGGCGCGCGCCAGCACCTCCTCGTTGAAGGCCCACAGGTCCTCCAGCGAGCCGCCGCCGCGGGTGACCAGCAGCGCGTCGTAGCGACCGCTGTTCGCGGCGCGCTGCAGCAGTTCGGCGATTTGCGCAGCGGCGCCCGCGCCTTGCACCGGCACCGGCAATATTTCCACCGGCAACAGCGGGAAACGCCGGCCGAGCACGCTCAGCACGTCGTGGATGGCGGCACCGCCGGGCGAGGTGATCACGCCAAGGCGGCGCACGAAGCGCGGCAACGGACGCTTGCGTGACTGCTCGAACAGTCCTTCCGCCTGCAGTTTCTGGCGCAGCTCCTCGAAGGCCCGGCGCAGCGCGCCTTCGCCGGCTTCCTCCAGCGAATCGAGGATCAGCTGGTAATCGCCGCGCGCCTCGTACAGGGTCAGGCGACCGCGCGCCAGCACCAGCAGGCCCTCGCGCGGCTGGAAACGCAGCCACTGGCTCTTGGGCCGGAACAGCGCGCAGCGGATCTGGGCGCGGGCATCCTTCAAGGTGAAATAGAGATGGCCGGAGGCGGGGCGCGAGACGTTGCCGAGCTCGCCCTCGACGTTCACCACCGGAAACGTGTCTTCCAGCAGGTTGCGCGCCAGCGTGTTGAGCTGGCTCGGGGTGAGGACATCATCGCGGCGGTCATCCATTCGCATCAGGATAACGGTCGCCTGCCACGGGCAGGTAAAATCATCGTCATGACCTCGCACCCCGATCCCGCCGACCGCTTCGGACCCCATTCACGCCACCACACCCGGCCGGTCATGGTCGGCAAGGTGGAGGTCGGCGGCAGTGCGCCGGTCGTCGTGCAATCGATGACCAATACCGATACCGCCGACATCGCGGCGACGACCAAGCAGGTGGCGGAGCTGTGGCGCGCGGGTTCCGAGCTGGTGCGCGTCACCGTCAATACCGCCGAAGCCGCCGCCGCGGTGCCGCATATCGTCGACAAGCTGGCGATGATGGGAATTGAAGTTCCGATCATCGGCGACTTCCACTACAACGGCCACACGTTGCTCGCCAACGAGCCGGCCTGTGCCGAAGCACTGGCGAAGTACCGCATCAATCCCGGCAATGTCGGCTTCGGCAAGAAGAAGGACACCCAGTTCGCGCAATTGATCGAATTCGCGGTCCAGTACGGCAAGCCGGTGCGCATCGGCGCCAACTGGGGCTCGCTCGACCAGGCGCTGGCCGCGCAGTTGATGGACGAAAACCATGCACGCGCGGAACCTTGGGACGCGGGCCGGGTGCTGCGCGAGGCGCTGATCCGTTCGGCGCTGGATTCGGCCCATCGCGCGGTGGAATTGGGCCTGCCGGCGGAACGCATCATCCTCTCGGCGAAGGTCAGCGGCGTGCAGGAACTGATCGCGGTCTATCGCGAGCTGGCGCGTCGCAGCGATTTCGCCCTGCATCTCGGCCTCACCGAAGCCGGCATCGGCAGCAAGGGCATCGTCGCCTCGAGCGCGGCGCTGTCGGTCCTGTTGCAGGAAGGCATCGGCGACACCATCCGCATTTCGCTGACGCCGGAGCCCGGCGCGTCCCGCACGCAGGAAGTGATCGTCGCCCAGGAGTTGTTGCAGACGATGGGACTGCGCGCGTTCACGCCGATGGTGACGGCTTGCCCGGGTTGTGGCCGCACCACGTCCGAATTCTTCCAGGAGCTGGCCGGCGTGGTGCAGGAGCACGTGCGCGCGCGCATGCCGGAATGGAAGGTCAAGTATCCCGGCGCCGAGAACATGACGCTGGCGGTGATGGGCTGCATCGTCAACGGTCCGGGCGAGTCGCGCCACGCCAAAATCGGCATCTCGTTGCCGGGCACCGGCGAAGCGCCGGCGGCACCGGTGTTCGAGGATGGACAGAAAACCGTGACCCTGCGCGGCGAGGGCATTGCCCGGGAGTTCATCGGCATCATCGACGCTTACGTCGCGCGGCGCTATGCCGTCCACGCCGACTGATATCGCGCAAAACGACGCAGGCGCACTGGCGTTCCTGCGCCGCAACGGCCGCCGCATCGCGCTGCTGTTCATTGCGGTCCTGCTGCCGTTGTGGGGCTTTGGCGAACTGGCGGAAGACGTCGGCGAAGGCCGGGATTTCGCCTTCGACCTGCCGATCCTCGAATGGCTGCACGCGCACCACGCACCGCTGTTCGATCAACTCGCGCTGCTCTTTTCGCGACTCGGTTACCAGTACGGCGTGATTCCGTTCGACATCGTTCTGGTCGCGGCCTTGTGGTTTCGCCAGAGACGACGCGACGCACTGTTCGCGGTGGTGTCCTTCGGCGGATCGGCGTTGATCAATATCGTCGCCAAGCATCATTACGGGCGCGCGCGGCCGTCGCTGTGGGAATCGCTGGCGCCGGAAAGCACTTTCAGCTTCCCCAGCGGCCATGCCATGGGATCGATGACGCTGGCCGCGGTGATGGTCCTGCTGTCATGGCGTACGCGCTGGCGCTGGCCGGTCGTCGCCACCTCGGTGCTGTTCGTGTTCGCGGTAGGCTGGTCGCGGCCC
>JASLDW010000126.1 GCA_030151365.1 Lysobacter sp. | reverse complement strand
CGAAAGACGACACCTCTACTACACGCTCGCTGGTTGACTTCGCCGGCAACGCCGAAGACGCCGTTACCCGGTGCAACAACGACAAGGCTGCGATCAAGCGGATTCTGGAGAAGAAACGATGATGGGCCAAGATTTGAGCAGGTATCGTTTCGGCTACAGCGAGGACGTCCACAACCTAACGCTGCACTCCTCCCGTCCCGATGTTCGACGTATTGTTCGTGACCGCGCGAGGCAGGCGCTCGCTGGGGCGCTGGCATTCGAGCGGATTACTGAGACAACGCGGGATTACTCAACGGAATTTCGCGTCGAAGTTCTTGTGTTTAGTCCGGACGAGTTTTACAAGATCGTTCAAGAGGAGGCCATGCGTCTTTGCCGCTGGATGCAGCCGATGAATGTTACCCCGATGGAAGCGGGACGATGACTACTCTCCTCGTCGACGCTGACATCTTCGCCTTCAAGGCATCCTCAGCAACCGAAGGCGTCTTCTACTTCGGCGGCAAGGAATCCGAACCTGCCGTCGATGAGAACCTCGAACAATGCCTCAAGACTGCCGACCGTCTCATCGAGGACGTCGCGAACAAACTCAAGGCATCTCGAATCATCATCTGCTTGACCGACGAGTCCAACTTCCGGACAACCGTCTACCCCCACTACAAGTCGAACCGCCAGGACGTCCGGAAGCCGTCGACGTTGCGCGCCACGAAGGACCACTTCGCCGCCACCTACGACACCTACAAGCGCCCCGGCCTTGAAGCCGACGACTGCATGGGGATTCTCTCCACGCACCCGACGCTCATCACCGGCAAGAAGATCATCGTGTCCGAGGACAAGGACATGCAGACCATTCCGGGACTGCTGTTTAACCCCAAGAAGGACACGAAGGTCCGAACGATCTCGGAAGTCGAGGCCAATCGGTACTTCATGCAACAGACGATCACCGGGGATGCCACTGACGGCTATCCGGGGTGTAAAGGGGTGGGACCGAAGTCGAAGTACGTGGCCGAACTGGCCGACTGTACGACGCTCAAGGAAATGTGGGCCGCCGTGAAACTGGCCTTCATCGACAAGGGGTTCACCGAGCAGGACGCCCTCGTCCAGGCCCGTTGCGCGCGAATCCTCAGAGCCTCAGACTGGGACTTCCAGAACAAGCGGGTGCGCCTGTGGAGCCCTCCCGCGTAACCAAGGGGAACCCATGAAGAAGCTACTCGTGTTGGCCGCGCCGTTGTTTCTTGGCGCGTGTGTATCGATCACGCCCGAGGGGAAAGGCGTGATGCTCTATCAGCAGAACAGCACCCTCTTGGCCGGCTGCAAGCGGCTTGGGCCTGTGTCTTCAGAAGTTCCCCTCATAACGCGCGCCACCAAGGAAGCCGGGGTACAGCAGGCCGTAAACAACCTCCGAACACAGGCGTACCAGCAGTACGGAGCCGACTCGGTGGTGGTCCTGACGGCAGGCGCTAACGCCACGACGGCGGGCGCCGAAGGCCTTGCGATGCAGTGCGGAAGCTGATCGATCAATTACTGCCAACCATCGGGGGACAGATACACAGAAAGAGCCAACATACGGTTCAACCTGTAGTCCCCTCCCGCACGCCGGTGTAAGACCCGGCCCGACGACTTCCCGTGCCACAGATAGCCTGAGTGCGCTTGGTGGCCCCGCAAGTCGTCCCTTTTCAGGTTCCCCTATTCCGCGCCGGTGGCTCCGGCTGTAGCCAACGGTTTAGGCGGAACCTCATTCTTCATGGGTATAGCTCAGTCTGGTAGAGCACTCGCTTTGGGAGCGAGTGGTCGTAGGTTCGAGTCCTACTGCCCGTACCACAGCACCACGCCTGATGAGCCCCTATGGGCGAAACGCTGCGAAGCGTCGCGTGGAGTGTCCCCAGCGGGGGAATAACTGGACACCAGCCGAGACAACCCCCTAAGCCCGTTCATTGAGCGCGCTTAGGGCGTGGGAGTGCAACGTCTCGGTCCTGCACTCATCTAGCCCCGCACCCACACCAGATCCACCTTGAGTCCCCTTTCCGGGACCGGGTGGATTTTTTTTTCGTTTCCCCTCCGAGATCCCATGAGCCTGCCTGACCACGACACCCAGGCAGCGATCGCGCTGGCCTGCTCCGAACTCGTCGACATGCTCGATGCGTTGTACCCGGAGAAGTCCCCCGAGGGACACGAAGAAGAACGAACGCTGTGGATGCGCGCGGGTGAACGCCGCCTTGTACGCCGTCTGCTCGAACTCAAGAAGAACGCGAAACCCCGGAGGGCCTGATGTGTACTGCCTCAGGCCCCAACATCACGCAACAGACCGAAACCAAGAAGCCCGTCGAGTACCTCTCGAACCCTTGGGTCGACGGTCTGGGCATCAATGGCGCCACCACGCGTGGCCGCAATTCGCTTCGTGTCGACCAGGGTTCCGCACGCGTACCTGTCACCGCCGATCTCAATCCAACGAACCCCGCACCTACTCCGCCGCCGCAGTTTCAGCAGTATTTCGGTGGCGCTGCACAGCCGCCCGGAATGGGACTGTGGGGAGCAGTAGGTAACGCTGCCGTTGCAGAAGCAATGCGCAAGCGTCAGCAGGGCCTCGGCATCTCTTCAGGAGGCTACTAATGGCTTCCTCGAAGCCCAATGAAATACCCGTTGGTGGCGCTAAGTCGCTCTGGCAAGAGTTGAGTCGAGACCACAGTGCTCCTCTGCTCCGTGCCCGCGACGCCGCCAAGCTAACCATTCCATCGATCATGCCGCCCGAAGGCAGCAATGACGGCACCGATCTTCCTACTCCGTACCAGTCTCTCGGCGCGCGTGGTGTCAACAACCTCGCCTCGAAGATGCTTCTCGCACTCTTCCCGCCGGGCTCCTCGCCGTTCCGCTACACGCTGACCAAAGAGGTAATTGAGGGCGCGGCCGGCTCCGATACATCGGAAGTCGAAAAGAAGCTCTCGCAGCGCGAGAACGACATCATGGATCAGGTCGAGGCAAGTCCTCAGCGCCCTATCCTAGGCGAGTACATCCTGCACCTGATCGTGTGCGGAAACGCCTGCTTCTACTACCCCGACATGACCAACATGCGGATGTACCGTCTGGACCAGTTCCGGGTACGTCGCAACGGCACCGGCAAACTGTTTGATGCCGTGGTGTTCGAGAAGGTCAACCCTCAGACACTCGAAGACAACGTCAAGACCGCCTGCGGTATCGCGGGCGATGCAACCGAAGACGTCGAGGTCTACACCCGTATCGCCTGGCGTGGCGGCAAGTGTGAGTGGTGGCAAGAGATCAATGATCTTGAAGTCCCCGGCACACGCAGCAAGGTTCCCGAAACGATCTCTCCGTGGATCTTCGGCCGCTGGAAGGCTGTCCCCGGACAGCACTACGGCCGTGGGCACGTCACCGAACTGATTGGAGACTTGATCTCTTACGAGGGCCTGTCGCAGGCGCTCATCCAGTTCGCAGCGGTGGCCGCGAAGATCGTCTTCCTGGCTCATCCCGCCGGTTCAACCCGGATGGAGGATGTCAACAACGCCGAGTCTGGTGACACCGTCACTGGAAACAAGGAAGACATCGACGTTCTCCAATTGGAGAAGTCGCAGGACTTCCAGGTGTCGGAACGCATTTACGCCAAGCTGGAGCTTCGCCTATCCCAGGCGTTCCTCCTTCAGTCCGGAACCACCCGCTCTGCCGAACGTGTCACTGCTGAAGAGATCCGCGCCACCGCGCAGGAACTCGAAGACGTCAACGCCGGTTCCTACACCGTGCAGTCCCAGGATCTTCAGATGCCTTGGGTCAACCGCACGGTCGCCATTCTGGAAAAGGCGCGCGTCATTCCGCTGCTCCCGAAGGGAACCGTAAAGCCGATCATCGTGACCGGCTTCCAGGCTCTCGGCCGAAACCATGCCTTGAACAAGGTCCGTGGCTTCATGCAGGACTTGACTCAGATGGTGGGTCCGCAGGCCGTCGCAGGTCTCGTACAGATCAGCAACTTCGCCAACCGCATTGGCGCCGGATGGGGTGTCGACTCGCTCGACGAACTCATCAAGACCCAAGACCAGATCGACCAAGAGCAGGCCGCCGCCCGTCAACAGGAGATGGCAGGAAAGCTCATGGACAAGGCCGCAGGGCCGATGGCTAAGGGCGTCGCTGACGGCACGGTCCAGCTCCCTCCGGGAGCACAAGCCGCGTTGTCCGGCCAGCAACCACAACAGTGATTGAGGAGATCACATGACAGAAGCAGTTACGGACGACCAGAGCGTCGTCCCCAACGACGACACCCAGTCGACGGTTACGCAACGCCCGGACGACATCCCCGAGAAGTTCTGGGATGCCGAGAAGGGCGCGGTCAACACCGAAGCCCTCCTGAAGTCTTACGTCGAGCTTGAGAAAGCATCGTCGAAGCCGAAGGAAGTGGAGCCGCCGCCGGTCGATCCGAATGTGGTTCTCCCGACGCCTCCGAATGCTTCCGAGGAATACACCAAGGCTGTCGAGAAGGCCACGGCTGAACTCGCCTCCGAAAGTGGCGCCATCTCGGAAGAGACTTACGCCGATTTCGCAAAGCAAGGCATCACCCGCGAGCAGATCGACACCTACGTTCAAGGTCAGATCGACCGCTTCGAGCTTCGCAAGTACCAAGCCGAGCGTGAGTATGGCGGTGAACAGGAATACGCCGATGCCCTCGCCTGGGCCGGCGCCAACTATTCGGCTGAAGAGGCCGAAGCATTCAACAACGCCGTGTTCGGCGCCGACAAAGCGAAAGCCTTGGAAGCCGTGCGTGGCCTCAAGTCACGTTACGAGGACAACATGGGCACTGAAGGCCGCATCGTTACCAACGGCACCTCCGCCGCCCCGCACAACGGCTACAAGTCGAAGGCGGAATGGCTGAAGGATGTCGGCTCCAAGGAATACAAAAATGACCCCGCGTTCCGCGAGCAGGTCCGCGTCAAGCTCGAAGCCGCCCTAAAGGCTGGCGTCGACCTGGGCGTCAGCATCTCCGGCGGTTAAGGCATGAAGAGGCTTCCGAAGTCTTTTCAGGTCGGTCCACACGAGATTTCCGTAAAGGTTGTCTCGAAGTCCGAGATGGAAGCCTTGGACGACACCATTCCTCTGGGCTTCTGGGAACGTGACCAGAACGTCATGTATATCCAGAAGGCCCACAGAGGGATGCCTTTAACTGTCCAGCTCCACACTTTCTGGCATGAGTTCACTCACTGCCAGCTCGAATTGCTCGGCTATGACGAGCTTTCAGAGGATGAAGCATTCGTGGATCAGATGGCGTCTGTGCTGACGCAGTCTCATCTCAGCTTCAAGTTCTAAGGCGTACTCCTCAACGCCCAGCAGGCAGTTGTGATCCCTTAGCAAGGGGCGGACCAGCTCCGCAAGCCGCGAATCGGGTGTCCTGCCGCCCGTACTTATTTAGGCCCTTAGCTCAGAAGGAAGAGCAGCGGATTTTGATTCCGCGTGTCGCTGGTTCGACTCCAGCAGGGCCAGCCAAATTCCCCTCAAGGGAATCGTCCCGATGACGAAACGAATCAATCGAGAAGCCCGCTACGGTGGATAACTTCGACTGAGCGGTTTGCGCCGTCGGAAGGATAGCTGAAGCAACACAACAACTATCCCAACAGAGAAAAACAAGAAACATGGCAAACGCAACTCCCTCCTTTGGCGCCCAGCGACTTGGCGCCGGTTCCGTCGACGCGCTGCGTCTGACCCAGTACGCCGGTGAAGTGCTCGAAGCGTTCAACTCGAAGCGCATCATGGGCGACCTGATCCGCACCCGTGCAATCTCCGGCGGCAAGTCGGCGCAGTTCCCCGCCTTCTTCAAGGCGTGGGGCGACATCTTCGTTCCGGGCACCGAGCTGACTGGTAAGGACGTCCAGAAGACCGACGTCACCATCACTGCCGATGGCCTGCTGATCCACGACATGTACGTGGACCGCATCGACGAGATGATGACGCACTACGACCTCCGTGGTCCGTATGCCCGCGCGCAGGGTGAAGGTGTGGCGCGCATCTACGACGTCATGGCGTCGCAGCTCGTGGCCAACGCTGCCTACGGTCCGGAACTGTTCACCGGCGACGGTGGCGGCACCCAGACCATCGAAGGCGCAGCGCAGTCCTTCTCCACCTCGGGTCTCGACATCATCGACGCCCTGGCCAGCTCCAAGATCACGATGGAGTCGGCTGACGTGGAAGTGGACGACCTGGTCGCGGTCTTCAAGCCGCTCCAGTGGAACCTCATCGCGAACTCGCTGAAGAACATCAACAAGGACTACACCGACGGTTCGACCATCCAGAAGCCGTATCTGGATCTGATGGTCGGCATCAAGGTCTACAAGTCCAACGCGCTGGCCTTCGGCAAGAACGTGACGCCGTACAACGCGTCCGCCAACGCCACCGGCCTGGTGGGCCACCCGACCGACGTGCGCCGCCTGCCGGCCTCGCTGGACCCGAAGTACCACCGCGACATGACCAAGATCGCCGGTCTGGTGTTCACCCCGGACGCCGCCGCGATGCTGCACGTGCTCGACATGAACACCGAAGTGACGTGGGACGCCCGCCGTCGCGCGACGCTGCTGGTTGCCGAAATGGCCGCCGGTGGTGGTGTTCTGCGGACCAAGTGCGCCAACGCGCTGGTCACGAAGTAAGCAACACGAAGCCCTCCCTATCTCGGGGAGGGCTTTTCTTTTAACTCAGGAGTTCAGATGGCTCTCCCGCCCATTTCCCTCACTCCGTCGACGGAACTCGACGCTGTGAACTCGCTGCTGCAAAGCATCGGACAGAGTCCTGTGAACTCCTTGGTTGTCCCCGGTATCAAGGACGTGGCGATCGCCCGTGCAACCTTGCACGAGGTATCCCGAGAAGTTCAGACGATCGGCTGGTGGTTTAACACCGACAACGATTACGGACTTCTCCCAGACGTCGATGGAAGCATCACGCTCCCACCGAATGCCCTTCAAGTCCAACCTAACGCCCTCTCGATCTCCGAACGTGCCAACAAGCTGTACGACACCGAGAAGCACTCCTTCATCTTCCCGACGGGCGTTGCAGTGAAGTGTCAGGTCCGGTGGTTCTTCGCATTCGAGGAACTCCCGCAGTCGGCCCGCACGTACATCACTGCGCGTGCTGGACGCCGCTTCCAGGCCAACATTGTGGGCTCGGACCTCCTCTACCGGTTCACTGACGCGCACGAAACCGAGTGCCTGACCGAGATGAAGCGAAACCAAGAGCGCGTATCTCGCACCAATTGGTTCCAGACCGGCGCCTCTACCAACAACATCTTCAGCCGGAGGTAAGCCGTGCTCATCTCCCGCTCCATCCCTGCCCTGTACGGCGGGGTGTCGCAGCAGGCCGAAACCATGCGCGCCCCTTCGCAGCTCGAAGCGATGGACAATTCGTGGGCCACCATCGTGGATGGCCTCGGCAAGCGCGCCCCCTCGGAACACGTTGCGCGCGTCTCTGCTCCAATCAGCGACGTCCACATCCACGTCATCAATCGCGACATCACGGAACGCTACCTCGTCGTTCTCTCGAATGGCGACCTCAAGGTATTCGGCGTCGACGGCTCCACAAAGACGGTCAACTTCCCGTATGGCAAGGACTACCTGACGATTCCCGAAGGTTTCTCCGCAGAAACCTCGCTGGACGCCGTGACGGTTGCGGACTACTCCTTCATCCTCAACAAGACTGTCACCACGCAGTTGGCCCCGGTCGACTCTGATCGTGCCCCGCAGCCGCTCGGCTACTGGGATCTCAACAGCACCGGCGGCAGTACCACCCGAACGCAATACCCGAAGAACCCGGCCATCGGTGCCATCGGCGGTCTCGTACAGTCCTTCCAGGATCTACCCACGGGTGCTCCTGAAGGCGTCATCTTCAAGATCCAGGCGACGTCCCAGTCCGGCTTCAGTGGCTACTACGTGCAGCGCATCGGCGGTGTGTGGATTGAGGTGACGCAGCCCGGCGCGCAGAACGGAATCCTTGCCGTCTCGATGCCGTGGGCACTCATCCGCCAACCTGACGGCACGTTCGACTTCGCTCCCTTCTCGTGGGCTCCCCGCCGCGTTGGTGATGACATCTCCAACCCCGCGCCTACATTCGTGGGACGGAAGATCAATGCGATCTTCTTCGCAGACAATCGGCTCGGCTTCCTCGTTGACGAGAACATCGTCGAGTCCCGCATCGGCGACTTCGGAAACTTCTGGCGCATGTCTGCGCTCGATCACTTCGACGACGATGTCCGTGACATCGCCGCTACGGAGACGACGGTCACTGCGATGAAGCAGGCGGTCCCGATGGGCGACTCCCTGATGCTGTTTAGCGATCAGGTGCAGTTCCGCCTCTCGAAGAACAAGGCCGTCACCTCGCCGACCGCAGTGTCGCTCAACGTCTCCACCCGCTACCCCGTAGCCATAGACGCGAAGCCTGCCGCCCTCGGCAGCGACGTCTACTTCGGCGCCGAGAACTCCGGGTGGGTACGCCTCATGGAGTACTACGTCCGTGATGAGTCGCTCGGCAACGAAGCCTCCGACGTGTCCGGCCATGTGCCGCGCTACGTTCCGAAGGGTCTCCGCTGCATCGCAGCCACCGCAGACAACGACGCGGTGTTCCTTCTGTCGAAGGGCGCCGAAAACAAGGTGTTCCACTATAAGTTCCACTGGAACGGCGAAACGGAGAAGGCGCAGTCCGCTTGGGGAACCTGGAGTTTCCCTTCCGATGTAAGCATTCTCTCCGGAGCCTGTCTCGGTGAATACCTCTACCTGGTGGTTACGCGGCCGTCTGGAACTTTCATCGAGCGGATTAACCTCTCGTCGACCGCAACGGCCCCGTACCTCGACTACCAGATCCACCTTGATCGCCGTGTGCGAATCCAAGGGACGTACTACGCCCCGATGGGCTACACGTCATTCACCATTCCTTACGAACTGACGGAGGCCGACAAGGCCAACTTCAGGATTGTCCGGGGGAACGGCTTCGGGTCCGGCAAGGGTGGTCTCATCGACCCCGCGAGCTACGTCTACTACCCCGGTGTAGGACAGACGACCGTGCAGGTTCCCGTGGATGAGTCAGCCGGCGAATGCCTAGCGGGCTTCAGCTACACACAACGGTGGACGTTCTCTCGTTGGTTCATGCGCAACTCGAACAACGAGCCCGACCTTAGCGGTCGACTTCAGATCCGCACAGTGACCCTTCACTACCAGCGTGCCGGCTATTTCCAAACCGAGGTAGCGCCCTACGGCACGAACCCGGACGTGGAAACGATCGTTCCGTCGCAACTCGCTGAGTTCACCGGAAAGACCTTGGGCTCCAATCAGCTCCTCATCGGGTCTCCGACGTTCGCTGACGGCAACTACTCGTTCCAGGTCTACGGCAACGCCGACGACAGCGTCATCTCCATCACCAACGACTCCCACTTGGGGGCTTGGTTCACCTCGGCGGAAGTCGAGTTCTTCTGGCAAAAGAGATCCCGATTCCAATGAACCAAATCGTCCCCGCTCAGATCGAGCACATCGACCAACTGGTGTCCTCGATCCGCGCGGCGGACGTTGCGGAACTCAAGGCGATCGGCAATCTTGATCCCGAAGTTGCACTGAAGATGTCTTTCTGCCTCTCAACGCACGTCTATACGTGGCTCGTTGGCGACAAGGTGGGTGCAGTCTTCGGGGTTGCCCCGATCGATGGGCAACCCGGCACCGCGTCCGTATGGATGATCGGTTCCGACCTGATTCGCACCGAGAAACGATTCTTCATCGAGAACTCTCGGCGCTGTATCGACCACTGCAACACCCTCTACCCGCTCCTCGAAAACTACGTACACCCGAATAACCGACTCGTCATCCGATGGCTTGAGTGGTGCGGGTTCGAGTTCGATGAGCCAGAACCATACGGCAGCAACGGAGAACTGTTCCTGCCCTTCCACCGAGAACTCTGACTATGTGTTACGTGCAGCTCATCGTGGCCGCCATTGCCATTGTCGCCTCGGTCGCGCAGAACCAAGCCCAGAACCGCCAGAACCGCAAGATTGAGCAGGCGGTAAACGCGCAGGCCAAGCAGCGCAACGAACAAATTGACCAGGCCGCTACGGCCGAGATGAACGAACGTGCGCGCGCAGTGCGCCGCGCCAAGGCATCGGCCCGTGCAGCGGCCTCCGAGTCCGGCATCAATCTCGACTCCGGCTCGTTCCTCGGCCAACTCAACGCGATGCAAGCGCAGGACGACATGAACGCTGGGCTGGTCGCGAAGAACGCTCAGAACCAGAAGGCCGGCGTTCAGACGGAACGCGCAGCCGCGCTCTCCCGCATTCAGTACAAGACCGGCCTCGGCATCGCACTTGACGCCGCGGTGGCCGGTTACGGCGCCTACAGCGGCGCAGGCGGAACCGTAGGCAAGGGTGCAACGGACAGCTGGACGCCGGTATTCGGCGGCAGCTCTTCGGCACCCAGTTACTCGATGACGCCGACTGGAAGCAACGATCTCTACCAAGGCTCCCGCAGCTCCTAAGGACACTTCATGCCCCGCGAAACCCAAACGCGCATCGGCGACCGCGCACCTGTCGTCGCGCAGGACAACTCGCCGGGGCTCTCTGTAGTCCAGCCGATCACCGGAAACGTTCCTGTGGCCGACAAGGCCGCCGGATGGAACCAGCTCCAGAACGTCCTACTTGGCGTTGGGCGCGGCCTCGCACAGAACCAGCAGAAGCAAGACGACGAGGCGTACCAGCAGGGCCAGGCAGATCAGCAGTTCGACAAGGTCGACGCCGATCGCCAAGCCCGCGAGAAGAAGTACGCCGACGGCGTCCACAAGGCCGCTGCGATCCAACAGGTCCAGCAAGGCGTCGCCAAGGTCGACGAATGGGCCGCCACAGAGATCCCCTCGGACACCCCAGTCGACCAGAAGCTGAAACTGGTGGACGCCCACCTGATGCAGGAACTCGGGCCGCTCGCGAATGATCCGCAGGCGCGTCGTGAAGTCCACGCGCAGGTTCAGGATTACTACGAACGCTACGCAGGCCGTGAGGTCATCGCAGCGCGCAAGCGCAACGTCGACGACGCCCAGCAGGCGTTCGAGATCAAGGTGGCCCAGGCCATCGACGGCGCCAACGTTGACTACCCCAAGCTTGTCGATGAGATGTCCGGCGTCTACCCCGGCGGACGCAACGAAGCGTGGTCGAATCTCGTCGACATCGTGGCGCGTCGTGCAGAGGAACTCCACGACCCCTCAGTTCTCCTTGGGCTCCCCAAGAAGATCACAACGGCCGACGGCCAAACCATCGACTCCCCTGTACTGGCCCGCCAGAACAAGGACCGAATCGAGAAGGCCGAGAAGAACATCCAGGCGTGGCAGGTCTCCCAAGCGGAGCCGGCTAAGAACGCACACTTCATGGCAGTTGAGGACGACTTCAACCTCCGTATCCGGAACAACCACGAAGTTCTCACGATGGCGGACATGATCCCGCACATCAATAACCAGACGTTCACCGGCGAACACGCCGAGGCGCTGATTGAGAAATCCCGTAACGAGTACGAAAAGTGGATGAAGCAGCAGGAGCAGGACAAGGTCGACCTTGACCTCCACGGCGCCACCTCGTATCGCCACCTGATCGGCGCTCAGTACGACGGCGCACCCGCGACCATGAAGGACGCTCAGGACCGCTTCGACAAGTTCATCGACAAGTACGTGGTCGGCCCCTACTCCGACCATGCGGGACTCACGGGAGACCAGAGGCCCGACCTTGGGTGGAAGCTCAAGGGTCAACCTCTGCTGGTAGATCAGATGCTCCAGCAGTCGCAGAACATGCAGATGGCGCCTTCGATCCTGAAGAACTACATCGAGACTGCCAACCCGTCTAGCGGCAAGGACATCATCGATCGCCTGGACATCTACGAAAAGATGAAGGCGCGCGGCATCCAGCACCTCTTCATGGACCCCGACGTCCAAGCCACGTTCGACATCGCGCTCAACGCGAAGAAGTCCGGATCGACTCCAGACGAGATCACCAAGGACGTCATGCGCGCCCAAGATCCCGCCTACAAGGAAGTCATTCGCACCAACCGCGACAAGATGGCAAAGCTCCTCCCGAACGCCAAGGTCGACACGGTCAACAAGTGGTTCAACGTCAGTTATTCCGACGTGGCCAACAAGCCCCTCGTGGATTACCAGATGCAGCAACTCGCTGACATCTACATCACGAAGGGTCAGTCCGTGCAGGACGCCGTTGCGTCGGCGCAGGAACGCTTCGGCAAGACCCACTTCGCGGTGAAGCTCAACGGTGGAACCTACGTTCTCCCTCAGTCCAACGAGTACGACTCCACGACCGCTTCGGTGGCACTCGAAGCCATCGACAAGACCCGCGTCGAGTACGCCAAGAAGTACGGCGACCCGAACCCGGAGAAGTCCAAGGTCGTCATTACCTTCGGCGTCAACGGTCAAGGCACACAGATATGGCTTCAGTCTTCGGACGGGCACGATCTCACGAAGCAACCGTTCTATCTCCCCCAGGTCATCCAAGCGATGCAGAAGGGAGCACCGGCCGAATCCTTCCGCAAGGCTGTCCAAGCCAAGAAGGACGCTGAGGGCTTGCAACGCGAGTCCGCGCAGAAGTCGCTACCGATGATGCGGCGCTACTAACTCAAGGAACCCCATGTCTGACAACCCCGGTATTTCCCTCGGCCAACTTGAGGAACTCCAGAAGCAGCAACCCGCTTCTCCTCAAGTCGAGCAGCCGGGGATTGTTCCCAAGAAGGTGCAGTCGCAGCGCGACCCTAACAACTCCTTTATGGGTTCCGTCATCCGTCAGGACTGGTCGCTCTCTCACATCATCCGCCCGTGGATTGATCCGACCGCGCCGTCGTGGATGAACCCGAATGGCCGCATCGCGCCTCAAGCCGACTACGACATCACGGCGCCCGGTTCGGAGCAGAAGTTCAACGACCTCACCGACGGCCTCTCGCAGACCGCCAAGGACAACATCGCTATCAACGCGAGGAGTTGGGGTGCGGTCGCGATGCTCGCTGGGTACGCCCGCAAGGACCAAGCCGACGACGACTATATGTCTTCGTATGGTGGCTGGGGCATCGCAGGGCGCCTCGGCGGTTCGATGCTTGACCCGACGCTGATAGCCCTCGCCGCCGGTTCCGGTGGCGCAGGTGTTATCAGCAAAACCGAACGTCTCGTCAAGGCCGCTGAGGCCGTGGCGGGAACTGCCGAGCGTCAGGCCGCAATGCGCGCCGCTCTTGCTGAATCTCGTGGCCTCCTGTCCGGCTCCGTAGCGAAAGACGCTACGCTGAGCGGTGTGCGGGCTGCGGCCGAAAACACTGTTCTCACCCAAGTAACAAACCAAGACAACATGAACCGCGACGGCTGGGATGTCGCCTACGCTGCAATCGGCGGGCTGGCTCTCGGCACCGCATTCGGGCGCGTTGGGTCGGCATCGGAACGTCGAGCGGTTGGAAAGCTCCACCAACGAATCACCAAGCAACTCGAAAACGAAGAGCTGCGCACACACATCGCAGACACCCAGGCCACCATCAATTCCGCCATTGGGTCCGCTGACGCCGCCACTGCACGGGTGAACCGCGCATACGGCACAGCTACGGACTTCATCGGTAGCCGTAACACCGACACATCCAACTTCGCGCAGATGCGGCGCATCCTTGAGTCGGGAAACAACCCGAACGCCAGGGCCAGCACCTCGACCGCCACAGGTGCCGACCAGTTCCTCGAAGGAACTTGGCTAGGCACGGTGTCGCAGGCGAAGCCGGAATGGGCTAAAGGACTGTCTCGCGACGAGTTGCTGAAGCTGCGCACCGATCCGGCGAAGTCCGGCGAGATGGCTGACTTCCTGACCGCGCAGAACGCGAAGGTCTTGAAGGACGCCGGTGCGCCGGTCAATGACTTCAATCTGTACGCCGCCTGGCACTTCGGCCCCGAAAAGGGCAAGCGATTCGCCCTCGCCAGTGGTGACGTTCCGGTCGAGAACATCCTGTCCAAGGCACAGATCGACGCCAATCCGTATCTCCGTGGCCTGACGAAGGCCGAGGCGGTGCAGAACTGGGCGAAGCGCGCTCACAAGGGCGGGTACGATCTCAAGGGCGCCATGCGTCCCGCAGCGGATTCCGTGGAAGCACTTCGCGACTCCCGCATCGCGTCGACTAATCCCGACGAACTCAACGCCAACCTCAAGGCCGCTCAAGACGACCTGAAGTCCACCGTAGACGAGCGCAACGCCCGTCTAAAGGAACTCCAGAAGTCCATCGACGAGAACCCTGTTCTCCCGTCCGGCCAGGAACGCAAGCTCACCCGTGAAGTAGACGCCCTCCAGCGCCAGCTCCGCGAGACGAAGGACAGCGATCCGTTCGCTCTTCGCCAGAAGGTCGAGGCGGTCCAATCCAAGATCGATGCGTTGGAGCAGCGCCACGCTGACCTGACGGCGCAGTACCACGCAGAGGATGTCGCATCCCTCGGTGCTGACGTCGCTGGAAACAAGCAGCGCACCAAGCTCAGAAAGGGCGCGGTCGACAAGGTTATCTCCGGAGAACGGAAGGGGCTCGATAGTGAGCTATCGGCAGCGAACGACGCACTCGGGCGCACCCGGTACGGCCTCAAGGAGAAACTCCAAGGCCCCCTCGCCGCACTCGAAAAGTCAACCACAGGCCGCAACGCACGGGAAACCCTGAAGGCCCTTCAGAACGACGCCGACTACGTCAAGCTCACCTCCGAGAAGCAGGCGAAGGTCGACCAGTTCAAGCAAGCCCTGGGGCTACACAACGACGACCTCGCGGCACAGAAGGCAACCAATGTTGCACGCGATGACGCCTCGAAGCTGCTCGATGACGCCGCAGTGGATCAGGGACACCTCGACAAGCTCGATGCTCTGAACACTCTTCAGAGCGCCTCAGACCTCCGCAAGATGCAACTTGACGCGATCGGGCAGGCTTCCCCGTTCGGGGAAGACACGCTGTCCGCAGCGCGAACCGTTGGCTGGACGGACGACCTTTTCCCGTCCCTGAGCGGAACTTCGTCCGGCGAAGTCGGCAAGACCAAGCTGGCTGGCGCCCAGAACAACCTCATCATCAAGACGTTCACCGGCGTACTGCGCGGTAACGACAACGAGGTGGTCCGCAACGAGTTCGGTCGGCTGGTCGGCAACACCCTTGGAAACGAGGGCGACACCGTCAACGCCGTCGGTGCATCCGAAATCCAGTCCCACATTCAGCGCGCCCTTATGGGGCAATTCAACGCCGCGATCAATCCGTCCTACGCCAAGTGGCTCGACGAGATGGGAATCGGCATATTCGGACAGTACAAGCGCGCAGTGCGTAACCAGTACATGATCGAACTCGGGCTCCACATACGTGGCCAGGCTTCCGAGTCGGCGGCGGTCCAAGAGGCCGCCACCCGTGTGCAGGGAATCTTCAAGGAGTTTCTCCACGAGGCCAAGACGGCCGGCGTGAAGGGCTTCGAGAACGTCGAAGAGAATCCGAACTTCCTCCCGCGAGTATTCAACTACCACAAGTTCCAAGACCTGCTCGACCGAGTGGGCGCGGATCAGTTGGAGAAGCTCGTCGCCGGTGGCATAAAGTCTACCCACGCAGACCTGGACGACAAGATCGCTGGGAGGATCGCGCAGGCGTACATCCAACGGATGCGCGAGCTTCGTGTCGGTAACGATGCCGGCCTCATGCAAGGCATGTCCTTCGACGACGTGGTGTTCCTCCGCCAGTTCCTCGACGACGCCAAGTTCAGCTCGGATGACGCCGAGGAGATAATCAGCAAGTTCGCCGCTGCCAAGACCAAGGGCGGTAAGGACGTGATGAGTCCTGAGGGCGGCTTTCGCCACGCCAAGGCTCGTCAGCAGTTCGACGAGAACTTCGCGCTGGAACTCCGGGACAACAAGTCTCCCACCGGCGGAACCGTCAAGGTAACCCTCTCTGATCTATTCGAGAACAACGTCGAGTCCCTCATGGGCCGCTACTCGCGAACCATGTCCGGGCACACTGCCTTGGCCAAGATCGGGATAGCGTCTGCTGCGGACTTCAACGCCCGCATGAAGCGCGTGACGAACGCGCTCGAAGGCAATCTCGAAGAACTAACGCGAGTTCAGAAGTACGCCCAGGCCGCCTACGATCTCATCACGGCGCGTCCTCTGCACGACTCTACGCTCTGGACCGAGCTGATGCGTACCGGACGTGACCTGTCCTACACGACACAAGGCGCGAACATGGGAATCGCATCTATCCCGGACTTCGCTTCGCTGCTCGCTTGGGGAAACCTCAAGTACACCCTAAGCGCCCTCGGTGACGGTATGGTGTTCCGTGCGTTCACTCGTGAAGCGACAACCGGCCGCATGGCTGACGATCTTCTCCGCGAGGTCGAAGAGGTCTTTGGCATCGGAACCGACTTCCTGAACAATCAGATTTACTCGTCCTATGACGTGGTGGATTCGTTCTCTCAGGAGTTGGGGCACGCCGAACGGTTAAAGCAGAAGTTGTCCGACGCGTACTCCGCAGTGGGCCACAGTGCCCGCGTGGGTTCCCGTGCTGTCTCCGCAGGCTCCGGCCTTGCCGGAATCACGTCTCTCGGCCAGCGCATCGCTGCGCGAAACATCATCTACAAGATCAAGGACGAAGTCTTCCGCGGCGGCGTCATCAGCGAAGCCAAGGCGGCTGCGCTCGGTCTCGACAAGCCGATGATGGAACGCATCGCCACGCAGATGAAGAAGTACACCTCTTGGACCAATGGCGAGAGCGGTGGAAAGATCCAGCGGGTCGATGTGGTTCGGTGGACTGATACGGAGGCGCGAGACGCTTTCCTGTACGCCGTGCATCGCCAGGTGAAGAAGGACATCCAGGAACAAGACCTGGGCGACACATTGTTCCTTCAACACACCCCGCTCGGTAAGTTCCTGACTCAGTTCCGCAGCTTCGCGCTCGTCGGCTACACCAAGCAACTGCTTCGGTCTGCTTCCGAGGCGGATGCGGAGATGATTACGCGTAACGGCCTCCAGCTCCTCCTCGCAGGGGCGGTGTTCTGGCTGCGTAACGAACTGAAGGTTAAGGGCATGGAGTTGGCCGGCGTCGATCCTGACGCCATCCAGAAAGCCAAGGACCGCAACCTAACGCCTATGGCGATTGGCACGGCCGCGATCAAGAACGCGGGCTTCGCTTCTCTAGCGCCGGACATCTACGACACCACCATCGGAACCCTCACAGGCAACCCCCTGTTCTCCGAAGCGCGCAACTCGGGCAACTCCTCGAACCTCCTCTCCGGTGTTCCTGGCTTCGCCCTTGCGCACAACATGGGAACCGTAGCAGCCGACTTCACACAGGCCGCACTTCGCGACGATCGACATATCAAGCAGTCGTCAATCAAGGCGCTAAAGGCGATAACGCCGTTCGGAATCAATCTGGCTGTCGCCCCGTTCTTCGACGCGCTCGCTGAGCAGTTCCCGAAAACGGACGAAGACCCCGATCCGGATCACGCCGATTGGAAGTTCATTCCGCACTGAAACACAAGGGCCCTTCGGGGCCCTTCTCTTTTACACATCGAGGTAACAATGACTAGCCGGGTGGCTATCCCCGTCGACGGCAACACCCGTCTATTCACTGTCCCCTTCCCGTTCATTCACCAGAGCCACGTCGGGATCTATCTCAACCGTGTGCTCCAGATGCCCTTCACGGACTTCGTGTGGGCGACGAGCAGCTCCATTGAGTTCCTCAAGAATCCCCAAGGAACCCTTGAGTTCATCCGTAGTACCCCCGACGTCGGCCTCACCGTCTTCCACGACGGCTCCGTCCTAAACGAGCGCGATCTAAACGCCGCCGTTCAGCAGGCCATGTACTGCATCGAGGAGCTTAAAGACCAATACGACGGGCTTGTCTCCGGCGCGCTGGACAAGGTAGCTGGCGTTGGTGGCGTCACGAGCGACCCGCAGTCGGTGCTTGATGCGCTGACGCAGTCGATCCTAAATTCCAGCCTGCTCGCCGATCTCCAGGCCCGTATCGCCGACATCGATCTCAACGCGCGAACCATCACCGCCCAAGAGATCCGCGTCGACACGCTTGACGACACTATCCGTGCTCTGGCGAACATCGACGGCACGCCCCTCGCCACTTTCATCATAGACGAGAAGAATCAGCGCATCGCTGGCGACACTGCGATTGCGGAAGAGGTGCATCTGATCGGGGCTAAGAGCCCCGACGGGCTGTCCTTCATCTTCGACACGAACACGGCGAAGGTGTCCCCGACGGAGACTTTGGCTCATCACCTCTCCGCTATGGTCGCCGAGACGGACGCCGCCAAGGCAGCCATCGCCGCCGAAAGCACGGCTCGCGTCGCCGGTGACTACGCGTCGTCTACGCGACTCGACGCGGTGGAGGCTAAGGCCAGCACCAATGCCGCGAGCATTGCGTCGGAAGCGACTGCCAGGGCTGGCGCAGACAACGCCCTCTCTACACGCATCGACACAGTGACTGCGACGGCAAGCGGAAATACCGCCGCCATTGCTTCGGAGTCCACGGCCCGAGCCAATGCGGACACCGCACTCACTACCCAGTACAACCAGCTCGTCACCCGAGTAGGGGCCGCCGAAGGGCTCATCCAATCCGAGAGCACTGCCAGAGCATCCGCCGACTCCGCCGCTACCGCCCGCATGGACGGGATGCAGTCGTCGATCAACGGCAACGCTGCCGCCATCGTCACCGAGCAGACAACCCGAGCGAACGCCGACAGCGCCCTCAGCTCCTCCATCTCGACTCTACAGACCACCGTAAACGGCAACACGGCGTCCATCGCGACGATCCAGACTGTCCAGAACGGCCTCACCGCGCAGTACATGGTGAAGCTCGACGTCAACGGCTATGTCTCGGGCTTCGGTCAGTACAACAGCGGAAGCTCCGCGCAGTTCATCGTCCTGGCAGACAAGTTCGCTGTGGTCACGCCGGGCAGGTCCGCCCAAGTTCCATTCGTGGTCGGTTCGGTTGGCGGGGTGAGCACCGTAGGCGTCAACGGCCAACTCATCGTTGACGGAACAATCTACGCCAGGTCGCTCAGCGTGAACCAACTGTCAGCCATTTCAGGCGACATGGGAACGCTCAACGCCGGCAAGGTGTCTCTCACCGGCAACGGCATGACGCTGATCCTCGAAGGAGGCGCGACGTACCCGATGTGGTTCGGAACCGGCTCAGTGGCCGACCCGAACAACGCCACGTTCTTCCTGAAGAATGATGGATCGATGTACCTGAAGGGCTCTCTGCGCTCCTCGAACATGGACATGAAGTCTGCCGCCATTGCTACAGGTGGCGGGCGCATGGCCCCGATCACCATTTACGATTCCGCAAACGCATCGTCAAGTGGTGGAGCGAATCTCGCGTGCTACCTCGGCGAGCTGATTAGTCCGACATACGGAACCGGCTACATGCGGTCCCGCGTTTCGTCTAACGTTGTTGACGTCTTCCTAGAAGCCGACGCTTCTGGGTTTGTTGTTGAAGGTGGCGCGATCTCCCTGTATTTCGACGTCAGCTATGACAACGGCGCGTGGACCAACATCGCCAGCGCGACGTTCTACTGGCCCAGCTCAATTTCTGGGGCCATGACTATTCCTTGGTCGTTCCGATACACCACCAACTACAGCGCATGGACTTCCGTTAAATTTCGAGCGCGTGGCGAGTCTGGGTGTTATGCCCTTCGTGCAAAGCAGCAGGTCTTCAACTTCCAACCTGCGTACTTCGACGGGGGAACCATTTCGTCGCCCACCTCGGGAACTTCTGCGGCCATTGTCCAGGGCACATCTCCGGGCCAGTCCCGAGGTTCCTTCTGTGTCTGCCCGGAGATGTTCATCACCTCCAACCGGCAGATCCACGAGGTTCGCAAGAATGACGCCTACTCGACCATCAAGCCGGGCGAGGACATGCGGTTTCGCGAAGTGGAAGCCGTCGGCCCGTACCAGCTCGTCCCGTGCGTTCGCATCGTTACCGCGCGTGGCGCGGAGCTGTGCCTTGCGTCCGACACACCGTTCAACCTCAAGTCCGCCTTCGAGGATCTTCAAGAAGGTCACTGGAAGCGGGCCGACGAGATGCTCGGTGAGGAAGTGCTGGTTGAATCTGATGTGGACCTTGGGTGGGACGTCGTAACCGACGTGATTCCGCTCGGCTACCGCATTGTCCGTCCGCTTAGCTTTGGAGGCGCGAGCTTCCCTGCTGGCGTATCCCCGCACCTGCGTATCTACAGTCACAACATGGCCAAGGCATACACCGACCCTGGCCTGTACTAACAACATGAGGAGAACCCAATGAACCAGCAAGCACAAACCATCGACGTTAACGCCGCGCGCAGCCGCCTGTTCGATCTTTACCTGTCTCGCGACAACCTCAAGGTCCAGATCGAGTCGACCGAAACGGAGATCCGCGATCTCCGTAACTTCATCGCCGGTCACGCCACCGCCGAAGCCCAGCGTCCCGTCTCAAGTGGCGAAGTCAACGCCGAGGCGCACGAAACTCAGGAGTAACCAATGCCGGCGCCCAGCGCATCCGAACTTGCGTGGCAGATGTCCACGCTCATTGATCGGTGGAGAACGTATACCGATCAGATGAAGAACTGGTTGGGCGGAACCGCTGATGGCGGGCCCAATCACGACGGCAAGTACCCGCTGACGGACGCGCTCGGCACCACCTACATGGTCCTGTGCCCCGCCGGCCAGGAAGCTCAGGTTGAAACCAATGCGACTTCGGCGGGAGCGAAGGCTACGGATGCGGTGAACGCCGCGAATGCGGCGGCCGCGTCTGCTGCTTCCGCTGTTTCTGCGCGCGATGTCGCCATGACCTTCGCTGAGTCCGCACAAGCGGCTCGCGACATGGCGCAGACGTACATGAACGCCGCTGGCACGAGCGCCGCGAACGCATTGCTGTCGGAAACGCACGCCAAGACGTCCGAAACCACGGCGTCTTCGGCGGCGGAGTCGGCAACTACGTCGAAGAACGCTGCCGCCACGTCGGAAACAAACGCAAAGACCTCTGAGACTAGCGCTGCCGCGTCGGCTGCGTCTGCCTTGTCGTCGAAGAACGCTGCCGCCACGTCGGAAACGAGCGCGCTGGCGTCCAAGAACGCCGCTGCGACGTCTGAAACGAACGCGAAGACGTCTGAAACCAACTCTGCGGCATCGGCGGCGTCCGCCTTGGCGTCCAAAAACTCGGCGTCGACGTCTGAAACGAACGCTCTAGCATCGAAGAACGCGGCAAAGACGTCAGAGACAAACGCCAAGACCAGCGAGACTAATGCCGCGACGTCGGAAGCCAACGCCCTGTCGTACAAGAACGCAGCAGCGGCAAGCGCGGCGGCGGCGGCTACGTTCGATCCGGCTAATTTCTACACGAAGACCGCCGCTGACGGCCGATTTGCTCTAAAGGCGACTACCGTCTCTGGATACGGCATCACCGATGCATATACCAAGGCTCAGACAGACGCTGCGGATGCGACCAAGGCGAACCTAGCGGGCGCCAACACGTTCACTGGCCCCCAACAGATCGGCCCTGCAGGAACGAACGGCTACCTTCGTCTGAACCCAGGTGATGTAAATCAGGCTGGCTACATCGAGTTCTTCACCAAAGACAGCGTGCGCCGTGGGTATCTCGGGTACGCAAGCGGCAACAACCTGAACTTTGCATTGGAGAATGGTTGGGGGCTGAATTTCACCCAGCGACCCTCGTTCAATGGCGCGACGCCGTGGGATTCAGCAAACCTCGCCAATCCTGCGACACTCGACACCATTCAGACCATAACTGGCACCAAGTATTTCACGGGGGGCGTCCGCGTAAACTACCAAGACATTTTCACCGGAGCGGTTGGCACCCAACAGATTCTTCAGGGATTTGGGTTCAACAACAATATCAATCGGTGGAAGGTAGTTTTAGAAGGCGACGCATCCTACTCGCTCTATGCCTACGACACCGCAGGCGGGACGCCAACTCAGATGTTCAACCTGCGAACTGGCGTTACTGGAGGCACCGAAAACATCTCTGCGTTTTACGGTAAGGTCGTTGCCACAGGCGGCACTTGCGGATTTGTATTTCAAGGCCGCTCGGATGCCTCCAAGCAATTTCAATGGTATTCGCCGGACGGAAATGTGGCGAATCTCTACAGTAGCGTCTTAGGGGGGACGGCGGTAAGCGTGAGCGGGGGCGGAGTATTCAGCGCGACCGGGAACATCTCGACAAGCGCGCAGCTACAGGGCGGCTCCGCGGCTGTGTCCGGAAGTGGCGCTGCCTACTGGATGTCCGATAGAAGCACGAATCGTCAGTGGGCGCTATATCCGGCCGCAGACACCGTCTTCCTATGGAACGGTTCGGCAAACACAATCGGAATAACTCCTACCGGCGAGGTGTACACCGCGTCCGGAGGGTCTTCAGGGCAACCAAACTGCTTCACCTGCCAAAACTGGTTCCGCTCTCTTGGCTCTACCGGCTGGTACAACCAAACCCACAACGTCGGAATCTATGCGACGGAGGGCGGTAACGTTCGCACTTACAACAACGCCAACCTGATCGCGGCTGGGGGCCATCGCTGCCTCACGACTACTTCGGATGACATCTTCTACGTCCAGAAGATCACCCAGGCGAATTACAACGCGTTGTCGTCTAAGGACGCGAACACCCTCTACGTCATCGTCGGGTAACCCATGTCCAACATTAAGTTCTCCGCGACTGATCTCGCGAAGTTCTACGTGGGTTCCTCGACGGTCGACAAGATGTACCTTGGGTCGACTGAAGTGTTCTCGAATACACCGCCGATCACGATCTCAGGTTCCTCTTCGGGCACCTGGGACAACTCCGCGAACATCTCTGCCGGATCAACTACCGGAAGCGTGACGACGAACTTAACAGTATCCGGGGGGACCGGAACGTATTCCTACAGTTGGTCGCTGGTGTCCTCTGCGG
>JASLDW010000041.1 GCA_030151365.1 Lysobacter sp. | reverse complement strand
GCACCGGCGCGGCAGACCACGACATCGGCCCAGGCAAACGCCGCGGCCATGTCGGAAATGAAGGCTTCGACCGTCGCCTCGACGCCCGCCTGCGCGTAGGAGGCCTCGGAATCGGCGACCTGCTTCTCGCCGCACTGGTGGCGCACGTCGAAGGCCTGCCCGGCCCGCGCCAGTGCCTGCGGCACCGCTTCGTTCAACGCGCGCGCGCCCTGGCTGCCGCCGAGCACCAGCAGGCGCGTGCGGTCGCCGCGGCCCTCGATGCGCTGCTCCGGCGCCGGCACCCGCGCGATCACGTCGCGCACCGGGTTGCCGACCACGACTTCGCCGGCAAAGGTATCGGGGAAACCGGTCAGCACTTCACGCGCCATCTTCGACAGCACGCGATTGGTCATGCCCGCGGCGCGATTCTGTTCGTGCACGATCAACGGGATGCCGAGCTGGCGCGCGGCGAGTCCGCCCGGGCCCGCGGCATAGCCGCCGAAGCTGATCACCGCGCGCGGCGCATGCCGGCGCAGCACGGCGCGCGCCGCGGCCACCGCGCGCAACAGGCGCCCGGGCGCGGTCAGCAGGGCCAGTTTGCCCTTGCCGCGCAGGCCGCTGATGGCCAGCGTGTCGATCGGGATCTCGTGCTGTGGCACCAGACGGGTTTCCATCGCGCCGTCGGCGCCGAGCCAGCGCACGTCGACGCCTTCGTCGCGCAGCACCTTGGCCACCGCGAGTCCGGGGAAGATGTGACCGCCGGTGCCGCCGGCCAGGATCATCACGGGTCCGTGGCCGTTCATTCGCGCCCCGCCCGGTCGGTCGCGCGTTCCGTGCCCAGCACGGGTTCGACGCGGCGCCGTTGCGCGGCGCCGGAGGGACGATCGCGCCGCAGCAGCCTGCCGAGGTTGTGCGATACCGCCGCGCGCGCGTCTTCGGCCGCCGTGCGCATCGTCTGCATGGCCGGTGCCGCTTCCGGCGCCTGCGGCATTGCCGCGGCGTCGCCGCGACGGATCGCGACCTGGCGTTCGGCGCGGGTGAGTTCGTAGGACACGCGCAGCAGCAGGCCGAGCGCGGCGCAAGTCGCCAGCAGGCTCGATCCGCCGTAGGAGATGAAGGGCAGCGTCAGGCCCTTGGTCGGCAGCAACCCGAGGTTCACGCCGATCGAGATGAAGGCCTGCAGCGCGATCCAGGTGCCGATGCCGAAGGCGCAGAATCCGGCGAAGAAGCGCCGCATCTCCACGCACTTCAGGCCGATCACGAAGGCGCGGCCGACCACCAGCATGTACATCGAGATCACCGCGCAGACGCCGACGAAACCGAGTTCCTCGGAAATCACCGCCATGATGAAGTCGGTATGCGCTTCCGGCAGGTAGGACAGCTTCTGCACCGAACCACCGAGGCCGACGCCCCAGAATTCGCCGCGGCCGATCGCCATCAGCGCATTGGTCAGCTGGTAACCGCTGCCCAGCGGGTCTTCCCACGGGTTGAGGTAGGAGACCAGTCGCTTCATGCGATAGGGCTCCATCAGGATCATCAGCGCCAGCGCCGGCAGAGCGAGGATCGCCGGGATCAGCATGCGCGGCATGTGTACGCCGCCAAGCACCAGCATCACCGCGGTGATCGCCAGCAGCAGTGCGGTCGAACCGAAGTCCTTTTGCACCACCAGCAGGATCGCGCCCATTGCGCAGGCGACCAGGATCGCCTTGAGCATCGCCTTCCAGGTGCCGTTCACTTCATCGCGGAAGCGCACGAGATAGCTGGCGAGCCAGACGATCATCAGCAACTTCACCACTTCCACCGGCTGGAAGCGGGTGATGCCGAGGTTGATCCAGCGCCGCGCGCCCTTCACCGTCACGCCGAGCCCTGGCACCGCGACCACCAGCAGCAGGGCGATGCACACCAGCGGCAGCAATTTGCTCCAGGATTCGATGTCCTTGAGCTCGGTGCGCATCAGTGCCCACGCCAGCAGCATGCCGCCGACAAGGAACACGACATGGTGTTCGAGGAAATAGAACGGCGACTTGCCGTTGCTCACCGCTTCCGGGAACGAGGCTGAGGCGACCATCACGGTGCCGAAAGCCAGCATCGCGAGGCCGCCGATCAGCAGCCACGCGTCGAAGCGGCCGGTGATGGCATCGGCGCGGGTGGCTTGCTGGACGCGGGAAGCGATCGTCGCCATCAGCGCACCTTCAAGGTCGCGAGACCGACGAGGACGAGGATCACAGTGATGATCCAGAAGCGGACGATCACGCGCGGTTCCGGCCAGCCCTTCAGTTCGAAGTGGTGGTGGATCGGCGCCATCCGGAACACGCGCTTGCCGGTGAGCTTGAACGACGCCACCTGGATCATCACCGACAGCGTTTCGATGACGAAGATGCCGCCCATGATCACCAGTACCAGCTCCTGGCGCACGATGACCGCGATCGTGCCGAGCACCGCGCCGAGCGCGAGCGCGCCGACGTCGCCCATGAAGACCATCGCCGGATAGGTGTTGAACCACAGGAAGCCGAGGCCGGCGCCGGCGATCGCCGAGCAGATGATCAGCAACTCGCCCGCACCCGGCACCGCGGGAATCGCCAGGTACTTGGAGAATTCCGCATTGCCCGATGCGTACGCGAACACGCCAAGGCCGCAGGCGACCATCACCGACGGCATGATCGCGAGACCATCGAGGCCGTCGGTCAGGTTCACCGCGTTGGAGAAGCCGACCACCCACAGGTAGGCAATCGTGACGAAACCGATGCCCGCCAGCGGCAGCGCGATCGACTTGAACAGCGGCACGTAGAACGTGGTCGCGGCCGGCACGGCGGCGAAATACCACAGATAGATGCCGATGCCGAGTCCGAAGATCGACTGCAGCAAATATTTCCAGCGCGACTTCATGCCGTTGGGATCGCGCTTGACGATCTTGATCCAGTCGTCCCACCAGCCGATGGCGCCATAGGCGACCATCGAGAACAGCACGATCCATACGTACTTGTTGCGGAGATCGGCCAGCAGCAGGACCGACGCAATCACGACGAGCAGGATCAGCAAACCGCCCATGGTCGGCGTGCCGGCCTTGGAGAAATGCGACTGCGGGCCATCGGTGCGAATCGGCTGGCCGCCGCTCTTGAGCGAGGCGAGATAGCGGATCACGCGCGGACCCCACCACAGCGACAGGCCGAGCGAGGTCAGCGCGGCCATGATCGCGCGGAAGGTGAGGTAGTTGAACAGACCGAAGTGGATCTGCAGTTGTCCGAGCCAGCGGAACAGTTCAAGCAGCATGGCGCTCCCCCGTCGTCAAAGCACGCACCACCCGATCCATCGCGCTGCCGCGCGACCCCTTCACCAGCACGCGCACGCCGGCGTGCAAATCACCGGCCAGGGCCGCGATCAATGCGTCATGGCTGTCGAACACGCGGGCACCACCATCGAACGTGTTTGCTGCTTCGCGACTCAAATCGCCAAGCGCGTACAGACGCTGCAATCCCGCGGCCTTGGCCTGGCGGCCGGCTTCGGCATGCAACGCGGCGGCATCGGGACCGAGTTCGCGCATGTCGCCGAGCACCAGCCAGCGCTCCTGTTCCGGCGATGTCGCCAGCGTCTGGATCGCGGCGGCGGTGGAGCCGGGATTGGCGTTGTAGCTGTCGTCGACCAGCACCGCGCCGTTGGCCAGCGCGTGGGTGGCGAGACGGCCATCGACCGATGTCGCCGCCGCAAGTCCACGCACGATGGTGTCGAACGGAATGCCGAGGCCCAACGCCAGCGACGTTGCCGCGAGTGCATTGGCGACGTTGTGGCGACCGGGCAATGCGAGCCGGATGTCGGCTTCGCCCTGCGGCGTGACCAGGTGGAACAGCGATCCGTCCGCATTCGCGCGGATGTCGCGCGCGGTGACGTCGGCGCTCGCATCGATGCCGAATCGCAATAGGCGACGGCCATGCGCGCGCTGGGCGAAATATGGCGCGAAGGCATCGTCGGCATTGATCACGGCCACGCCATCGGAAGGCAGCGCGTCATAGATCGCGGCCTTGGTGTCGGCGACGCCGAGCAGGCTGCCCATGCGCTCGAGATGTGCCGGCGCGATGTTGTTCACCACCGAGGTGTTCGGCTGGACGATGCGGACGAGATATTCGATGTCGCCGGGCTGGCCTGCGCCCATCTCGTAGACCGCGAACGGCACGTCTTCGGGTGCGTCGAGCACTGCCAGCGGCAGGCCGATCTCGTTGTTGCGGTTGCCCGGCGTGGAATACATCGGGCCATGCGCCTTCAGGATCGCGGTCAGCAGCGCCTTGACGCTGGTCTTGCCGTTGCTGCCGGTGATCGCGGCAATCTTGGTCGAACGCGTGCGCTGCACCGCGCCGGCCCACGCCGCCAGCGCGAGCTGTGTATCGGCGACGACGATCTGCGGAATCGCGGCGTCATTCACTTCGCGCGAAACCAACGCCGCGACCGCGCCCTTGGCGGCGGCAGCGGCGACATGATCGTGGCCATCGAAGGCTGGGCCTTTCAACGCGACGAACAGCACCGCACGTCCATCGGCATCGGGCAGCGCGCGACTGTCGCTGGAGACGGCCTCGACGCGCACGTCGCTTCGTGCCTCATTACTGCTGCCGACCACCCGGCCGCCGGTCATGCGCGCGATGTCGCTCAAGGTCTGCGCCTTCACGGATGAACCTCCAGCGCGGCGCGCGCGACGGCGAGATCGTCGAAAGGATGCTTGACGCCCTTCACTTCCTGATAGGTTTCGTGCCCCTTGCCGGCGATCAGCACGATGTCGTCGGGACCGGATTCGCCGATGGCGAGATCGATGGCACGGCGACGATCGCGTTCGACGATCACCTTCTCCGGATGGCGGAAGCCGACCACGATGTCGTGGACGATGGTGTCGCCGTCCTCGTTGCGCGGATTGTCGTCGGTGACGACGACCAGTCCGGCCTTGTCCTCGGCGATGCGCGCCATCTGCGGGCGCTTGCCACGATCGCGTTCGCCGCCGCAACCGAACACGCAGACCATTCGCCCCTTGAGGTGCGCGTGCAGCGAATCCAGCGCCTGTTCCAGCGGATCGGGCTTGTGCGAATAGTCGACCACCACCAGCGGCAGGCGACCGTCGCCGCCGAGGCGATTCATGCGACCGGCGACCGGACGCAGCTGCGGCAACAATCCGGCGATGGTGTCGAAATCGCGGCCCTGCGCGTGCAGCACACCGGCGACCGCCAGCAGGTTGTCGGCGTTGAAACGGCCGAGCAGCGGCGACTGGATGCGCTGGCGACGATCGCCGATGCGCAGGTCGAAGGCGATGCCGCGCGCGTCGAGCGTCAGGTTTTCCGCGGCGATCTCGGCGCCCGCATCACCATGCGCGGAGGTAGTGATCGCGCGCACGTGCGCCGGCAGCTTCGCCGCCAGTTCGCGGCCGAAGGCGTCGTCGATGTTGATCACGCCAACCTTGAGTTCCGGACGCTGGAACAGGCGTGCCTTGGCCGCGCCGTAGCTGGCCATGTCGCCGTGGTAATCGAGATGATCGCGGGTGAGATTGGTGAACACACCGATGTCGAAGCGCACGCCGTCGACGCGGCCCTGCTCCAGCGCGTGCGAGCTGACTTCCATCACCACCGCGGTGGCGCCGGCGTCGTGCAGTTCGACGAACAGCTCGTGCGTTTCCAGCACCAGCGGCGTGGTGAAGCCGGTCGCGACTTCCTTGCCGTACAGGCCGGCGCCGAGCGTGCCGATGGTGCCGCAGGTCACGCCGAGGCGATCCCAGGCCTGCGCGATCAACTGCGTGGTCGAGGTCTTGCCACTTGTGCCGGTAACGCCGACGACATCCATCCCGGCGGTGATGTCGCCGTGGATGGCATTGGCGAAATCGCCCATGCGCGCGCGCAGCTGCGGCACCGCGATGGCATTGGCGGGAACGTGGGCGTCGCTCGGCGCCGGCGGATCGAAGAGCACCGCCACCGCACCGCGCGCCAGGGCTTCATCGACATAACGCAAGCCATGACGGCTGACGTCGTTGCTGGTCGGCAGGATCGCGATGAAAGCCTGCCCCGCCTTGACAGCGCGACTGTCGGAGGAAAAACCGGTCACTTCGAGATCGGCGGGAACGCCTTTGACGTCCGGCAACAAGTCGGCGAGGCGGCGCTTCATTGCAGCGTCTCCCGCATCTGTTCCGGCGTCGCGGCGTCATCGTCCGTCGCGACCGGCTTCTTCTTGTGGCCTGGCGCCTGCGCGGCGATCCAGGTGTTGATGTCGTCCGGCGGTACGTCCTGCAGGCGCAGCGCGCCTTCCATCACGTTGCGGAAAATCGGGCCGGACACCACGCCGCCGTAATAGCCCTTGGAGATGTCGGGGTTGTTGACCACGACCACCATCGCGAAGCGCGGGTTGTCCACCGGCACCACGCCGGCGAAGAACGCCAGGTATTTCTGCGCGGCGTAACCGCCATTGCTGGCGATGCGCGCGGTGCCGGTCTTGCCGGCGACGTGGTAACCGAGGATCGCCGCTTGGGTCGCGGTGCCGCCAGGCTCGGTCACCGTCTGCATCATCTTCATGATGGTGTGCGCGAGTTCCGGCGAAATCACCTGCTTGGTCTCGCCGCTGCCACCCTTGACGAACGACGGCACGGTGGCGACGCCGCCATTGGCCAGAGTCGAATACGCATGCGCGATCTGCAGCGGCGTCACCGACAGGTTATAGCCGTAGGACATCGATTGCTTGGTGGTCCCACTCCAGCGCGGCGGCGCCGGGTACAGGCCGGCGGATTCGCCGGGGAAGCCGCTGTGCGTGCTCTGGCCGTAGCCGAAGCGACGGATGAAATCGTAGAACTGCTCGTTGCTCAGGCGACGCGCGATCAGCGCCGCGCCGACGTTCGAGCTCTTGGTGATCACGCCGGTGGTATCGAGCACGCCGTGGTTGTGGGTGTCGGTGGTCCAGTAATTGCCGTTGGGAATCCGGCCCGGATTGGTGTTGAACAACGTGTTCGGGGTGATGACGCGCGCTTCCAGCGCCGCGGCCACGGTCAGCGGCTTCATCGTCGAACCCGGTTCGAGCAGGTCGGTCACGGCGCGGTTGCGATGGGCATCGCGATTGGTGCCGTTGATGTTGTTGGGGTTGTACGACGGCACGTTGGCCATCGCCAGCACTTCACCGGTGTGGATGTCCATCACCACCGCCGAACCGCTGCTGGCGCCGGCGTTCGTCACCGCGTTCTGCAAATCGCGATAGGCGAGGTACTGGATGCGGCGGTCGATGCTGAGCGCGAGATCCTTGCCCGGCTGCGCCGGCTTGAGCAGGTCGACGTTCTCGACGGTTTCGCCCTGGCGGTTGCGCAGGATGCGCTTCTCGCCGGGCTTGCCGCGCAGCCATTCGTCGAAGGCGAGCTCGATGCCTTCCTGGCCATGGTCGTCGACGTTGGTGAAGCCGAGCACGTGGGCGACGGCATCGCCCTGCGGGTAAAAGCGCTTGAATTCGCGCACGCCGTACACGCCGGGGATCTTGAGGTCGAGGACGCGCTGCACCACCGCCGGATTCATCCGCCGGCGCAGCCACAGGAATTCCTTGTCGGCCTTCTGCGACAGGCTGCGCTCCAGCTCGTCGGACGGCATGCCCAAGGCCTGCGCCAGCTTGCCGATCTGCTCCTCGTCGCCGGCCAGCTCCTGCGGATTCGCCCACAGCGACATCACCGGCGTCGACACCGCCAGCGGTTCGCCGTTGCGATCGGTGATCATGCCGCGCGTGGTCGGGATCTCGACGTCGCGCTGGAAGCGCACGTTGCCCTGCTTCTGGTAGAAGTCGGTGTGCACCAGCTGGCGATCGACCGCGAAGGCGATCAGCGCCACGCTGCACAGGCCGAGGCCGCCGCAGACCATCAGCACGCGGCCGCGGATGTCGTAGCGCGAACGCCCGATGCGCGTGCTGCGCTCGCGATCGATCAGGCCGCGGATGGCGTCGCGCAGGGTCATTGGCGCACCACCACGGTGTCTTCCGGACGCGGGTTGTCCATGTGCAGGTGTTCGCGCGCCGCCTTGTCGATCAGCGTCGGCTCGGCCCAGGTCGCCTGCTCCAGCTGCAACTGGCTGAACTGCAGGTCGAGCTCGTCGCGTGCGCGCTCGAGCTTGTTGAGCTTCGAGAACAGCTGGCGATGCTCGAAACGGTCGTAGGCGACGGCAATGCCGCTCACGACGTTGGCAACCAGCAGCAGCGCGAACAATGCCCAGCCGCTCATGCCGCCACCTCCAGTTTCTCGGCCACGCGCAACACCGCGCTGCGCGAGCGCGGGTTGACGGCGAGTTCCTGCGTGTCGGCGCGGATGGCGGACCCCAGCGCACGCAGGGTCGGCGTGAACGCCTCGACCTGCGGCAGGCGGCGATTGGCCGGCGGCGCCTTGGCGTGGCGGGCGATGAACTGCTTGACGATGCGGTCTTCCAGCGAATGGAAGCTGATCACCGCGAGGCGACCGCCCGGCTTGAGGCGATCGTGGGCGGCGGCGAGCCCGGCCTCGACATCGGCCAGCTCACTGTTGATGTGGATGCGGATCGCCTGGAAGGTGCGCGTCGCCGGATGGCTGGTGTCCTTGCCGCGCGGAACAACACGCGCGACCAGCTCCGCGAGTTCCGCGGTTCGGGTGATCGGCGCGGTCGTGCGGCGCTCGACGATGGCGCGGGCGATCCGGCGCGACATGCGTTCTTCGCCGAAGGTCCACAGCACATCGGCGATCTCGCGCTCGTCGGCGCGCGCCAGCCACTGCGCGGCGCTCTCGCCGCTGCCGGTATCCATGCGCATGTCGAGCGGGCCATCCTTGCCGAAGCTGAAACCGCGTTCGGCGACATCCAGCTGCGGCGACGACACGCCGAGATCGAGCAGCACGCCATCGAGGCCGGCGACGGTCGCATCCCACTGCGCCAGTTCGGCGAACGAACCCTGGCGGAACGACACCCGCGCGTCGGCGGCGGCCAGGCGAGTGGCCTCCGCGATCGCTTCGGGATCCTTGTCCATCACCAGCAGCCGTCCTCCAGCGCCCAGCATGTCGAGCACGCCACGGGCGTGGCCGCCACGACCGAACGTGCCATCGAAATAGGTTCCGTCCCCTGTCACCTGCAGTGCTTCCATCACTTGCGAAAACAAAACGGGAATGTGGGACCGCGTGGCGGACACCGCCGCCGCGCCGCCCGTCACAACTTCAACTCGAGCATCTGCGTGCTCAGATCGTCATCGGTGATCGACTGACGGATCTGGGCGTGATGCGCCTGCTCGCTCCACAACTCGAACTTGTCGCCCATGCCCAGCAGCACCGCCTTCTTCTCGATGCCGACGGCGCTGCGATGGCTGGACGGGATGGAAATGCGGCCGTTGGCGTCGAGCTCGACCGGCATGGCCGAACCCACCAGGTTGCGCTGCAAGCGGCGATGCGCGCTGAGCGACCCCGGCAGGGCGTTGACCTGGTCGCGCACCTTCTCCCACACGTCCTGCGGATAGAGGAAGAGGCAGCCGGACTCGAAGGGGTTGTAGGTGATGACCAGGCGGTTGCCGCAGGCCGACACGGCGTCACGATGGGCGGCGGGGATGGCTACCCGGCCCTTGTCGTCCACGGTGATGGCGGTTTCGCCTTGAAACATCGCTGCCCTCGGGCTGCGCCCCACTTCGGGTCGCATTGGCTCCACAAAGAACCACCAATTTCCCGGTGATCCCACGAGAGCCCACCTTAGGAGTCGATTTCAGGGATGTCAACAATCGTTTTCGGGGAATTTCGTCAAGCAGGTCAATGACTTGCGAAGCTTTTCAGAGAATTGTTCAAGATTTATCCACAAGCGATTGTTTCGTCTCAAATTTTGAGATTGTTCAGTCTCGACGGTCGACTCCGGTCAGGCCGCCGGAGACGGAAACCGCGCCAACCCATTCATGTTGCTTTGCAGCATTTTTCGGGCGATACCTCGTCTCCACCGAAAATGGAAGGGGCGAAAGAAAAGTGCGGAGCCGGCCGGTAAGCCGGGTTCTGTCGTGGACAGTCATTCCTCTAGGCCGTCCATCGCTGGACGGCTCAAGCAACCTACCCGGAACCGACGCGGGCCGCGCCAATGGTTCCCTATTTGGTCTTGCTCCCGATGGGGTTTGCCGTGCCGGCCGGTTGCCCGGCTCGCGGTGCGCTCTTACCGCACCATTTCACCCTTACCGGCGAATCCCGCCCCGCCTTTCGGCGGAGCTTGGGACACTTGGTCGGACATTCGTCCGACAAGTGCCCCAGATTCCCCGGCGGTATCTTTCTGTTGCACTTTCCGTCGACTCGCGCCGCCCAGGCGTTACCTGGCATCGTGCCCTGTGGAGCCCGGACTTTCCTCGGCATCGTTTCCGATGACGCGACTGCCTGGCCGACTCCGCGCGATCATTCTACCGCTTCACCGCCATACAGCGCCTTGCGCGGCGCCCCGCTGAGTCCGGCCGCGAGCTTGGCCGCCTGCGACGGCTTGAGGTATTCGCACAACCTGGCATAGAGGCGACGGCCTTCGGCGATCCTGGCATCGACATCGTCGCCGGCGCCTTCCACCAGCACCACGAATTCGCCTTTCTGCTGGTCGGGATCGGCCTGCACGCGTTGTACCAACATGTCGAGATCGCCATCGAGCACGGTCTCGAACAGCTTGGTGAGTTCGCGGGCCACCACCGCGCGCCGCTGCGAGCCAAAAGCACCGCGGGCATCATCGAGGAACTCGAGGATGCGGTGGGAGGATTCGTAGAAGATCAGCGTGCGCGTCTCCGCAGCCAACGCCTGCAGGCGTTCGCGCCGCGCCGACGCCTTGGCCGGCAGGAAGCCTTCGAAAACAAAGCGGTCGCTGGGCAACCCTGCCACGCTCAATGCGGCGATCAATGCCGCCGCACCGGGCACAGGACTGACCCGGATGCCCGCTTCGCGCGCGGCATGCACCAGCCGATAACCGGGATCGCTGACCAGCGGCGTGCCGGCGTCCGAAACCAGCGCCAGCGAGTCGCCTGCGAGCATCCGTCGCACCAGGCTCGCGCTGGCCTCGGCTTCGTTGTGGTCGTGCAACGCGATCAGCGGCGTGCCGATGCCGAATTGCTGCAGAAGTGGTCGGGTGCGCCGGGTGTCTTCGGCGCAGATCGCCGCGACCTGCTTCAGCGTCTCCACCGCGCGCGGGGTGAAATCGCCCAGGTTGCCGATCGGCGTGGCGACGACGTGCAATGTTCCGGGCGCGGGCGTGTTCATCCGGCCATTATCCTCATCGCGGCGAATAACGAATATGGCAGGTAGAATCAAAGCAAATGCTTATTCCGGGTATCCACATGCGCATCGCCTCCGCCAAGTTTGGAGTGATCCTGCCGCTGGTCGCCGCGCTCGCAGCCTGCGCGACCACCGCCACCAAGGCCCCGGTCGCGCCAGTCGCCTCGGCGGTGCCGGTCGCGTATGGCCATGTCGATGTCAGCCGCCGCCCGCCAGGCGATGCCGACGGCTACCGGCCGCCGTTGAAGGTCGGCGTGTTGCTGCCGCTGAGTGGCGGCCTCGCCGTCGCCGCCACGCCGGTGCGGGACGGCTTCATGGCGGGTTACTACAACGAGCGCCGTCGTCGGCCGGAAATCCATTTCTACGATTCCTCGATCGGCGCCAACGCGGCCTATGCCAAGGCCGTCGCCGACGGCGCCGATTACGTGGTCGGGCCGCTCGGGCGCGAAGGCGTCACCGAACTGTTCGCCAAGGACGGACTCAAGGTGCCGGTGCTGGCGCTGAACCAGTCCGATGCCAAGACGCCGGCCGGCAGCCTGAGTTTCGCGTTGTCGCCGGAAGACGAAGCGGAAGCGATCGCGCAAGCGCAGTTGTCGTCGGGCATCCACAAGGCGGTGGTGGTCAGCGGCGGAGACGCCATCCAGAAGCGCGCCGCGGCCGCGTTCATCGCCTACTTCAACGGACACGGCGGCAAGGCCGCACCGGCGGTCACGAACGGCGATGCCTTCGGCGAGGAGTTGCACAAGGCAGCGCAATCTCTCGGTGGCGTCGAAGGCGTGTTCCTCGCGCTCAAGGGCGACCAGATCGAGGCATTGGCACCGAAGCTCGCGGCGTCGCCGGCCGCGAATGCGCGACGTTTCGCCAGCTCGCAGATCCAGCTCGGCATCGGCAAGGGTGACGACAGCGCGCTTGACGGCATCGTCTTCCCGACCGAGGCCTGGAACGTGCGCAAGACGGCATTGGCGCCTTCGGCGAGCAACCTGTCGACGCTGTCGCCGACCGCGCGCGGCGCCGCCTCCAAGCTCTTCGCGTTCGGTTACGACGCCTGGCTGATCACGGCTTATCCGGAGCATCTCAACGGCGGTCGCGAGGGCGGCGTGCATGGCGCGACCGGCGACCTGCGCGTCGACCACGACGGCAACATCGTGCGCGTGCCGGGTTGGTCGGTATTCCGCCAAGGCCAGCCGGTTCCGCTTGCCGAACGCTGATCGCGGCAATCGCCGGGAGATCGGCAACCAGGTCGAAACGGCGGCCGAAGCCTTGCTGTGTTCGCAGGGATTGATGCTGATCGAACGCAACGCCAATTTCCGCGTCGGCGAGATCGATCGGGTGATGCGCGACGGCGAGATGCTGGTGTTCGTCGAGGTGCGCTACCGCACGCCGGGCACCTTCGGCGGCGGCGCGGACTCGATCGACTGGAAGAAGCGCCGCAAGCTGGTGCGCGCCGCCGAAGCATGGCTGCAGCGGCATCCCGAACACCGCGATCGCAGTTGCCGCTTCGACGTGGTCGATGCGCACGGCGATCCCTCCTCTCCCACCCTGCGCTGGATCGCTTCCGCGTTCCGCGCCGACGAGATCTGAACATGCCTTCGATCATCAGCCACGCCGCCGTTCCGCTCGCGCTGTATGCCGCCGTCGAACACGGACGGATTTCGCCGCGACTGCTCGCTGCCGGCGTCGTCGCGTCGATGTTGCCGGACATCGACGTGCTGGCGTTCGCGCTGCATGTTCCCTACGAAAGCACGTTCGGGCACCGTGGCGCCACGCATTCGCTACTGTTCGCCGTGCTGGTCGCGATCATCGGCGCGATGTTTGCGGGACGATTGAGCAGCAATCGCTGGCAGGCTGCGGCATGGTTGTTTGTTTGCGCGATTTCGCATCCGCTGCTCGATGCGATGACATCGGGAGGGCTCGGCGTCGCGATCGCGTGGCCGTGGAGCGACGTGCGCTGGTTCGCGCCGTGGCGGCCGATCCTGGTTTCGCCGATCGGAGCCGGATTCTTCAGTGCGCGCGGGATGGCGACACTGGTGTCGGAATTGCACTGGGTGTGGCTGCCGCTGTTCGGGGGCGTCGCGTTGTGGAAGCTGATCAATCGGTCGGGGACCCGTTGAAGCATCGCCCGGCTGTGCGCCTTTAGCGGTTATCCGCAGTAGCCGACACGCCGTGAACCCATCCATGGGGGCTCGACTCGGCATCCATGCCTCGTATGGTCGGCCACTGCGGACGAACCGCACGGCGCCGCCGGTGGATGCTTTCAGGGGGTGTGAGTGAGAGCAACGGCACGCGCGCGGAAGTGGGTCGCCTGTCCGGGGCGCGGGCGTTGCGCGTCATGGATGACGCGCACGAGCCTACATGGATGTATTCACGGCGTCCCGTGCACCGGACAGGCGACCCACGCCACCAGCGCGTGCCTTGAATGCTAAGGGCGCTCAGCCGGGCAACGCTTTTCAAGCGAAGTGTTCGTATCCCGAAGAAGGCACACGCACTTCGTTGCCACCGGCATCCAGCGCACGCACGCCACTGCCGGCAACGATGCGACCAACACGCGTCAGCCTAACCCCAAGCGAGCCCGACAACTTCATCAGCCCATCACGCCGCGACGGATCGGCGGTAAAGCACAGCTCGTAATCGTCGCCACCGGATTGCAGGCGCCAACGCTCGATGCCTTCCGCCTGCGCCGCAAGCGCATCCGACGCCGGCAACGCATCCAGCTGCACTTCGGCACCAACGCCACTGGCCACGCAGATGTGGCCGAGATCCTGCAGCACGCCATCGGACACATCGATGCAGGCATGCGCGATCCCGGCCAGCGACCGCCCCAATGCACAACGCGGCGCAGGGCGATCGAGACGTGCGCGCAATGCATCAACACACGACTTGCCCTGCAGGACTTCGCGCAAGGCCAATGCGGCATCGCCCAGCGTTCCGCTTACCCAGATGTCATCGCCAACCTTGGCGGCATCGCGACGCAAGGCGGTTCCCGTGGCGACGAAGCCGCAGGCCGTGACCGTCAATGACAACGGTCCGCGCGTGGTATCGCCGCCAACCAATGCGATGTCGTGCTGCTCGGCGAGCGCGAGGAATCCGTCGATGCAGGCATCCAGCCAGGCATCGTCCGGCGACGGCAGCGACAACGCCAGCGTGCACCACGCCGGCGTCGCGCCCATCGCCGCGAGATCGGAAAGATTGACCGCCAGCGCTTTCCAGCCGACGTCATATGCGGCCGTCGATTCCGGGACATGCACGCCGCTGTTGAGCGTATCGGTGACGATCACCAGCTCATGGCCGGCCGGCGGCCGCAGGATCGCGCCGTCGTCGCCAATGCCAAGAACAACATCCGGTCGCGGCGACACGCGCACCGCGATCCGGGAAATCAGGTCGAACTCGCCGCTCACTTGCGCGCGGCGTTCACCTCGACCGCACGCCAGGCTTCGGCCGCGCGATCGAGCACGCCGTTGACGTAGGTGTGGCCGTGCTCGGCGCCGAAGCGCTTGGCGGTTTCAATCGCCTCGTTGATCACCACGCGATACGGCACGTCGATGCGCTGGCGCAGTTCGTAGGTGGCGATGCGCAGCACCGCTCGTTCGACCGGATCGACCTCCTCGACGTCGCGATCGAGCAAGCCGCGCAGTGCTTCGTCGTTGTCGTGACGATGCGCGAGCACGCCCTTCACGATGTCCTCGAAATAGACGAGGTCGGCCTGTTCGCGCGCCTGTTCGTGGGCGAACTGCGCGATCACCTGGCGCGCTTCGCCGCCCGACATCTGCCAGGCGTAGATCGCCTGCATGGCGCGACGGCGCGCCCGCGTGCGCAGGACCGGGTCGATGCCATCGTGGCGACGGTGGCCATTGCCGGTCACTTCAAGCGCTCCAGCAGGTTGGACATTTCCAGCACCACGAATGCGGTCTCCTCGCCCTTGTTGCCGTGCGCGCCACCGGCGCGTGCTTCGGCATCCTCATATTGCTCCACCGCCAGCACGCCGTTGGCGACCGGCACGCCATGTTCCAGCGCAACCTGCATCAGGCCCTGCGAGCAACCATCGGCGACGTGTTCGTAATGGCGAGTATCGCCGCGCACCACGCAACCGAGCGCGACGATGCCGGCATGGCGACCGTTCTTTGCCAGCGCTGCGCAGGTGACGGGAATTTCCCAGGCGCCAGGCACGCGCACGAGGTCGATCTGCGCATCGTCGACGCCATTGGCCTTGAAGCCGGAGCGCGCGCCTTCGATCAGCGCCTCGGTTATGCGCGAGTTCCAGCGGCTGGCGACGATGGCGAAGCGGGCGCCTTCGGCGGCGCGGAGATCGCCTTCAAAACTGGGCATGGAGGTCCGGGATGCGGGAAAGACGCCCAGTTTAACGCGGCCCGGCCACGTGCTCGACCACTTCCAGCCCGAAACCGGACAGGCCGACCTGCTTGCGCGGGGTGCCGATCACCCGCAGTCGCCCGTAGCCGAGGCTGGCGAGGATCTGCGAACCGGCGCCGGTCTGCCGCCATTGCTGCACCGCCGGGGCCTTGATGGCACCGGCCGCGGGCTCGCGGATGCGTTCGAGCAGGGCATCGGGCGACTGCGGTTCCGACAGCAGGACCAGCACGCCGGAACCGGCGGCGGCGATCATCGCCAGCACCTCGCCGGTGGGCAGGCCGAGGTCGTCGCGCTGCCAGTGGAGCGCATCGACCAGCGGATTGGCGACCTGCACGCGTGCCAGCGTCGCCACCTGCGGATCGGCATGGCCCAACTGCAGGGCGAAATGCAGTTGGTGGCTGAGGCGATCGCGGAAGGTGTGGAGGACGAATTCGCCGTGCGGCGTCGCGATCGTGCGTTCATCGACCGCGTCGATGGTGTGTTCGGTGGCGAGGCGATGGCGGATCAGCGCTTCGATCGAGCCCATCTTCAAGCCGTGCTCGCGCGCGAACACTTCCAGCTCGGGACGACGCGCCATGCTGCCGTCGGCATTGAGGATCTCCACTAGCACGCCAGCCGGCTCGAGTCCGGCCAGCAAGGCGAGATCGCTGGCGGCTTCGGTGTGGCCGGCGCGGCTCAACACGCCGCCCGGCTGCGCCATCAGCGGGAAGATGTGGCCCGGTTGCGAGAGGTCGTTGGGCTGCGCGTCGGGACGCACCGCGGTGCGCACGGTGTGGGCGCGATCGTAGGCGCTGATGCCGGTGGTGACGCCTTCCGCGGCCTCGATGCTGACGGTGAAGTTGGTGTGGTGCGGCGAAGTGTTGTCGCGCACCATCGGCGGCAGGCCGAGTTGCTGGCAGCGCTCGCGCAGCAGCGACAGGCAGACCAGTCCGCGCGCATGCGTCACCATGAAATTGATGTCGGAAGGCTTGACCAGCTCCGCCGCCATGATCAGATCGCCCTCGTTCTCGCGATCCTCGTCGTCGACGATCACGACCATGCGTCCTTGGCGCAATTCCTCGAGGATTTCGGGGATGGTGGCGAAGCTCATTGTTGTGCTCCCAGCATGCGTTCGACGTAGCGTGCGATCAGGTCGACCTCGAGGTTCACCGCATCGCCGACATGGGTCGCGGAAAACGCCGTATGGCTGATGGTGTGCGGAATCAGCATCACCGCGAATCCTTCGCCATCCACCTCGTTGACGGTCAGGCTGACGCCGTCGACGCAAATCGATCCCTTCCTGGCGATGTAGCGATGCAAGTCGCGCGGCGCGGCGAAACGCCAGACCTGTTCGCCGTCGACAGTACCGGCCTGCAACACCCGGCCCATGCCATCGACATGGCCGCTGACGACATGGCCGCCGAAACGATCGCTGGGGCGCATCGCGCGCTCGAGGTTCAACACGGCGTTCGCCCGCAGATTCCCGAGCGTGGTCAGGCGCAGGGTTTCGCTGGAGACATCGACCGCGAACGACGCCGCATCGAATTCCACCACCGTCAGGCACACACCATTGACGGCGATGCTCTCGCCCAATTCGACGCCATCGAACGGCAGCGTGCCGACGTCGATCTGCATGCGCAATCCGCCCTCTCGCGCTTCGCTGCCATGCAAGCGGCCGACACCCTGGATCAAACCTGTAAACATCAATATGCCTTCCTGAAAGCATGCACGAACAACGGCCAATGCAACCGCTGCGTCGGCGCATCGCCCCATGCGGATTCGAACTGCTGCCGATACTGCGCGACCACATCGGTACCGGTGGCTTCGCGATGGCGCTTGCTCGCCGAATAACTGGAGAAATATCCGAGCATGCGCGACAGCGGCCATTCCATGCCCAACTCGAATTGCGGGACAGCGATCGCCGGAAACGGCCACGCATAACCGGCGTACGCCGCATCGATGTCCTCGCGTTCCGGCGGCCAGTACGGAAGAATCGTCGACTGGAAGGCATCGTTCACGACCTTCAGTGCGGGCGGCACGACGATGTCCTGGTAGCCCCAGACCACCAGCACACCGCCCGGCTTGAGCACGCGCGCCACTTCGGCGAAATACCCCGTGCGATCGAACCAGTGCAGCGCTTGCGCCACGCAGGCGGCATCGGCGCTGGCATCGGGCAGGCCGCAGCGCTCGCCGGGTTCGACCACGAAATCGACATTCGCCAACCGTGGCGCTTGGGCAATTTGCGCCGCGCTCGGATCGCCGGCATGGACACGGGCGAATCGCTGCGCAAGATCGCGCGTCGCCTGTCCGCTGCCGCAACCGGCTTCCCAGCACAGGTCGCGCGCCGGCGCGACCGAAGCGATCCAGTCGAACAACGCCTGCGGGTATTGCGGGCGTGCGGACGCGTAATCGGCGGCGACCGCGGAGAAGTGGTCGGAGAACGTCACGCTTCTTTCCTTCGCAACAACAGCCGCTGATCCGGCCCGACCTGGCGCCCGTCGACGATTTCCAGTTCATGGCGATCCGCCATCGCTTCGATCGACAGCCCATCGAACATCGGGCGCGCGCGATCCCCCAGCAGGAGCGGCGCGACATAGAACAGCAACTCGTCCACCAGACCTGCGCTGAGGAAGGCGCCTGCAAGCGTGGCGCCGGCTTCGATCTGCACCTCGTTGATCTCGCGGCGCGCCAGCTCGGCGAGTACTGCCTGCAGGTCGAGATGGTGTTCGTGCATCGGCACGGCAAAACGTTGCGCGTTGAACTCGCGTGGCGGCTTGACGTCGGGTGCGTGCATGTACAACGTCGGCACGTCGCCTTCGCGGACATGGCCGCGCGCGATCGTCGCCAGCCCTGGGTCGAGGACGACGCGCAGCGGGGGCACGAAAGGCACGCCGTCGGACAAGCGCACCGTCAGGTGCGGATCGTCGGCGAGCACGGTGCCGGCGCCAGTCAGCAATGCGCCGCAGCGCGCGCGCCAGCGATGCACGTCCTCGCGCGACTGCGGGCTGGTGATCCATTTCGACTCGCCGCTGGCCAGCGCCGTGCGGCCATCGAGGCTGATGCCCTGCTTGATCCGCACCCACGGACGGCCACGCTCGATGCGTGCAAGGAAGGCGCGATTGAGCTGGCGCGCCTGCGCTTCCATCAGGCCTGATGCGACTTCGATGCCTGCTTCCTGCAATCGCGCGAAACCCGCACCATCGACTTTCGGGAACGGATCGCGCATCGCCGCGACCACGCGGCTCACGCCGGCGCCGATCAACGCCTCGCTGCACGGCGGCGTACGCCCGGTGTGCGCGCAGGGTTCCAGCGTCACGTAGGCGGTCGCGCCCCAGGCACGGCCACCGGCATCGCGCAACGCCATCACTTCGGCGTGGGGTTCGCCGGCGCGTTCGTGCCAGCCCTCGCCAACCACTTCTTCATCCTGGGTGATGACGCAGCCGACCATCGGGTTGGGCTTGGTGGTGTACGCGCCGCGTTCGGCGAGGCGCAGGGCCCGCGCCATCATCGCGTGATCGAAAGCCGTGAACGCGCTCATTGCCTCAGCGCTTCTTGTTCCTGTCGATCGGCACCACGTCGCCACCCAGCAACGGCAGCTGCCCTTCGCCGGCGAGGTCGTGCTCGAGGCGATCGAGCTCCTCGCGGAAATCGGCGGCGTCCTCGAACTTGCGGTAGACCGAGGCGAAGCGCACGAAGGCGACCTGGTCGAGCTTGCGCAGTTCCGCCATCACGAATTCGCCGACACGGCGCGATGGCAATTCGCGCTCGGTGGTCCGGCGCAGTTGGTGGATCACCGCGCGCACGCCGACCTCGATCTGTTCCTCGGATACCGGGCGCTTGTGCAGCGCGCGGTCGAAACTCAGTCGCAACTTGCGAGCGTCGAAGTTCTCGCGGCGCCCGTCGGATTTCACGATCGCCGGCAGCTTCAGTTCGATGGTTTCCAGCGTCGAAAAGCGCTCCCCGCAAGCCTCGCACTCGCGACGGCGACGGATGGTCGCGCCGTCGTCGGACACGCGCGAATCGATCACGCGGGTATCGGAGTGCTGGCAGTACGGGCAATGCATGCGGGAGGCGCACGTCGCGGAGACGGATTCCCTACACTTTAACGCATGCGGTCCCCGGCCAAGGAGAAAGCACGCATGTCCACCATCCAGACCGCCGCCCTTGCCTGCATGCGCGTGGCATCCCGCCTGTTCCTGGTGGCCCTTGCGTCGCTGGGATGCGCCGTGGCGATCGCCGGTCAACCGGCCGCGCCGGTCGCCGGCGTGGGCTACGCCACCTTCGAGACGCGGGATCCCGTGCGCGGCGGCCCGATGACCGGATATGTCTTCTATCCCGCCGCAGTCAGGCCAGACAAACCCGTCCGGGTCGGCGTCTACGACATCGATGCCGTCGCCGATGCGCCCGCCCTGCCCGGCGCGAAACCGCTGGTGCTGATCTCCCACGGCCATGGCGGCGCCGGCCTCGGGCATGCCGATCTCGCCACCTATCTGGCCAGCCATGGCTTCATCGTTGCCGCGATCACCCACCCTGGCGACAACTTCCGCGATTCCAGCCTGGACGGACACGCCGAAGTCTGGGGCGGCCGTCCGGTGCAGATCTCGGCCGCCATCGATGCGTTATTGCACGATCCGCGCTGGAGTCCACTGATCGTCGCCGACCGCATCGGCGTGGCCGGATTCTCCAATGGCGGTTACACCGCGTTGACGCTGGTCGGGGCGAAGGCGCGGGTGCCGCGCTTCGCCGACTATTGCGCCCGCTACGCCCAAGACGCGATGTGCGCCGGCGCCGACGTCTATCGTGCCGAAGCCGCGCGTCGCGGCCAGACGCTCGAACAGTTCCTGCAGGACATCCAGGACCATCTCGGCGACTGGGGCCGCACCTCCGACCCGCGGGTGAAATCCGCCTTCGCGATGGCGCCCATGAGCGTGATGTTCGACGCCGACAGCCTGTCCGGCATTGATCGCCCGGTCTTCCTCTATTACGGCGAGGCGGACTCGGTATTGCGTCCCTCGGAAAACGCGGCGCGCATCCGGCCGCTGCTGAAGACGCTGATCGGCGTGCGCGCGATCCCGAAGGCCGACCACTGGGTCTTCATCCCGCCCTGCACGCACGAATTGGCCAGCGAAGTGCCCGACATTTGCCGCGATCCGCCGGGCGTGGATCGCGCGGCGGAACATGTGCGGATCAATGCCGACGCGCTGGCATTCTTCCACAAGACGCTGGGCGGCGCTGCCGCCCACTGAATCCGATCAGCCGTAGACCGGGAACTGCTTGCACTGCAGTTCGACGTTGGCACGGACGCCGGCGATCACCTCTTCCGACTTCGGATTGTCCAGCACGTCGCAGATCCATTCCGCCAGCGCCACGCACTCCGGTTCCTTGTAGCCACGCGTGGTCACCGCCGGCGTGCCGATGCGCAGGCCCGAGGTCACGAACGGCTTCTGCGGATCGTTGGGCACCGCGTTCTTGTTGACGGTGATGTGGGCACGACCCAGCGCTTCCTCGGCGGCCTTGCCGGTGACGCCCTTGCCGATCATGTCGATCAGCATCAGATGGTTGTCGGTGCCACCGGACACGATCTTGTAGCCGCGCGCGATGATCGTCTTCGCCATCGCCTGCGCGTTCCTGACGACCTGCTGCTGGTATTCCTTGAACGACGGATCCAGCGCTTCCTTGAACGCCACCGCCTTGGCGGCGATCACGTGCATCAGCGGACCGCCCTGGATGCCCGGGAACACGATCGACTGCAGCTTCTTGGTCATTTCCTCGAAGGCTTCGCCCTCGCCCTTGGCGACGATGATGCCGCCGCGCGGGCCGCGCAGCGTCTTGTGGGTGGTCGAGGTCACCACGTGGGCGTGCGGCAGCGGGCTCGGGTAGACGCCGGCGGCGATCAGGCCGGCGACGTGCGCCATGTCGACGAAGAAGATCGCGCCGACCTTGTCGGCGATCGCGCGCATGCGTGCCCAATCGACCACGCGCGAGTACGCGGAGAAGCCGCCCACCAGCATCTTCGGCTTGTGCTCGACGGCGAGGCGCTCGACTTCGTCGTAGTCGATCAGGCCATTGTCGTCGACCCCGTACTGCACGGCGTTGAACAGCTTGCCGCTGACATTGACCTTGGCGCCGTGGGTCAGGTGGCCGCCATGGGCCAGCGACATGCCGAGGATGGTGTCGCCGGGATTGAGCAGGGCGAGATAGACGGCCTGGTTGGCCTGCGAGCCGGAATGCGGCTGGACATTGGCGTAGTCGGCCCCGAACAGTTGCTTCAGGCGATCGATCGCCAGCTGCTCGGCGATGTCGACGAATTCGCAGCCGCCGTAGTAGCGCTTGCCCGGATAGCCCTCGGCGTACTTGTTGGTCAGCTGGCTGCCCTGCGCTTCCATCACCCGCGGGCTGGCGTAGTTCTCGGAGGCGATCAGCTCGACGTGATCTTCCTGGCGGCGATTTTCGCCGGCAATGGCGGCGGCGAGTTCGGGGTCGAATCCTTCGATACGGCTGTCGCGGGGGAACATCGGGCACTCCGGAAGGCGGAAACCCCCATTGTAGCGGCGCTGCCCGGCCCCAACGGAAAAGGCGCGCCGAAGCGCGCCTTTCCTCCGTTTCCTGCTGACGGACCGCTACATCAATGATGCAGCAGGACGTCGGCGATGATGCCGCTGGCGATCGCGACCATCAGGAAGTTGCCGCTGTCGTCGCGCACCCAGCGATAGCCCGGGCGCGGGGCGTACAGGCCATACGGGCGATATTGCGCATACGGCACCACGTAGACGTTGCGGTAGCCGTAGCTGCGGTAATCGCGGCCACGCGCCCACGGCGGCGGACCGCGGCGGCCGTTGTCCCAGTGGCCGTTCTTGTGCCAGCGGCGATCGCGGTCGTCGTAGCGGTCACCGTAGTAGCGACGATCGTCATCGCGATCATGGCCACGTCCACGGCCATGACCGTGATCCTGGTCGTAGTAGGCGACTTGGTACGGGCGGCCGTCATAACGCTGCGCGGCAGCCGGCAGGGCGGTCATGGCTCCCAATGCAAGCAATACGGCGGGGGCGAGCTTGAACGCGGTTTTCATGTCTTGTCTCCCATCGGGACGTGCACCATGCACGATGTCGAATCTACGGAGCCTGCCTGAACGGAGATTGGATTCCCGAAAGGGGGCGCTCCATCCATTCAGGTTGAAGCGACCCCGCCCTTCATCGCTGCTCAATGGCCGAACAGCAGGTCGGCGATGATGCCGCTGGTGATCGCGACCAGCAGGTAGTGGCCGAAATCGTCGCGACGCCAGCCATAGCCCCGCGGCGGGGCGTACAGGCCGTAATCGCCATAGTCGTCGACGGCATAGGTCGGCGCGTAGTCGTCGACGTAGTAGACGTTGCCGACGGTCCATACCGGTTCCGGGCGATAGCCATAGCCGACGCTGTAGTAGCCGCGGCCACGATTCGGGTAATACACGCGCGGCGGCGGGGCATAGCGGTAGTCGCGATCGCGGTCGTAGCCCCTGTAGCTGTAATTGCCACGCCCGTAATAGTTGTTGGCCTGCGGCGGCGGCATCTGCGGACGCGGGGCGTAGCCGTTGCCGCCATTGCGCTGCCAGCCACCGCGATCGCCCCAGCCGCGACCGTTGTTGTTGCCGTTGTCGCGATTCGCCCAGCCACGATTGCCGTCGCGATTGCCGTTGTCGTTGCTGCCGTTGTCGCGACCGCCCCAACCGCGGCCGTTGCCGCCGCGATCATGCTGCTGGCCGCCGTTGTTCCCGGTATTGCCATCGGAAGGCTGCTGTTGCTGCTGCTGGCCGCCGCGGTCGCGGCCGTGGTGGTCCCCTCGCCAATCCTGGGCGGATGCGGCGAACGGGATAGCCGACAGGGCCAGGAACAGTGCCGCACCTTTCATCGTGCCCGCTTTCATGGTGGTGTTCATTGACGACCTCCCGGCCGTGCGTGTTGGACGGCGCAAATATGCGCGTTTGCGGCTGAAGGGGAAGCGCTTTGCCACGGGGCGTTTAGCTGCCGGAAAGCGCTGCATTCAGCCTGTGGATGGGCGCCGGTATAATTGGCGACATCATCCACAGAACCTGGGCGCCCCAGCGGGCGTCGGAGCGAGCATGTCGCAATACATCTACACCATGAACGGCGTTTCCAAGACCGTTCCGCCCAAGCGCCAGATCATCAAGGACATCTCGCTGTCGTTCTTCCCGGGCGCCAAGATCGGCCTGCTCGGCCTCAACGGCGCCGGCAAGTCGACCGTGCTGAAAATCATGGCCGGCGTCGACACCGATTTCGTTGGCGAAGCGCGTCCGCAGCCTGGCATCAAGGTCGGCTACCTGCCGCAGGAGCCGGAGCTCGATCCCAACAAGACCGTGCGCGAATCGGTCGAGGAGGGCGTCGGCGAAGTGCTGAACGCACAGGCCGCACTCGACAAGATCTACGACGCCTACGCCGAGGAAGGCGCCGATTTCGACGCGCTGGCCAAGGAACAGGAACGCCTCGAGGCGATCCTCGCCGCCGGTGATGCCCACACGTTGGAGAACCAGCTGGAAGTCGCCGCCGACGCGCTGCGCCTGCCGCCGTGGGACGCCAAGATCGGTTCCCTGTCGGGTGGCGAGAAGCGCCGCGTTGCGCTGTGCCGCCTGCTGCTGCAGAAGCCGGACATGCTGTTGCTCGACGAACCGACCAACCACCTCGACGCCGAATCCGTCGAATGGCTGGAGCAGTTCCTCGCCCGCTACACCGGCACCGTGGTGGCTGTGACGCACGATCGCTACTTCCTCGACAACGCCGCCGAGTGGATCCTCGAACTCGACCGCGGCCGCGGCATTCCGTGGAAGGGCAACTACACCGAATGGCTGGTGCAAAAGGACGAGCGCCTGAAGCAGGAAGAAGGCCAGGAGAAGGCGCGCCAGAAGGCGATCCAGAAGGAACTCGAGTGGGC
>JASLDW010000036.1 GCA_030151365.1 Lysobacter sp. | reverse complement strand
AGAAAAAGAGCAAGCAGTCGCTTATGCGGCCGATCTAATTCGGTTACGCTTTACGTCTGACGTTGAGAGTGGGTTAATTCGTTGGTTTTTTATTTCTGATGTAGCTCAACGGTCAAATGCGCAACAAATTCACCGTTGAGTGAACAAAAATGTGCATGCCGAGGACATTAAGTCCGTGCCATTGGTCTACCCTCCATTAAGAGAGCAGATTGCCATCGCTGAGTTTGTTCGGAGTGAGGTTATCCGTTTGGGTGATCTTTGTAATCAAGCCGGGATTGCGATCGACTTGTTGCGCGAGAGACGACAATCACTCATCGCCGCCGCCGTAACTGGCAAGATCGATGTGTGCGAAATCGAGGGCCAAGCGGCCGTGTGAGCGACAAGAGCTCCTCCATCGTCGATTTCACCGCCAACCTGCTGCGGCTGTATGTCGGCGAGGGTCATGATGGAAAGTGATGCGCTGGCAATCTGGAGAACGGCACTCTGACCCTGCCGATCGTGTCCGATGATCATGACGAAGGCTGGGTCAGGAAACATTGGCGGGGCGATTACGTCATACTGAAACGCTGGGTCAGCAGGTCGCTACTCTCGCGCTGGGGCACTACGTCCGTTTGCATGGCGTCGGCGCAAGGGAGGATGAGATCGCCGCAGAACTTTGGTTCATGTCGCGTCATTTCCACTTCAAGACGGGATGTGATCTTTGCCAACCTCAATCAGCCGCCTCATCCCACGGTCCGAGTCGAAGCGTTTCGGCGAAGGCGCTGACCAATCTGGTATCGAAAGTTGTCGGCGCTTGATTGGCAGTTTTGAGAAGGGGTTCTGGGCCAGATTCAGGCCTCCCGGTTATGATCCCTGAATGACCCGAGTTGCCGTTCAACCTGACCTGTACCGCTGGGCGCGCGAGCGCTCCCATCAGGACGAGTTTGCCTTGGCAGCGCGGTTCCCAAAGCTTCATGAATGGGAGTCGGGTCAATCCCAGCCCACACTGAAACAGCTGGAAGGCTACGCCAGAGCGACCCATGCCCCGGTCGGGTATTTCTTCCTGCCTGCCCCACCAATTGAGCCGCTGCCCATTCCCGATTTTCGCACCATCGGGGATCGCGCCATCACCCGCCCAAGTGCAGACTTGCTAGACACCATCTACGTTTGCCAGACCCGACAGGCGTGGTACAGAGACGAGGCTGTTGTCACAGGGCAACAATCTCTGCCATTTGTTGGCAGCTTTAACCAGCAAATTCCTGTCGTTGAGGCAGCGACCCGCCTGCGCGACGCATTGGGCTTCAGTGTCCAACAGCGCCGCGAATGCAACACCTGGTCCGATGCCTTGCGCTTGTTTATTGCGCAGGCAGAAGAGATCGGCGTGCTGGTCATGGTCAGCGGCGTCGTGATGAACAACAACACCCGAGTTCTGAAGCCAGAAGAATTCCGCGGCTTCGCACTGGTGGACGCCCTTGCACCGTTGGTGTTCATCAACGGCGCCGACAGCAAGTCTGCTCAGATGTTCACGCTTGCTCACGAGCTTGCGCACATTTGGCTGGGAGAAACCGCGCTCTCCAATTCCAGTACCGATGGTGTGGCCAGCAATGCTGTCGAGACCTGGTGCAATCAAGTCGCCGCAGAGCTGCTGGTTCCGATGGATAGCTTCCGACAGTCGCTTCGTGACGATGAAGATCTGAATTCCGCAAAACAGCGACTAGCCCGAGAATTCAAGGTCAGCACGCTCGTCGTGTTGCGCCGGCTGCATGATGCAGGCCGATTGAGTCAGGCCGAGTTCTGGCGCGCTTTTAATGATGAGCAGGAACGGCTTGCGAGTATCGATGCTCGTAGCTCGGGCGGTGGAGATTTTTATCGCACCACTGCCGCTCGCGTCGGAAAGCGATTTGCACGTGCCTTGGTTGAAAGCACCTTGGAGGGGCGCACGCTGTATCGCGAGGCTTTCCAGATGCTTGGGATCGCCAAGACTGCCACCTTCAATGAGCTAGGACGTACATTGGGGTTGCCGACCTGATGGCTTATTTGCTTGATTCCAACGTATTCATCCAAGCCAAGAATCTACACTACGGCTTTGACTTCTGTCCTGCCTTCTGGGGCTGGATCGTGCGGGAGCATGCGAGCGGAAATGTCCTGAGCATCGAACATGTCGGCGATGAGCTTCATGCAGGACAGGACGAACTCGCAACGTGGGCTTCGCAAATGAGCGGAGGTTTCTTTGTCGCCCCCGACGCAGCCATCTTGACGGCGGCGGCGCGAGTCAGTGCGTGGGTCACGCAGCAGAACTACGAGCCGGCAGCGATCAATACATTCTTGCAGGTTGCTGACTACTGGCTTGTTGCTACTGCGCTAGCCGGCGCACATACCGTCGTGACACATGAGGTTCCGGCTGCATCTTTGAAGAAGATCAAGATCCCGAATGTGTGCGTTGGCGTGGGAGTTTCCTTCATGACTCCTTACCAGATGCTGCGGCGGGAGCAGGCCAAGTTTGTATTGGGGCCGACACAGTAGCCAAGAAAATGGCGCTAGGGCGGTGAGAATAAGTCGATACTGTTCGGGCTGAGGATAGAACAGCTGACTGGATTCGACGTTTTTAAAGGGCGGGGGTAATGAAGCACAATTTGTCGGCAAAAGAACAGGCGCTAAAAGAGATTTTCAGCGACGACTACGTATTTTCCGTTCCGGTGTATCAACGGCCCTACGCTTGGGGGGTTGATCAGGCCCGCGAACTCCTCGATGACTTGACCGCGTATATGAAGGCAAGTGGCCAGAGCCTTGAGGAGATGGCCCCCTACTTCCTTGGAAGCATCGTGCTGATCAAGAAGGAAGGAAGTGCAGAAGCCACAGTGGTGGATGGGCAGCAGCGATTGACTACATTGACCCTGTTGATGTCGGCAATCCGAGCGACGGTTACCAATGAGCAGATGAAGGGCGGGATCACAAAGAGAATCTACGAGCATGGCGATATTGTCACTGCGACGCCGGCTCGCTACCGTCTTTCGTTGCGTGATCGCGACCGTGAATTCTTCCGCGAGTACGTGCAGCATGAGGGGGGAATTCTCAAGCTTGCTGAACTCAACGACACCCTCCCGGATCCTCAGGACCGACTTCGCGCGAACGCCAGAATCTTTCTCCAGGAATTGTCGAAATGCGATCAGGCGAAGCTGGAACGGCTGGTGCAGTTCATCGCGACCCGCTGCTACCTGGTCACGGTTTCGACGCCTGACCTGGATTCGGCGTATCGCATTTTTGGTGTGTTGAATAGCCGTGGCCTTGATCTGAGTGCAACCGATATTCTCAAGGCGGAAATTATTGGTGCCATTCCAACGACCAAGAGGGATGAGTACGCAAAGATTTGGGAAGACGAGGAAGAGAGCCTTGGGCGTGATGGATTTGGGGAGCTGTTCAGCCATATCCGCATGGTGTACCGGAAAGCCAAACCCCAAGGCACGCTACTGAAGGAGTTTCGCGAACATGTCGGGCCCAGCGACCCGGTGGAGTTCATCGACAAAGTCCTGCTGCCGATGGCAAAAGCCTATACGGAGATCACCGATTCCGACTTCTCTAGCCAGAAACATGCAGAGGCCATCAATGCCAGCCTGGAATGGCTAAACCGGATCGAATTCAAAGACTGGTTGCCGCCTGCGCTTGTCTACTTTTCTCGACATCGCAACGACCCAGACGGAATGCTGCGATTCTTTACCGATCTGGAGCGCCTTGCATACACCATGTTGGTGCGTCGAGTAGGCGTCAATGAGCGCATCGAACGTTTTTCGAAGCTCACTTCAGCCATTGAGGCGGGTAGCGATCTGTACGCCGCCGACTCGGCGCTCCAGCTCACCCCAAAGGAGCAGCAGGCTACCTATGCGGCTCTGTCCGGTCCGATCTACGACACGCACGCGGCCCGTACCCTGTCAGTCATTTTGCTGAGACTGGACGGACTTGTTTCCGGTGGAGGGGCAAAGTATGACCATGACGTCATCACGATCGAACACGTGCTGCCTCAAACGCCCAAGGAAGGCAGCGAGTGGGTGGATTGGGTGCCTGGCGAAGAGTTGCGTCATCAATGGGTACACCGGTTGGGCAACCTGGCGCTATTGACCCGCAAGAAGAACAGCTCGGCGAGCAATTGGGATTTCGACCGCAAGAAGACAGCCTACTTCATGAAAGGTGGTGTCTCACCCTTCGCATTGACCACTCAGGTGCTCGGAAAAGATAAGTGGACGACGGCAGTACTTGAGCAACGGCAACTCGAACTCCTGAACAAACTGGAAAAGCATTGGCGCTTGGAAGAACGCACGACGGTTCCGGATATCGCAGCGCCTGTTGCCGCGTTGTCGGGCGCGACAGCCGTTGAGCTGGAGCTGGAGAGCGCGAAGCACCAGATTTCTGCTTCAGCTAGGGAGGTCAATGGCCGCTTCATCGTGCTGGCCGGGTCGGGGGCCAAAGCGGCATGGTCCGGTCAGGACCACAGCTATTCTGAAGTTCGGCAGGATCTGATCGATGCTGGAAAGTTGATCGCGAAGGCTGATGGCTCTTACGAATTCGTGGAGGACGTGGAGTTCAGCAGCCCCAGCGCAGCGTCGGCCGTCATCCTTGGGCGCCCGGATAACGGGCGGATGAGCTGGGTAGTCCCTGCCACCGGGTTGACCTACGGCGAATGGAAAGACGGAGCAAAGAGTGGGCCAACACCAGCCAAGGATGGTGAGCGCCAACGGATCCTGTTGGAATTCTGGTCGAAGTTCCTCGACCGATCGACCGCGATCACGTCGCTTTTCGCCAATCGAAATCCCACGCGTGACCATTGGCTGAGCGCGGGCATTGGCAGGAACGGATTCAACATCAACGTCGTCCTGACGCAGGATGAGGGCCGAGTTGAATGCTTCTTCCGCCTTCCGAACGATGATAGTGAGCGGACGAAAGAGGTGTTCGAGGCGTTAGCTGCGCGAAAGGATGAGATCGAATCAAAGTTTGGCGGTCCATTGGATTGGAAGAAGCTGCCGGATCGCGCTGGCTCTCGCATTTGTGTCGAAATACCCGGCGGCTGGAAGCTGGACGAGGCCAAGTGGCCGGGCTTCCAGGATGAATTGCTCACTCTAGCAAAGCGGTTGAGCGAGGCATTGCGCCAGCCGATTCAAGAGGTCTGAACGCTCGTTCTGGTTGGCTAATATTCGGACTATTCCTACAAGGATTTCGGCGGCATGGGCATTCACAACGAGATCAATTTTGAGCTGCCGATCTGCGAGCATTTGGCCGCAAATGGCTGGCTGTACGCCGTGGGGGATGCCGCTCACTATGACCGCACGAACGGCGTGTATTTGCCGGATGTTCTGGCCTGGCTTGAAGTCTCGCAACCGGATGCCTTCGCGAAGCTTAGTGCCGACCACGGTGCGGGCCTGCCCAAGCTGCTGGCCGAACGCCTGCGCAAGAGCTTGGATGAGCGCGGCACGCTGGATGTGCTCCGCCGCGGCATCGAGATCGTTGGCCTGAAGCGACCGCTCGACCTGGTTCAATTCAAGCCGGCCCATGGGCTGACACCTGCCTTGATGGCGCTCTACGCCGCAAACCGTCTTCGCGTTGTGCGGCAAGTGCATCACTCGGTCAACGATGCCACGGAGTCGATCGACCTTGTGTTGTTCGTCAATGGAATCGCTGTCTCCACCGTTGAGCTCAAGTCCGATTACACCCAAAGCGTCGGCGACGCGATCGACCAGTATCGCTTTGATCGCCATCCTCACCCAAAGGGTGGAAAACGCGAGCCACTGCTGGCGTTCCCTGGAGGGGCGCTCGTACATTTCGCTGTCGCCCAGAGCGAGGTCCGGATGTGTACCAAACTCGCGGGCACGGGGAGCTCCTTCCTGCCGTTCAATCGCGGGAACAACGGCGGCGCGGGCAATGCGCCCAACCCGAATGGCATCGCCACCAGCTATTTGTGGGAAGAGGTTTGGCAGCGCGACAGCTGGCTGCAGATCCTCAGCCGTTATGTGATCGGTCAACGCGATGACAAGAAGCAGCTCAAGGCCTACATCTTTCCGCGCTACCACCAGCTCGATGCGACGCGAAAGCTTGTCGCCGAGGTGCTGGAGCAAGGTGCGGGTGGGCGGTATCTGATTCAGCACTCCGCTGGCAGTGGCAAAACCAACTCGATTGCCTGGTCGGCACACTTCTTGGCCGATCTCCACAAGGACAATGCAAAACTGTTCGACAGTGTGATTGTCGTTTCAGACCGAAACGTGCTGGACGCGCAGTTGCAAGAGGCCATCTTCGACTTTGAGCGCACCACAGGCGTTGTGGCAGCGATGACGCGCGATCAAGGCAGCAAAAGCGCCCAACTCAAGACCGCGTTGGCGTCGGGCAAGAAGATCATCGTCTGTACCATCCAGACGTTCCCGGCGGCGATGAAGGCCGCGCAGGAACTGGCGGCGACGGAGGGCAAACGGTTCGCGGTGATTGCCGACGAGGCGCACAGCTCCCAGACCGGCGAGGCGGCCAGCAAACTCAAGCAACTGCTCAGCGCCCAGGAGCTGGAAGACCTGAAGGACGGTGGCGAAATTGATACCGAGACGCTGCTGGAGCTTGAGATGCAGGGGCGTGCCGGCGCCGGCAAGGGCCTGACCTACGTTGCTTTTACGGCGACGCCGAAGGGCAAGACCCTGGAGCTGTTCGGGCGCAAGGATGAGGACGGCCTGCCTCGGCCGTTCCACGTCTATTCGATGCGCCAGGCCATCGAGGAAGGCTTCATTCTCGATGTACTGAAGAACTACACGCCATACAAGCTGGCTTTTCGCCTGGCGACCGAAGGGGGCAAAGAGATCAGCGAGCGCGAGGTCGAACGCTCCGAGGCAACTAAGCGCCTGATGCAATGGGTTCGCCTGCATGACTTCAATATCGCCAGCAAGGTGCAGATCGTGGTGGAGCATTTCCGCCAGAACGTGCAGCCGTTGCTGGATGGAAAGGCCAAGGCGATGGTCGTTGTCGCCAGTCGCAAGGAAGCCGTCCGCTGGCAGAAGGCCATGCGCGCCTATATCGCCAGCCAACGATACCCGCTCGGCGTGCTGACGGCCTTCAGTGGTGAGGTGGAGGATCCAGAGAGCTACCCCGAGGCCGTCACGGAAGCCAGCAAACTCCTGAACCCCGATCTGAAAGGCCGCGATATTCGCGAAGCCTTTGCGACCGAAGAATTCCACCTGCTGCTGGTGGCCAACAAGTTCCAGACCGGTTTCGACCAGCCGCTGTTGTGCGGCATGTACGTGGACAAGATTCTCGGCGGCATCCAGGCGGTGCAGACACTGTCGCGTTTGAATCGTGCCTATCCGGGCAAGGACACGACCTACATCCTGGATTTCGTCAATGACCCGGCGGACATCCTGGCGGCCTTCAAGACCTACTACGAGACCGCCGAGCTGGAGGCCACCACAGACCCGAACCTGATCTACGACCTGCGCACGAAGCTCGATGCGCAGGGGTACTACGACCAGTTCGAGGTCGATGCTGTACTGGAGGCCGAGTTCAGCGGCAAGATGGCCAAACTGGATGCGGCGATCGCTCCCGTGGCGGATCGCCTGCTGAGGAAGTACAAAGCCGCGCAGCTCACACGGGCGGAAGCGCTCGCTAGCGGCAAGGACGAGGCAGCGAAGGCCGCCAAGGACACGCTGGATGCCTTGGTGCAGTTCAAGGGGGACATGGGTGCGTACGTGCGCCTGTATTCGTTCCTGGCGCAGTTGTTCGACTACGGCAATACCGACATCGAAAGGCGCCATCACTTCTACAAGTTTCTGATTCCGCTGCTGGAGTTCGGCCGCGAACGCGAGCAGGTGGACCTGAGCAGCGTGGTGCTGACACACCACAGTCTGCGGAGCAGCGGCAAACAAAACCTGAGCCTGACCCCGGGGGATGCGCCTAAGTTGCCGCCAATCGACGCCAGCGGCTCCGGCGCACCCCAGGACAAGCAGCGGTTGCTGCTGGAAGAAATCATCCGGAAGGTGAATGGACTGTTTGATGGGCAACTGACCGACAACGATCAGCTTGGCTTCGTCAACAGCATCAAAGGCAAGATGCTCGACAACGTGAAGCTTGCCGAGCAGGCCGGAAGCAACGCCAAGGCGCAGTTTTCCAACTCACCAGATCTCGGAAACGCGCTGACGGAGGCGGTGATGGACGCGATGGAAACCCATGCCAACCTGTCGGCTCAGGCGTTGAACTCGGAAGCCATTCGTGTCGGCCTTCTGGAGGTCCTGTTGGGGCCGGGGCAGCTGTGGGAAGCGCTGCGGCAACGCGCGGAGACTCAGGCGAGGCGATGAGAGTTGAACTCCGCTCGCATCAGGTAAAAGCTGCGGCGAGGGCAGCAACCTGGTCGGGGTGCACACGGGCACAAAAAAAGCCGCCCACCGGAGGGTGGGCGGCATTGCCGGCGGATTAGTCGATAGAGCGCTTCGAATTGCGAGGCCAGTACAGAATCGTGCCAACGGCATGAATTTCATTCCCGTAAAATCCTACGGCAGCCATCTTCGCGGTCAGCGCCGAGTGTGGCGGCCGTTCAAAGCGGCCGCGCGAATCGACTTTGGTCACCGCAAGCAACCATTCAAGTACAACGCAGACCGCGCAGAACGCGAAGGTCTGTTGTTGCAATTCGGGATACCGACGGCGGATGTCGTCGACTTCCGGAACGAAGCGCCGTCCGCTGTTGACGCCATGGCGACCGTGCTGCGTCAGCTTGCGTAACAGCTCCTGGACGAACTTCTTCAAACCGGGGTGCTTCCCCTTCTTGGAATCGAATCGACGGGCCTTCACTTCCGCGATCAGCCCTTCGACGCCCCACTTCAGCAGCACCGCCACGAGCAACTCGTAGGCTGCCGGAGCCCACTGCGCGAGTGGTTCCATGGCGTCGACGAAGGAGGATCGTACGGAGTATTCAGGAACCGGTTGGATGCAGAACGCGGCGAGCCGCGCGTCTTGTCCCACCGTGGGCGCGGGGGCCTGGATTCCTGAGGGCTGGCGGGAGGCTGCTCCGGGCGGCACGATGCAGCTGAGAAAAAAGTTGTCCGAAACGGAGCGGCCGAGCTGTGGCATGCGGATCGGTGTGGCCGGTGTGGTTGTGTAGTTGCTCGGCTCAAGCATGATGCTTACTCCGCTTGGCAGCCTGCAATTCGAGCCATTCCTCAAGCTCATGGACGTACCAGGCTGACATGCGCCCAGAATTCCCAAGCGGTATTGCCTGTGGAAAGTCAGGGTCATAGGCAGGATTAGACTCTTTATCATTCTGAATCGCACGAAAGCTGCTGCGCTTCATGGCCACGATGTCCATCGCTTGAGGTTCCCGCACGGCCTTTCGAGGCTTGGCCGCCTGCAGCAGGGCTAAAACAATCTCCTTAAGGGCGAGAATCTCCTGGAAAATGTCGAGCAGCGACGGTGCCCCAGGGCCTTTTCCAACGAATTCGTGAATCTTTGCGTTCATATTTGTACTCCGGAATCAATGGCGGAGGCTTGTGCACCCGCCCCCCGGCTGCGTGCTGGGGGATACAAATATTTCTGCAGAATTCGGGTCGAGATTCCGGGGTTTTTTGGAAAAAAGTAGGGGGAAGCGTTTTTTTGCGCGGGGTTCCTTCTGTTGGTCTCATTGCCTGCCGACTTCGCTAACCCGATCGGAGAGGCGCCGCTCCTTTGCCAGCCAGGTCCTTAGGCCAAATCAAAACCGCATGGGCGGCGGCAAGGGAAGGGAACCCTGCTCCGTGACTTCGACTCCGGGTCGAATGACCGCAGCAGTCCTGGTCAACGGCGACCGAACGTCGAGTGATGCTTATCCAAGGTTGGTCAACCTCAATTTGTAGATGGCTGCCAATAGCGTCCTGAATGAGCCCTCGGCCTCGGTTAATGTCGGCTTTAGAACCGCGGCCAGACTTTTTGTCAGCAGGAGCATGCGTAATGCCTCTTTCTGCTTGGCAATTTGCTCTTGGCCGCAAATAGCGCGCCTGATCCAAGCTTCACGATCAACCAAAATGCGAGAAAACGCTTCCGGAGGCTCCTCTTGGTCGATCGCACGCTCAAGCGGAGATTCGACAATTGCCTTGAGTATGGATCCGGGTTGTCTGCCGTCACCGTAAACCTTGGGATAATAATTGGTTCGTGAATACAACTCCTGAGCCGTAGTGCACAACGCCGAAATGATTTCGAGAAAGCTGTATTTTGGCTCGACGCCCTTCGTAATTCCTATGTTCCCGAAAATTCTGGCCAGGACCATGAGATTGAGCGCGTATTTGCGCGTGTCAAGCGCCCTGCTTTTTTCCAGTTCTCTTGAAAGCGCCAGCTCCACGAGCTCGAAGAGCTCGGGCTCGTGCTTGGTCAACATGGTCTTGATCTGCAAATCGTTGAAAACTCGTGCTTCGATTGAGTCGTGTGTCGATTGGATCTGAGCGAATACCGAGTGCATTGCCTCGAAGATTGGTTTGATTTTTGTTGGGGGCTTTGCATACGGACGAACGTGAGAGATGGCGTATACGAAGTTTGCAAATTCCCATTTGCAGATGTGGAAGTAGAGATCCAAGTCAAGCCGGGCCTCTTCCTGTACTTGATGGGTTGAAAGGGTCAGCGATTTGAGATAGCCGAGTATCCCCGCGAGACGAATTTCTTCTCGTTCTGGCTCTTCTTTCCACTGCGCCAGCTTCTCTAGGTGAACATACATCTGGTTCACCACGTCAATGAGTGGGTTGAAAAATGTATCGCATTTCCTGAATCCACGGTGTCCCGAGAGAGTCAGATAGCTCTTCAAGTCAGCCGCATATAAAATATTCCCGCTTGCTGCCTCTGTCGGGAATTCAGTTCTAGCTTCGAATGAACCATCCAACTCATTGATCTTCAGCATGCTAAGAATGCTGCGCCCTCCGGGGCGATTGGGGTCAATCACTCGGCGATTTACTTCGGAGAGCAGGTTAATAACACGAAGTGAAGTCTGCTTGTCCGCATAGTCGCTAAATCGGCGTCCTGTGAGTTTGCGCAGTTGCTCGGTAATGCTCTCGAACTCGTGCTTTCTGGTTTCCTTAATGTCTACCGTCGGATTGCTGTTGTCAGTGTCTTCTGAGTTTTTCGCCTTGGCGCGTGTCGCGCGAACGTCACTAGCCATTGCGTCCAAGGTCAGTTTCTGCTTGTCGATATTGCGCAGACTTCCAAGGTCGTAGGGAGACAGAAACAACTTCGCACGATCCATTTCGCTGAGTGAATCGATCAAACCACGGATCAATGGCTTGATTTCACCTTCAGCGTCTCGAATGCGAGCATGTCGCATTTTCACGAACCTCGGCTCATCTCCGAAAATGAAACTCTTGGATAGGGGGTCGACATTTCGCTTTCGCCTAAGCGACACGATCTCTTCCTTCAGAGTCGGAGGTGGCTTTGCCTTATCGAACCCCATTGCTAAGGCGTTCTTATATGGAGCGCGATTCCGCGTCTTTTTTTTTCTTGAAGGCTTCGAAACAGGCATCGGATTTGAATTGAAAAAGTCAGCGATGAATTCAATCAAGCCAGAACAGCTGCTTGTCCCTGTTTATGGCGTTCGCCGCGAGACCGCTGCATCTTCGATCCCGTTCCCGAGTTTCAATCCCTCTAAGTAGTCTGCCCAAGCCTGCATCATTTTGCGGCGCTCGGGTAGATACTTGGCGAGGTTGTATACGCCTTCCGTTCCTGGGATTTCATGAGAAAGTTGCGCCTCAACGGCTTCGCGTGACCATCCTTCTTCCCTAAGCAGCGTTGAGGCCATATGCCGAAAACCATGGCCGACGATTTGCCCTTTGAATCCGATTCGTGCGATCGCCGCATTGATTGCCCCATCGCTCATGTGCCGCTTGGGATCTCTGGCGCCGGGGAACAGATACTTGCCTCGACCTGTCACCAGTTGAAGCTCGCGAAGGATATTGACCGCCTGAGCACAGAGCGGGATGACGTGGGGCGGGGTGTCGGGCGACTCCTTGGCGGCTTTACGAAGCTTGCGGTTGATGGGAGGTACGACGTACTGCGGATGCTGACCGTCAAGGTCCACCTGCGACCACTCTGCCATGCGGATTTCACCAGGTCGGCAAAACCAGAGAGGTGCCAGCCTGAGCGCGCAGGCGACAGGGAAGGAGCCCTCAAAGCCATCGATAGCCCGGAGGAGTTGGCCAATGGTGTTTGGGTCAGTGATGGTGGGGTGTCGTTGCTTGCGGCGGCTTGGGAGGACCGCGCTCAGGTCTGCAGCCGGGTCCCTTTCGGCGCGTTCTGTCGCGATCGCGAATTTGAAGACGCGGCTCAGCTGGAACCGCAGGCGATGAGCTTGCTCAAGGTGTTTGGCCCTAACTAGCCGGTCGATGAGAGGACGGATTTCCGTAACGCTCAGCGCAGCAAGAGGGCGGCCACCGATATACGGGAATGCGTGTTTTTCAAGGCGGGCCTGTTCCTTCAGGAACTGCTTTTCGGTCCATTCGTGCTTCTTGACGGTCAGCCATTCCCTGGCCACGCGCTCGAAGCTGTTGGCGGCCCGATCGGACCCGACAAGCTTCTCCGCGCGGCGGTGTGCGCTCGGGTCGATTCCGGCTTCCAGCCGGCCCCGGGCCTCGTCCCGGCGCTGTCGGGCATCTTTCAGGCCCGTCGCGGGGTAAGTCCCCAAGGCAAGGCGGCGCTCCTTGCCGGCAAATCTGAACTTCCAGCGCCAAAGTTTGGCGCCTGATGGCGCAATCTCGAGATAGAGGCCGCCTGAGTCGCTAAGGCGCTTCGCTTTGGGGCCGGGTTTTGCCTGTCGAATGGCTATTTCGGTGAGGGGCATCCGTGCATCCTAGTTTGGGGGCATCGGAATTCGGCATGCCCTCTATGCCCCCCAATATGCCCCCACAACCTCTGGATGACAATGGATCCATTTCTGTCCATTTGGACGAAATTGGACTAGCGCTGAAGGCAGTGGGCATAAAAAAACCGCTGATTTCAGCGGCTTTTTTGATCAACTATGGATTCAACTGGACTTGCTTGGACTTCAACCCGGATTTCGGTGTGGTGGCTATGGGTGGACTCGAACCACCGACCCCAGCATTATGAGTGCTGTGCTCTAACCGGCTGAGCTACATAGCCGAAACGCCCGCGCAGGGCGCGGGGAACCAACAATTCTGCATGGCCCCGGGCAGAACGTCAATGCTGTTGTTCCGTCACATTTCGCGTGGCAGAGTCGAAGGCAGTCAAGATTTGGAGTCCGCATCGTGATCGATCCGGACGGATATCGCCCCAACGTGGGCATCGTGCTCATGCGCGAGGATGGGCGTGTGTTCTGGGCACGGCGCATACGCCGTGACGGCTGGCAGTTCCCGCAGGGTGGGATGAACAGCGACGAGACGCCGCTGGAAGCCATGTACCGCGAGCTGGAGGAGGAGACCGGCCTCCAGGCCCATCACGTCGAGGTGCTGGGGGCGACCCCGGGCTGGTTGCGCTACCGCCTGCCGCCGCGGGCGATCCGCCGCCAGGAACGCGCGGTCTGCATCGGCCAGAAGCAGGTGTGGTTCCTGCTGCGGCTCAAGGGCGACGAGTCCGCGGTGCGACTGGATGCCACCGGCCACCCCGAATTCGATCGCTGGCGCTGGGTCGACTTCTGGTACCCGATCGACAACGTGGTGATGTTCAAGCGCCGGGTCTATGCCTCGGCCCTGCATCACCTGGCGCCGCTGGCGCGCGACATCGCCGGCCACGGCGCGATCCCGCCGCCCGATCCGCGTTCGCGCGCGCTGCTGTTCAACCACCACGGGCGCCGCCGGCAGATCCAGCCCCGCGTCGTGCCGGTGACTCAGGCCGCCGAAGACTGATCGCTGTTGCCTGCTTCGATCGCGGGTTTGGCGGAAAAGGTGTCGCGCAGCTGGCGGTGCAGGCGGCTGAGCTTGCGCCACAGCCACCACATCAGCAGCAGCACGGTGATGGTCACCGCCATCGCCAGCCCGAAGGCGACCCAGGGATGCGTCCAGATCAGCGCCAGCGCGCCGACGGTGGTGGTGTCCTCGACGATCGACGCCGTCCAGTTGCTGACCGGTTCCGGCGAGGTGTTGATCATCCCGCGCGTCGCCGTCTTCAGCGTGTGGCTGGTCAGCGCGGTGAGCGCGCCGGCGGCGAGCATGCCGGTGTGCATTCCCGCCCCGCCGCCGCTGGCGTCGCCGGTGAGGGTGGGAATGGCGGCCGCGGCGAGGAAGGCGCCGGCGGGCACGCGCAGCAGGGTATGGGCGAGGTCCCAGGCGCTGTCGACCCCGGGAATCTTGTCGGCGAAGAATTCGGCGACGGCCATGACGCCGGTGATGCCGAGCACCCACGGCGATTCGGTGACCTGCAGGCCTTCGGGCAAGTGCATCCAGCCCATGGCGCCGGCGAGTCCGATGCCGAACACGGTGAGATAGACGCGGATGCCGGCCAGCCACGCCAGCAGGATGCCGATGATGAAGACATGGGTGGACGTCAGGTGCAGCATGGACATATCCATTGGTACATCCCCTCGGGAAGCGGGTCCCGTTCCGGCGCTTTATGCAGCAGCGTACCTTGACGCGATGTGAAGCAGGAGGCTATACGAACGTATGACTGCGGGTTCGTCCACACAATCGACCGCAAGGCGCCGCCTGACGCTGGCCGGCGTGGCCTGGAGCGCGGCCGCGTTGCTGGTGATGGCCGGCGCGGCGCTGGGCCTGTGGCGCGCCGCGCATCGCGCGCCGCCGGGTGCGCTGAATCCGGCGGCATCGATGCCGGGCAACGTCGCCGACCTGCAGCAGGCGCTGGTCAATGCCCGCAAGTCCGACGAGATCTCGCGCGCCGCCAATGCCGAGTTGCAGAAGACGCTGGCGCAGCGCGATGAGGAGATCGCATCCCTGAAGGCGGATGCCGCGTTCTACCAGAAGTTCGTCGGCGCGAGCGCGGATCGCCGGCCGCTGGCGGTGCAGGGCATGCAGGTGCACCAGCAGGGCGGAGCGGTGTGGCGCTTCCAGGCGATGATCGGCCAGAACGTGAACCGCTACGGCGACAACAGCGGCAAGTTCACCCTCGGACTGGAAGGCATGCAGGACGGCAAGCTGCGCAAGCTGGCATGGAGCGACCTGCGCCAGGACGCCGGTTCCGACGGTATTCCCTACGACTTCAAGCTGTTCCAGCGGGTGTCCGGCGATATCGCCCTGCCGCCCGGATTCGCGCCGACGCGGGTACTGACGCACCTGCAGCCGGTCGGTGGCGCCGCGGTCGACAACTCGTTCGCGTGGAAGGACGTGGTCGACGCCGATTAAGCATCGATTCGCTTGAATCGGCGCCGTTCGCCCTTATCCTTGTGCCATGGAAGCGCAACCTGCCACCGCCGTGACGCCCAGCTACCAGCAGCTGGAGACGCCGCTCGAGTTCACCCCGGCCGCGGCCGCCAAGGTCGCCGAGCTGATCGCCGAGGAAGGCAATGCCGACCTCAAGCTGCGCGTCTACATCCAGGGCGGCGGTTGTTCGGGCTTCCAGTACGGCTTCGAGTTCGATGAATCGCAGGCGGAAGACGACCTCGCCGTGGTCACCAACGGCGTGACCCTGCTGGTCGATCCGCTGAGCCTGCAGTACCTGATGGGCGCGACCGTCGATTACGTCGAATCGCTGACCGGCGCGCAATTCACCATCCGCAATCCCAACGCCAAGACCACCTGCGGCTGCGGATCGTCGTTCACGACATGAGTCCTGCTTCCGTCGGACACGATCTCCCCGGCTTCGCCTTCATCGCCGAACCGCTGGATCGCGCCGATCATTTGCGCAATGACGAAGTCGCGCTCGCCTTACTGCGCGAGCGGGCACGCCATATCGGCGTCGACAACGAAGGCCGCACGGCCATCGATGCGCGAGGCGGCTTGCAGGTGTTGTCGGGCGATTTGCCGGATGACGCGGTCTTCCTCGGGATGCAGGGCGACCTGCCGTGGTTCGCGCGATTGATCGGCGAGTGGCCGGAGGGCCAGCGCACGCTCGACCTGCGCGCGGCGGCGATGCAGTGGCCGGCGTTCGAATCCACCTTGTTCGCGCAGGCACGCGCGGTGTTGCGCTGGCGTTCGATGCATCGCCATTGCCCGGCGTGCGGCGGAGGGCTGGTGTTTTCGCGCGCGGGTTGGCAGGGCGATTGCGCGGCCTGCGGCACGGTGCAGTATCCGCGCAGCGATCCCGCGGTGATCGTCGCGGTCAGCGATGGCGAACGCCTGCTGCTCGGCCGCCAATCGACGTGGATGCCGAAGATGCGCTATTCGACCCTGGCCGGTTTCGTCGAACCGGGCGAGTCGCTGGAACAGACCGTGCAACGGGAAGTGTTCGAGGAAAGCAGGGTGCGTGTGCTGCGCAGTCGTTACCTGGCCTCGCAGCCGTGGCCGTTCCCGGGTTCGCTGATGCTCGGTTTCGTCGCCCACGCCGAGGCCGATATTCCGGACACGCATCAGGACGAACTGGAAGACGCGCGCTGGTTCACCCACGACGAAGTGATGCGCGCGCTGGAAGGCCGCGGTGGCGAGAACGACCTGGAAGTGTCGCCGCGCGTCTCGATTTCGCGCTGGCTGATCGAGCGATGGGCCGCGGGCGAACGCGCCTGACGAAGCGTTACCCGCCGATCGTTACCAGTTGAGCCCGCCCGGCGCCAGCCAGTGGAACGGCGGCCACGGCAGGTTGCGGGCGATCCAGTAGGCGGGAAGCAGGATCATCCACAGTTTCGGCGTGTTCAACACGCGCATCAGCGGCGCGAACGCGCGCGGTTGCCAGCCCGCCCACCACGCCAGCGACAGCGCCGCGATCGGCATCAGGACGACGCCGAGCGGATTCATCGCGAACGCATGCAGGGGATGGCCGTGCAGCATCGCGTAACAGGCGCGCGTCATTCCGCAACCGATGCAGTACCAGCCGGTGATGTCGCGGAAGACGCAGCTGGCCCACTGGCTGGCCGGGTTCGCGGGATCATTGCGATAGAGGAAGATGGCCAGGCAGGCGCCGACGACGGCCAGCGCCGACAGCCCCCACGCGCGACGCGCGGAGGGCTGCATGGGCAGCGTGGCGGTCGTGGCCGTCACTTCCCGGCGGCTTGCATCGCCTGGATCTGGTGCAGCAAGGCTTCGCTTCCGCCGTGCATGCGGAACCAGATGTTGATCAGCAAGCCGATCGCGGCCAGCACCGTGGCGACGATCGCCCAGGTCTTGGCGTTGCCGGAGGCATTCTGCGCAGCGGCGACATCATCGGCATTGGCGAGGCGATCGACCTTCGACGAATACACGATGCCGACGATGCCGAGCAGGCCCAGCGGGCAGCACAGCAAGGTGCCGAGGACGGTCGAGATGATCGTCCACGCCAGATGGTTCGGAATGTTCCTGGAATTCGCCACAGCCTGCCCCTCTCGTTGGATTTCGGGCGAGCATAGCAGGCGGCGTCGACCTCAGGCCGCATTCCCGCGCAGCTCGCGCACCTTGGCTTCCAGCGTTTCACTGGTGACGCCATGGCCGTCGATCGGTGCATCGGCGACGACATCGACATGCGCGCGGAATCGCCGTGGCAATCGCGCGCGATGCAGCCTGGAGTCGCGACGGCTCCACATGCTCGACCACATTCCGCGCAGGGCCATCGGAATCACCGGCACCGGGCGCTGTTCGAGGATCTTTTCGACGCCCGATTTGAACGTCGCGATTTCGCCATCCTTGGTCAACGCGCCTTCCGGGAAGATGCCGACCAGTTCGCCTTCGGCCAAGGCGGCGTCGATTTCCGCGAACGCGCGTTGCATCAGTTCCGGATTTTCCTTCGCGCCGGCGATCGGGATCGCTTTCGCCGTCCTGAAGATCCAGCGCATCACCGGGATGTTGAAGATCTTGTAGTACATGACGAAGCGCACCGGGCGCGGGATCGACGCCGAGAGGATCAGTGCGTCCATGAAGCTGACGTGGTTGCAGACGATCAGCGCCGCGCCTTCGTCGGGAATGTGGTCGATGCCGCGCGTGCGCAGCCGGTACAGCGTGCGCACCAGCACCCAGCTGAGGAAGCGCATCAGGAATTCCGGGACGATCGTGAAGATCCAGAGCGCGACCAGGGTATTGGCGACGGCGAGCGCGAGGAAGATCTGCGGAATGGTCCAGTGCAGGTATTCGCGCAAGGCGAGGCAGATCAGCGACGCCGCGACCACGAAGCCCGAGTTCTGGATGTTGAGCGCGCCGATCACGCGTGAAAGCTCGTCTTTCGGCGTGCGGCTCTGGATCAGGGCGAACAGCGGCACCACGAAGAAGCCGGTGAACAGGCCGATGCCGACGAGATCGATCGCAATCCGCCAACTGCCCGGCTGATGCATGAAGCCGGCGATGTCGAGGCCGTGCACGGGTGCGGCACCCGATCGCGCGAAGTAAAGATCGAACAGGAAGACGCTGATGCCGAAAGCGCCGAGCGGCACCAGGCCGATCTCGACCGTGCGCGACGAGAGCTTCTCGCACAACACCGCGCCGAGCCCGGTGCCGATCGAGAACAGCGCCAGCACGAAGACGTAGAGCGTGTTGGCGCCGCCGAGATTGAGCGGCGCGTAGTCGGGCAGTTCCGCCGCGAACACCGTGCCGACGAACCAGAACCACGACACGCCCAGCACCGCGTTGCGCACCGCCAGCTGCTTGCGCGCCAGCTTCATCACGCCGACGGTTTCGGTGACCGGATTCCAGTTGATGCGGAGATCGGGCGCGCTGGCGCCGACGACGGGTATCAATTTCGCCGCGATCCATGCCGCGGTCGCGATCGCCAGCACCGCGGCGCCGGCCAGCCACGGCGATTGCGCGCCGCCAATGCTGAAGATCAGGCCGCCGACGATCATGCCAACGAGGATCGAGATCGAAGTGCCCATCTCGACCAGGCCATTGCCGCCGGTAAGTTCGCGCGGATGCAGCACCGCCGGCAGGATCGAATACTTCACCGGCCCGAACAGCGTCGAATGCACGCCGGTCGCGAACAGGGCGATCAACAGCAGCGGCAGGTGATGGGTCACGAAACCGAGCGCCGCGACCAGCATGATCAGCACGCCGAGCAGCATGGCGAGACGGATCAGTTTCGCCTTCTCCATCTTCTCGGCGATCTGGCCCGCGGTGGCCGAGAACAGGAAGTAAGGGAGGATGAAGATCGCCGGCGCCAGCTGCGTGTACAGGCCGCGTTCGGAGTCCGGCACCCGCAGCCAGAACAGCAGGCCGATGATGCCCTGGCGGAACACGTTGTCGTTGAAGGCGTTGAGGCATTGCACCGCGAAGAACGGCGCGAAGCGGCGCTGGCGCAGCAGGGCGAATTGGGAATGGGACATGCGGGCTCCCCGGAGTTGGAGGGAGCGTAGCAGACGCAATCGGGCGTTTCGCTGCCAGCCAGCTTCCCGCGACTACCCTGCGCTTGGAACCCCGTACAGGAGATCGCCATGTCCGCGGATGCCAAGACCGTGCTCGACCACGTGAACGACACGCTGGCGCAGCTCAAGGAGATGCGTCATTACTCGAAGAACAATGTCGAGCGCCTGACGGCGCAGTGGTTGTTGTTCGACGGCGAGTTGAAGAAACTCAAGCAGGCGGATCATATCGAGGCCCTGATGACGAGCCAGGGCGAGTTGCATGATGCGCTGGAAGCCGAGATCGCCGAACTGGAAGAGGTGGCCATGCAGTTGCAACCGGTGGTGCCCGCCGAAGACGCGCCGGGCACGATGCATTAACCGCGCTCCATCGCCCGCCAACCGATGTCGCTGCGGTGGAATTCGCCATCCCAGTGGATGCGCTCGACTTCGGCATAGGCCTTGCGTTGCGCATCGGCGACCGAGTTGCCGAGCGCGCACACGCAGAGCACGCGACCACCCGCGGTGACGGTGTTGCCGTCGGCATCGAAGGCGGTACCGGCCTGGAACACCTTGCAGTCGGGATCACTGGCAGCGTCGAGGCCATGAATGACATCGCCGGTGCGGGGCGCATCCGGATAGCGCTCGGCGGCCATCACCACGCCCAGCGAGACCTGCGGATTCCAGTGCGCTTCGACCTGGTCGAGGCGACCGTCGATCGCGGCTTCGACCAGTTCCGGGAAATCGGATTGCAGGCGCAGCATTACCGGCTGGGTTTCGGGATCGCCGAAGCGCACGTTGAATTCGATCACCCTGGGCGCGCCGGCGGCATCGATCATCAACCCTGCATAGAGGAAGCCGGTGAACGGGATACCGTCCTTGATCATGCCGGCGACGGTCGGTTCGACGATTTCGCGCATCACTCGCGCATGCACGTCCGGCGTCACCACGGGAGCAGGCGAATACGCGCCCATGCCGCCGGTATTGGGACCCGTGTCGCCGTCGCCGACCCGCTTGTGATCCTGCGAGGTCGCCATCGGCAACGCGGTCTTGCCGTCGACCATCGAGATGAAGCTGGCTTCCTCGCCGGCGAGGAATTCCTCGATCACCACGCGTGAACCGGCGCTGCCGAAAGCATTGCCCTGCAACATGTCGCGCACTGCGATTTCGGCTTCGTCGAGCGTCATCGCGACGATCACGCCCTTGCCGGCGGCAAGCCCGTCGGCCTTGATCACGATCGGCGCGCCCTTCTCGCGCACGTAAGCGAGCGCGGCGTCGACGTCGGTGTGCACGGCGTAGAACGCGGTCGGAATGCCGTGGCGGGCAAGGAAGTCCTTGGCGTAGGCCTTGCTGCCTTCCAGCTGCGCGGCCTTTGCGGTCGGGCCGAAGATTTTCAATCCGGCGTTGCGGAAACGATCGACCACGCCGGCGACGAGCGGTGCTTCCGGGCCGACCACGGTGAAGGCGGCGCCTTCGTCACGGGCGAGCGCGATCAGCCCGTCGAGATCGGTGGCGGAAACCGCAATGTTGCGGCACTTCGGCTCATGCGCGGTGCCGGCATTGCCGGGCGCAACCAGCACTTCAGTGACGCGCGGCGATTGCGCGAGCCGCCAGGCCAGCGCGTGTTCGCGACCACCGGAACCGATGACGAGAAGTTTCATTGCAGCGTCCTCAATGACGGAAGTGGCGAACGCCGGTGAACACCATGGCGATGCCATGTTCGTCGGCGGCAGCGATCACTTCGTTGTCGCGCATCGAACCGCCGGGCTGGATCACTGCCTTGATGCCGGCTTCCGCAGCGGCGTCGATGCCGTCGCGGAACGGGAAGAAGGCGTCGCTGGCCATCACCGAACCGGGTACGACGAATCCGGCGTCGACGGCCTTGATGCCGGCGATGCGCGCGGAATACACGCGGCTCATCTGGCCGGCACCGACGCCGACGGTCTGCAGATCCCTGGCATAGACGATCGCGTTCGACTTGACGAACTTGGCGACCTTCCACGCGAACAGCAGGTCGGCGAACTGCGCTTCGGTCGGCGCGATCTTCGTCACCACCTTGAGTTCATCGCGGGTGACGACGCGATCGTCGGCGGTCTGCATCAGCATTCCGGAGCCGACGCGCTTGGTGTCGATGAAACCCTTCGATGCCGGTGCCAACGGAATGCGCAGCACGCGGACGTTGGCCTTCTTCTTCGCATAGGCCAGCGCCTCGTCGTCATAGTCGGGCGCGATCAGCACTTCGACGAACTGGCGGTCGAGGATGGTTTTCGCGGTCGCGCCATCGACCTTGCGATTGAAGGCGAGGATGCCGCCGAAAGCCGAGGTCGGATCGGTAGCATAGGCCTTTTCGTAGACATCGGCCGGGCCGCTGCCGACGGCCACGCCGCAGGGATTGGCGTGCTTGACGATGACGCAGGCCGGCGCGTCGAACTGGCGCACGCATTCCCAGGCCGCATCGCTGTCGGCGATGTTGTTGTAGCTGAGTTCCTTGCCCTGCAACTGGGTGAAGGTCGCCAGCGAGCCCGGCGCCGGATACAGATCGCGATAGAACGCAGCCTGCTGGTGCGGGTTCTCGCCGTAGCGCAGGTCCATCACCTTGACGAAGCTGCCGTTGGCCTGCGCCGAGAACGCCGAACGCGAGCCGTCGGCCTCGATCGAGGACAGGTAGTTGCTGATCGCGGCGTCGTACTGGGCGACGCGATTGAACGCGGCCACCGAAAGCGCGAAACGCGTCTGCGCCGACAGCGCGCCATCGTTCGCGTCGAGTTCGGCCAGCAGCGCGGCGTATTGCGCGGGATCGGTGGCGACGGCGACGCGCGCGAAATTCTTCGCGGCGGAGCGCAGCATCGCCGGGCCGCCGATGTCGATGTTCTCGATGATCTCGGCGAACGAACTGTCCGGATTGGCGCTGACCTGCTCGAACGGATAGAGATTGAGCACAAGCAGGTCGATCGGGTCGATGTCGTGTTCGGCCATCACCGCGTCGTCGGTGCCGGCACGGCCGAGCAAGCCGCCGTGCACCACCGGATGCAGGGTCTTGACGCGACCGTCCATCATTTCCGGGAAGCCGGTGACGTCGCTGACGTCCTGCACCGCCAGCCCGGCTTCGCGGATCGCCTTCGCGGTGCCGCCGGTCGAGAGCAGTTCGACGCCGCGCGCGGCCAGCGCCTTGGCGAGATCGATCAACCCGGTCTTGTCGGAGACGGACAACAGGGCGCGGCGGATGGCGATGGCGTCGCCAGTCACGGGATTCGTGGGCATGAGTGCTCGGAGGGGTGGTGCCGGGGAGCCCGTAATTATAGGGCGTCGGCCATGAAGGCCTCGATGGCGTCGGCGTCGCGGACCAGGGCGTCGCTGAGAATGCGATGGCCGTTGACGGTCACTGCCACGTCGTCTTCGGTGCGGATGCCGATGCCGCGCCATTTCGCCGCCACGCTGCGGTCGTCGGGGCCAACGTAGAGGCCGGGTTCGACGGTGAACACCATGCCTTGTTCCAGCACCCGCGATTCGCCGTCGATGCGGTATTCGCCGACATCGTGGACATCGAGGCCGAGCCAGTGACCGGTCTTGTGGCGGGTGAAACGCTTGTGGCTCTCGTCCTTCAGGTGCTGCCTGAGCGTGCCCTTGAGCAGGCCGAGTTCGAGCAGGCCTTCGGTCAGGGTTTCGATTGCCGCCTCGTGCATCGCCGCCCACGGTCGGCCCGGCTGCGCCTGCGCCAGCGCCGCCCGTTGCGCCGCGCCGACCAGGTCGTGGAGGGCGCGCTGTTCGGCGCTGAAACGGCCGTTGACCGGAAACGTGCGGGTGATGTCGGAGGCGTAGCCGCGATACTCGGCGCCGGCGTCGATCAGGATCAGGTCGTTCTTGCCGGATTTGGCATTGTTGTCGATGTAGTGCAGCACGCAGGCGTTGGCGCCCGCGCCGACGATGCTGCCGTAGGCGGGGACGGCATCGTTGCGGCGGAACACGCGTTCGAGTTCGGCCTGCAATTCGTATTCGGCGATGCCTGGGCGCGCCGCGCGCATCGCCGCCTGGTGCGCCTCGATGCTGATGTCGATCGCGCGCTGCATCACCCGCAATTCCTCGGCGCTCTTGAACAGGCGCATTTCGTCGAGGAGGTGGCCGAGCTCGATGAATTCGTTGGGCGACTGGCGATCGCGGCGGCCGTGCGTGCGCGCGCGGTTGAGCCAGCCGATCAGCTTGAGGTCGAACTCGGTGTCGCGGCCGAGGTGGTAGTGGACGCGCGTGCGGCCTTCGAGCAGGCCGGGCAGGATCTCGTCGAGATCGTCGATGGGATAGGCGTCGTCGAAACCGAGCTGATGCACTGCGTCTTCCGGCCCGACGCGGGCGCCGTCCCAGCCTTCGCGTTCGGGGTCGCGCTCGCGGCAGAACAGGATGGATTCGCCGTGCGCGCGCCCCGGGATCAGCACCAGGACGGCCTGCGGCTCGGCGAATCCGGTCAGGTACCAGAGATCGGAGTCGGGGCGATAGGGATAGTGGGTGTCGCGGCTGCGGATGCGTTCCGGCGCGCTCGGGACGATGACGATGCCGTCATCGCCGACCTGCCGCATCAGTTGCCGTCGGCGGCGGGCATAGGTGGCTGCGGACAGCCCGGTCGCCATCTCAGTGCAATTGGCGGCGGCGTTTTGCGATGGCGACGTCGCCATGCAGCAGCAGCGCCGCGACCCGCACGAATTCCTCGATCTCGGCCAAGGCGGCTTCGTCTTCCTCGTCGCCATCCGGTTCGGCGGTGGCGGTGGCCAGGCGCGCCAGATCCTGCAGCGCTTCCTCGCCTTCCTCGGACAGCGGCGGTTCCGCGCCGGCGGCGAGGCCGAAGGCGCCGAGGAAATGCCGGCACCAGTCGAACAGGGCGGCGCTGCGCGCCTGCAGGGTGGTGTCCTCGTCGGGCAGCAGCAGGGTCAGGCCGAGATCGTTGTCCTCGATCTGCGCCTGGGTGCCGCGGCCGAAATGCCCGATCGCGCTGCCGTCCGCCAGGGCGGGCAGGGCGGCATCGGCCATCACCTTGCGCAGCCACTCGCTGTCGGCATCGCCGCCACCGGCGATCCAGCCGATCAGCGCGCCCTGCAATTCCCACGGGGTGGTCGCCAGCCCGAGCTGGTCGAGTTCGGCTTGCAGGGCGGGGGCGTCGGGCAGGGGTTCGGACATGGCAGCAGTGTAAAGCAGGCGGTGACGCCCGGCGTTGACCCCATGCTAATGTTTCGGCATGAACGGGCAGGACGCGATCGATCGACTGCAGGCGCTGGTGGAGCGCGCCGAAGGGCTGTCCGCGCGCCTGCATCGCCTGAGCGACGAGAACCGCGCGCTGCGCGCCGAGCAACAGCAACTGATGAACGAACGCGCCGATCTGATCGCCCGCAACGAACAGGCGCGCATCCGTGTCGAGGCGCTGATCCACCGCATTCGCTCGCTCGAGGACCAGCCGTGAGCGAAGTCGTCAACGTCCGCGTGATGGATCGCGACTACAGCGTCGGTTGCGAACCGGAAGAACGCGACGACCTGATCGCCGCCGCGCGCATGCTCGACCAGCGCATGCGCGACATCCGCGGCAACAACCGCATGGCCGCGATCGAGCGCGTCGCGGTGCTTGCCGCGCTCAACCTTGCCCACGAATTGCAGCAGACGCGCCACCAGGGCGGCATGCTGGGCGATGAATTCGATCGCACGCTTGGCGATCTCGAGCGCAAGCTCAACGCATTGGCCGGAAATCCCGAGTAAGAGCCGGACGCGCGCTGAATGCGCGAAGAAAACGATGTGCGCACCGACCGTGGTTGGCTATACTGACGTCGCTTCCTCTGCCGTGTTCGACAGCGCGCAAACATTCGCCTTGTCCCTTAAGAACGACATCGGAAATGTGAAGCGGTCGGGTGTGCATGTCCGCCACGTGCGGAAAGCCCGAAGGTCGCCGAGCGCTTCCACTTGAACCCTGGGTTCAAGGCCGTTCAGCCGCATCGGCACGGCGGAGGAACCTTTCTTTCCCGATCGCGGATAATGTGCGGATGTCCGCTGCCCGCGATCCTTCCCTCGATCTTCGCCGCCGCCTGCGCGATGCCCGCCGCGGCGTGAGCGCCGGCGAGCGCCTGGCCGCCGCCGACGCGGTCGCGCGCGGGTTGCTGACTCTGCCGTTCGCGCCGACGCGCGGTTACGTTGCCGGTTACTGGGCGGTGGATGGCGAAGTGCCGCTGCATGCCTGGCAGTTGCGACTGCCGCCGCAGTGCGTTTATTGCCTGCCGGTGCTCGACCATAGCGACAACACCCTGCGCTTCGCGCCGTTCCGCGCCGGGGATGACACGCGTCCGAACCGCTTCGGCATTCCCGAACCGGTGCTCGAGCCGTCGTCGCTGCTGCGGGTGAGCGACATGGCGTTGATCGTGCTGCCGCTGACCGGTTTCGACGCCAAGGGCCATCGCCTCGGCATGGGTGGCGGCTGGTACGACCGTACTCTGGGCGATCACCGCGCCGCGCCTCCGCATCTTGTCGGCGTCGGTTTCGACCGCCAGCGCGTCGAGGCATTGCAACCGCGCGACTGGGACGTGCCCTGCGACGCCATCGTCACCGAATCCACCACCTACCTGCGGGAGAAGCCATGAGCGCGCGCGCCCACTACTGGCTGATGAAGACCGAGCCGACCGATTTCTCCATCGACACCCTGCAGAAGGTCGGGCGCGAACCGTGGACCGGCGTGCGTAATTACCAGGCGCGCAATTTCATGCGCCAGATGAAGGCGGGCGACCAGGTCTTCGTCTACCACTCCAACTGCGAGGTGCCCGGCATCTACGGCATCGGAGAAGTGGTGGGCACGCCGTATCCCGACCCGACCCAGTTCGACAAGAAGTCGAAATACTTCGATCCCAAGTCGACCCAGGAACAGCCGCGCTGGGACCTGGTCGACATCGGCTATGTGCGCCATCTCAAACGCCCGCTGTCGCTGACGGAAATCCGCGAACACCGCGACGCGCTCGGCGAGGAATTCGCTTTGACGCGCACCGGTTCGCGGTTGTCGGTGCTGCCGGTCACGGCGGCGCAGTGGAAGCTGCTGCTCGGCCTCGAAAAGAAATGATCCCCCTCTGGAACGCGAAGAAATGAGCAACGAAGGCAAGCGGCTGGCCGCCGAGAAGGCCATGGACTGGGTCGAGGACGGCATGATGGTCGGCGTCGGCACCGGCTCGACGGTGGCGTTCTTCATCGATGCGCTCGGTCGCGAGAAGCATCGCATCCGCGGCGCGGTGTCGAGTTCCGAGCAAAGCACGGAAAAGCTGCGCGCGCACGGCATCGAGGTGTTCGATCTCAACGCGGTCGGCGAACTCGAGTTGTATGTCGATGGCGCCGACGAATGCGATCCCGGCAAGCACCTGATCAAGGGCGGCGGCGCGGCGCTGACGCGCGAGAAGATCATCGCCCAGGCCAGCAGGAAGTTCGTCTGCATCATCGATCCCAGCAAGCAGGTCGATGTGCTCGGCAAGTTCCCGCTGCCGGTGGAAGTGGTGCCGATGGCGCGCAGTTTGGTCGCGCGCGAGCTGGTGGCGTTGACCGGCGGCCAGCCGGTGTTCCGCATGGACGCGATGGAGCGTCCGATCGTCACCGACAACGGCGGCCACATCCTCGACCTGCACAATCTGCGCATCACCGATCCGGTCGGCGTCGAGGAGCGCCTGAACCAGATTCCCGGCGTGATCAGCGTCGGGTTGTTCGCACGCCGGCCGGCGGATGTGGTGATCGTGGGTGGCGAACAGCCGCGGGTGTTGTAACTCCTGCGAGAAAGCAATCGCCCGGCTGTGCGCCTTTAGCGGTTATCCGCTGTGGCCGACACGCCGTGAATACATCCATGTAGGCTCGTCCGCCGCATCCATGCGGCGGAACGGTCGGCCACAGCGGACGAACCGCACGGCGCCGCCGGTGGATGCTTTCTTAAGCCTCCGAAAAGCACGCCACGCGCGCGGCGGCGGGTGCGCCAGTCCGGAGCGCGGGCGTTGCGCGTCATGGATGACGCGCACGAGCCTACATGGATGTACTTGCGGCGTCCCGCGCGCCGGAGCTGGCCTCCCGCCAAGCCAGCGCGTGCCATGAACGCTGCAGGCGATGCTTCGTTGCGATTGTCGCGAACTCTGCGACGCAGGCAGCGCAGCCTGACACGTTAGTAGAACCGTGAAATTCGCAGCCGCCGCGGAGACGCGCGGCGCGGATACTGCGGAACCGGACGGATGCTGTCATGACGCTGCGTTGCCTTTTCGTCGATTTCAATTCCTACTTCGCCTCCGTCGAACAGGAGGACGATGCGGAATTGCGCGGGCGGCCGGTCGCCGTCGCGCCGGTGATGACCGACAGCACCTGCTGCATCGCCGCCAGCAACGAAGCGAAAAAATTCGGCATCCGCACCGGCACCCTGGTGCGCGAGGCGCGCGAGCGCTGCCCGGAATTGCTGGTGGTGCCGGCACGGCCCAGGCGCTACCTGCAGGCGCATACCCAGCTGATGGCCGCGATCGCCGATTGCATCCCGCATGGCACGCCAGGATCGATCGACGAGGTGCCGTGCTGGCTGATCGGGCGCGAACGCCAGCGCGACAATGCGGTCGCGATCGCGCAGGCGATCAAGCGCCGCATCGCCGATGAATTCGCCGCGATCCGCTGTTCCATCGGCATTGCGCCGAACCAGTTCCTGGCCAAGACCGCGTCCGACATGCAGAAACCGGATGGCCTGGTCGTGCTGGAGAAGGAGGATCTTCCCCATGCCTTGCATGGGCTGGAATTGCGCGATCTGTGCGGGATCGGTGCATCGATGGAGGGCCGCCTGCTTGCGGCCGGCATCGACAGCGTGGAAGAACTGTGCGCGGCGCCGAAGGATCGCCTGCGCGCGGCCTGGGGCAGCGTCGAGGGCGAGCGCTTCTGGATGCAGTTGCGCGGCATCGAGGTGCCGGATCGCAAGACGCAGCGTGGTTCGATCGGCCATTCGCATGTGCTCGATCCCAAACTGCGCAACCTCGAAGGCATGCGCGCGGTGCTGTTCAAGTTGCTGGCGAAGGCGGCGATGCGCCTGCGCCACGAGGATGGCGGCTATCTCGCCCGCGGGCTGCAACTGCATGTGCGCTTCGTCGGCCTCGACGACCGCTTCAGCCCGTCTGTCGACTTCGCGCCGATCGACGATACGCCCAGCCTGCTGCACCAGCTGGCGAAGATGCTCGCGCCGCTGGAACGCGCCGCCGCGAGCGGGCGTTGGAACGTCAAGCGCAATCCGCCGCTGTCGGTCGCGGCGACGCTGGTCGGGATCGAGCTGCGCAGCGAGCGCAGCGGCGAACTGATCGCGACCACGCGCCGGCGGCAGTCGGTGACGGCGGTGCTGGACAAGGTCAACAACCATTTCGGCAACAATGCGCTCTATGTCGCTGCGATGCAGACCGCGATCGAGCACGATGCCGCGCCGATGCGCATCCCGTTCTCGCACCTGCCCGACGTCAAGCTCGAGGAGGATGTCCGCACCCGGGCCCATGCCGAGGAGCTGGTGCGGTTGCGCGAACGCCAGTTCAAGGTGCTGGCCGAGTCTGCCCACAAGCAAGCCCAGGCAAAACAACGCGCCCCGGCCATGTCCAATCCGTCCGGCGCGACGCCCCGGATCCGCGTTCCCGCCCGCGCAACAGCACCACCATCGCCCCAGCTGGGACTGGGATTCTGAGCGTCTGCGGTATCCTTGCGCCTTTCCATCGGCGCCTCCCCACGTGAGAGTATCCACGTCTTCGCCATTCGAGCAGGAAGAGGCGCGCATCGCGCCGTGGTTGATCCTGCTGGTCATCGGCACCCTGCTGTACCGCATCGGGTTCGTCTGGGCCCACGACTACAGCCTGTTCGTCGACGAGGCGCAATACTGGCTGTGGTCGCGCGATCTCGCCTTCGGCTACTACTCCAAGCCGCCACTGGTGGCGTGGCTGGTGCGCGCCAGCACGATGTTGCTCGGCGATGGCGAACTTGGCGTCAAGCTGCCGGCGTTGCTCGGTTATCCGATGGCCGCGCTCGGTCTGTATCGGCTCGGCACGGCGATGAAGAACGCGCGCACTGGCCTGATCGCCGCGGCGCTGTTCCTTTCCATGCCGGGGCAGGCGCTGGGTGGCTGGGTGCTGTCGCCGGATGCGTTGCTGTTGGTTACATGGTCGTGGGCATTGTGGCTGTTGTGGATGGCGCGCGCGCAGGGTGAGCTGAAATGGTGGATCGGGCTGGGCGTGGCGATCGGCCTCGGTGCACTGGCGAAGTACACCATGCTGGTCTTCGTGCCGATGGCGGCATGGGTGCTGTGGCGCGATCGCGCTGCCGTGCGCGGCAAGGGGCCGTGGATCGCGCTGGCGATCGTGCTGGTGCTGATCGCGCCCAATATCGCCTGGAACATCCAGCATCACTTCGAGACGGTGCGCCACACCGCCGACCTCACCAACGCCGACAAGGCCGGATTGCACTTCGGCCACTTCGGCCAATTCCTCGGCGCGCAATGGGGCATCTTCGGCCTGCTGTCGTTCCCGCTGCTGGCGATGCTGATGGTCCGCAACCGTGGCGACAACGCGCGCTTCCTCGCACCGTTCACCATTCCCTATCTGGTGGTGATGCTCGCGCTGTCGCTGGTGACCGCGGCCAACGCCAACTGGGCGGTCACCGCCTATGCCGCCGGCAGCGTCTGGTTGGCGTTGTGGCTGGACGGCCGCAAGCCGGCGTGGATGTGGAGCGTGATCCTGCTCAACTTCGTGCTGCAGCTCGGCATCCTCCATTACCGCGACATTGGCGCCAAGCTCGGCCATCCACCGTCGCGCAGCGGCAACGATCTCTACGCGCGCGTGCTTGGCTGGCGCGAGCTCGGCCGTGCGTTGCAGCCGATGACGCAAGAGCAGGGCGGTTTACCGATCCTGTCGTCGGACCGCATGTTGCTGGCGGAACTGACCTATTACGTGCAGCCGCATCCGTATCCGGTGGCGGCGCTCGATGTCGATGGCCGCATCACCAACCAGTTCGAAATGGACACCGCGCGTCGCGGCTTGCCGCAGGATGCGCTGTGGGTGGAATTCGTCGGTGGCCAGGATGGATCGCATACCAATGCGAATGACTCCGTCGTTGCCGAGCCTGCCGCGCTCACGAAGAACTATGAGCGCGTCGAAGAGCTCGGCGTGATCCGCGTGCAGCGCATGGATGCGCCGCCGCGCGCAGTGCAGGTGGTCCGCGTGCGCCGCCACGTCACCACGGAGCCGCTGCCATGAGCCCGCGCCTGCGTGCATGGCTGCCGTGGATCCTCCTCGCGATCGCGGCAGTGGCGTGCACCGTGCCGTTCTGGCTGGGCGATCTCGACATCCGCGCCGCCGCGCATTTCCATCGCAGCGCGCCGTTCGAGCTCGGGTATGACGCGTCCTGGCCGCTGGGCAACCAGCAGCCGTACAAGGCGCTGTATGCCTTCGGTTCGGCGCTGTCCTGGCTGATCGTGCTGGCGTCCATCCTCGCCTTCGCGGTGCCGCGTTGGCGCAGGCATCCGCTGGTGCGCAAGATGGCGCTGACCTCGCTGGCGACGGTCGCGCTCGGCACCGGCCTGCTGGTGAACGGCATCGGCAAGGATTACACCGGGCGCCCGCGTCCGCGCACGCTGCAGGAATTCGGCGGCCAGGCGCAATATCGCCCGCCGCTTGATCTTGGCACGCCTGGTGTCGGCAAGTCGTTCCCGTGCGGGCATTGCTCGGTCGGATTCGCGGTCGGCGCGATCGGGCTCACGGTGATGGCGGCGCGACCGACGCTCGGCGTCGCGATCATCGTTGGCTCGTTCCTGCTCGGTGGCGCCATCGGCAGCGCGCGCATGGCCGCCGGCGCACATTTCCTCTCCGACGTGTTGTGGTCGGGGATCCTCACCTGGGCCGCGGCACTGACCTCGCATGCATTGATTTCGGGACAGCGCGTGCGCGCCTGGGTCTCGCGCTGGCCGCCGTGGTTGGGCTACGCCTTGCTGGGTGCGCTGATCGTCGTGGTCATGGCCGGACTGCTGTTCGTGCGGCCGTTCCACAAGCGCATCGACGTGCGCATGCCGATGACGGCAGACTCCAGCTACGTGCTCAAGCTGGAGAGCGCCGCGCTCGACGTGCGGGTCGATCCCGCGCAGGCCGATGCCGTGCACCTGCAGGGCGAGGTCAAGGGCGTTGGTTTCCCCAATGTGCGCGTGCGCGAGGACGACAGCAGCGATGCGACGTCGCGCGTCCACGTGGTCCGCCACAGTGGGCAGGCGCGCGAGATCTTCGCACCGATGGTGCTGAGCGTGCGTCCGGAAGCGGTGCCGCACCTGAAGGTGGAGATCGCGCGCGGCTCGGTGCGGCTGGACGATCCCGCGGCCTTGCGTGCGGCGCAGATCCACGTCCAGGTCGAAGACGCGGCGGAATAGAATACCGGCATGCCCTGGCTCGAACTCACATTGCCCTGCACGCTGGCCGAACAGCCGCGTTGCGAACGTGCGCTGGAAGATCTCGGCGCACTCTCGGTGACGATGCAGGACGCCGATGCCGAAACCGCCGACGAACAGGCGATCTTCGAGCCCGGCGTCGGCGAAACGCCGCTGTGGAAGCAGATGACGTTGACGGCGCTGTTCGATGCCGACACCGATGCGCTGGCACTGCTCGCCGCGCTCGAGAGCTTCGATCCCGGCCTGCGCTGGGACCAGGCCGCGTTCCGCAAGGTCGAGGACCAGGACTGGGAACGCGCCTGGCTCGACCAGTTCAAGCCCATGCGTTTCGGTGCGCGCACCTGGGTCGTGCCATGGAATCACGAGGTTCCCGCCGAGGCCGGCGCCGACGCCGCGATCATCCGCCTCGATCCCGGCCTCGCCTTCGGTTCCGGCACCCATCCCACCACCGCGCTGTGCCTGGAATGGCTGGATATGCTCGCCGCGCAAGGCCAGTTGCAGGGGCGCGACGTGCTGGATTTCGGCTGCGGCAGCGGCATCCTCGCGCTAGCGGCGATCAAGCTCGGCGCCGCGCGCGCCGACGGCATCGACAACGATCCGCAGGCGATCATCGCCACGCACGACAACGCCGAACGCAACGGCGTCGCCGCCCAGCTGCACGCGGTATTGCCGGAACAGGCGTCGTCGCGGCGCTATCCGGTGGTGGTGGCGAACATCCTCGCTTCCGCGCTCGATGCCTTGGCGGAAACCCTGGTCAGCCATTGCGAACCCGGCACGCGGATCGCGTTGTCGGGCATCCTCGCGGGACAGGAAGATGAATTGCTGCAGCGCTACGCCGCGTGGTTCGATGAACTGAAGGCCACGCGCCAGGACGACTGGATCCGCATCGACGGCGTGCGTCGCGCACAATGACGGGCATGGCCGCCGAAGACTCAGCAACCCCGCGTTTCGCCCGCGAAACACCCGAAGCCGAGCCCGCGAAGCTGCCGGTGCCGCGCTGGGCGTGGCCGTTGGCGTTCGTGCTGTTCGTGCTGCTGCTGGTGCAGATCCTGGTGGGTGGTCGCGCCGCATTGGCGAATGATGCGTCGACGCGGCCACTGGCCGTCACCGCATGCAAGGTGCTCGCCTGCACCATCCCGGCGTGGAGCGATACGTCGAGCCTGAAGGTCGTCGACCATCGCATCCATGCCGCGCCGGATCGCCCCGGCGTGCTGGTGGTGGAAGCGAGCTTCCGCAACGACGCCCGCTGGCCGCAGGCGTGGCCGCTGCTGCAGCTCACGCTGTCCGACATCAACGGCGTGCCGGTCGCGCAGGGGCGCTATGTCGCGTCGCAATACCTGGCGGGCGCGCACGCCGCGACCATCGGCAGCGGCCAGACCGCCACTGTCCAGCTGAATGTGACGGATCCGCCGCAAAAGGCGGTGTCGTTCGATTTCGCCCTGCTGCCGCCGGCAGACGGCACGAACACGCGCTAGACTCATCAGCCGCTGGTGCGTCGTGCGTCGGCGCCAGATCAGACAAGCCCCCGTGTCCGACCGCCAAGACCAACTCCGCCATCCGCGCACGCCCCTGCGCGACCATGTCGCTTCCTCGATCAGTCGCTACCTGCGCGACCTGGACGGATCCGGCGTGAGCGACCTGCACGCGGTCGTGATGCGCGAAGTCGAGGTGCCGTTGTTCGTGGAGGTGTTGAGCCATTGCGACGGCAACCAGAGCCGCGCCGCCGAGATGCTCGGCATCCATCGCGCGACGCTGCGCAAGAAGCTGCGCGAATACGGTATCGACAACGGTTGAGGAGAACTCCCGCATGACCACCCGTGCCTACGGCGTCCACGCCGCCGACAAGTCTTTCGAAGCATTGGACATCGCGCGCCGCGAACCCGGACCGAACGATGTGCAGATCGAGATCGCGTATTGCGGCATCTGCCATTCCGACCTGCATACCGCGCGTTCGGAATGGGGTGGCACGCGTTATCCCTGCGTGCCCGGCCACGAGATCGTCGGCACGGTCAGCGCGGTCGGTGCGGATGTCACGAAGTTCAAGGTCGGCGATACCGTCGGCGTCGGCTGCATGGTCGACAGTTGCCAGCACTGCGCGGCCTGCGACGAGGGCCTCGAGCAGTATTGCGAGAACGGGTTCGTCGGCACCTACAACGGCCCCACCCGCGATGCGCCCGGCCATACGCTGGGTGGCTATTCGCAACGGATCGTGGTCGACGAGAAGTTCGTGCTGCAGATTCGCCATCCGCAGGAACAGCTCGCCGCGGTCGCCCCGCTGCTGTGCGCCGGCATCACCACGTACTCGCCGCTGCGCCACTGGAACGTCGGGCCGGGCAGCAAGGTCGGGATCGTCGGCATCGGCGGGCTCGGCCACATGGGCGTCAAGCTCGCGCACGCGATGGGCGCGCACGTGGTCGCCTTCACCACCTCGGAAAGCAAGCGCGGGGACGCAAAGGCGCTGGGCGCGGACGAAGTCGTGGTCTCGCGCAACGCCGGCGAGATGAAGGCGCACGCCAACAGCTTCGATTTCATCCTCAATACCGTCGCCGCCAGCCACGATCTCGACGCTTTCACCGCGTTGCTCAAGCGTGACGGCACGATGGTGCTGGTCGGCGTGCCTGAACATCCGCATCCGACGCCGAACATCGGCAACCTGATCTTCAAGCGCCGCGCGATCGCCGGCTCGCTGATCGGCGGCATCGCCGAGACCCAGGAGATGCTCGATTTCTGCGCCGAGCACGGCGTGGTGTCGGACATCGAAATGGTCAGCGCCCAGGACATCGACAAGGCCTACGAGCGCATGCTCAAGAGCGACGTGAAGTATCGCTTCGTGATCGACAATTCGACGATGGCCTGAACATCAGCGCGGCGGATTGACGAGAAACACGACGTAACCCCGGAAGTTCCGGTTCTTCGACAACGCGGGCGGCGCGCGCCATTCGCCGCCCTGCACCAGCCCGACGCGGAACGGGATCGGGAAGCCGCGCATCCGTTCGAGATAGTCCCCGTGGCCGGGGATGGTGGCGCGGCCCTGGTAGGTCTGCACCACCACTTCATCGACGGTCCCGGACAGCTGCGCGAGTTGCGCGGGATCGCCGTTGGCGCTCCAGTCCATCAGCCCGGTGATGCCGAGCCGGATGTCGCGCGGCAGCCGTGCGCGCAGGTCGCGCAGGAAGCCGGCGTAGCGATCGAGATGGCGGGTGCGGGCGTCGAAGTCCAGCTGCACGCCGACGACGCGATTGCCGCTGGCGCGCCAGCGCCCGATGTCGTGGCCGATGGCGGGGATGACCTCATCCGACCATGACAGGGTATCGGCGCGATAGACCATCCAGGCATCGGCGTGCGCGATCCGCGGTGTCGCTGCAAGGCGCCGTTGCAGATGCGCGGGTTCGCCGCCGGTGATCTCGCCCTCCAGCAGGTAGAGCGTGCGCGCGTGGTCGAGCGCCGGCTGCGGCCGCACGCCGGCCCACAGCCAGAACGCATCGAAGTTTTCCGCGCGCACCACTTCATCGGATGTGCGCGTGCAGGCAACCAGCGCAAGGCAGAACGCGCCGACAGCGAAGACTGCAGCCAGCGCGCGATGCTTCATCATCCTTACCAGTAATGCTCGACCGAAGACGCCCAGTGCGAGGCCTTGTAGGTGGTCTTGAGCGTGGTGAACCAGCGCTTGCGTTCCGCGGGCGCGGCATCCTCGCCGCCGCAGTCGTTGTTGCCGCTGGGCGCGTAGCAACGGATCGCGCGCACGAGTGCGTAGGCGCGGTCGTCGCTGTTCGCGCTGGCGTCGGCCATCACCCGGCGGTAGATCGACTGGCGATCGTTCTGCTTGCCCGGGAACAGCAGGGGCGTGCCGCCCAGCTGTCGTGATTCGACCATCGATTTGCGCCATTCGCGTTCCTGCGCGCCGGGCGTGGTTAGCGGGAAGTGGTCGAAGCCGTTGAGGCGCAGGAATTCGCCGAGGCACAGGCTGGCATGGGGATCGGCAGGCGTGCGCGCCAGCGTCGTCGTGATCGCCGACAGCGCCGGGCAGACATAACCCTTGTCGTTGCCGGTCCAGCGGAACACACCGAGCGATGGCTGCGGATAGAGCAGCTGGTAACTGTCGGCGAGCGGCTTGGTGTCGGCGGGTACGCGCGGCAGCCAGTCGTTGAATTGCGCATAACGGCCGCCGATCAGGTTGCGATAGAGCAACACGAACAGGGCGACATTGCGTTCGGTGGTCGGAGCCTTGGCGTTCGTAGCCTGTTGCTGCAGTAACTCCGGTCCGGCGACGTTTTCAAGCAGGATGCGGCGGATCGCCGGGTCACGCACCTGGCTGTCGGCGGCGAACACCTTGTCCAGTGCCTGATGGCGTTCGTCGTGGAGGGCCAGCGCCAGTTCCAGCGTCTGCCGCTGGTAGTTGCGTGCCGCCAGCGGCAACAGTTTCAGCAGGCCATCGCGCACGCCGGACTGGCCAAGATCGTCCATCGCCATCAGCCGCAGCAGTTGCGTGCTGAACTCGACATAGCCCATGCCCTTGCGCGGTTCGCCGGTGGGCAACAGCTTCAACACCTGCGCCGGCTGGTTCTGCACGTGGTACGCGTGTACGGCCTGCAGGTAACGGAACAGCGCGGGATCATTGGCGAATACCGCCTGCTGCGTGGCCAGCTCATCCGCCGGCAGGTAGAGCTTGGGGTCGGTCTTGCGTTCGAGGCGCATGCGCCAGAGGTCGTCGACGGCCAGCAGCAGCGGATCGCGCGTCTTCAGCGGTTTGCTTGCGCCGCTCTGCGAAGTCGGCAACAGGCGGATGTCGATTTCGTTGAGCAGGTCGACGACGCCCGCGCCGTTTCCACATTGCGACAGTGCCGATGCATAGACGTCCGCGGTGGCGCTGTCGTTGCCGCCCAGCCATTCGACGCGACGCATCAATCCCGCGGCGGACGCGGCATAGGCGCCGTCGGGATACGCCTTGAGATAGCGCTGCATGCCGCTGCGGGCGCGCGCCAGTGCCGCCTGGTCGACTTTCGCGGCGTCGAAATTGCCGTATTCGCCGAAGGCGTCGAGCTGGGCGACGTTGAGGTCGGTGCGCGCCAGCATGTAGATGGATGCTTCGCGCACCCAGGGCTGCTTCACTTCGGACAGCGACTGGAAGGCGGGACGCGCAGCGCCAGGGTCGGGCCCGTAGAACACCGCCGCGCTCATCAGGTAGGCGGCGAACGCCTTGCCGCTCGCGCCCTGCATCTTGCCGAGTACACCATCGAGCAGTGCGGCGGTCCTGGCGGGATCGCCGCAGGCCGCGGAAACTTTCGCGCGGGCATCGACCAGCAGGCTGCGTTCGTCGGGGCCCAGGCTGGTATCGGCCTGCAAGGCCTGACGGAATCGGTCGGCGCCGATGCTGTTGCTGACGCAGCGACCGCTGGAATTGTCGGCACTCCCGGAACTCGTCGAACTGTCGTCATTGGCCTTGGCCGCATCGTTGCCGGTCGCGCCGGACAGCGTCGTCCATGACAGCATCGCCGCGGGTACCGGAGATCCGGAATCCGACGATTCGTTCCTGATCATCGCCGGTTGCACGCGCCCGCGATCGGCGAGCAGCAACAACAGGTTGAGGCGGGTGTCGTTGCCCGGGCTGATCAATGCCAGATCGCTGCAGGCTTCATAGCCGCGGTGCTGCAGCGTCGGTTGCGCGTTGCAGCCGCCGTCGCTGCTGGCATGGACTTGCGTGCTTGCCGCAAGCAGACAGAGGGCCAGCAGGCTGCTGGCACAGACGTGTTTCGACATCGTTGGCTCTCCCCATTGCCCAGGGCGCAAGTCTACTGCGCGAGTGGGCAACGGGGATGCCGTCAATGCGTTTCGGTCAATGCATCTGGCCGAACTTGCCGGTATTGAAATCGCGGATGGCTTCGGCGATCTGCGCTTCGCTGTTCATCACGAACGGACCGTAGCCGACCACCGGCTCGTCGATCGGTTCGCCGGCGAGCAGCAACACCTTGGCATCGCTGTTGGCTTCGATGGTCAGGCCGCTGCCTTCGGTCGACAGCGTCGCCATCTGCGCTTCGCGCAACACCGATTCGCCGTTGATCTGCACGGTACCCGCCAGCACCACGACCAGCGTGGTCCAGCCTTCCGGCTGCGGCAGCTCGACCGTCTTGCCGGCCTTGATGCGCACGTCCCAGACATTCATCGGGGTGAAGGTACGCGACGGTCCCTTGGCGCCGTCGTAATCGCCGGCGATCACGCGCACGCTGCCGGCATCATTCGGCAATGCCTGTGCGGGAATCTGCGCATCGGTGATGGCCTGGTAGCCACCGGGCGTCATCTTGTCGCGCGCCGGCAGGTTCACCCACAGCTGCACCATCTCGAACGGGCCGCCGGTGCGGCTGTATTCGTGCGAGTGGAACTCTTCGTGGAGGATGCCGCCGCCGGCGGTCATCCACTGGACGTCGCCACGACCGATCACGCCGCCGTTGCCGGTGGAGTCGCGATGCTCGACTTCACCGTCATAAACAATCGTGACGGTTTCGAAACCGCGATGCGGATGCTGGCCGACGCCGCGGCGGTAGCCGGTGTTGGGCGGGAATTCGGTGGGTGCGGCGTAGTCCAGCATCAGGAACGGGCTGCGCTGGGCGACGCCCGGACCGCTGTAGCCGAACATGCCGTGGACGGGGAAGCCGTCGCCGACCCAATGCCGGCCGGGGGCGCTGGTGGTGCCGAGGATCTTCTTCATGTTCATGGCCTTGCTCTCTTGTGGATTCGGTGAGATCACCGATTGCGCACAGGCTAATCCTGCAACGATCCTGCGAATAGTCGCCAAAATTCGCCCATATCGTCCTATGATTGGAACGATGCAGGACCTCAACGATCTCTACTATTTCGTCCAGGTGGTCGACCACGGCGGCTTCGCCCCGGCCGGACGGGCGCTGGGCATCCCCAAGTCCAAGCTCAGCCGGCGCATCGCCCTCCTGGAGTCGCGGTTGGGTGTGCGCTTGATCCAGCGCTCAAGCCGCAAGTTCGCGGTGACCGAACCGGGACAGACCTATTACGGCCATGCCCGCGCCGCGCTGGTGGAAGCGCGCGCCGCCGAGGAGGCGATCCAGCGCGACCAGGCCGAGCCGCGCGGCGTGGTGCGGATGAGTTGCCCGACGACCCTGCTCGATGCCCAGGTCGGTGCGATGGTGTCCGACTTCCTGCGCCTGTACCCGCAGGTCGAATTGCACCTCGACGCCACCAATCGTCGCGTCGACGTGATCGGCGAAGGCGTCGACATCGCCATCCGCGTCCGCCCGCCGCCGCTGGAGGATTCCGATCTGGTGTTGCGGGTGCTGGCGACGCGCACGCAATGCCTGGTCGCGAGTCCGGTGCTGCTGGCGCGGCTTGGCCAGCCGTCATCGCCCGGCGAGCTGATGAACTACCCGAGCATGGATCTCGGCCTGCCGCAAAACCTGCACGTCTGGGACCTGCACGGTCCCGACGGCGAGCACGTTGCGATCCACCACCAGCCGCGTTTCGTCACTCGCGGGATGCTGGCGCTGCGCGATGCCGCGGTCGCCGGCGTCGGCGTGGTGCAACTGCCGAAGATGGTGACGCAGGAACTGGTGGCCGCGGGCCGACTGCAACATGTATTGGAAGGCTGGGCGCCGCGCGCGGAAATCGTGCATGCGGTGTTTCCGTCGCGGCGCGGATTGCTGCCATCGGTGCGCGCGCTGATCGATTTCCTCGCCGAACGCTTCGCCGCGATCGAAGCGGACTGATCGATCCGGGCGCGCTCAGCCCGGATCCTCCAGCGAGAACATGTCGGCCTCGTCGTCATAGGCGAAATATTCGGCGTAACGGCCCCAGCTGGTGATCGCCTTCAGGGTCGCGTCGGCGTACTCGTCCGACATCGAGTCCTCCAGCTCGTCGCGGAAGCGCAAGGCCGAGGCGCGATGACTGGGGCGTTCGTCCAAGACCCGGCGGATATGTGCGGCCAACGGAACATGCGCCGCCAGTTGCCGGGAGAACATGCGCTTGCGTTCATCCACTTCGCTTTCGGCAAAGCGCTTGCCGGCGGCGGTGAGGCGGATGTCGCCGCCTTCCAGTTCGGCGAAGCGCAGCAATTGCAGGGTTTCCGCGATCGGGAACAGTTCGTCGATTTCGAGTTGCAGGCTGGCCGCCAGCGGCGGCAGATCCGCGTGTCCGTGATAGGGCTCGGCGGCGATGGCTTCGATCAGGCCGGCCAGCACGTTGCTGGAGACGTGCGGCAGTTCCATCGCGATGCCGATGCCGGGGAAAACACTTTCGCGAGCAGGCGTGGTTCTTGCCGTCATGCGCGCGTAGATGTCCTCGACCAGGGCGCGGAATGCCGGGTCGAGGCGGTTGCGCGGCTGCGCCAGGCTGACGCGGATCTCGCCGATGACGCGGCCGGGATTGGAGCCGAAGATCATGATCCGGTCGCACATCAGCACCGCTTCCTCGATGTTGTGCGTCACCATCAGGATGGCGTCGATCGGCATGCGTCCTTCCGACCACAGGTCGAGGAGATCCGTGCGCAGGTTCTCGGCGGTGAGCACGTCGAGCGCGGAGAACGGCTCGTCCATCAGCAGCACCTTGGGATGCACCACCAGTGCGCGGGCGAGGCCGACGCGTTGGCGCATGCCCCCGGACAATTCCTTCGGATAGGCATTCTCGTAACCGTCGAGGCCGATCAGGTCGATGGCCGCCAGTGCGCGCCTGCGACGTTCGGCCACTGCCATGCCGCGCGCTTCCAGCCCGATTTCCACGTTTTCCTGCACCGTCAGCCAGGGGAACAGGGCAAAACTCTGGAACACCATCGCGATGTCGCCGGCCGCGCCTTCGAATTCGATCGTGCCTTCGCTGGGCTGGACCAGTCCCGCGATCGAGCGCAGCAAGGTGGACTTGCCCGAACCGGAACGCCCGAGCAATCCGACGATTTCGCCGCGATGCAGTTCGAGGTCGACCTTGTCGAGCACCAGCAGGGCTTCCGGGCCGCCCTTGTCGTAGAGCTTGCGCACGCCGCGCACGGAGACCAGGGGAGCAGCGGTTTGGATGGATGCGTTCATGGGATTCTCCGGATCAGGCCAGCCGCAGGCGGCGTTCGGCGAAGACGTACAGGCGACGCCACAGGATTCGATTGAGCAGGGTGACGAACAGCGACATCACCGCGATGCCGAGCACCACCCGCGGGTAGTCGCCCGCCTGCGTCGCCCGGGCGATGTAGGAGCCGAGCCCGAAGGCTTCGACGCGGGTGTCGCCCCAGTTGGCGAGTTCGGCCACGATGCTGGCGTTCCACGAGCCGCCCGATGCGGTCAATGCGCCGGTGACGTAATAGGGAAAGACGCCCGGCAGGATCACCTTGCGCCACCACGTCCACGAACGCAGGCGATAGATGGTGGCGACTTCGCGCAGGTCGCCCGGGAATGCGCTGGCGCCGGCGATGACGTTGAACAGGATGTACCACTGCGTGCCCAGCACCATCAACGGCGACAGCCAGATGTCCGGATTGGCGTGCGTGGCCACGATCGCCACCACCGCGACCGGGAACAGCACGTTCGCGGGAAACGCGGCGAGGAATTGCGCGAGGGGTTGCACGCGTTGGGCCACGCCCGGGCGCAGGCCGATCCAGACGCCGATCGGCACCCAGGCCACGCTGGCGAGCGCGATCAGGACAACGACGCGAACCAGTGTCGCGAGACCGGCGGCGAGCGCATGTCCCACGTCGTGCCAGCCCAGCGATTGCCGCATGTAGGCGAATGCCAGCGATCCGCCGGCAAGCGCGGCGAGGATCACGATCGCGAGCCACAGGCGATCGCCGAGGATTCGGCGGCGCGGTGTCGCTTCGCTTCTTGTGCCCGGGATGATCGAGCGCGGACGTGCCCGCATCATCTGTTGCGACAGCCATTCGAGCGGTTGGTACAGGCGCTTGAGCACGCGCGTGCGCCGCATCAGTTCGTACATCCACGAATGCGGCCGGCTGTTGCCCGCGGTCTGCTCGAAGCGGAACTTGTCCGCCCACGCCACGATCGGGCGGAACAGCAACTGGTCGTAGAGGGCGATCAGCACCGCCATCGCCAGCACCGCCCAGGCGACCGCGACGAAATTCTTCTGGTCGATGGCATGGGCGAGGTAGGAGCCGATGCCTGGAAGCTCGACGGTGGTATTGCCGACGGTGATGGCTTCCGACGCCACCACGAAGAACCAGCTGCCGGACATCGACATCATCATGTTCCAGATCAGGCCCGGTGCCGCGAATGGCGCTTCCAGCCGCCAGAAGCGTTGCCAGGCCGAGAAGCGGAAGCCGCGGCTCACTTCGTCCAGGTCCTGCGGAACCGTGCGCAGCGACTGGTAGAACGAGAACGCCATGTTCCAGGCCTGCGCGGTGAAGATCGCGAAGATCGACGCGCACTCCGCGCCGAGCTGGCTGCCCGGGAACAGGTGCATGAAGAAGGCGACGGTGAAGGTGAGGAAACCGAGCACCGGAACCGATTGCAGGATGTCCAGCGCCGGGACGATCACCAGTTCGGCGCGCCTGTTCTTGGCGGCCAGCGTGGCGACGGTGAAGGTGAACAACAGCGACGCCAGCATCGCGGCGAACATCCGCAAGGTGGTGCGCAGGCCGTATTCGGGCAGTCGCGAGGCATCGAGGGTGACCGGCGCCTGCGCCAGCACGGTCAACGGCGCATGCATCTCGCCGACGCCATGGGCGATCAGCGCGATCAGGCCGATGATCAGGACGAAGGCGAGCGCGTCGTAGGCATTGGGGGCATAGCGTCCCGTGGCGAGCGCGGCCAGCGCATTGCGTTCGGACATCTTGCGGGGGAAGAACACCATGGCGAATCCCGTTGCGAAAAGTGGTGTGGTCGCGGTCGCCGTCAGTTTGCGAGCGCGATGTTGAAGCCCAATGTCAGCCAGGACGCGGGCGCCGTCCCGTCCCGCAGGCCGGCGAGCAGGTCGAGGCTGGCGCTGTCGCCGATGGCGCGGCGCAGGCCGATCTGCGCGACGGTCGTGTGATCGGCATAGGCCTCGCCCAGCAGGGACCAGCGTTCGTCCAGGCGCTGCTCGATCCCGAGACCGCGCGTCACGCGGCCGCGCGCGTGGCGCGGTTTGCTCCAGCCAAGATTGGCGTGGACCACCGTGCGATGGTCGGCATCGAGCGCGACGCTGGCGGGAACGTTGGCGCTCCAGCCGTCGAATCGCTGGTGCGCGCCGTCCCAGCTGGCGCCGATCGACGCGGCGATGCCCCAGCGTTGCGCATCGAAATCGCGGAACGTGCGCTTCACCCCGAGATTGACGATCGGTCCACCCGAGGGGTGCCCGAAAGCGTTCACGCCCAGCCCGAATTCCGTGCCGCGGATGTTGCAGGCGGGCACGCTGGCGAATTCGGTGCCGGGCGCGTATCCGCGCACCCAGGATTCGACTTGGCAGTGGCCGCGTGGCGTTACCGAGGCGTCGTCGACATAGAGGCTCGCACCGGCATGTGCCAGCGATGGCGTGGCGCATGCGATCGCGCCCAGCAGGAAGCAGTTCAGCTTGAATGACACTGGCTATCTCCAGGCATGCATGGAAACGCCAGAGACCGATTTGCTCGGGTCCTAGGGGATGTGATCGGGTGATACGAAGCTCATGCGTGATGCCAGCTCACGCATCGCGGCCTCGCCCTGAACGGGCAGAGACCGACCTTGGGGTCAGGATCCGCCGGCTCAGGCGCCGTAACGCAATCGACTATGACTGTCCAAGGAAGCGGGTCTCCGGAGGGAGGAAGGATGACGTGGCGCGAATGGTAGTGACCAGGATCGATCGGGTCAACACGTTATGTTGTACTCAGAAGTGATACACGAAGGCGATGCCTTCGCTCAGTTGATTGCGTTGTCCGAATGATTTCACCAGCGGGCTCCGCGCAGGTTCGCCGAGCAGTCGTGCGTACTCGATGTTGGCCGCGATGCCCGTGTGCTGGCTGGTCGGCACGAAGATCTGGTATTGCGCGGATGCCTGCTGCCAGCCGGCGCCGGGACGTGACGGCATCAGGTTCAGCCGCGATGCCTGCGATGCGTCGAGCCCGAAGCGTTCGCGATTCGAGGCGGCATTCGCGGCGCGCACGGAAAACTCGAAGCCGTGTTCCACGTGCTGGAACATCTTCGGCAGGGTGATGTCGGCATAGAGATCGGCATAGCCGCCGTTGCCGCCGAGCTCGCGCATCGCGCGACCGCCGATCGTCACCGTCTTGTTGATCTCGTTCTCGAGGTAGCCGCCGCCAGCGAGGCGATCGTTGATGCGCTTGATCGTCGGCGAAAGTTGCGGGCCGAGATCGCCGCGCGAACGGCCCCAGACGATGTCGGCATAGAGGCCGCCGTGCCAGTGCTTGCCGCGCACGACGTCGACGGTGAGGCCGTCGACCGACGACAGTTCGGCCTTGCCGGGCAATTCGATGTCGAAGAACGGAACGGCCTGCGTGCGCTGGTGCTTCGCGCCCAGCCACGCCGGCAGGCGTTGCACGCCGGCGCCGATGGCGTAGACCGGGGCAACATCGGAAGCTTCCGGCGATTCCTGTGCCTGCGCTGACGTGGCGCAGCAGGCAAGCGTGATGGCGAGCACGAAGGGGCGGGAGGACAAGGTCATGGCGGCGGACTGTCGGGGTCTGCAGACTCTAGCCCACGCATGCGTCACTGAACATTAAATCGCCGAAATCAGGCTTGAAAGGCGTGCGAAAGGGGCGCTGACGATGCTGGCCGCGTGATTCAGAGTCAAAGGTCATCGCTGTGAGCAACTGGACCGTATTGTGCGACTTCGACGGCACCATCAGCGTCGAGGACGTGATCGATTCCCTGCTGGTGCGTTTCGGCGAACCCGGCTGGGAAACGCTGGAGCGCGACTGGCGCGCGGGTCGCATCGGTTCGCGCGAATGCATGCAGGGGCAGACCCGCCTGCTGCAGATGACGCGCGATCAACTCGATGCGCATCTCGGCGAGTTGTGGATCGATCCCGCGTTCCCGGCCTTCCACGCCGCGCTGCGCGCGCAGGGCATTCCGATCCGCGTGGTCAGCGACGGACTCGATTACGCGATCCACAACATCCTCGCGCGTTTCGGCATGGATGATCTCGACGTCGTCGCCAATGCGCTGCAGCCGACCGCCGATCCGAAGCACTGGCGCCTGGAATCGCCGTTCAGCGCCGAAGGCTGCGCCAGCGGCACCTGCAAATGCGCGGTTGCGCGGATGGCGCGCGAGCAGGGCCGCAAGACCTTGCTGATCGGCGATGGCGTGTCCGACTTCTGTGTCGCCGATCGCGCCGATTTCGTGTTCGCCAAGCATCGCCTGATCGAACACTGCCGCGCCGCCGGCATTCCCTACGTCCCGATCACCGGTTTCGCCGAGGCGCTGGAATGGCTGCCGCGGTTGTTGCGCGGCGATCTCGAATCCATCACCGAATACCTGGAGGTTTCACATGTCGGCTAACCTCGCCGCGATCCAGTCCACCCGTCCCGGCGACGGTGTCGACGATGCCCAGCTTCTCGCCGACGAGGAGCTCTACAGCTCGCATGGCGACACCGTCCACTACGTCGATCCGCCGAAGATCTTCCACGGCTGCGGCGGCAGTTACATGTACGACGGCGCCGGCATCCCCTACCTCGATCTGCAGATGTGGTACTCGGCGTGCAATTTCGGTTACGCCAACCCGCGCCTCAACGACGCGCTGAAGCGCCAGATCGACACCCTGCCGCAGGTCGCCAGCCAGTACCTGCATCCGACCCGGATCGAACTCGCCAAGACCATCGCGCTCGACGCCCAGGCCAAGTTCGGGCGCAAGGGCCGCGTCCACTTCAATGTCGGCGGCGCGCAGGCGATCGAGGATTCGCTCAAGCTGGTGCGCAACGCCAGCAACGGCAAGAGCCTGATGTTCGCCTTCGAGGGCGGCTACCACGGCCGCACGCTCGGCGCGTCGTCGATCACCTCGAGTTATCGCTACCGCCGCCGCTTCGGCCACTTCGGCGAACGCGCGATGTTCATCCCGTTCCCGTATCCGTTCCGTCGCCCCAAGGGCATGACCGCCGACGAGTATTCCGATGCCTGCGTGCAGCGGTTCGAGCGCCTGTTCGAAACCGAATACAACGGCGTGTGGGATCCCAAGGTCAACCAGGCCGAATACGCCGCCTTCTACGTCGAGCCGATCCAGGGCACCGGCGGCTACGTGATTCCGCCGCGCCACTTCTTCCGCGACCTGAAGAAGGTGCTCGACAAGTACGGCATCCTGCTGGTGGTCGATGAAATCCAGATGGGTTTCTGGCGCACCGGCAAGCTGTGGTCGATCGAACACTTCGGCGTCGAGCCCGACGTGCTGGTGTTCGGCAAGGCGCTGACCAACGGCCTCAATCCGCTGTCGGGCCTGTGGGCGCGCGAAGAACTGATCAACCCGACGGTGTTCCCCGCCGGTTCAACCCACTCGACGTTCAACTCCAATCCGCTGGGCACCGCGCTCGGCCTGGAGGTGATGCGCCTCGGCAAGGACATGGACTACGAGCGCACGGTGCCGCTGAAGGGCGCGCATTTCCTCGACGGCCTGCGCGACCTGCAGAAGCGTCATCCGGAAATCGGCGATGTCGACGGCCTCGGCCTGGCGTTGCGCGCGGAAATCTGCGAAGCCGACGGCTTCACGCCGAATCGCGCGCTGCTCGATCGCATGGTCGACATCGGCCTGGCCGGCGACCTGCGCCACAACGGCAAGCCGATCGGCCTCGTGCTCGATGTCGGTGGCTGGTACAAGAACGTGATCACGCTGGCGCCGTCGCTGGACATCACGCATGAGGAGATCGATCTCGCGATCGCGCTGCTCGACCAGTTGCTGACGCGCGCCAAGGCGAGCGCCTGACATCGATTCCAAGAGGGAGGAACCATGAGCGACACACCGGACGAGAAGGCCATCTTCGACGAGATCGCCTCGCAGATCGCCGCGAAAGCGAAGATCGACCTCGCGACCATCCATCCCGAGTCGACGCTGAAGGATATCGGCGTCAGCTCGCTCGATGCGATCGAACTGCTGTTCGACATCGAGGAACACTACGGCATCACCTTCCCCGATCAGGGTCCGAACTTCGGCAGCGATACCGTGCAGCAACTGGTCGATGTGGTGAAGGAAGCACTGGCCGCGAAGGCACAAGGCTGATTCCATGAGCAAGCGGCGGGTCGTCATCACCGGCATGGGTGCGGTGAGTCCCTATGGCGTGGGCATTGCTCCGCTGTGGCAGGGCTTGCGCGAAGGTCGCTCGGCGATCGCGCCGCTGCGCCATCCCGAGGCGGCGCGGGTGCGGATGAAAGTCGCCGCGCAGTTGCCGGAAGGCATCGATCTCGCGGCGATGATGGGCGAATCGATGCTGCCGCTGCTGGACCGCTGCTCGCAATTCGTGGTGGCTGCGTCCAATGAGGCGGTCAAGCAGTGCGGACTCGACGTGCGTGCCGAAGGCGATCGCATCGGCGCCATCATCGGCACCGGCATCGGGGGCGTGACCTCGCACGACGAGCAAAGCAAGCGCCTCTACGGCGAAGGCGCCGAACGCATGCATCCGCTGACCATCGTCCGCACCATGGTCAACGCACCGGCCAGTCATGTCAGCATGGTGCATGGATTGCGTGGTCCGGTGTTCTCGGTGTCGAGTGCGTGCGCGTCGGCCAACCACGCGGTGGCGCAGGCGCTGGCGGCGATCCGGTCCGGCAGCGCCGACGTGATGCTGACCGGCGGCACCGAAGCCTGCCTCACGTTCGGGTTGCTGAAGGCGTGGGATGCGATGCGCGTGGTCGCCGACGACACCTGCCGTCCGTTCAGCGCCAATCGTCGTGGCCTGGTGCTGGGCGAAGGCGCGGCCGTGTTCGTGCTGGAAGAACTGGAACACGCGAAGACGCGTGGCGCGACCATCCTCGCCGAACTCGCCGGTGCCGGCATGAGTGCGGACGCCGGCGACATCGTCGCGCCGTCGGCGGAAGGCGCCGCGCTGTCGATCACGCGTGCGTTGCAGGATGCCGAACTGGACGCAGCCGATATCGGCTACATCAACGCGCACGGCACCGGCACGCTGGCCAACGACGCCACTGAAACCAGGGCGATCCGCATCGCGCTGGGCGCGCATGCGCAGGACATTCCGGTGAGCTCGACCAAATCGATGCACGGGCATGCGCTGGGCGCGGCCGGTGCACTGGAACTCGTGGCGATGGTCTCGGCGCTCGACGACCAGTTCGTGCCACCGACCGCCAATTTCGAACAGGCCGATCCGGCCTGCGATCTCGACATCGTCCCGAACGTCGGGCGTCCGGCGAAGATCCGCGCGGCGCTCAGCAATTCGTTTGCATTCGGTGGATTGAACGCGGTGCTGGCGGTACGCCAGGCGTGAACGCGGCGGTGCGCGCGATCGATGCCGACGCGCGCTGGATCGCCCAGCTCGAACCGGAAGCGGTGGTTCGCACGTGGCTGGCGCATCCACCCATGGATTTCGTCGCCGGCACGGTTGTCGGCGTGCCGCGCTTCTGCGCCAGATTCGACATCCTCACCACGCTGGAGCCGCCGCTGCTGCGCAAGTTGCAACGGATTCCGGGCTTCGGGCACTGGTCGCGGTGGCTGCGCTGGAACACGCAATTCATCGGCTGCACGTCCAGCGAATACGCCTTGTTGCCTAAGGATGTCGCGGCTCGGGCATTCGCTGACACCATCGTGCGCGATGCCGACCCGAAGGCACGACTGCTGATCGTCAAGGATCTGGCGCGCGACTCGCCATTGCTCGACAATCACGAAAACGCTGCCTGCGATGCCTTGGTCGCCGAGCTGGAGACACGCGGCTTCGTGTTGCTGGAAGGCATGCCTTTGGCGTGGGTGCCGCTCGATCACGCCGATGAAGACGACTATCTGTCGCGGTTGTCGTCGTCGCGGCGCAAGGACATCCGCCGCAAGTTGCGCTCGCGCCAGGACGTGGAGGTCGAGGAGATCGCCTGTGGCGACCCGAGTTTCGGCGATGAGTCGACGATCGATGCCTTCCACCAGCTGTTCGCCAACGTGCATGCGCAGAGCGAGGTGCATTTCGACGAGCTGACCCGCGACTATCTCGCGGCGCTGTTGCGCGAACCGGAAGGCGATGGCGTCGTCTTCGTCTATCGCCGCGACGGAAAGATGATCGGCTGGAACCTGTGCTATCTCTGGCGCGACATGCTGGTCGACAAATACGTCGGTTTCGCCTATCCGCAGGCACGCGAGAACAACCTTTATGCGCTCAGCTGGATGCACAACCTGGAGTTCGCGCGCTTGCTCGGCCTGAAGCGCTACATCGCCGGCTGGACCGATGCCGAAGCCAAGCGCCAGCTCGGCGCGCGGTTCACGATGACCTGGCACGCGGTGCGTCCGCGCGGTGTCGTGTTGCGCTGGCTACTCGGGCGACTGCGTGGTCTGTTCGAGGGAGGGGTGGCATGAACGTCCCACTGATCCTCGATCTCGACGATTCGATAGCCGATATCGGAATTTCCGAGCGCTTGCCGCTGCAACACTGGCAGGAACGCCTGCGTTTTTCCTGCAGTCGTCGCCATTTGCAACGTTTCGCCGAGGCCATCGCCCCGGTGTTGACGGCGACGCACGGCACGGTGCTGACGGGCAGCGGCGACTTCCATCACCTCAGCCTGCCCTTGGTCGAAATGGAGGCGCGTCGCCGGCCATTGCGCGTGGTCGTGCTCGACAACCATCCCGACAACATGCGTTTTCCCTTCGGCGTGCATTGCGGATCGTGGGTAGGGCGCGCGACGAGGTTGCCCGGAGTGGTCGATGTGCACGTGCTCGGCATTTCGTCGGCGGATGCGGGGAGCAGCCACGCCTGGGAAAACCAGCTTGGCGTGCTGCGCGATGGTCGCGTGCATTATTGGTGCGTCGGTGTCGACACTTCGTGGGCGGCCAAACGGGGCATCACCACGTTGCATGGCTTCGATACACCGCAGCAGCTGCTTGCCGAATTCATTCCGGTGATGGCGAACGATCCGACGCCGGTCTATTTCTCGATCGACAAGGACGTGTTCGCGCCGGAAGTGGTGCATACCAACTGGGACCAGGGGCGCTTCCTGCTCGACGACGCATTGGCCGTCATTTCCGCATTGAAGCCGCGGATCGTCGCCAGCGACATCACCGGCGAGGTGTCGATCCATCGCTATCGCAGCCCGTTCAAACGGTTGTTGAGCCGGCTTGACCAGCAACCCGATCCGTCGCCGACCGAAATCGAAGCGTGGCAACGCGAGCAGGCGGAAGTGAACCGCCAACTGGTTGCGGCGCTGGGCTAGCCGGCTTCGATCACCCGGCGGATCGTTTCGAAATCGCCATCGCGAAGCCACGGGCTGTTGCTGATGGTGAGGCTACGCGCAGCAAGATCCGTCGCATTCGGGCAGTGCTGGCGCGGGACGATGTCGCGCAACTCGCCATAGTCCGGCAGGGCGTGGATGAACATCCGGCTCACGCCAAGGCCGGTCGCCCACAGCCGATCCAGCACGGCATCGCGGCGGCGTTCGCTGTCCATCCGGACCAGCAGCGTCGGCCAGACGCCGCGTTCCCCCGTGCGATCCGCAAACACATGGACGCCGGGAATCGAGCGCAATCGCTCGATTCGCGACAACGCGCAGGCGCGGCGTTCATCGCGGAATTGCGGCAGGCGCCGGGCTGCATGCGCACCGACGCCCTGGCGCCATTCGCCCATGCGGTGCAATGGCACGTCCGGCGGGAAACGATCGCCGATCGCGCCGACGGGATCGCCGCGTTTCAGTGCGCGGCGCAGCGGCGAGCCGTAGACCCAGCGCATCGGCAGCGGACGATAGAGCAAGGTGTAGCCGAGAAGTTCGATGCAGCGACGACGCTCGAATGCCGATTGCTCCGGCAATTCGTCCTGGAACGCTTGCATCGCATCCAGCCATGCGGGATCGCGTGCGATCGCGATGCCGCCCTCGTATGTCGACAGCCCCTTGCCGGCCGCGAGGCTGAAGAAGCCGACATCGCCCTCCAATCCGATGCTGCGGCCATCGATCGTCGCGCCCAGGGATTGGGCGGCGTCTTCGATCACGGCGATGCCGGAACCGGCGACAAGCCGATTGACTGCAGCGACATCGGTGACGCGCCCGCCCAGGTGCGTTGGCACCACGGCCAGCACGCGATCGTCGAGCTGTGCGCGCAATGAATCGGCATCGAAATCCAGCCCGTCGTGCGCGAGGTCGGCGATGCGCAAGCGCAGCCCCAGCGCGTGCACGGCGATCGCCACCAGCGGGCAGGTGAATGCCGGAACGATGACGACATCGCGACGCGGTTGGCGCTGATGCGCGACGCGCAGCGCCAGCATCAGCGCGGCGGTGCCGGAGCAGGCGACGATCGCGCGCGTGGTGCCGAGTTGCGTCGACAGTGCGCGGGAGAGATCCTGCTTCGATCCCAACAGGTCGGACAGCCGTGGCGGCAGGCCGGCGGTCGGCGGGATTTCAGCCAGGCGTCGCATCAGTCGCGTCAGCGGTGTCCCGCGATTCCGAGATCGCCAGCAATCCTATACCGAGCACGATCACCAATGCGCCGAGCAATTGCAGCGGGGTAATGCGTTCATGCAGCCACCACGCGGACACCAGCAGCACGCTCACGACTTCGAGGTGCGAAGCGGCGAATGCGGGCCCGATCGGCGCATCGCGCAGCAAACGCATCCAGGTCAGGAAGGCGCCGAGGTAGCCGCACAGCCCGATCCATGTCCATGGTTGTTCGGCGACGCGCAGGATCCACGCCAAGTCCGTCGCAAACGGCAGCGCATGGTTGCCGGCGACCTTGAAGCAGGTCTGTGCCAGCGTGTCGAAGGCCATCAACGTCGGAAAGCCGATTGCGTAGAGCTTCCTCATGCGCCGATCCCGACCAGCGCCACGCCGATGCAGACCAGCAGGATGCCGCCGACGCGCAGCGGCGTGAGTCTTTCGCGGAAGAACAACCGGCCGCAGATCATCACGACGACGATGTTGATCGAGCCGAGCAGCACGCCGAGCGACAGCGGCACCTGCGACAGGAAGGCGATCCACACCAGGAATTCGCCGAGATAGCACAGCAGGCCGAGCCACAGCATCGGTTGTCGCGCCAGCCTGCGCCAGCCGCCATCGCCGTGGGCGGCGGCCGATTTGAAGCAGAGTTGTCCGCCGGTATCGAGCGCGGCATTGGCGAGCCAGAGGGCGATGGCCAGTGGCGTCATGCGGTGCGTTGTGGGTTGGCGATGCGATCGAAGAAGCTGGCGCTGCGATCGATCAGCAGGCGATGTTCGCGATCGATGGTGATCATGTGGTAGCTGTTGTCGAGCAGCAGCAATTCGGTCGGGCCCGACACGCTGCGCAACACGACTTCGGCGTTGTCGAGGCTGGCGATGTCGTCGTCGCTGGCATGCGCGACCAGGCAGGGCGCGCTGACCTGCGACAACTGGCGACGCACGCGCTTCGCCAGCTGATGCAGTTCCGCCAGCGAATGCCAGGGATTGCCGGGCAATCCGGCGATGCTGCTGTCGCTGCCCTGCATGGCGGTGCTGATCTGCGCGCGCAGGCGTTCGTCGCGGATGCCGTAGGGCGGCTGCTCCATGAAGACGCGATCGCGGCCGATGTTGAATTTCTTGAGCAGCGGCAACAACCCGGACAGGCGCGCGATGCGCGGCACGCTCCAGCCGTCATAGCGGAAGGTCGCGCCGTAGACGCCGACGCCATCGACGAGGTCGGGGCGATCGGCGGCGAGGTTGAGCGCAAGCAACGCGCCCATCGACAGGCCGCCGACGAACAGGCGATCGCAGTGCCCGCGCAAACGCTCCGCGGCGGTCTGCACGCTCGCCGCCCAATCCTGCCAGCGCGTCGCCAGCAGGTCGTCCATGTCGCCGCAATGCCCGGCCAGTTGCACGCCGAACACGGTGAATCCGCGGCGATTGAGTCCGCGTGCCAGCAGCCGCATTTCGTTGGGCGTGCCGGTGAGGCCGTGGGTCAGCAGGACGGCGTTGGGGCCGCCTTCGTAGAAGAATTCGGCCGGCTGCAGCGGGAAGGGGGCTTCGTTCACGCCGCCAGCTTGTCAGCCAGCGGTTTCATCCACCTTTCCGGGGGCATCGGCCGCAGGCAACACCAATTCCACCCGCAGGCCACCCGCGCTGCCACGCGCATAGCGCACGCGACCGTCATGGCGCGACAGCACTTCCTCGACGATCGCCAGGCCCAGGCCGCTGCCGCCATTGCCTCCGGCCACCTGGAAGAAGCGTTCGCCGAGCCGGGCCAGGACGGCATCGTCGACACCGGGGCCGTCGTCCTCCATCGCCAATTCGATGGTGCCGTCGCGCTGCGACAGGCTCACCGTGGCGACATGGCCGCGACCGGCGTGGCGTAACGCGTTGTCGATCAGGTTGTCGAGCGCTTCGTGCAACGCGGCGGGGTCGATCATCGCGTACATGGCGCCTGGCTGCGCTGCTTCATAACCGAGGTCGACGCCGGCACGCAAGGCATCTGGCACCCGCTCGCCAACCATCTCGGGGATGACGGCGGAGAGATCGACGCGTTGCGGCAGCGTCGCCTGAACCGCTTGCACGCGCGCCAGCGACAGCAGTTGCTCGGCGATGCGCGAGGTGCGGTCGGTCAGGCGCGCGACATGGCCGAGCGCGTCCTCCAGCACTTCCGGGCGCGGATCGGCGAGCGCGCGCTCGGAGTGCAGGCGCAGGCCGGCCAGCGGCGTGCGCAACTGGTGGGCGGCGTCGGCGATGAAGCGCGACTGCACCGCCAGCGCTTCGCGCAGGTTGGAGACCAGGGTATCGATGGTGCCGGCGAGCGGCGCGACTTCCGAGGGGACATCGGCATCGAGCAACGGCTTGTGCAGGGCGTCGCCGCGACGCAGGCGCGCGATCAGCGGATCCAGTTGACGCAGCCCGGTATCGACGCCGCTGCGCACGACGAAGAACACGCCGATCAGCATCAGCAACAGTGTCGGAATCGTCAGCAGCAGGATGCGCTGCGCCCAGCGCCGGCGATCGGTGAAGCTTTCGGCGACCGTGACCATCACGGTGTCGCCGGGATCGACCTTGGGATGGAACGAATGCGATGCCAGGCGCAGATGGCGCTCGGCGCGAATCGTCGACAGCTTGACCGGCTCGTCGACGGATGCGGGCAGCGATGCTGGCGGCGGCTGGAAGTTGGCCGCAATCACGCCCTTGTGCGCGCTGGTGATGGAATAGAACTGGAAGCCGTCGGGATCGTACTGGATCAGGAACAGTGCCTGTGGCGAGAATGCGCGGAAGGTTTCCGGCTGCTTGTCCATCAGGTTGACGACGGAATCTACCTGTTCGACCAGTTGCGCATCGTGGGCGCGATTGGCGTAATAGCGGGCCATCTCGTAGGTCACCAGCCCGGCGAGCAGGGCCAGCACGATCAGCGGCACGCTGAGATACACCAGCAGGCTGCGATACAGGCTGGTGCGTCGCGGCGCGCGCTCGTGTTCACTCATCGGCAAGCGGTTCCAGCAGATAGCCGAGGCCGCGCACGGTGCGCAGGCGCACGCCGCAGCCCTGGATCTTGCGGCGCAGGCGATGCAGGGCGATATCGAGGCCGTTGTCGGTGAGCTCGTTGTCCCAGGCGCAGATCGTTTCCATCATCTGCGCGCGGCTGACGATGCGACCGGCGCGTGCCGCCAGCAGGGAAACCAGCGCGAATTCGCGCGCGGTGAGTTCGATCGGGCCGTTCGGCCCGCGCGCGCGCTGGTCGCCAGGATCGATCACCAGTCCGCCGACTTCCAGTTCGGTCGCGCCTTGCGCCGAACCGCGCCGCAGATGCGCACGCACGCGGGCGTCGAACTCGGCGATCGCGAACGGCTTGACCAGGTAATCGTCGGCGCCGAGATCGAGGATGCGCACGCGTTCGTTCAAGGCCTCGCCCGCGCTGACCACCAGGATCGGGGTATCGATGCGCGCCGCGCGCAAGCGGCGGATCACTTCGCCGCCCTCCAGCGAGGGCAGGCCGATGTCGAGGATCAGCAACTGGTAGACACCGCTCTTGCCGGCCTGTTCAGCCTGCTTGCCGTCGCCGACGCAATCGACGGCATGGCCGCGCGCGACCAGCAGGTTCTGCATGCCGGCGGCGATGTGGGCGTCGTCTTCCGCGATGAGGATGCGCATGGCGCTACTTTAATATCTGGACGCCCAAGTAGAACACCGGGACGGCACGCGGCCGTTCACCCGAGATTTGCCTCCCCAGCGAGGCGAGGAAAACCAGGTGTTCGTTGATCGGATGGCGGGTGCCGAGATTGACAACCGTCTGCGTCGAACCGTGGTCGTCGCGGCTGCCGTTGATCTCGGCCAGGCATTGCCAATCGTGCGGGCACGGACGCGCCCAGAACATCCCGGCTTGCCAGGCATCGTCGCCCTTGTCGACGAAATGGCGCACCACTTCGACGCCCAGCGACGACTTGCCGAAGCTCTTGACGACCTGCAATGGCAGCTGGAATTCACGCGTGGCCGGGCTCAGGTCCTTGCGCCGCGCCACCATCGGGCCGGGCAGGATCCAGTGCGGCTGGATCGCCATGCTGACGCCGGCCTTGTCCTCGTCGAGGAAACGCCAGCGCACGGCGAATTCGGTACCGCCGACGCCGGAGGCGAAGCCCGAACCCGGTGCGCTGCGATGCGCCCACGCCGGATGCACGGTCAACTGGATGTGTTCACCGAGTCCGTAATTGATGTCGGCATCGGGCGCGAGGACATTCCACTCGCGGCCAGTGCGATCACCGGTCGCGGCGAGGTTGATCTCCCAATGACCGTCGCCGGGCGAGCCGGTGTCGTTGGTGATCAGCGGCGGGCCCGCCTGCGCGAATGCGGCATGCGGAACGCAGGTGCAGGCGATCAGGACGAGTGCGGACCATTCCCGGCGAACGCGGTGAAGCGCCATCATCGATATCAATGTGCCTTGGTCGCGGGTCGTTGCGGGAAGATCAGGATGCCCAGCACGATCGCCGCGAGCAATACCAGCGAACCGCCATAGCGGCTGAGCTCGAGTCCACCCTGGGCGTCCGGCTTGTCGAGGAAGTCGCCGACCACGGCGCCGAGTGGCCGCGTGAGCACGAAGGCGGCCCAGAACAGCGCGGTGCGCGAGACCCTGGTCGTGAAGTACAGGAACGTGACCAGCAACAGCAGGCCGCCGAAGATCATGATGCTGCCGGTATAGCCGGCGCTTTGGCTGTCGGAGACCCAGTCGCCCAGCGCTGTGCCCAGCGTTTGCGAGAAGGTGATGGTGAGCCAGTAGAACAGTTCCGAACGACCGTCGCGGACGCTCTCGACTGCGATCGTGCCGGTGCTGCGGTACCAGGTGAACAATGTGGCCAGCAGCAATGCCAGCAACAGCAGCGAGCCGCCGGGATAGCCGATCCCGAGGGAGCGGTCGGCGAAATCCGCCAGCGTGGTACCGACGGTGGTGCTGGCGATGATGGCGAACCAGTACAGCCACTTGTTGAAGCGCGGCGCGCGGATCTGCAACGCCACCGCCGCGGCGAACACCGCCGCGAAGATGGCGGTGCCGATCAGGTAGCCGGGATGCCAGGCGACGGTGCTGGCTTCCGGCGTGGTTTCGCCCAGCCACGACATGGTGACGGCATCGCCGCCGATTTCGCCGAAGGTGGTCGCCAGGATCTTGATGATCCAGAAGCCGAGGGTGATCGCGGGGACCTTGGCGATCCAGTCGGTCGGAGCGTTGCTTCGGGAAAGATCGTTCATGCGGGCTTCGCGCGGCGGGAAGCCCGTATGGTGGCCGGGCCTTCCCGATGGCGTGTTAAGCGAAGCTTTCAGGCCCCGCGGTTTCGTCAGAAGGCGTGATCGAAACCGACTTCCCCGGTGACGCCGAGCTGATAGGCGCTGGCGCGACGCTCGAAGAAGTTGGTCAGTTCCTGTACATCCTGCAGCTCCATGAAGGGCAGCGGATTGCGTACCTGGTAGCGCTTCTCCATCCCCAGCTTGGCGAAATGGTTGTCGGCGCAGTGCTGCAGGTACTGGCGCATGTCGCGCTCGGAAATGCCGGCCACGCCGCCCGAGAGCACGTCGGCAGCGAACTGCATCTCGCACACGATGGCCTCTTCCAGCATGGCGTAGACCTGCTGTTTCATCTCGTCGTCGAACAGGTCGGGTTCTTCCTCGCGGACGGTGCGCACCGCCTCGAAGGCGAATTCCATGTGGCAGGATTCGTCGCGGAACACCCAGTTGGTGCCGGAAGCCAGCCCCGGCAGCAGGCCGCGCGAACGGAAGTGGTAGACATAGGCGAACGCGGCGAAGAAGAACAGGCCTTCGATGCAGGCGGCGAAGCAGATCTGGTTGAGCAGGAACTGGCGGCGCTGTTCGCGGGTCTCGATGCGGTCGAGGCTCTGGATCGAGTCGATCCACTTGAAGCAGAACTCGGCCTTCTTGCGGATCGACGGGATGTTCTCGATCGCGGCGAAGGCGCGCGCACGCTCCAACGGGTCGGGCAGGTAGTTGTCGAGCAGGGTGAGGTAGAACTGCACGTGCAGCGCTTCCTCGTACAGCTGGCGCGACAGGTACATGCGCGCTTCCGGCGCGTTGAGGTGCTTATAGAGATTCAGCACCAGGTTGTTGGCGACGATCGAATCGCCGGTGGCGAAGAACGCCACCAGCCGATGGATCAGGTGGCGATCGGCCGGCGACATCTTGGCATGGAGGTCGGCGATGTCGATCTGGAAATCGATCTCCTCCACCGTCCAGGTATTGCGCACGGCGTTGCGGTACATCTCGTAGAACTGCGGATAGCGCATCGGCCGCAGGGTGAGTTCAAAGCCGGGATCGAGCAGGCGGGTCACGATCGCGTTCATTGGCAGGCTCCGCAGCTTTCCGGATTCTCGAGCGAGCAGGCGATCGCTTCGGCTGGTGTGTAGCTCCCGACGGTCGTCTTGGCGATGCGCGTTGCAGGACGCGAGCGCAGGTAGTAGGTGGTCTTGATGCCGCGCTTCCACGCGTGCATGTACATCGACGACAGCGCACCGATGTTCGGGCTTTCCATGAACAGGTTGAGCGAGGCCGATTGGTCGATGTAGGCGCCGCGGTCGGCGGCCATGTCGATCAGGCTGCGCATCGGCAGTTCCCACGCGGTGCGATAGACCTGACGCAGTGTTTCGGGAATTGCGGCGATGCCCTGGATCGAGCCTTCGGCCAGCTTGATGGTGTCGCGCATTTCCGGCGTCCACAGTCCGAGCCTCTTCAACTCGTCGACCAGGTAGCGGTTCACCTGCAGGAAGTCGCCGGACAGCGTTTCGCGTTTGAACAGGTTGCTGACCTGCGGCTCCACGCATTCGTAGCAGCCGGCGATCGAGGCGATGGTCGCGGTTGGCGCGATCGCGATTAGCAGCGAATTGCGCAGGCCGTGTTCGCGGATGCGGGCGCGCAGGGCGTCCCAGCGCTCCATCTGTTCTGGTTGGACATCCCAGGCGTCGAATTGCAGTTCGCCTAGGGAAGCGCGGGTATCGGCGAAGGATGCGTGCGCGCCTTTCGTCATCGCCAGCTCGCAGGAAGCATCCAGCGCGTGGAAACAGATCGTCTCGGCGATCTCGCGCGACAGCTTGCGTGCCTCTTCGCTGTCGAAGGCCAGGCGCTTGCGGAAGAACACGTCCTGCAGGCCCATGCAGCCGAGCCCGACCGGGCGCCAGCGCAGGTTGCCGCGACGCGCCGGTTCGATCGGATAGAAGTTGAGGTCGATCACGCGGTCGAGCTGCGCCACCGCCTGGCGCACGGTTTCGCCGAGTTTGGCGAAATCGAACTCGCCGTCGGCATCGAAATGGCGGGCGAGGTTGATCGAACCGAGGTTGCACACCGCGGTTTCCTCGGCAGACGTCACTTCGAGGATCTCGGTGCACAGGTTGGAGAGGTGGATCACGTTGCGGTCGCGCAAGGTCTGGTTGCTGGCGCGATTGCACTTGTCCTTGAAGGTCATCCAGCCGTTGCCGGTTTCGGCCAGCGTGCGCATCATCCGCGCGTAGAGCTTGCGCGCTGGAACCGTCTTGACCGCCTTGCCCTGCGCTTCCGCCTGCAGATAAGCGCTGTTGAACGCCTCGTTGTGGAGATCGACCAGTTCCGGCACGGTACCGGGATCGAACAGTGACCACTCCTGGTCGGCTTCGACACGCTGCATGAACAGATCCGGCACCCAGTTGGCGAGATTGAGGTTATGCGTGCGCCGCGCCTCGTCGCCGGTGTTGTCGCGCAGCTCGAGGAAGTCTTCGATGTCGGCGTGCCAGGTTTCCAGGTAGACGCAGGCCGCGCCCTTGCGCTTGCCGCCCTGGTTCACCGCCATCACCGAGGAGTCCAGCGTCTTCAGCCACGGCACGATGCCATTGGAGTGGCCGTTGGTCGAGCGGATCAGTGCGCCGCGCGCCCGCACCCGGCTGTAACTCACCCCGATACCGCCGCTGAACTTCGACAGTTGGGCGATCTCGCCGTAACGGGCGTAGATCGATTCCAGGGTGTCCTGCGGCGAATCGAGCAGGAAGCACGATGACAGCTGCTCGTGACGGGTGCCGGAGTTGAACAGCGTCGGCGAGCTCGGGAGATATTCCAGCGCGCTCATGGTGGCGTAGAGCGCCAACGCTTCGGCCACGTCTTCGCTCAAGGCGCAGGCGATGCGCAGGAAGAACTGCTGCGGCGTCTCGATCACCTTGCGGGTGTGCGGATGGCGCAGCAGGTAGCGGTCGTAGAGCGTGCGCAGGCCGAAGTAATCGAAGTGGTTGTCCCGCGTCGGATCGATCGCGTCATTGAGCTTGCGCGCATTGGCCTGCACGAAGTCGAGCAGGCGATCGTTGATCAGGCCGACCTCGTGTCCGCGCGCGACCGACTGCGAGAACGCGTGGATTTCCTGTCCTGCCACTTCCTTGGCGATGACGCCGGCGAGCAATCGCGCCGCGAGCTTGCCGTATTCGGGCTCTTCGCCAGTCAGCAGCGCCGCGGTGCGGATCGACAGTTCATCGAGTTCGCGCGTGGTCGCGCCGTCGTAGAGGCCGGAAATCGTGCGGGTGGCGACGCGCATCGGATCGATCGCGTACAGGCCTTCGCTGCAGCGCTGGACGGCCAGGACGATCTTGTTGAGATCGACCGATTGGCGCGCGCCGTTGCGCTTGGTCACCATCATCGCCAGCGCGTTGTGCGGCGGCGTCAGGGCGAATTGCGGATCATGGGATTGCAGGGCAGTGGACATGGCGTCGTCTCGCTCAGGACGCACGGATCGCGTGGCTGTCCCGCGCAGCCAGGCGGCGAAAGGGGTCGACGGAACGTGGGCCATGCGCGGCGCCACCATTCGCGGCGACGCCCCCTCGGGCGGCGGATTGCTCCGCATGCCGGCACCGCGCGTGCGTGCAAAGCGCGCGGCTGTCGGCAGGTCTTCGGACTCACGGGCGCGAAGGACGGAGCCTTCTCCTAGCCGCCGCTTCCCGGATCGCTCCAGTGCATGTGGCGGGTTCGTTCCCGATTACCGCTGCGGGGCAGTGCCGGAATTGGCCCTTTGCAAGGCCGCACCGGCTTCCCTTTTCATCCGGGAGTCGTAGTGACCGCCGGAACCGACGACCACAACATATTGGGTCATCCGATCGCTGTCAACACGAATTGTGGTGCCGTCACTTTTCAGCGGCGATCTGGCGCAGCGCCTGTTCGAACACTTCCACCGGCTGCCCGCCGGAGATCAGGTGCTTGCGATCGACGATGACCGCCGGCACGCCCTGGATGCCGTTGCCGGTCCAGAACCGTTCCGCTTCGCGCACCACGGCGGCGTATTCGTTGGAGGCGAGGATCGCGCGCGCTTCGCCACCCGGCAGGCCGACGCTTTCGGCGACGCTCGTCAGTACTTCATGGTCGGAGATGTTCTTGCCTTCACTGAAATAGGCGCGGAACAACGCGCGTTCGAGTTCGGACTGATGGCCGGCAGTTTCGGCCCAGCGCACGAGGCGATGCGCGTCGAAGGTGTTGTAGATGCGGCTGCGCGCATCCATGTCGAAGGTGAAGCCGAGCGCCGCGCCGCGCTGGCGGATCGCTTCCTGGCTGTCGGCGAACTGCGCGCGCGACATGCCGTACTTCTGCTGCAGGTGTTCGAAGATGTCCTGGCCTTCCGGCCCGAGCTGCGGATTGAGCTCGAATGGCTCGAAATGCAGTTCCGCCTCAACGACGCCATCGAGCCGTGCAAGCGCCTGCGACAGCGACGCGATGCCGATCGCGCACCACGGGCAGACGATGTCGGCGACGAAATCGATGCGGAGGGGAGTGGGGGAGTTGGTCATGATCGATTCCTCAACGGATGCCGTGGAGTTGCTTGAGATGCGCTTCGAGTTGCGCGAGTTCCTTCGGGGTGCGCCGGACCAGGTCCACCGCTTCCGGGCGACGTGTCCCCGGATGGTACTTCTGCGTCCATCCGCTCATCGCCACGATCACCGGCAACAGGTCGAGCCCCTTGCGGGTCAGGCTGTAGATCGCCTTCTGGGCATGGCTGGGATCGTCGCGGCGGGTGACCAGCCCCTTTTCAAGCAGCGTATTCAGGCGGTCGGTCAGCACGTTGCTGGAAATGCCCTCCTCGGACTGCAGGAATTCTCGGAAATGGCGCTTGCCCGCGAACATCAGGTCGCGGATCACCAGCAGCGTCCAGCGGTCGCCGATGATCTCGAGGCCGGTGCTGATCGGGCAGGTGGACCGCTGGTCGTCTCTCATGGGCTGGATTCTACACCAGTTGCATTATGCAATCAGTCGCGCTAGGATAGTGCATCCGAAATGCAACCAGTCGAGGTGTCCGATGGCGATCCAGACCTATCACGGCAGCTGCCACTGCCAGGCAGTCCAGTACGAGGCGACGTTCGATCTTTCCGCGGGCACCAACCGCTGCAACTGCTCGATCTGCACCAAGGCCCGCGCCTGGTTCGCGTTCGTGCGCGGCGACGATTTCAAGCTGTTGTCCGGCGAGGACGTGCTCTCCAGCTACCAGTGGGTGCCCCCGGGTCGCGACCATTCGGTGCTGACCTATCGCTTCTGCTCGAAGTGCGGGGTGCGCGTGTTCGGCACCGGCGACATTCCGCAGATGGGCGGGCGCTTCTATGCATTGAGCATCCCGACGCTGGACGATGCCGATCGCGAGGACCTGGTCAATGCGCCGCTGAACTATTTCGACAATGCCCATGACCGGCCGGATCGCGCGCCCGAGGACACGCGCCTGCTGTGAGCGCGCAGTCTAGTTGCGCGCGAGCAGCTGGCCAAGCCGATCGAATCCTTCCGCCGTCCCCCGCATCCGTTCGGCGCGATCCTCGTGGCCATCGAGATAGGCCAGTTGCTCGCTGTAGACCATGCGCGTGCCGAAGTCGGTCGGAAAGAATTCGACCGTCACCAGCGATACCGACAAACGTTTTGTGCCGAAACTGATGTCGTAGGCGAAGGCGATCCGCTGCCCATCGACGATATCGAAGAAGAAACGATCGACGCGCTCGATGTCGCCATTCACGGCGGTGGCCTCGTAGACCTCATGGCCATGCACGCGGAAATCCAGCCGATGCTCGCGGGTGTTTTCAGGATGGCAATTCGACCACGCCATCCTGGCGGCGGGATCTGCCCAGGCCGCGAAGACCTCGGCGGGCGTCGCGGCGAATTCGCGTTCGATCACGAAATCGGTGTGCAGCGTCGGAATGGCGGTCATGTCAGGCCTTCCTCGCCTTTGCCGCGAGATGCAGTTCCAGCCGGTCGAATTGCGCGTTCAACACCCGCTTGTGGCGGCCCAGCCACGCGTCCATTGCCCGCAATGCCTTCGGTTCGATCGCATAGGCGCGCACGCGCCCGGTTTTCTCCGAGACCACGAATCCGCTCTGCTCCAGCACGGCGAGGTGCTTGACCGTGGAAGGCAGGGCGAGGTCGAGTTGTTCCGCCAGTTCCGATGCCGACGCCGTGCCGCGACCGAGGCGGTCGAGCATGTCGCGGCGATGGGCATCCGAAAGCGCGAAGAACATGCGATCCAGCCGCTCCGATTGCGCGGTTGCCTGCATCTCAATCCTCCGCCGGGTCGTAGTAACGGCGCGACAATCCCGCACGACCCGGATAGAACTTGAACCAGTCGCGCGACTGGTCGATGGTCGCGGAGACTGCCGGATGCGCCATCAGCCGTTCGATATAGGCGGATAGATTGACCTGTTCCGGCGCCGGCGGGACATAGGTGACGGCATAGAACAAGGCGGGCGCCGCCGAGCAGTCGGCCATGCTGAAGGCATCACCCGCGATCCACGTGCGCCCGTCGAGCTGGCGTTCAAGAATCCCGTAGCTCCGCCGCAGCAAATCGCGCGCACGTGCGACGCTGTCCGGATCGCGTTTCCCTTGCGGTTTCAGCAGGTCGGCGGTATGCGCCTGCATCGGTGTCATCACGTATTGGTCGAAGAAGCGATCCCATAGCCGCACGTCGAGCGCGGCGTCGGCATCATCGGGAATGAGTCGCGCACCTGGCCGGGCATGATGCCGCTGCAGGTATTCGATGATGATGCTGGTCTCCGGGATCGTGCGCTCGCCATCCACGAGCAGGGGCATCTTGCCGATCGGCCACAATGCGTAATAGGAATCGCGCTGGACGGGATCGGCCAGATCGAGCAGCTGCTTGCGGACGTCGATTCCGAGCGCATCGATCGCGATCGTGACCTTCCAGCAATAGGACGAGAGCGGGTGGTAGTGCAGCAAGAGCTCGGACATGGTGGCCTCAACACTTTCCAATATTGGAAAGTATTTGCCCGGACGCGGCACGCTGTCAAGGGCTGCAGCGTGGCTTCCCGACGCACCGCCCGACTGAACGCATGACCAATGCGGGCCCCGGGCATCGTCCCGGTTGACGGACGCCTCACCGTCGAAGGCGCATGCTCGCGCCAGGCTCACTGCGACGAGGCTTCGAGATGAAGCACATCCCGCACGCGGCTGCATCGATCATGTTGCTGGCCGCGATGGCGACATGCAGTGCACAGGACGTCGGTCATCAGGTCGGTGCGCATCCCGTTCTGCCGCAGCCGCAATCCGGTCGGCTGATCCCCACGATCAACATCGCGCCGGCAAGGCAATGGGCCGCGGGCGAAAAGCCGGTCGCTGCCGCCGGGTTGCAGGTGAACCTCTTCGCGGGCGGCATGGATCATCCGCGCTGGTTGTACGTATTGCCCAATGGCGATGTCCTGGTGGCGGAAACCAATGCACCGCCCAAGCCCGCGGAACGCGGCCTGCGCGCATGGTTCATGAAGAAGATCATGGGGCGGGCGGGAGCGGGGACGCCCAGCGCGGATCGCATCACGCTGCTTCGCGATGCCGACCATGACGGCGTGGCCGATACGCGCAGCGTGCTGCTGTCCGGACTGCATTCCCCGTTCGGCATGGCGCTTGCCAACGGTCGCCTGTACGTGGCGAATGCCGATTCGATCGTCAGCATCCGGTGGGCGCCGGGAATGACCCATGTCGTCGAGACGCCCCGCGTGCTCGCCGAACTCCCCGGTGGACCGCGCAACCACCACTGGACCAAGAGCCTGCTGGCGAGCGCCGATGGCCGCGAACTCTATGTCGGCGTCGGTTCCAACAGCAACGCCGCGGAAAACGGCATGGCGGAAGAGCAGGGCCGCGCCGCCATTCGCGTCGTGGATACCCACACCGGAGCGCAGCACATGTTCGCATCGGGCCTGCGCAATCCGGTGGGATTGGCGTGGGAGCCGAAGACGGGCGTGCTCTGGGTCGTCGTCAACGAACGCGACGAGCTCGGCGATGAACTGGTTCCGGATTACCTGACGTCCGTCCACGAAGGCGCGTTTTACGGCTGGCCCTACAGCTATTACGGCCAACATGTGGATGCGCGCGTGCAGCCGCAGCGTCCGGATCTGGTCGCGCGCGCGATCGCACCGGACTACGCGCTGGGTTCGCATGTGGCGCCTTTGGGGCTCGCGTTCGCGAACAACGCACGCCTGCCGGGATACGCCGATGGCGCCTTCATCGGGCTGCATGGGTCGTGGAATCGACACCAGTTGGCCGGCTACAAGGTCATCTTCGTCCCGTTCGCGAATGGCAAACCGCAAGGCGTTCCCCACGACGTGTTGACCGGCTTCGTCGATGGCGAAGGCCATGCCAGGGGGCGCCCGGCGGGCGTTGTCGTGGGCAGCGATGGCGCGCTGCTGGTCGCCGATGATGTCGGCAACTGCATCTGGCGCGTCTCGAAGGCGCGATGATCGGGTGTCGCTGCAACACGCGGCGCCGAATGGCGCCGCGTGCGCGGAGCGCGGTCAGCCGTGCAGCTTGTTCGCGGTTTCGCCGATCTTGCGGCCCTGGTAACGCGCACCGACCAGTTCGTTCTCGGTCGGCTGGCGCGAACCGTCGCCGCCTGCGATGGTCGAGGCGCCGTAGGGCGAACCGCCGGTGATTTCTTCCAGCGTCATCTGGCCGGCATGTCCGTAATCGAGGCCGACGATCACCATGCCGAAGTGCAGCAGGTTGGTGATGATCGAGAACAGCGTGGTTTCCTGGCCGCCGTGCTGGGTGGCGGTGGAAGTGAAGGCGCCGCCGACTTTTCCGTGCAGCGCACCGCGTGACCACAGGCCGCCGGCCTGGTCGAGGAAGTTCGCCATCTGCGATGACATGCGGCCGAAGCGCGTGCCGGTGCCGACGATGATCGCATCGTAATCGGCGAGTTCCTCGACCTTGGCGATCGGGGCGGGCTGGTCCATCTTGTAATGCGACTTGCGCGCGATCTCTTCGGGGACGAGTTCGGGAACGCGCTTGATGTCGACCTGTGCGCCGGTTTCACGGGCACCTTCGGCAACGGCATTGGCCATGGCCTCGATGTGGCCGTAAGCGGAGTAGTAAAGCACCAGAATTTTGGACATGGCGGTTTCCTTTCGGGGGGTCGAATGACGGTAGCAGATGCATCCGTCAGTAACCTGACAAAATGGTGCAATCCCGGGCAGGAGGCAGGTACATGCAGCTTGGAATGATCGGCCTTGGCCGGATGGGCTCGAACATGGTGCGTCGTCTGTTGGCTGGCGGGCACCAGTGCGTTGCATACGACAGGTCCCCCGATGCGGTGCAAGCGGTCGTCGGGGAAGGCGCGACGGGCGCCGGATCGTTGGACGAGTTCGTGCAGTCATTGGCAAGGCCACGGGCCATCTGGCTGATGGTGCCGGCGGGCGTGGTCGACGAGACCATCGCCGACCTGCTGCCCCGTCTCGAGCCGGGCGACATCCTGATCGATGGCGGCAATTCCTATTACATCGACGACATCCGCCGTGCCAATGCGTTGTCGGCGCAGGGCATCCACTATGTCGATGCCGGCACCAGCGGCGGGGTGTGGAGATTGGAACGCGGCTATTGCCTGATGATCGGCGGCGAGACGGACGTGGTGAAGCATCTCGATCCGGTCTTCGCGACGCTGGCGCCGGGGCGCGGAGATATCGCCCGCACCGCCGGCCGCGGGCAGGCGGGCGGCACCGCCGAAGAGGGATATCTGCATTGCGGGCCGAGTGGCGCCGGTCACTTCGTCAAGATGGTGCACAACGGCATCGAATACGGCTTGATGGCGGCGTACGCGGAAGGCCTGGCCATTCTCAAGGGCGCCAACATCGGCAATTCGACTGGCGCGGTCGATGCCGAGACGACGCCGTTGCGCGATCCCGAGCACTATCGATACGATCTGAACCTGGCCGACATCGCCGAAGTCTGGCGTCGCGGCAGCGTCATCACGTCATGGCTGCTGGACCTCTCGGCGGCAGCATTGACGAAGGATCCGGGGTTGTCGAACTTCGCCGGCCGGGTTTCGGATTCCGGGGAGGGCCGCTGGACGGTCAAGGCCGCCATCGACGAAGGCGTGCCCGCGCATGTGCTGTCATCCGCGTTGTACGAGCGGTTCAGTTCGCGCGGCAACGCGGATTTCGCCGACAAGCTGCTGTCGGCGATGCGCTACCAGTTCGGCGGGCACGTCGAAAAGCCGGCGGGGTGATGGTCGATCGATATCCGCCCGCAGGTTACGACGCGGCGCGATACCGCATCGCCACGTCGCAGCGCTCGTAGCGGGCGCCGTACTGTTCCATGATCCGCGCGTCGTGCACGAAGCCGAGTTTCTCGTAGAGATGGATGGCCGGCGCGCACTTGGAGTTCGTGAGCAGGTACAGCGGATCGGCCTTCAGTGACGCCGCGCGCTCGATGATGGCGGACAGCAGGAACTCGCCGGCCTTCTGGCCGCGCGCCGATTCGCGCACGCCCATCTTCGTGAGTTCGTAGCTGCTCGTTCCCGTCTTCTGCAGGGCGCAGGCGCCGACGATGCCCAACGTTTCGTGCTCGACGAAGAGGATGACGCCGCCCGGCTGGATGATCTTCGTCCCCGGGTTTTCCAGCACCTCGCGGTCGGTGTCCTCGAGGCGGAACATGGAGCCGATCCATTCGGCGTTGATGTCGTGGAAATAGGGCGCCAGCGCTTCGCTGTATTCGCGGATGGTCAGGGCATTGTTCATGGCGACAGCATAAAGCCGCTGATGAAGCTGCGCGCGCCGCCGCCAAGGGGGTCGATGAAGTCGAGTCGCCTGGCCAGCAATTGCAGTGGCGCCGAATGGTCGCCTTCTGCGCGCGGGTTCAATGACGGATACATGCCGTCGTTGGCGATCGGCGCGCCCAGTGCCGCCATGTGCACGCGCAACTGGTGCTTCCGACCGCTGACGGGGGTCAATGCGTAGCGCCAGCAGTCGCCGCCACGCGCGACGACCTCGATGCGGGTTTCGCTGTTCGCCGGACCTTCGACCTCCCGCATGCGGAAGAACGGTTCGCCGGCGACGATGCGGCTCCTGCGTACATGGGGGAATTCGATGCCGGGCAATGCCGGGGCGAGCGCTTCGTAGCTTTTGTGGATGCGGCGTTCGCGGAACAACGCCTGGTAGCGCGCGCGGCTGCGCGGGTTGGCCGAGAACAGCACCAGTCCGGCGGTTTCGCGATCGATCCGGTGCAGCGGCGCCAGGTCGGGATTCCCGGTGCGGCGAACCAGGCGGCCCAGCAGGGTTTCATGGACATGGGCGCCGGCAGGCACGACCGGGAGGAAATGCGGCTTGTCCGCGACCAGCAGGTCTTCATCTTCATGCAGCACGACTTCATCGAACGGAATCGACGCTTCGTCCGCAACTTCGCGGTAGTAATGGACTTCGAGCCCGACCCGATGCGGCGTTTCCGGCGCCACGCTTCGTCCTTCGCCATCGATCACGCGTCCGCGCGCCATGCGCGTCAGCCATTGCGTGCGCGATACCGACGGAAAGCGTTCGCACAGGCAATCGAGTACGGTCGGCCACGTCCCCGGCGGCAGCTGCAACGTGCTCGCGGCAAGGCCATCGATGTGCGGAGGACGCGTGCGCATGAAATCAGGGCATGTCCATCAGTCGCGCCTGACCAGTCCGCAGTACAGTCCTTCGATCGCGAAATCCGCATCCTTCGGGACATCGATGGGCGGGTAGTCCGGATTGCGCGCGAGAAGGCGAATGCCGCGCGCACCGATCCTCAGGCGCTTGATCGTGATCTCGCCGTCGATGCGCGCCACCACCGTCTGGCCATTCTCGGCGGAGCTTGCCTGCCGGATCGCGACCAGGTCGCCATCGAGGATGCCGTCGTCGCGCATCGAATCCCCCTGCACCCGCAGCAGGTAATCCGGACGCTGGCGGAACAGCGCGGGATCGACCCGCAGCGATTCATCGAAGGTGTTGGCGGCGCCGATGGGCGCGCCGGCCGCGACGCGACCGAGGATGGGCAGCTCGAGCGAATCGCCTGCGGGCCGCATCCGGCGCGAAGTCCGCAGCCGGATGCCGCGCGCGCGATTGGGAACGAGTTCCAGGCAGCCCTTGGCCGCCAGCGCTTCGAGGTGCTTCACCACGCCGCGCGGGCTGGCCAGCTCGAAGGCATCCTGGATCTCCTGGATGCTCGGCGGCATGCCTTCGCGTTCCGCGAAACGTTCGAGGAAGGAGAGGATTTCGGCCTGGCGGTCGGTCAGGGTGTCCATGGTATAAGTATTTATACCTTCCGAGTCGTGAACATGCAAAGCGATTATCGCGGCCGCGCCTTCCTGTATGTCCTGCCGGCATCCGGTCCCGAGGACCTGCTCAAGGTCGGGATGACCCACGATCCGCTGGCACGGTGGTCGGCCTTCCATCCGCGCTGGTTCGAAGTGTTTGACCTCGAGCACGGCCTGTTGGTGGAAACCGAAACCCGTGGCGATGCACAGAAACTGGAAACGCGACTGCACCGGATGCTCGAGGCCTATAGCTGCCCGATGCCATTGACGATGCGTGGCCAGGCCGGGGGCGCCACCGAATGGTATCGAGGCGCTTATGCAGCGATCCGTCGTTTCGTGAACGAACAGGCGGCATCGGGCTTTGTCGTCCACGCCGGCGCGATGCCATGGCTGAAGGCCGCCATGCGGCAACAACAGGAACGCCTCGAAGGATTGCTGCGGCAAGCCCATGCCGACCGAACGGCGGGATGGCTGTCTCCCGCGCAACGGAAGGCGCTGCAGGATCTGGTCGATGCGCATCGCTGCATGGATCCGGAGATCGCGGCGCGCCTGCCCGTCGACGTTCTTGATGTCCTGGACATCGCGGCGTGAACACGGCCGCGCTCCTACTCGATGAAGGGCCGCTTGCGCTGGTCGACGATCGGGAAGGCGGCATGCGTTATTGGCCGCAATGGATCGGTTTCGCGCAGGCAGACGCACTTTTCAGGCGGTTGCATGACGGTATCGCGTGGCATGGCGAGCGGCGCCCGATGTACGACCGCATCGTCGACGTGCCGCGCCTGCAGGCCACGATCGCCCTGGCGGCGGTGCGCGGCGCTGTCCGGCAGCGTCCTGGCGATGAAGCGCGAACCGAGTGCCGCCTGATAGGCGGCGAAGCGTTGGGCACGGCAATGGCGGTCGCCCTCGAAACGGTAGACGAGCACCGTCAGGTCCTCGCGCTCGAGCCGCTCGCGCACGACCGCGAGTTCCGCCTCGCCGCTTTCCACTGCGGACGGGTTGTCCAGCGGCAGCGAAGGTTGGGCCACCACCGGCGCCAACATGGCCGGTTCCAGCATCATCGACAAGGTACTAAACGCCAGCGATCTGGACGACCCCGCCAAATAAACTGATCAGTCCCGTCAATTGAATTGATCACCGACGCTAAATAATCTGATCAGCAACGCCAAATAAATTGGACAGTGACGCTATAACGATGCGTTCACAACGAGGGTAACGTCGATTTAAGTAGCGCTCTATCCTGCGGGAATGTTTTCGGACACTACGGATATACAGGACTTCGAGAATAAATGCTTCTTCGGTATAAATATTATTCCCTTTCCGGGTAGAACTCCCTGCCCCTCTTTTATCGAATACGAAAGGATTATGTCCTTGTTTTTGGTAATCTCATCGAAGTTCCTTATTAAAAAAGAGAGGGGAACAAGTTCATATTTAATCTCACCGGGGGTGAACGTAATTTTGGGATTACTAAAACGATCCAGAATCATGCCGCTGGATTTTAGTTGCTCAACTTTTCCGTCTGCGCCAATTGAATAGGCCATATAACGAATTGATTTGGAAGTCGGATCCCAGGGCAGATCACTGGTGCTTATAGATGCTGCATTCTTACCAATGTTTTTAATTGCAATATAAAAATTATTTCTATCGCTACACATAGCAAAAGGAATAGCACGCATCTGGGCGGCGGCAGGCATACAAACAGCCGACAATGTCACAGCTGTCAACGTTACTTTAACGCCCCCATAAATCCGCTGGAAGTGATTGCCCATAAGTGTGGTCCTCTACTGTTGGCAGAATGGTATGAATGATGTCGTTTATCCGCGCCTCAATGCGTTCCTTACACCGATCGCTAGTACAAGCAGACGAGGCCCTTAGCTTTGCGGCGAGACAGCGAAGCTCAACAGAATACGCGTGAAATTCTGAGCGAAAATATTCTGGATGCTTATAAACGCCATCATTTTCCATTGAGCCAGAAACGAATCCTCTTGGGTAAATGAAAGGCACCCAGCCCCAATATTTGCAGACGCCTGGGTTGCTTTTTGTGTAGTCAGCCACGTGCGCCTGTTCGTGCGCCAATGCACAGTCCCCGTAACATTGAAAATCAAGCGGGTCATATGCATTTTGATTGACGTATGGCTTTACTTCACCACCTTGACAATAGGTAGTTCCTCCAACATAACTCGGTAGCTGCTTGCCAGGATCTAGCGGCGGCAGCCTCACGGATGCCAAGCCCGACTTGTCATATGCAATGAAGGGGTTTGCTTGAACATAGGCAAACGTAGATATGCCGCCACCAAGACCGATTGGATCGCTTTCGACGTAACGCGCAGAGCCTACGTCGTAGTCTCTGTTCCTATTCTGATTAAGTCCCGTGGCACTGTCATACCGTTGTCCCGGGAACCGCAGATCGAACGTGAACAGCACCCCATCGTGATCCGGGTCTTGATCCGGTTGTACGTTGCCGAACGGCTCGCCTGTCAGTGGCCAGTTCCAGATCGCAACGTTCCGAGTCGCATCGATGATTGTTCTCGGCGTTCCCAGATGATCGGGTTCGATGTAGCCGACCTTACGCGTCGTACCCGTACCCGTCACCACCCCTACCGGCAGGTCATCCAGCCAGATTACCTGTTGTCTTGGCACACCCGCACCGGTGTATTCCCCAAGATAATGTCCTGCTTCGTCATAGGCGTAGACGTATGTCGTGCTGCCCACGCTGCGCTTCACCTGCTCACCGCGTGCGTTGTACGCATAGGCCATCGTGACTTTGCCTGCGGCGCTCACGGAACTCATGCGCGATTCCGGACCATAAGCGAATGCCTTCGCCGTACCGCCAATATTTACTGTATTTCCCATCGCGTCATAGGTCCGAGCAACTGCTGCGACCTTGCTCAAACGATGGCTCGTCGTTTCATAGGTATATGTCTGCGTGCCGCTGCTGATGCTCTGCGCGCTGGTCCGATTGCCGGTGACGTCATATGACCAGGTGTAGAGCGGAGAGCCCAGGGCGTTCTGTTGCTGCGTCAGTCGGTTCAAGCCGTCATACACAAACGTGCCCAAGTTGTTCGTCTGCGTGCCGTCCTTGAGTGCGCCGAGGTTACCCACGGCATCAAAACCGTACGCATAGCTGAGCCCACCTACCTGGCTGTCGTAAATCGTATTGGGGCGATAGTCCAGCGTCAGTGTTCGGCTCAATGTCCGCCCGTTACCGTAGTTCCACCCAATCGCCGGGCCAAACGGTGCATAAGTGACGCCTGTCACCATCACGCTACGGGCGCCGCCGGCCGGGGTATACCCGACTTCATTGATCTGCCCAAGTGCATTGCGCACGTAATCCACCACGCCGCCGTCGGGATAGGTGGTGGAGCTCTGTCGGCCATAGGCGTCGTACCCATAGCGCGTCACCTGGGTCAAGCTGCCCACGATCTGGGTCTTACGCACCAGCTGGCCCCAGCGGTCGTAGCAATATCGCGTCGTCGCACCTTTGGCCTGCATCGCAGTCAGCATTCCCTTTCCGGTTTGCTCGCCTGCTAAACAAACACTTTGCACGGTATCGTAGGTGTAGCTCTGGTTGTAAGTCGTATCCGAATACTTGATCGCGGTCAGTCGGTTCAATGCGTCGTAGACATAGTTTGTGACGATGCCACGCGCATCGGTTTGAGTCAGACGATTGCCGGCAGCATTGTATGTATAGCTGGTGGTCTGAGTGTCTGGGCTGATCAGCTTCAAAAGATCGCCAAATCCGTTATAGCTGTAGCTCGTTGCCAAGCCCTTGGGATCGATCACCTGTGTCAAGTGATCGTTGGCATCATAGGTGAACTGCGTATTGGCATTGATCCCGCTAGTATCTTGCAAGCTTTTCACCAGACGACCGAGCGGGTCGTAGATATTGGTGGAGTTGCGACCCAACGCATCGCTCACGCCCGTGGTGTTTCCATTGGGATCGTAAGTATAGGTCGTGGCATGATTGTTGGCTGTCAGAGTCTGCTGCACTTGGCCCAACTGGTTATAAACTCTTGCAAGGGTTCGCGTCAGTGTTCCGCTGGGATCGCTGGTGTCTTCCCTCGTACGGTTGCCGGCATTGTCGAGGGTGTAATGGATCTTGTTGCCGGCATTGTCGTAGACGTCCGTCAAACGATGCGCACTGTCATATGTGAAAGCCGTGAAGCTGTTGTCAGGCTGATAGACAAAGCTCACCAGACCTGTCGGCCAGTATTCGATGCGTGTTTGACGATCCACTCCGACGCCACCGCCACGGACCGTCTTGCTGGCCAGCCAACCACGTGCCGTATAGGTGTAATCGGTAACAACGCTGTTCGGGTCCTTCACCGATAGCACTCGTCCCGCACCGTCGTAGGTCAGCGTCTCGGTGACTTGGCCGAGCGCATTGGTGACCTTCCACAGATCTCCCTTGCGGTGCGGGCAAGTCGTTGGCGCCGAAGTGCAGGAAGGATCGTCGCTCAGATAGTAGCTGTAGGTCGTGACGTCGTTGATATCAGTGCGCGGCCCATCGATCGAGGTGACTAGGCCGATGCCGCCGCAGGAGCTAGCATCTTCGCAGTATGCGGTCGTTGTGGTGCGTGTGGCATTGGTCACCGGATCAATGAATGTGTGGGTTAATACTTGGCCGCGCGTGTTGTAGGACCAGGTTTGCTTTGCGACCAGCGTGCTGTTGGCATCCAATACTCGGCGGGCGACAGGGCCGCCTATATCCCAATCGGTTTCCGTGGTGCGCTTCTTTCCTGTGGTGTCGTTTTCAGCTTCAACTAACCGAATAATGCGACCGAATCCGTCATAAACATAGGAGGACTGCACACCATTTCCATCGGTGTGCGAGAGCATCCTCCCGAGACCATCATATGTGCTCGATTCGCTGTAACCGTTGCTTGCAATCGAAAGAGGTTTGCGGTAGAGGTCATTGGTGAGGGTGTAAGTCCTGACTTCTCCCGTCATCGTCTTGACCACGGCATGCGTGGCATCGGGATAGCTGACTTCTGTGCTTTCTGTGCCGCCTTCCAGGACGCTTGCCACAACACGACCATAACTGTCGTATTTGAAGGTTCCGTATCGTTGCTGATCTTCGGAAATGATTCCGGTAAGCAAGCCTGTGGTGTTATCGGCACCACTTCCCAATTCATCATATAGGTACGACTTTGTTTGGCTGCCACCATAGTTGACAGCATTCACTGTGCCATGCGAATCGTATCCATAAGAAACAGCATTCCCATCTGGGAGCTGTGCCGACGCAATCCGCCTATCGGCTCCTGTGGCATCCGTGTAAGTGAAGTGAACCTGTCTGCCATAGACATCAAAGGCGTCGGAGAGTATCGAATCGCTCCCTACAACCACATAAGACAAGCGAACCGATCTTGCTGGCGTTTGTTTGTTGTCAATACGTTGCAATAGACCATTCGCATCGAATACGAATACGTCCCCATCTGCTCTGCTCAGCTCGTATGTACCATCCTGCTTCCACTCAATGAAGGAAGAAGGGTCGCCACCGACACCACTTCGCGAACCTCGAATCAATTGCGCCGTATAAAAATATCCATCCGGTAGCGTTATTGTGCCCGTTGAAGGCACAATCCTGGCAAAGAATGAATGACTCCAGCCTGGGCCAAAGCCCGCAAAGGCAGTGATTTCTCTAAGAGAGTGGTAATAGCGTTTGAATTGACGCCCAGCAAATTCGAAATCCGCTTCCTCTCTGGATTTATCTCCGGTCGATGGATGGCAGGGATGTCCAAGACCACACGATGAGATCTGCGATTTCTTTACAAATATGGTTTCGCCATTGGTATCACTGCTACACCATTTTCCAGATTTGTAGACCTTTTGAATATACTCATCAAAGTATTGGTGATAGAACCAAGAAGTCCAGCCGGCAGGACATTTGAAAGTTTCTTTTGGCATCAAGTCCATCTTGTCAACGCCTTGCCCACCTGGACACGCGGCTTCTACACGTACGTTGCGGTTCTCAACCGGCACGCCATTGATCACTACAAGCCCCGACTGGATGCCGTGTTCCCATGTGAAGGTATCGCCGCCAGAACCATTTCGGCCTAGATACACACCATAATGGTAAACCCCAGTCACGATTGGATCAGAAGGACTGCACCCTGCAGCAATATAATGAGCCTTGGCAGCATCACCAAATGCTTGAACAGCATCCTGCTCCGAGGTACATCCGGGACCAGGATAGTCACAACTCCCTCGCGAGTACCACGTCACAGGATCCTTTGAGATCGGGGCGACATGTGGAATCTGATAATTAAGTCCAATCGAGCCATCCGTATATTCCGTGGAGTTATAAAAGGTAAAAGTGGCGCGCTCGGCGGATCCCTGCCGCATGACAGCTTCCGCTTCTCCCAGGGAGCTATAGCACGTGTTGTGGTAGCAGTAACGCAGGGACGCTGGTGGTGCACTCGGAGGCAAGTCATTCCAGATGGTGAGGCCGCTCGATTGCGGCCTGACGTCAGCGGATAGTCCGATCAATGCGATGACGCCTGCAACCAGACAAAGGCGGATTGATCGCGCCCACTTAGTACCCCACATAGCCACTCCCCTGGCAAGTATTCTGTGGCTTATATCACGGTTTAGCCGCAGACAGAACTGATAAAAAATCCAGTTGCCAAGATCTCAATAGGAGGGCAGAAAATCTAATTTTGTAATGCTCAAGAATTGCTTCCATACCAATGAGATCGCCGCTAAATTGCCTTGTGCGGACGATCAGGAGCGGAAAACAATGAACAGCGTGAAGGATTGGCTTATCGAGATCGAATCGGTTGACTAGGTAACATCAAGAATGACTGCTCTTGGCCAATAAGAGCCATTGGGCTCACGTTGACCATTCGGAGTGTTGAGCACAAAGCGTTGATTCTGGTGATCATCTTTGTCGGCACATGTTTTTTAACTGCCACAAAGAAAAGGGGCTCAGAAGAGCCCTTAAATGAGAATTATTTGCTAGCAACCTATGGGTGTAATCACAGTCCCGTTTTTCCTTTCGCTACAGCCTCCGGCGCGTCAACCGCACTTGCTGTACCCGCAATTCAAGCAAGTCGCGCAGCCATCCATGATCACGATGGCCTTGTTGTTGCACTTGTGGCACATGGTGGCGCTGGGCGGGAAGCTGGTGCCTTCGCCGGTCACGGCGATGTCTTCCTCGATCACGACGACCGGAGCGTCAGCGTTTTTTTTTGAGCCTTGCTCGTAGGCGCGGCGCTTTTCCGCGATCAGCGCGCGCTGGTGTTCGTCCATCTCCGGGTCGTGCATCAGGCCGATGGTCTTGAGGTGGTCTTCCACAATACTGCCGAGTTCGGCCACCAGCGACGGCATGTAGACGCCGCCGGCCTTGTAGTAGCCGCCCTTGGGATCGAACACCGCCTTCATTTCGTCGACCAGGAAGGTGACGTCGCCGCCCTTGCGGAACACCGCCGACATGATGCGGGTCAGCGCGACGATCCACTGGAAGTGTTCCATCGACTTCGAGTTGATGAAGACTTCGAACGGGCGGCGCAGTTCGTGTTCGGTGCCGGCGTTGAGCACGATGTCGTTGATGGTCACGTACATCGCGTGTTCCACCAGCGGCGACTTGATCTTGTAGGTGCTGCCGATCAGGATTTCCGGACGCTCGATCTTCTCGTGCATCTGGATCACGTCGGCCATGGGCAGCTCGGCTTCCGCCTTGGCGCGGCTGATGCTTTCGCCCGCCTGCACGTTCGCCTTGTCTTCCGGCGTGACGACGTTGTAGCCCTTGATTTTCTTGTCGATCTTGACGGCCATGGTTCAGAACTTCCCGTAGTAACCTTCTTTCAATGCATCGAACAGGTTGGCGGCGGTATGCGTCTCGCCGTCGTATTCGATTTCCTCGTTGCCCTTCACCTCGATCGTGCTGCCGTCTTCCAGTTCGAAGCGGTAGGTGGTGTTCTCGAGGTCCTTCTCCTTCACCAGCACGCCCTGGAAGGCGGCCGGGTTGAAGCGGAAGGTGGTGCAGCCCTTCAGGCCCTGCTGGTAGGC
>JASLDW010000023.1 GCA_030151365.1 Lysobacter sp. | reverse complement strand
CACCCGCGAAGAAACCACCAAGCACATCCCGGTCGTGCTGGTCACCACCAAGGACCAGGACACCGATCGCATGTGGGGCATGCGCCAAGGCGCGCGCGCCTACATCACCAAGCCCTTCAGCGAGAAGGAATTGGCCGAAGTGGTGACGGAATTGCTGCCGAGCGCGGCCTGATCAAGCGAACGCGTCGCGCAGTCCCTCGTAGGCTGCGCGTTGCGCCGGCGTCTGCGGAACCGGCGCCATGATTTCCAGTTCGACGATCTGATCGCCCGGCGCCTGCCCGGGCAAGCCGCGGCCACGCAGTCGCAATTTCTTGCCGGCATCCGATCCCGCCGGAATCTTCAGCTCCACCGAGCCGCCCAGCGTCGGCACGCTCATGACCGCGCCCAGCGCCGCCTGCCATGGCGTCACGTCCAGCACGTAAAGGATATTGCGACCGTCGACCTCGAAGTCGGGATGCGCCGCGTACTCGATTTCCAGCAACAGGTCGCCGCCGTTGCCGCCCTGCCCGGCAAGACGGATCAACTGGCCCGGGCGAATGCCCTTGGGAATGCGCACGTCCAGCGATTTCCCGTTCAAGCCGATGCGCACGCTGTCGCCGCGATAGACCGCTTCCAACGGCACGCTGAAACGCGCGCGCGTGGGGCCAGCTTGGTATTGCTGGCGACCGCCAGGACGCGCGCCACGACCGCGACCGAACATCTGCTCGAAGAAATCGCTGAAACCGCCGCCACCCGGTCCGCCTCCACCGGCGAAGATTTCATCGAAGTCGAAATCGCCGGGCGCGCCATGGAAACCGCCACCCGCACCGGGGGGTTGCACGTCATCGCCGGGACGATAGCCGCGCGAACGCAATTGATCGTAGGCCGCGCGCTTCTGCGGATCGCGCAACGCCTCGTAGGCTTCGTTGACCGATTTGAACTTCTCCTCGGCATCCGCTTCCTTGCTGACGTCGGGATGATATTTGCGCGCCAGCCGACGATAGGCCGACTTGATTTCCGACTCGCCGGCATTCGGCTCGACGCCGAGAATCCCGTAATAATCCTTGAACTGCATCGATCCTCCGGATAGCCGGCCGACGTTCGCCGCCGGCCAGAATACATTCCATCATGGATCGTGGCGTCTTGCGACCGATCCCTGCGTCTTGACGCGGTTTTTCCAGTCCCCGGCCTAACCTGCCCGTTTCAATGCAGGCAAAATCATGAGCATCCAGCCCGGCGATTCCATTCCCTCGATGCAGTTGCAGGTGGCGAGTCCGCAGGGCGGGCAGAACACGGACAGCGCCGAGTTGTTTTCCGGCAAGCGCGTGGTGCTGTTCAGCGTCCCCGGCGCCTTCACGCCGACCTGCTCGGAGCGCCATCTCCCCGGCTACGTGCAGCACTACGACGCGTTTGCGAAGCGCGGCATCGCTGTCTATTGCCTGTCGGTCAACGACGCCTTCGTGATGCAGGCCTGGGGCGAATCGCAACACGTTCCGGAAGGACTGCTGATGCTCGCCGACGGCAATGGCGCCTTCACCCGCGCGCTCGGCCTCGAGATGGACGCCAGCCCGTTCGGCATGGGCGTGCGTGGCAAGCGTTTCGCGATCTATGCGGACGACGGCGTCGCCCGCGCCGTCGAGGTCGAAGCACCGGGCGAATTCCGCGTCTCCAGCGCCGAAGCGATGTTGCAGACCATCGATGCCCTTTCGTCCAATCCCCCGGAGTAACGACATGGCCACCGCGAAGAAGTCCATCGCAGGAAAAACCGCTCCCGTTGCCAGCAGCGGCTTCACCGACGTCAAAACCCTGCGCGAACGCGCCCGCAAGGGACTCGACAAGGGACCGATCACCGCGACCTACACCATCGACCGCAAGGAATTGATCCGCCGCCTCAACGACGCCCTGGCGACCGAATGGGTGTGCGTGTTGCGCTACATGCGCCATTACTTCTCGGCGACGGGCATGCTCGCGGAATCGGTGAAGCAGGAATTCCTCGAGCACGCCAAGGAGGAGCAGGCCCACGCCGACCAGATCTCCCAGCGCATCGTCCAGCTCGGCGGCGATCCCGACCTCGACCCGGCGACGCTGACGCAGCGTTCCCACGCCGAATACAAGGAAGGCAAAAACCTGCGCGACATGGTCAAGGAAAACCTGGTCGCCGAACGCATCGCCATCGACAGCTATCGCGAACTGATCAACTGGATCGGCGACCGCGACACCACCACCAAGCGCATGCTCGAAGGCATCCTGGCGATGGAGGAAGACCACGCCGACGACTTCCGCGACCTGCTGGACGGCTGGATCGGCGACTGATCGTCGGCGTCATCACCCCAGCGCATAAGGACATGACGACAGGTTCTGCGTCTTCATGGCCCCCGATGTTGTCCCGCAACATCGGGAGGCCTAGCATCACCCAATTCCCTTTCCGACGAGGTCGGCCATGACGATCTATTCCGATGTCACCCAGCTGGTCGGCCGCACGCCGCTGGTCAGGATCAACCGCATCATCCAGAGCAAGGCCACCGTGCTGGCCAAGCTCGAGTTCTACAACCCGGCGAAGTCGGTGAAGGACCGCATCGGCGTGGCCATCATCGATGCCGCCGCGGCCAGCGGCGAGCTCAAGCCCGGCGGCACGATCATCGAGGCGACGTCCGGCAACACCGGCATCGCGCTGGCGATGGTCGGCGCGGCGCGCGGCTACAAGGTCGTGCTGACGATGCCCGACTCGATGAGCAAGGAGCGCCGCGCCCTGCTCCGCGCTTATGGCGCCGAACTGGTGCTGACGCCGGCCGCCGAGGGCATGCGCGGCGCGGTCGAGCGTTCGGAAGCGATCGCCAAGGAACGCGGCGGCGTGCTCGCGCGCCAGTTCGCCAACGCGGCCAACCCGGCGATCCATCGCAAGACCACCGCCGAGGAAATCTGGAACGACACCGATGGCCAGGTCGACGTGCTGGTCGCGGGCATTGGTACCGGCGGCACCATCACCGGCGTCGGCCAGGTGCTGAAGGAGCGCAAGCCTTCGGTGAAAGTCTTTGGCGTGGAACCGGCGGAATCGCCGATCCTCAACGGCGGCCAGCCCGGTCCGCACAAGATCCAGGGCCTCGGCGCGAATTTCGTGCCCGAGATCCTCGATCGCACCATCTACGACGGCATCATCGACATTCCCGGCGACACCGCGGTGGAATGGGCGCGTCGCGCCGCGAAGGAAGAAGGCCTGCTGGTCGGCATTTCATCGGGCGCCGCGCTCGCCGCCGCCAACCAGGTCGCGCAGTTGCCTGAAAGCGAAGGCAAGACGATCGTGGTGGTGATCCCGAGCTTCGGCGAGCGCTATCTGTCGACCATCCTGTTCTCCGACCTGCTCGACTGACCCAGATATGAGCAGCAGCGACGCGTTCGATCCGATCGGGCGCATCCGGGAAGATCTCGCGGCCGTGCTGTCGCGCGATCCCGCTGCAACCTCGCGCTGGGTACCGCTCTTCACGTCGCCGGGCCTGCACGCGCTGTGGTTGCATCGTTTCGCCCATCACCTGTGGCGGACCGGCGTGTTGCGCTGGCCGGCGCGCATCGTCGCCTATGCCTCGCGCATGGTCACCGGGGTCGAAATCCATCCGGCAGCGAGGATCGGCCGTCGCTGCGTGATCGACCACGGCATGGGCGTGGTGATCGGTGAAACCGCGGAAATCGGCGACGACGTGCTGATCTATCACGGCGTCACCCTGGGCGGCACCGCCAATGCGCCGGTGAAGCGCCATCCCACCGTTGGCGACCGCGTGCTGATCGGCGCCGGCGCGAAGATCCTCGGACCGGTCACGGTCGGCAACGACGCCCGCATCGGCGCCAATGCGGTCGTGGTCGGCGACGTGCCCGCTCGTGGCGTTGCCGTCGGCGTACCGGCGAAAATCCGCATCCCCGATGCCGTCGAATCGGCGGAACACGCCGACCCGTTGATCGATCCGGCGATGTGGTGGATCTGAAAAGAAAGGGCGCCGAAGCGCCCTTTCATCATTCCGCCTGATCGGACGGTAGCGTCCCGCTTTCCGCCTCCGGTGCCGGCAACGTGCCCGATTCGGAGGTGGACTCCTCGCCATCGTTGTCGAGCGACACGTCGAGACGCTCGATCGCCTGCAGGCTTTCGTCCGCCGACAAACGGATCAGGGTCACGCCCGCGGCGTTGCGCCCGACCTGCGAGATGTCCGCCGCCGGCGTGCGCACCAGGGTGCCGCCATCGGAGATCAGCAGGACGTCGTGGTGGTCGCTCAACTGGATCGCACCGACCAGCTGGCCGTTGCGTTCGGTGGTCTTGAGCGCGATCACGCCTTGGGTGCCGCGGCCCTTTTTCGGGAACTCGGTCACTTCGGTACGCTTCCCGAAACCGCGCTCGCTGGCGGTGAGGATGTCGCCGTCGCCATTGATCACGATCAGGCTGCGCACTTCCTCGCCCTGCGCCAGCTTCATGCCGCGCACGCCGGTCGCGGTACGGCCCATCGCACGCACCGTGCCCTCGTCGAAACGCACGGCCTTGCCATTGCTGGCGAACAGCATGATGTCGCGTTCGCCGTCGGTGAGCTCGGCATTGACCAGCGCATCGCCCTCGTCGAGGTTGATCGCGATCTTGCCGCGTGCCAGCTTGAATGCGAATTCGGTCAGCGCGGTCTTCTTCACCGTGCCGTCCTTGGTCGCGAAGAACACGTATTTGCCTTCCTCGTATTCGCGTACCGGCAACACCGCCTGGACCTTTTCGCCGGCTTCCAGCGGAATCCAGTTGATGATTGGACGGCCTCGCGCCTGCGGGCCAGCGTCGGGCAACTGGTGTACCGGCAGCCAGAACACGCGACCACGACTGGTGAAGGTCAGCAACGTGTCATGCGTGTTGACCAGCCACAGTTGGTCGATGAAATCCTCGTCCTTGGTCGCCGCCGCGTTGCGGCCCTTGCCGCCACGCTTCTGCGCACGGTAGGTCGTCGCCGGCTGGCGCTTGGCGTAACCGGCATGCGACAGCGTCACCACCACGTCTTCCGGGGCGATCAGGTCGAGGATGTCGAGATCCTCTTCCGATGCGCGGATTTCGCTGCGGCGGACGTCGCCGAATTCCTCCTTGAGGTTTTCCAGTTCGCTGCGGATCACCGCCATCAGCACGCCCGGGTGCTCGAGGATCTCGATCAGGCCGCGGATGGTGTCGAGCAGCTGGCGGTATTCGTCGGTCAGCTTTTCCTGCTCGAGGCCGGTCAGGCGATGCAGCCGCATGTCGAGGATCTGCTGCGCCTGGACTTCGGTCAGCTGGTAACCAGTGCTCAGCAGACCGACGCCCTTGGGCAGGTCTTCCGGACGCGAGGCTTCGGCGCCCGCCGCGCCCAACAATGCGCCGACCATGCCCGGATCCCAGGTCTTGGCCAGCATCTTCGTGCGCGCTTCTTCCGGATTCGCCGAGGTCTTGATCAGCTCGATCATTTCGTCGATGTTGGCGAGCGCGACCGTCAGGCCTTCCAGGATGTGGGCGCGATTGCGCGCCTTGCGCAGTTCGAAAATGGTTCTGCGTGTGACGACTTCACGGCGATGCTTGAGGAAGGCCTCTAGGATCTGCTTGAGGTTGAGCAGCTGCGGGCGGCCATCGACCAGCGCGACCATGTTGATGCCGAACACCGACTCCATCGGCGTCTGCGCATAGAGGTTGTTGAGCACCACCTCGGCCGACTCGCCGCGCTTGATTTCGATGTAGATGCGCATGCCATCCTTGTCGGACTCGTCGCGCAGCTCGCTGATGCCTTCGAGCTTCTTCTCCTTCACCAGCTCGGCGATCTTCTCGATCAACCGCGCCTTGTTCACCTGGTAGGGAATCTCGGTGACGATGATCGCTTCGCGGCCATTGTCGGCCACCTCGATCTCGGCCTTGGCGCGCATGCGCACGCGGCCACGACCGGTGCGATAGGCCAGGTGGATGCCACCGACGCCGTTGATGATGCCGGCGGTCGGGAAATCCGGGCCGGGGATGTATTCCATCAGGCCGTCGATGTCGATGTCCGGCGTTTCCGCCAGCGCCAGCAGCGCATTGACCACTTCGGTCATGTTGTGCGGCGGGATGTTGGTCGCCATGCCCACCGCGATGCCGGCCGAACCGTTGACCAGCAGGTTCGGGAAGCGCGTCGGCATCACCGTCGGCTCGAGTTCCTTCTCGTCGTAGTTGGGCTGGAAGTCGACGGTTTCCTTGTCGATGTCGGCCATCAGCTCGTGGGTGAGCTTGGCCATGCGCGCTTCGGTGTAACGCATCGCAGCGGCGTTGTCGCCGTCGATCGAACCGAAGTTGCCCTGCCCGTCCACCAGCATGTAACGCAGCGAGAACGGCTGCGCCATGCGCACCAGGGTGTCGTATACCGAGGCGTCGCCGTGCGGGTGGTATTTACCGATGACGTCACCGACGATGCGCGCCGACTTGTAGTACGGCTTGTTGCTGTGCGCGCCGAGTTCGTTCATCGCGAACAGGACGCGGCGATGGACCGGCTTGAGGCCGTCGCGAACGTCCGGGAGTGCGCGCCCCACGATCACGCTCATCGCGTAATCGAGATAGCTGCGGCGCATCTCGTCTTCGAGGTTGACGGGAATGATTTCCTTGGCGTGATCGCTGTTCTGGGACGTCATCAGGCTTCCGCTGGGTTCGGGAAACCGCCTGCAACCACGCTGGTGAACGGCCCTCCCCGGGCGCGTCCGGCGCGCCCACGGGCGGCATCAAATCAGACAGGAAATTCTAGCATGAACGGCGCTTGAAATCACGCCAAATTCCACCGAAAAATCAAATGGTTACATGCCAACTCGGATGATGTTCCAGACCTCTTTCAGCCGAACAATTTCGCCATGGAAATCGCGTCCGGATGCTGCACCACACCACGTTCGGTGACGATGGCGGTAATGAGCTCGTGCGGGGTGACGTCGAACACCGGATTCCACGCGCCGACGCCCGCGGACACGGTGCGTTCGCCGCGGAAACTGAGCAGCTCGGCGGTATCGCGCTCCTCGATTTCGATCAGGTCGCCGCTTGCAGTCGCCATGTCCACCGTCGACGACGGCGCGACCACCATGAAGCCGACGCCGTGGTATTTCGCCGCGATCGCCAGCTGGTAGGTGCCGATCTTGTTCGCGGTGTCGCCGTTGGCGCAAATGCGATCGGCACCGACGACGACCCATTGCACCTGCCCGGTCTTCATCAGGTGCGCAGCGGCCGAATCGGCGATCAGCGTCGCGTCGATGCCGTCTTCCTGCAGCTCCCACACCGTCAGTCGCGCGCCCTGGTTCCAAGGACGCGTTTCGCCGGCGAACACCTTGGCGATGCGTCCCTGCGCGACGCCGGCGCGGATCACGCCGAGCGCGGTGCCGAAGCCCGCGGTCGCCAGCGACCCGGTATTGCAGTGGGTGAGCACGCCGCTGTCGTTGGCGATCAGGGCCGCGCCCGCTGCGCCCATGGTGCGATTGGCGGCGAGGTCTTCGGTTTCGATCGCGCGTGCCTCGCGTTCCAGCACATCGCGCCAATCCGATCCTGCAGATGGCAACACCGCACGCATTCGCGCCAACGCCCAGGCGAGATTCACCGCGGTCGGACGCGCGGCGTTGAGGCGCGTCATCGCCGGCTCCAGTTTTGCCAATGCCTCGGCGCCATTCGCGGCGTCGACATCGCGTGCCGCCAGCACCACGCCCCAGGCCGCGGCGATGCCGATGGCCGGCGCGCCGCGCACGATCAACGCATGGATCGCGGCAGCGACTTCATCACTGCTGCGCGAGGTGACGTAAGGCGTGGCGAACGGCAGCTGGCGCTGGTCGAGCAATTCCAGCGCATCGCCGGTCCAGCGGATCGGACGGATGCGGTCGTAACGTGCGTAATCGATGGTGTCCATGGCGGTCATTCTAGGCGACCGCCATGGCATTCCATATCGCGACCGGATCAGCGCCTGGTCGCGAATTCGGCGCGGCAGCCCTGGCTCACCCACACGCCATCGCGCGTCGCGCCCCAGGTGCGGCCTTCGTCGCAGGCACTTCCGGAAATCTGGCGTACCAGTCTCACGCCGCGGCTGGTATCGGCATTGCAGAAATTCTGGCGACCATTGGCGGATTCGCAGCGGAACGTCTGGCCACCGTTGCCCCAGCCACGATCGTCGTCGCGATCCCCCCAGCGGTTGCCCCAGCCAGTGGTGACGAATTCGGCGCGGCAACCGCCACTCACCCATACGCCACGACGCTCCTGTCCCCAGGTGCGGCCTTCGACGCAGCCGCTTCCCGAAATCTGGCGATACAGGCGCACGCGGCCATTGCCGTTCACCGGGCACCAGTTCTGGCGACCATCGCGCGATTCGCAGACGAAGCGCGATCCGCTGTTCCCGCTCCCGTAGCCGCCATTTCCATAGCCACCATTGCCGTAGCGGCCATCGCCCATGACGAATTCGGCGCGGCAGCCGCCGCTGACCCAGACGCCGGAACGATTGACGCCCCAGGTCTGTCCTTCGACGCAGGCACTGTCGGAGAGTTGGCGGGTCAGGCGCATGCCATAGCGCGTGTCGGCCTGGCACTGGTTGGTGCGGCCCTTGCTGGATTCGCAGCGGATCACGCCGCCCTGTCCCTGCGGACCATAACCCGGATAGCCGGAGTACTGGGCATGGGCGGCGGGCGCCGCGAAGGCAAGCACGGCGAGCATCAGCAAACAACGACTCAGGGACATGGCGGACTCCTGTTCATGATCGGGAAGGCGGTTCGAATCTATCCGGCGTTTCCGTAACGCAGGCCAAGCAAAATCGATTGTCGTTGCCGGCGTTGCCGCCTGTTCAGCGCGGCATCACAACACGTGGAAATCGGCGCGGCAACCGTGGCTGACATGCAGGCCATCGTTGCGCACATCCCAGTTCTTTCCTTCCACGCATGGCGTGTTGGATCGTTGTTCCTGCACTCGCACGCGCGCGCCGGCCGGCAACGGGCAGATGGTTTCCTTGCCATGGTTGGATTCGCAACGCAGCGCCTGTCCCGCCTGCCTGGGATCGACATCGATGGTGAAGATCGCGCGGCAACCCCGCGATACCCAAACGCCATCGTCGTCGTAATCCCAGGTCTTCCCCTTGGAACATCCTAGGTTGGACAGCTGTTTCGTCAATGCCACCCCGCGTCCGGTGTCGACGGCGCAGGTTTCACGGCCACCATTGTTCGATTCGCAACGGATGGTTCGCACCGGCGTGCCCGTGTTCGCGATTTCGCCGACCTGGAATTCTGCGCGGCAGCCGCTCGACACCCAGATGCCGGTGGCATCGACGCCCCAGGTCTGCGAACGGATGCATTGCGCATCGTTGGTGCGCTGTCGCGCAAGGCGGATGGGCTGGGTGACATCGGCATCGCAATGGGCCCAACGCGATTGCCAGGACTCGCAGATCACGACGCCGCGCCGCGCCGGAACCACGGCAGGCGGCTTGGCCGCGGCTGCCGGCGTCGCCGAAGCCTTTTCCTCGCCAGAAGTCGCGGCAATCTTGAAGTCGGCGCGGCAGCCGTGGTCGACCCAGATGCCGCTGTCATCGACATCCCAATCCTGCCCGCGCGCGCAGGCCGTCTTCGAACGTTGGCGCAACAGGGTGACGTCCTTGCGGGCGACATCGGCCTTGCAATGGACGCGCCCGCCCTTGCCGGCATCGCAGGCGACGACATCGTTCGGATGGCGCTTGAACCACGAACGCCAGTCCATGGTGGCCGCCGGATTCCCGGTGGCGGCACTGGCGAGAGCGATGGCGAAGACGAAGGACATGTCGTCGAATCTAGCCTGCAATGCGTGACAAGGCGAGAAAGACCGGATGCACCGGTTCAGGCCCGTGAAAAGTCGAAGGCGACCACGTCGCGGATGTGGTCGTTGCCATGCAACGCCATCAGCAGGCGATCGACGCCCACTGCCACGCCGGCGCAGGCCGGCATGCCGTGATGCAATGCAGCAATGAATCGCGTATCGATGCCCGGCACCGGTTGGCCGCGGCGGATACGCGTCGCGATATCGGTTTCGAAGCGTTCGCGCTGTTCGTCGGCATCGAGGAGTTCGTGGTAGCCGTTGGCCAACTCGACGGGCCCGAGATACAGCTCGAAACGTTCGGCCACGGGCGGATCGCCGTCGCGGATGCGCGCCAACGCCGCCTGAGAGGCCGGCCAATCGTGCACGGCGATCATGCGGTCGCCGGCGAACGCCGGCTGCAGGCGATGGGTCATCAGCAGGTCGAGCCAGTCGTCGCGTTCGAGGCCTTGCGGATCGATGCGGACATCGCCGAGCGCATTGCGCAAGGTTTCGATATCGGCGAGCAATGGATCGATGGCGAGTCCGCGCCAGTACAACTCGCGATAGGTGACGATTTCGAGATCGGCGTCGCGCCCGACCAGCGCCAGCGCCGCGCGCACCAGCTCGGCGGTTTCATCGATCAGGCGCAGGTGGTCCCAGCCGACGCGATACCACTCGAGCATGGTGAATTCGGGATTGTGGCGGCCGCCGGCCTCGCCGTTGCGGAACACCCGACCGAGTTCGTAGCAATCGCCGACACCGGCGGCGAGCAATCGCTTGAGCGCGTGTTCGGGTGAAGTGCGCAGCCAGCGTTCGCTGCTGCCGGCGTCGACATGCCCACTGAAGCGCGTGGCGAAGCTGTCGATGTTCGGCGTGGTGTTGCCCGCGGCCGAGAGGATCGGCGTTTCCACTTCCAGCACGTCACGCGCCGCGAAGAATTCGCGGATCAGGATGTTCAGGCGCGCGCGCAGGCGCATCGCCTCGATCGACGCACTCGGCATCCAGTCCGCTTCGCGGTCCGTCATTCGTCGACCGGATGCTGTTCGAGGAAGGCCAGCAGCGCGGCTTCGTCCCAGATCTCGATGCCGAGTTCCCGGGCCTTGGCGAGCTTGCTTCCGGCGGCTTCACCGGCGATGACGATGCCGGTCTTCTTCGACACGCTGCCGCTCACCTTGGCGCCCAACGCTTCCAGGCGATCACCGGCTTCATCGCGCGACATCGCCGCCAAGCCCCCAGTCAGCACCACGGTCTTGCCGGCCAACGGGCCTTCGCTGGAACGCTTGGGCGCGCCTTCCGGCCAATGCACGCCGCGTTCGCGCAGCGCGGCGATCACCTCGCGGTTGTGCGGCTGCGCGAAGAAATGGGCGATGTGCGCGGCGACCACCGGGCCGACATCGGGCACCTGTTTCAGCGTGTTCTCGTCGGCGGCCATCAGCGGATCGAGCGCGCCGAAATGGCGCGCCAGCGTCTTGGCCGTCGATTCGCCGACATCGCGGATGCCGAGCGCGAACAGCAGGCGTTCCAGCGTGGTGTCGCGGCTGTTGTCGATGCCGGCGACCAGGTTCTCGGCCCAGCGCGTGGCGATCTTGCCGGCCTTGACGGTTTCCGGGATGGTGCCGTCGCGTTCGTCGGCGCGACGCTTCATCACCACGAAATCGTCGACGGTCAGTTTGTAGAGATCGGCGACGGTGCGGACGTAGTCGAAATCGACCAGCGCTTCGGCGAAGCGCTCGCCCAGGCCCTCGATGTCCATCGCGCGGCGCGATGCGAAATGGAAAATCGCCTGCACGCGTTGTGCCGGGCAGAACAGCCCGCCGCTGCAGCGCGCGACGACTTCACCCTCCTCGCGTTCGATCGCCGATCCGCAGATCGGACAGGCGGTCGGCATGGCGAACGGCGCATGCAGCGGATTGCCCTTCTTGTCGAACGGACGCTCGCCCTCCACCACGCGCACCACTTCCGGGATCACGTCGCCGGCGCGGCGCACGATCACGGTGTCGCCGGCACGGACGTCGAGGCGCGCGACCTGGTCGGCGTTGTGCAGGGTCGCGCGCGTCACCGTGACGCCACCGACGTGCACCGGCTTCATCAGTACCCAGGGCGTGACCGCGCCGGTGCGGCCGACGTTGACCTCGATCGACTCGACCACGGTGCTGGCTTCCTGCGCCGGGAACTTGTGGGCGATGGCCCAGCGCGGCGCGCGCGACACGAAGCCCATGGCGCGTTGCTGGTCGAAACGATCGAGCTTGTAGACGACGCCGTCGATGTCGTAGGGCAAGGCGTCGCGCTTGTCGCCGACGCGACGGTAGTAATCGAGCAATCCTTGCAATCCGCGCGCCACCCCGACTTCCGGGCTCACCGGGAAGCCGAGGCCGCGCAGCCACTGAAGCGTCTGCGAATGCGTCGGCGGCAGGGTCGCGCCTGCGATCTCGCCCAACGCATAGGCGAAGAAGGCCAGCGGGCGTTGCGCGGTGATTTTCGGGTCGAGCTGGCGCAAGGAACCGGCGGCGCCGTTGCGCGGATTCGCCAGGGTCTTGTGGCCGTTGGCCAGCGCCCAGGCGTTGTACTTCTCGAAGGCGGCCTTGGGCAGGATCACCTCGCCGCGCACTTCCAGGATCGCAGGCGCATGTCCCTGCAGCGTCAGTGGAATCGATTTGACCGTGCGCAGGTTGGCGGTCACGTCCTCGCCGGTGGCGCCATCGCCACGGGTCGCGCCGCGCACGAACTGGCCATGCTCGTAGCGCAGGCTGATCGCCAGGCCATCGAGCTTGGGTTCGACCGAGAATTCGGGAGCGGCGTCGCCGGTCTCCCTGGCGATGCGCGCGACGAATTCGCCGACTTCCTCGTCGCTGAAGGCGTTGGCCAGCGACAGCATCGGCACCGCATGGCGGACTTCAGCGAATTTCGCCGACGGCGCATTGCCGACGCGCTGGGTCGGCGAGTTCGCCGTCACCAATTCGGGATGCGCGGCCTCCAGCGCCTGCAGCTCGCGCAACAGGCGATCCCACTCCGCATCGGTCAGGTCGGGATCGTCGAGGACGTAATAGCGATGGTTGGCCGCTTCGATCCGGCGGCGCAGATCGGCGATCTGGCGCTCGACGCCTTTCGTCACCATTTGTCGCCGCGGGTGAGCGGTGGCGCCTCGCGCTGGCGATCGTAGGCACGCAATTCGTCGCGGATGTGCTGGATGCGCTGGCGACCGAGGGCGTTGCGCTCCTCGTCCAGCACGACGCCATCAAGCAACTCGGCAATGCGTTGCGCGGTCGGCAGCATCATGTCCCAGGCTTCCAGCGCGTTGACCGGCGCCGGCAGGGTCAGGAAGAAGGCCAGCGCCGGCGTTTCCAGCGACTGGATCTGCGCCATGTCGAAGCTGCCGGGCTTCATGATGTTGGCGACGCTGAACACCGGTCCCTGTTCGGGATGGCGATCGATCAGGCGATGGAAGACATTCATGTGGCCGAAGGTCAGTCCCGCCTTCTCCGCCGCGACCACGATGTCGGGGCCGTGGAAGCTCTGGCCCGCGCGCGCGGCGACGAACAGCGAGACGATCTTGTCGAAGCTGTCCTCGACCCGCTTGCCGAGATCGTTGCCGCGACTGTCGAGATCGAGTTCGTCCTGGGTGCCTTCCGTTTCGGAGGAGCCGAACGCGGCCATGGTTTCGCCCAGCGTCGGCTCGGCGCGTTCGCCGCCGGCGCCGCGATCCAGCCGGCGTCCCTGCGGGGTCTTCTTCGGCCGGCCGAACCAGATGATGGCGGCCATGAGGATCAAACCGGCGGCAAGGATGCCGATGCGCAGCAACCAGGTCTCGGACATTGCGGTTCCTCTCCGTCTTCAGCCAACGAGTGTAGGGCGAACGCGGCGACGCGGCCATGCCGCGCCGCTCACGCGGTTCAGGCGACGCCGGCCAGGCGACTGGCTTCGGCCAGGTCGACCGAGACCATGCGGCTGACGCCGGCCTCGCGCATGGTCACGCCGAGCATCTGCCGCGCCGCTTCCATCGTCGCCTTGTTGTGGGTGACGAACAGGAACTGCACGCTCTCGCTCATCTCGCTGACCATCGCGGTGAAGCGGCCGACGTTGGCTTCGTCGAGCGGCGCGTCCACTTCGTCGAGCAGGCAGAACGGCGCCGGATTCAGGCGGAAGATCGCGAACACCAGCGCCACCGCGGTCATCGCCTTCTCGCCGCCGGACAGCAGCGAGATGTTGGAGACGCGCTTGCCGGGCGGGCGCGCCATGATCGCGACGCCGGTGTCGAGCAGGTCTTCGCCGGTCAGTTCGAGATAGGCGTGGCCGCCGCCGAACAGGCGCGGATAGAGCTCCTGCACGCCGGCGTTGACGCGATCGAAGGTGTCCTTGAAGCGGCCGCGGGTCTCGCGGTCGATCTTGCGGATGGCGTCTTCCAGCGTTTCCAGCGCGGTGGTGAGATCGGTGTCCTGGGCGTCGAGGTATTCCTTGCGCTGGGCCGCCTCGGCGTGCTCCTGGATCGCGGCGAGGTTGACCGGCTCGAGGCGACGCATGCGCGTCTCGAGATCGGTCACCGTGCGCTCCCACGCCGCCACGTCGGCGTCTTCCTGCAAGGTGTTGATGACGTCGTCGAGAATGAAGCCGGCGCTGGTGACGGCGACGCGCAATTGTTCCGCCGCCAGCGCCAGCGCCTGCTGGTCGAGCTTGCGCTGGCTGATCGCCTCGCGCTGGGTGATGGCGTGGCTGTCGCGCTGCTGGCGTGTCTGTTCGAACTCGCGCAGTTCGTTGTCGATTGCCTCAAGCTTCGCCCGCGCGGCGGCCAGGCCCTGGTCGACGCGCACGCGTTCGGCCAATGCCGCCTGGCGTTGCTGGTCGAGGGCCTGCACCGGCGAGTCGCCTTCCGAGAGCTGGCCGACCAGTTCGCCCAGGCGCGTGTCGAGCTGGCCGCGCTGGCTGCCCATGCGGTCCAGCGACTGCATCAGCGACGTCACCTGGGTGCGCTGGCTTTCCAGCGACAGCTGCAACGCATGCAGGGCATCGCGCGATTCGCGGGCGGCCATGCGGGCGTTGTCGCGCTGTTCCGTCAAGGTGCGGCGTTCGGATTCCAGCGCAGCGCGCGCCTGCTCGAATTCCGCCATGCGTTCGACGGTCGATTCGAGTTTCGTGCGCGCCTCGCGGGCGCCGGCCTGCGCTTCCTCCCCCGCCTGCGCGATCTGCGCCAGTTCGGCTTCGATCGCGGCGATGCGGTCGCGCGCCGTCTGCAACCGGCCCTGCTGGCTCTGCAAACGACCGGCGAGTTCGGCGACATTGCGATGGGCGTGATACAGCGCGCGTTGCGCGTCCTCGCGTTCCTGCTCGGCGGCGAGCGCACGATCGCGCGCCGAACCGATCTTCTGGTCGAGTTCGCGTTCGCGCGCCTGCAGGGTTTCGATGTTCGAACGCAGCGACTGGATCTCGCGCTCGCGGACCAGCGCGCCCTGCTTGGCCGCGCCGGAGCGCACCACGCGCACCCAGCCCGGGCCGAGGCGTTCACCGGCGCGAGTGATCACCGAAGCGCCCTCGCCCAGTGTCGCCAGCAGCGAACGCGCCTGGTCCAGGGTTTCGGCGACATGCAACTGCGCCAGCAGGCGACGGATCGCCAGCGGTCCCTTCACTCGCGCGGCCAGCGAGGTATCGGCGAATTCGCCATTGCCGGCGTCCGGCGAGACCAGGGTCAGGCGGCCTTCCCCGAGTTCGCCCAATGCTTCCACCAGCGTTTCCGGCGATTCCACCAGCACGCCTTCGATCATCTGGCCGAGCGCGCCTTCGACGGCGGCTTCCCAGCCTTCCTGCACGTCCAGCGTCTCGCCGACGCGACGCGCGCTGTCGAGCCCGTGCTTCTTCAGCCATTCGACCGCGGCGCCCTGCTCCTGGCCGAGCGCGGCGTTCTGCAGGGTTTCCAGAGACGACAGGCGGCCACGCGCGGATTGCAGTTCCTTGCGGACGTCGGCCAGTTCGGTCTGCGACGCGCGCTGTTCTTCCTGCAATTGGGTGACGGTTGCCTTGCGCGATTCGAGATCGCTTGTGAGTCCGTCGAGTGCCGACTTGTGTTCGTCGTGGCCCTGCTGCGCTTCGGCAAAGGCATTGGCCAGCGCCTCGAGATCGAGCCCGGAGCGTTCGCCTTCGAGCTTCTCGCGACGACGTTCGGCGTCCAGCAACTGGCGATCGAGGTAATCGACGCGGGTGCGTTCGACGTCGCCGGAACGCGCGATTTCGCTTTGTTCGCGGGCATGCGCATCCCAGCGTTGCTGCCAGTCGGCCAACGCGGCATCGGCATCGCGCAATGCGCCCTGCTTCGCTTCGTCGTCGGCCTTCAGCGCAGCCAGTCGCGGTTCGGATTCTTCCAGCGCTGCCTTCAGCACCGCCAGCTTCTCGCCGTCGCCGCTGATGTGGCCGACCAGTTCATTGAGCGCGGCTTCGGCCTCGTCGCGGGCCTGCTGCAGGCGCGTCGACATCTCCTTCTGGTGCTGGATCTGCTGTTCGATGCGCGCCAGCGTGCCGCCGACTTCGTAGACCTCGGCCTGCGCCTTGGCGTGCGCTTCGCTGGCTTCCTGGTGGCGGACGCGCCCGGTTTCGATCTGGCGCTCGGCTTCGCGCTGCTCTGCGACCAGCTGTTCCAGTCGCGTCTCGTCGCCGGCCAGCGCGTGGCGATGCGCCTGCAACTGCACGTCGAGCGCGCGGAACTGCAAGGCCTTCCACTCGGCGTCCTTGACCAGCTTTTCGCTTTGCAGCGTGGTGTACTGCTCGGCCTGCTTGGCCTGGCGCGCGAGGTGCTGCAACTGCTTGCCGACTTCGTCGCGGAGGTCGGTCAGGCGCTCGAGGTTCTCGCGGGTGTGGCGGATGCGGGTCTCAGTCTCCTTGCGGCGCTCCTTGTACTTGGAGATGCCGGCCGCTTCCTCGAGATAGGTGCGCAGTTCTTCCGGCTTGGCCTCGATGACCTGGCTGATCATGCCCTGCTCGATGATCGAGTAGCTGCGCGGACCGAGGCCGGTACCGAGGAACAGGTCGGTGATGTCGCGGCGGCGGCACTTGGCGCCATTGAGGTAGTACTGGCTCTGGCCATCGCGGCCGACCGTGCGCTTGACCGAGATTTCGGTGAAGGCGGCGTACTCGCCGGCGATGGTGTGGTCGGAGTTGTCGAAGATCAGCTCGACCGTCGCCTGCGACACCGGCTTGCGCGCATTGGAGCCGGAGAAGATCACGTCGGTGGCGTTGTCGCCGCGCAGGCGGCTGGCCGAGGATTCGCCCATCACCCAGCGCACGGCGTCGATGATGTTGGACTTGCCGCACCCGTTCGGGCCGACGATGCCGGTCATGTTGGTCGGCAGG